>CACYQT010000068.1:40635-46066 GCA_902776645.1 uncultured bacterium | reverse complement strand
CCTACCGCCAGTCGCAGCGCATGGACATCTACGCGGACGTCCAGACCGTGAAAACCAAACTTGAGACCGACTATCGTGCGCTGTACGGCAACGGATCTCCAGGGCTGGTCGCCCGCGTGACCGACATTGAGAAGAAACTGGCGGCCATGAACAGCTCCGCCAGCTCAGTCCTTCGACTATTGGCTTGGCTGGCCACGATTATCGTCGCCATTTACGCAGCATTTTTCAAAAGAGGGTAATAACCATGCCGACAACAGTTTATAATTTTTACATCGCCGACCTTCAGTTTTGCCTCGCCACGGATCCGCACCCGCCTATCACGGCAAGTGATTGGCCGTGCTACCGATTCGGCGACAAGGTCACGCACAACCTCTCCTTCCCGCCCGGCACGATCTCCAAAGACGACGTCTTGTGGCTTGGCCTGGACTGCGATTTGCTTTCCGGCGGATGCCATGGATCCATGGCGCACATCGCGCACACCGTCACGCAGGATGAAGCCACCAATCAGGCCGTAGTGCTGACGCTGGACACCCGCTGGCAGAAGTTCCTGGGCGAAGTCAATGGCAAGCGGAAACCCGTCCCGTGTCTTTTGGGCTTGTATATCAAGACCGCCGACGCCTACATCACGCTTGCGGAGACTCAGGCGACGGCGAAGCCGGTCGTCATCCAGCCCGGCGACGCCGACGTTGAATTACCTGAAGCCATTTATTACACTAAAGATGAAATCAACGCCGTCATGCAGCGGTTTGAAGATGGCGTCGCAGACACGGAAGTCGCAAAGGAAGCGGCAGAGATTGCAGCCGAACATGCTGCAGCCGATGCTGTACTGGCAAAATCCTACACAAAGGGGAACACTGGCACACGCGACGGCGAAGACACCGACAACGCAAAGCACTATAAAGAAAAGGCCGAAGAGGCCAAGGCGGGCGCAGAATCCGCCCGCGATGCGGCAAAGGACATTGCGGAAGGCACTGATCAGCAGGCGCAAGCTCATGGCCTTACAAAGTCCGCAAAAGGCCATGCCGATGATGCGGCTGCATCAGCCACAGAGGCAGGAACCGCAAAAGACGACGCAGTCACGGCGAAAAACAACGCCGTCAAGATCACTGAAGGATCGCCGGAAGATGTCGCGCCTTTGGGATTGGAAAAGTCCGCCAAAGGTCACGCGGATGATGCCAAAGAGTTCGCCACGGATGCAAACATAGCGAAGGAAAAAGCGGAGGAAGACGCTGGCAAGACCGCCTTCGACCGCTCACAGGTGGAAGCCCTGATCGCGACGATCAGCCAGGCGACGCTTGGCCCATGCACGAACATCGGCGTCGTCCACAGCGCAAACGCCAAGCAGATCAGCTGGACGGATCCTGCGAATCTATATATCGGCACCAGCCAGTCGCCATTCGTCACATGGTTGAAAACGGAGCTATGGCGTCGCGAAGGCAACGTCTGGCCGGAATATCCGGGAGCGCCCGGATGCGTCAAGGTCGCGGAGACCGCCATGGGCGGAGAGCATGTCCGTGACGAATATTCGACGACCGCATTTGTTGATTCTGGGCTTGAAGAAGGCAAGACATACGCCTATGCTCTCTTCAGCTATTCCACAGCCGGAGCCGTCACCATCTCACCGGCCAATCAGATTCCCGTTTCTGACGTCTGGACATGGCCCTTGGTCCATTACTTCAGCCAGGCGGGAACGCTTCTCAACTACATGCCCATCGGATCCGTCATGACCTTCACGCATGCGGACTTCGACAACACCAAACTGGACGGCGTCCAACTGGACGGCATCGCCGCCCGTCTCATGGACTACGACGGCGTCCGCGCATGGGATACTGCGCTTTATCCTCACGCATCCGTCTGGCAGACAATCGACTGTCTCTATTCTGCATCCCACAGCTGGGGAGCTTCAGCGTTCGACGCAGCGGAGCAGCAGTATGCGCTGACCGAAGACACGGTCGCCATCGCCGGAAAGGTCTATTATACCAATGACGGCACGACCTACACGGCGCTTGTCGAAGGAACCGATTGGGACGCCGGAGATCCCATTCCCGCCGCCAGCTGGTTCGAAAAGAATCCTAACCCGCAGTATTCCAATGGTTTGAATCGTGATCCACAATCCAATGCATTCCAATATCTTAATCTTGATGCCCCCGCCGGGAACATGGTCAAGAAGAATCTATGGGAAAGCGGCTTGACCTACAACAGCAGGCCGGGCTTCCTCTACCATCTTGAACAGGGCCTGAAAAACGTCTTGATCCCCGTCCGGCGGACGGTTGCGCTGCGCACAATCTACGGTCATGATGAGACCTACAAGGCGAAGATCTTCCTGCCTTCACGGTATGAAGTTTTCGGCACCATTAATAACGGTGTCGCGGAAGGTGTCCGCCGATGGAAGTGGTATGGAGACCGGGCGGCAGACGCCAGCAGCCGCATCAAGCTGCTGAATGGCTCCGCGACGAACTGGTGGGTGTCTTCGCCGCACACTGGCATTCAGAGCGAGTACCTCGTCACCTCTTCCGGTGGTGAGTACTACTACTATCCGACGAGCGCCTACGGCCTCGCCCCCGCCTATGCAGTGTAATCTTTTAATCTTAAAATCAGCGGCGCAAGCCGCCAGGAGCAAAACATGACAGTCGCAGAAATCAACAGATCGCCGCCTAACCGATTATTACAAGTCCAAATCCGGGCTTATGAACTGTATCGCTACACAGTGCTTGCAGCCTGCAGCGAAAAGATGATTCCAAAACGCCAGAGATGGTGCAACGGACAGGCATTGACACAGGCGGCCAGAGCAATCTGCAGATGCATCGACCGGGCCAACAGCATCCGCACAGACGGACCGGCGGCAAGACGTCGCCGGGAACTCCAGGAAGAGGCAATGGGCTGGTCATTCAATCTGTTGACGGAGATCCATCTGGCATACTTCTCGCATAGGTTCAGACCACGCCGTCTGCAGCTATGGATAGAGCGTGTCACGGAAGTCCAGCAACTGCTGGCCGCCTGGATGCGCTGACAATTCTGGATGCGTCTGTAATCCGCGACGAACTGGTGGCTCTCTTCGCCGAACACTGGCAACAACAACGAGTACAACGTCAACACCTCTGGCGCTGAGAACAACAACAATCCGACGAACGCCTACGGCCTCGCCCCCGACTATACAGACATATATGTGCGCTTTGGAGTAACCCGGCCAGATGGCCGGAGGGAAACCGCATCACATGCATAGGGAGACGCATCCTGTCCGTCTGCATCGGCAGACGGCGAAACCACGACCGGCGATGCCAACGCCGCGAAAGCGATGGATGGCTGCCGACGCCGGTATTTTTTCAGATCATGGAAAATAATGGAATCTTTCCCGCTTGACATCATGCTGCAGGCAGTCAATGACTGCGCGAAGGGCGTCGCCTGGAAGTCCAGCGTCCTGCGCTGGATTATCCCGGCGAACAAGCTCCGCCTGACGCTCGCCCTGAAGAATGAGCTGGATAGCAAGACCTACAAGGTCTCGCCGTTCACCGTCTTCCGCGACCGCGTCGTCCAGCGGGCGATGTGCATCAACGGGCTATACGAAGACCTGATGCGCGACGCCGTCGCCGGTTCATGTGCCTGCCAGATCGGCAAAGGCACATTGTATGCCACGGATCGCATGACACATGAGCTGCAGGACTACTTCCGGCGAAACGGTCCTGACGGTTGGTGTCTTAGGCTGGACATCCATCACTTCTTCTATGAACTGCGCCATGACGTCCTGCACGACATGGTCGAACGCAAGGTCACTAATCCGGACTTCCGCCGGATCCTGCACATGGACATCGACAGCTTCGATGATCCAGGACTTGGACTAGGTTGTCCGTCGCATCAGTTGCTGGCCAACGCCTATCTGCATCCGCTGGATCACATCATCAAGGAACAGCTGCGGATCCGCTGGTATCTGCGCTATTCGGACGACATCGTCATGCTGCATCCATCGAAGATCTACCTGCAGTATTGCCGGAAGGTCGTCGAAAAGGAACTGGCGAAGATCGGTCTGCATCTCAACGGGAAGTCCTGTCTGCATCCGATCCGCCAGGGCGTCGTCTTCCTGAAGTTCCGCTACCGCCTCAGAGCGACGGGCCGCGTCACCAGACGGATGACAGGCAAGCCGGTCAGGCGGTTCCGCCGACATCTCAGGGCATTGGCCAGACGTATCTGGACAGGTGAATTGCCCTGGAAGAAAATCAATGAATCCCTTGTATCGTGGATGTCCCGCGCAAAGCAAGGTCACAACAAAAGCATCATAACCAAGACATGGAGGTATGCCATGGCGCTATTGCCGCAAGAAGACGCTGCACGATTGGATCTGCAGCGCAAAAAGATGGCCGTCAACTCGACGGCGGATCCGCCGGTCGTCCGGTATTCAAAGTACAAAATCCAGATCGCCTGCCAGAAGCGGAACCTCTGGGAGCAGGTCAAGGAGGCCATCGCCGCCGCAGGCAAGGCCGACAGCTGGAGCAACATCCAGGACATCGCCAGCGACAACGAAGAGCTGGTCGCCGCCCTGCCGCAGATCCGGAACATCTTCGGATCCGCTCTGGTCGATCAAGTCCTGTCCGAATCAATCGCGGACTAAAAAAAACAAACAAAAGGAGCAAAAACATGAAAAAAAACAACGCATTCGCACTGATTCTCATTGGTACCATGCTGTGTCTTATCGCCGCCTCTCTCACCTGGACAGGCTGCACCACGACTTCCCCGCTTGGACAGGCCGTCGGTTCACAGCTGACCATCACGGATTATAAAGCCGCAGGCGAAGCCGTCGGCGAAGCTGGCTACTATGCATATAGCTTCCTGAAACAAGACAAGAAGTACGAAAGATACACCGACAGATGCGAACAGATCTACGACGCACTGGAAAAGGCGCATGAAGGCAACCCTTCAGCGTCCATCGATGTCGCGGCTGTTAATGACGCCGCCTTGCAGATCCTTCAGGTGGTATTGACCGCGAAATACGGTCCGACACAGGCCGCATTGATTACTGCAGGCGCACGGTTAGGCGTCGGATTCGCCTATAATCTTGTCAAACAGAAGATTCCGGAAAACAAGCTGAACCTTTATTTGGAGGGCGTCTATGAAGGCATCCAGACAGCGAAGGCGAATGGAGCGGATTTCATCGCGGAGCCAACGGAGATTGACAAGCTCATCGCGCTGGAACCGTCCGAAGAATGCGGCCTGCAATGCATCGAAGACAAGATCCGCTCACGTCTGTCGGCAGGCGGCCTGACGGAATATGATGAGAAACGCCTGAAGAAACGCCTCAAGCATTTCCAGGAAGAAAAGGCGAAAATAGAAAAGGAAGTCGCGGAGGACGTCGGCTTCTGCGGATCAGGCACAGACGAATCCCAGATAAGTTGTTCCGGTTTTGTTCCGGTTTATTGCCAGAAAACGGACGAAAACGGAC
>CACYQT010000068.1:0-40628 GCA_902776645.1 uncultured bacterium | reverse complement strand
GACGGGACTCGAACCCGTACACCTTTCGGTATTGGAACCTAAATCCAACGCGTCTGCCAGTTCCGCCACTCTCGCATGTGAATATCCTATAATTTATTCCCGAAAGCCGTTTTTTCCAGTTGCTCAGTGGATGAAGTTCGTCGGAGTCAGCGGCTCGACTTCCGGCAGGGGGATGACGCCTTTCGCGTGGTCGATGCATTTCAGCAGCCAGGCCATGTTGTTCGCGAGCGTGCGCATCGTCTGGAGGCCTTCGACATCCTTGCGGACATCGTCAGGCGTCATGCCATGGACGCTGTTCCAGTATTGGGAGGTCACAATCGGCATGTTCGTCTTCATGAAGTACTTCAGCAGGCGGTCGTAGGTGGCGCTGGCGCCGCCGCGGCGGGCCGAGACGACGGCCGCGGCAGGCTTGTTGTACAGGTATTCGGAGCCGCCGAAGAAGATGCGGTCGAGCAACGACGTGATCTGGCCGTTGGGGCCCGCGTAGTAGACGGGGGAGCCGACGATGATGCCGTCGGCTTCGCGCATCAGCTTCGCGCATTCATTGACGATGTCTTTGTCGCCATGGACGCAGAAGCCGTTGTTCTTGTAGCATCCGCAGCAGGCGAGGCAGCCGCCGATGGGCTTCTTGCCAATCTGGAAGATGGTCGTCTCGATGCCGTTCTTGTTGAGCTGCATGGCGACTTCGGAAAGGGCCGTGCCGTGCTCGTGGGAACTTCCGTTGATCAGTAAAACCTTCATGGAGGTTGCCTTCCTGTTGTTGTTGAATGTCTTAGGCCCCGCAGGAGCGGGGCTCCCGTTTTGGAATGATTTAGGCCCCGCAGGAGCGGGGCCTTCCCGTGGTTATTTCGCGATGAGGACGGATGGATCGTAGTCTTCGGGGGCTTCGTAGCCGAGGAGGTTCATGACCGTCGCGGCAATGGAGCTGATGCCGAGGCCTTCGCGGAGCGTCGTCTGGTATTCGCCCTGGCCGGCGGGATCATAGACGATGCACGGGACGGGATTCAGCGAATGGGCCGTCTTGACTTTCGGAACGCCGTTCTCCATGGAGACGGAACCGTCCTTCTTGTGCTCGTACATGTCGTCCGCGTTGCCGTGGTCGGCCGTGATGACCATGACGCCGCCGACGGCGTCGACGGCCTTCTTGATGCGGCCGATGCACAAATCGACGCATTCGACGCCGATCTGTGCGGCTTGATACACGCCTGTATGGCCGACCATGTCGCCGTTCGGGAAGTTGCAGCGGATGAAATCATACTTGCCGCTTTCGATGCCTTTCAGGATGACATCCGTGATTTCGGCGCCTTTCATCCACGGGCGCTGTTCGAACGGGACGACGTCCGACGGGACTTCCACGTAGTCTTCCAACTTCTCATCGATCTTGCCGGAACGGTTGCCGTTGTAGAAGTATGTGACATGGCCGTACTTCTGCGTTTCGGAGACGGCCAGCGTGCGGACGCCCATCGCGCAGAGGTATTCGCCCTGGACGCGGTCGATGGATGGCGGGCTGGTGAGGAAGCGTTTCGGAACATGGAGGTCGCCGTCGTATTCCATCATGCCGGCGTAGACGACGTTCGGGACGCGCTTGCGGTCGAACTTGTCGAATTCGGCCCCGCCTTCGAAGGCGGCGGTGATTTCGAGGGCGCGGTCGCCGCGGAAGTTGAAATAGACGACGCTGTCGCCGTCTTCGATGGTTCCGACGGGCTTGCCGTTTTCGGCGATGACGAAGGCTCCGAGATCCTGATCGATGGCGCCCGTCTCCTTGCGGTAGGTTTCGATGGCCTCATGGGCGGAGGCGAACTGACGGCCTTCGCCGAGAACGTGCGTCTGCCAGCCGCGTTCGACCATGGCCCAGTTGGCGCCGTAGCGGTCCATCGTGATGTACATGCGGCCGCCGCCGGAGGCGATCCGCGCGTCGCAGCCCTGCAGGCCTTTCATAAAGTCTTCGAACGGATCGACGTAGGTGAGGGCGGATGTTTCGCCGACATCACGACCGTCTTCCTTCGCGGCTTCGACCATCATCGCCTTCAGGTGGTCGATGTGTGAATGGACGTTGCCGTCGGAGAACAAACCGATGAAATGCAGCGTGGAATTCTTTTCGATGACATTGCCCGCGATTTCCTTCCAGGCCTTGCCTTCGAACATCTTGCCGGTCTCGATATTGTTGCTGACGAGCTTGGCGCCCTGCGCGAAAACGCGGCCGGAACCGATGGCGTTGTGGCCGACTTCGGAGTTGCCCATGTCCGCGTCGCTGGGCAGACCGACGGCGAGGCCGTGGGCCTTCAGTTTCGTGTTCGGGCAGTTTTTGAACATCCAGTCCAGATTGGGCTTGTAGGCGGTGGCGACGGCGTCGCCGTCCGCGTATTTGCCGAAACCGACGCCGTCCATGATGACGAGCACGACGGGGCCCTTGCGGCCTTTGAACCAAGCGGCTTTTTTCAGTTTGTCAACCATTTTGAACGATACTCCTTTTAAAGACAAGCGGGCGCGAATGCGCCCTGATGATAGAATTGCCTACCTAATAAAATAATAGTATAAGGAAGAAAAGTCAAAGGAATGGCCTTTTTTCTTGATATTGACGTGCTATATTCCATAATGTGCGATTTTATGTTTATTCAAACAGTTCAACCATGCAAAGGAGTATGAGCATGAAGAAGATGACGTTGTGGATGGCGGCGGTTCTGTTCGCCGCGTGGGCGATGGCCGATGTGAGACTCGATCCCGTGTTCACGTCGAACATGATGCTGCAGCAGGGCGCGCCGATCGCGTTTTTCGGGACGGCTCCCGCGGAAAAGGATGTCACGGCGACGTTTGGAGACGAAACGGTGACGGTCAAGTCGGACGCGCAGGGCAAATGGCGCGCCGTCTTCGCGCCCAAGAAGGCCGGAAAGGAGACGTTCGCCTTCTTCGCGAAGGAAGGGAACAATACCATCCAGCTGGTCAATATCATCATCGGCGACGTGTGGCTGTGCGCAGGCCAGTCGAACATGGAAATGCCTGTCGGCAAGACGTTCCGCCGCGGCTGGTCCGCGCAGGATTGCGAAAAGGAAGTGGCGGCGGCCAACTATCCGGAAATCCGCTATGCGGATCAGGCGAGACGTGTGTCGCTGAACGAGTTGCAGAAAAACGCGTCGTATCAGTTTGGCAGCGGCTGGGTCGTCTGCTCCCCGAAGGTGGCGGACCGTTTCAGCGCGACGGCCTATTTCTTTGCACGCCAACTGCATAAGGATCTGGATATTCCGATTGGTTTGATTAATACGACGTGGAGCGGCACCCGTATCGAGCCGTGGATCTCCAAGCAGGGCTATGAAGCCGCGAAATTGGAAGGCGATCTCGCGCAGATCGCGAAAAATGCCGATATCGACGCCGCGAAGAAGAAGGAGCTTTCCGCCAATGCGGATGCGCAGTATAAGAAAGCTTTGGCGGACTGGGAGGCGAAGGTCGCCGCCGCTCCTGAAGCCGAAAAGGCGAATCTGCAGAAACAGAAGCCGCGCCGTTCCACGCCGATCAACGAAAACGCGCAGTTCCATTGCAATCTGTACAACGGCATGGTCGAACCATGGACGACGCTGCCCATCAAAGGCGTCATCTGGTATCAGGGCTGCTCCAACGCCGGAAATCCGCATTACTATCCGCTCCACAAGGCGTTGATCGCCGACTGGCGCGCGAAATGGAACAATCCGACGATGCCCTTCCTGATCGTCCAGCTGGCGAGTTTCGGCGGTCCGGAAGACTGGCAGAACGCGCCGTGCGAAGACGCCGCCTATGCGTTGACGCGCGACATTCAGGCGAAGGTCGCCTCCGAAGATCCGAATGTCGGTCTGGCCTGCGCGATCGACATCGGCGAACATCGCAACATCCATCCCGCGAACAAGCAGGAGGTCGGCCGCCGTCTCGCGTTGGAAGCCGAACGTATCGCCTATGGAAAGAATATCCTCAGCCGTGGCCCGATGCTGGACAAGACTGCCGTCGAAGGCAACGCCATCCGCGTGTTCTACAAGAACGCGCCTAACGGTTTGAAGACGACGGACGGACAGCCGCCGCGCTGCTTCGCCATCGCGGGAGCGGACAAGAAGTTCGTCTGGGCGAATGCGAAGATCGACGGCCTGACGGTCGTCGTCAGCTCGCCCGACGTCGCCAATCCGATGTACGTCCGCTATGCGTATGCGGCGTATCGTGGCGACTGCAATCTGCAGAACGCGGAAGGCCTGGCCGCCTATCCGTTCCGCTCGGATGCGTTTGATTATGCGAATGTAAAGTGACCGCTTGCGCGGAGCTAAAAGCCTAAAGCTTAAAGCTTAAAGCGAATACAGGGAGGCATGCTCCCGTGTTGCTTTTTCCTGTTTGTCCCATTTGTCCTTTTCGTCCCTTTTGTCCCTTTTGTCCCTTTTAAAGAGCTGAAACATGGAACTGACCAGACGAGATTTTCTGCGTGGAAGCGCGTTGGCGTTGGGCGCGGCGGCTGTGCCGTCGGCATTGGCGGCGGAACATGATCCGTCGATCTGCCGTATTGGCTTGATCGGCATGGGCGTGCAGTGCGTCAAAGGGCATCTGAACGGACTGTTGCATCGCCGTGACGTACGTGTCGTGGCGATGTGCGATCCTGAGAGCATCCGTCTGAACAAGGCGAAGGAAATCGCGGACAACTACTACAAGCAGCATCCAGAGAAGAGCCCCGGGCCAGTGGCGACGTTTGAAGATTTTCGCGACATGCTTGCGCGGCCGGACATCGACGCCGTATTGATCGCGACGCAAACTCATTGGCATCCGACGATGAGCGTGTTGGCCGCCCGCGCGGGCAAGCATATCTACTGCGAAAAGCCGATGACGCTGTCGATTGAAGAAGGCCATGCGATCATCGAAGCCGTTCGTGCGAACAACGTCGTCTTCCAGCTGGGCAGCCAGCAGCGGTCGGACGACCGTTTCCGCCTGGCCTGCGAACTCGTCCGTAACGGCCGCATCGGCAAGGTGAAGGAGATTTTCATCAACAACGTGGCGGGACCGTCGCGCGAATGTGATCTGCCGGCGGAACCGACGCCGCCAACGCTCAATTGGGACTTGTGGCTTGGCCCCGCGCCGTGGCGTCCCTATAATAAGATATTGTGTCCTCTGAACAATTGGGCGAGTTTCCCGCAGTGGCGGCAGTATCGCGACTACGACGGCGGAGGCATGACGAACTGGGGCGCGCATCATTTTGATATCGCGCAGTGGGCGCTCGGCATGGACGAATCCGGCCCGATCATGGTCGTTCCGCCGAAAGAATCGAAATACAAGCGTCTGACGTATGTCTATGCCAATGGCGCATGCGTCATCCACGGTGGCGCGAAGCCTGCGCAGGCAGGGCTGGAAATCATCGGCGAAAAAGGTCGCATCTGCGTGAACCGCGGCTACTTGTATACTGAGCCGGAGGAACTTATGCGGACGAAGTGGGGAGCCTACGACATCCGTCTCTACGAAAGCCGCAACCACCACGACAATTTCTTCGACTGCATCCGCAAGCATAAGGACTGCATCTGCACGCCGGAAATCGGCCACCACAGTTCGATCGTGTGCCATCTGGGCATCATCTGCTACCGTCTGAACAGGACGTTGCGGTGGGATCCCGTCCATGAAGGCTTCCTGAATGACCGTGAAGCGAACCAGCTGATGTGCAAGCCTCACAGATACCCGTGGGGAGTATAGTGTTAGTGGTTCGTTTGCGCAGGAGAGCATCGACGAGGCGTGCGAACGGTTGCGGAAACTGTCGTGGACGGCTGGCGTTGAGGCGATGCCGGAAGTGATCAAATTACAATCCGCTAATCCGCGCGTGGCGGACATGGCGCTGTATGTCTTCCAGCGGATTCGCGACGCGGAGGCGGATAAGATGCTTGTGGAAGCGTTTGGGAAGATTCCGGCGGGACGCCATCCCATGATTTGCGAAGTGCTTGGAAAAAAGCATGTTGAGGAAGCTGTTCCCGTTCTGAAGCAGGCGTTGAATGAAAAAGCCTGTGCTTCTGCGGCGGCGATCGCCTTGGGGCGGATCGCCACGAAGGAGGCGTTGGACGCATTGACGGAATTTCTTCCGAAGGCGGCGAAAGAAGACCGTCTGGCCGTGTTTTCAGGCATGGTAAACTGTCTTGACAAACTGCCGTCGGCGGATTGCCTGGCGGCCAGCGAGGCGATTTTGGCGGCGGCGGACGCGTTGCCGCATCAGAAGGCATGCGCATTCGCCGTCCGTTGCGAAAATCGCGGTGACGAATCCATCGCGGATGTCATGGAGGCGTTGCGCAACGGCGATGAAACCATCATGAATGTCATTCCGAAATTGCTTGAAAGCAAGAACATCCCGAATGCGCTGCCAAAAATCGCGGCGGAATGGAGGACGTTCCCGAAGAACAGGGCGGTCGTCGTCTTCCAGATGGTCGGTCGGACGGCGGACAAACGCTACGAAGCCATTCTGCTTGAAGCGATGGCGGCTGAAAAAGACCATGAACAGCTGCGGCTTGCGGCGATCAACGCGTTGGAGACCTGCGGGACGGCGGCATGCCTTGTTCCGCTGGCGACGGTGGCGACGACGACGGAGCACGGCTGCCAGTCGTCGCGCCGTGTCTTGACGCGGATCAAGTCCGAACCCGTTGGCGCCATCGATAAAGCGATGATGCGCAAGGCGGAGGACGGGACGCTTCCGGCGGCTGTTCGTGGCGTATTGATCGGCGTGTTGGGGCAGCGCCATTATCGCGCGGCCTTTCCGTTGCTGCTGAAAAGCGCGATGGACGGCGAAGACGCCGTGCGGCGCGAAGCCATCGCGGCATTGCCGATGATCGCCGTGGAAGAGGATTACCAGACGGTCGTGGCGTTGCTTGCCCACGCGTCCAAATCAGGCGACCGCAGTCGTTTGGCGACGTTGGCGGTGACGCTGGGGCATCAGTCGAAAAACAAGAAGGCCGTTGCCGACGTCTTGCTGGCGACGTTGGCGGAGGGCACCACGCCAGTCAAGGTGTCGATTCTTGGCGTTCTGGGCAAGCTTGGCCTTGATGCGACGTTGGCGGACATGGTGAAAGCGTTGGCCAGTCCGGAGGACGCCGTGAAACGCGCGGCGATTCTCGCGTTGACGGAATGGCCGAATCCCGCGCCGTTGGAGGCGTTGCGCGCGGCCTGCAAAGACGAAAAGAACAACGCCGCGCTGCGGATTCTGGCGTTGCGCGGCTATGCGCAGATGCTGTCGTTGCCGAGCAACCGGCTAATCGCCGAGACGATCGCCATGTATAAGGAAGCCATGCAATTGGCGAACGGCGTGAATGAAAAAGTGTCGATCATCAGCGGAATAGGGCGTGTGGCGCATCCGGAGGCGTTGAAGCTCGTGGAGGCGTATCGTGGGGACGCGGAACTGAAGGAAAGCGCGGAGGCGGCCGCCAAGACGATCCGTGAGAACATGGCCGACAGCCGCGCCAAGGCGTTGACGGCGTCCCATAATTCGTCGTCAACGAAAATGGCCTATGACGGGAAGCGCGGCACGCGTTGGAACATCGGCAGGCGGCAGGCCGGCGGCGAATGGTTCCAGATCGACATGGGGACATCCAAGTTGTTGCAAGCCATAGAGATCGATTCGGGCGACGAAGGAGAGGACTTCCCCGGCGCGTTGGATGTGATGGTGTCAAATGACGGAACGAATTGGACAAAATCCATGTCCATGGAATTCACGACGCGTCAATACACGCTGCCGTTGAACGGGACGTATGCGCGGTATGTGAAGCTTGTGCTGACGAAGCCGCGGCAACGGTTCTGGTCCATTTGCGAAATGAAAATCGTGCTGACGCCCATTCAGAAATAAAGAGCGACGAAAGGGACGGAAGCGGCAAAAATGCTGTAGCAACGGTAGTGCAAAAAAAAGAGCCGTGACGAAAGTCACGGCTTATAAGTTGGAGCGGGTGAAGGGAATCGAACCCTCCTCACCAGCTTGGAAGGCTGGAGCATTACCACTATGCTACACCCGCATGGATTGCGTAAGCGATTATACTATACAAGTGATTTTAAAATTGACAAGCCACGCGACATGAAAAAATATTGTGTTTCATTCCAAAAGACAAAAAGAAAAAAACAAATTCATGTTGTCTCACGTCTTGTTGTCTGACGTCTTTTGCTCGCGTCTCGCGTCTCATGTCTCACGTCAAACCGTGTGATGGCGTCGCCATTACACCCAATATACGATGGAAAAAACAATGGATAAACTATGGAACTGAAAGATATACAAATAGAAGCGGCGGGAAATGGCTTCCCTACGGAATTGAAGCGGATACGCTACAAGAGCGGACTTGATGGCATGGATGATTGGGCGATGGTGCTGCCGCCGAAAGAAGGCGCAAAATGGCTTGTCTGCATTCATGGCCATGGCAGTCTCGGCGACCAACTTTATACGCGGAAGGATATCCGCGATTGGTATCTGCCGCGTTTCCAAGCACGTGGATATGGTATTCTGACGCCGACGCTCCGCGGCAACGCATGGATGTCGCCGCCTGCCGTTGACGATCTGGACGGTCTTCTGGATTTGCTGCGCAACGAATACAAGGCCGAAAAATTCTACTTTTTCGGCGGCTCCATGGGCGGCACGTCGAATCTGACATACGCCTGCCTGCGGCCGCAGAACGTGGCGGGCGTCGTGGCCAATGGCGCCGCGACGGATCTGGTGTCGTATATCTCCTTCTGCCGCAAGGGACAGGACAAGATTCCCGTGCTGAAGGATATCGCGGATGCGATTGAAAAGAACTACAACGGCGACACAATGGTGATGCGGGCCCATTCGGCGCTGTACAACTGGCAGGCGTTGAAGGGGAAGCGGATTTTCTACGCGCAGGGGACGTTCGACCAGTTGATGCCCGTGGCGGACGCGCGTCGTCTCGCTGGCGCGATGGCGGAGGAGCGTGGCTTCGCCTACGTGGAGATTCCGGGTGGCGACCATGATTCGCCGCTGTTCATCGGCCTCGCGGAAAACAGTTCCGCCTTCAAGCCGTTCGACTGGATGGAAGGTACTGCTTCGCAGAGCTGAAAGCTTACTGCTTCGCAGAGCTGAAAGCTGAAAGCTTAAAGCCGAAAGCGAATACAAGCCGCTTTGCGGAGCAGAAAGCGTTTACATGCAAGGGACAGAAGCGACAGAAGCGACAGAAAAAAGGCCTATGACTGAAAGAGTTCGTCATAGGCCTTGATTTTTATGGCGGCAATTCGCTTTAAGCTTTGAGCTTTAAGCTTTAAGCTCCGCGACAGCGGCGGATCAATATTTCTGCAGCAAATCAAGCATCTTGCGGTCGAGCTTGTGGCCGTTGAAGTCTTCGTATTGGACATCTTGGCGGTCGCTGTCGAGAATGCCGAAGGAGCCGCGGAAGTTCCACATGGCCCAGCCCATGTTCGCTTCCTTCCAGTTGATGAGGCAGTCCTCCAGCCAGGCGAGAACGACATCGTGCGGCGTCTTGTTGTAGGATCCGAATTCACCGACGATGATGCCGACGCCCTGTTCACGCAGTTTGATCCACGGCGCGATTCCTTCCTTCCAGAGCCACTGCCTGCCAAGGGAAGCCTCCTTCGCCATGCTCCATTTGCCGTCTGCGAACGTGATCGGATTCTGCTTCTGGCCGTAGTTCGTGATGAGCGTGAGACGGACTTCCGGCTTGTCGCCGACGGTCACGCCGATTTCCGGAATGGTCACCCAGTCGCCTTTTGTGGCGGTCAGTTCCAACTGCTTGGCGCCGGCGGGAATGTCAATGAAGCAGTTGAGATTATAGACGTTCTGGTAGATGTTCCATTCTTTCGCGTAGACTGACTTCTCCCATTCGCCTTCGCCTGGTCCGGGCGTGAATTCACGTTCCCAAATCTGCTGTCCATCGGCCTTTAGGGTAAGTGTGATGCGTGTGGAAACGACGCCGATCTTGATGCGCATTTTCGCGGTTTCGGGGCAGTTCCAAGTGATGGGCATCGTGTGGTCCATTTCAGGCTTGGAAGGACCTGCCAGCCAGCCGACGGCATTCATGAGCGGCCATGTCGGCAGGGCGTATTGGTCGCCGTTTGCCCAGCTGGCCTTGTAGTGGCTGATGTTTGAGGGACGATAGCCGCGGGTGGCCTGGGCGACGCCGAGCGGAATCAGTTCCTTGCAGGGATTGCTGCCCCACTGGAGGCCGTCGCAGATGATCAGGCGGTCCGGATCCTCCTTGTGGATGGCGTCCGCCATGATCTTGACGATTTTCGCGTATGTCTCGCCGTCGATTCCCGCCGGTTCGTTGAAGAGGTTGAACGACAGTTGCGAATTCGGGATGCCCTTGTAGCGTTTCGCGAAGACGCCCCAATGCATGGCGCATACGCGTTGCGCGTCTTCATCCTTCCACAAGTTCTTCTTTTCCTTTGGATTGGCGACCGTGTAGCCGGGCGCGCGATGGAAGTTGACGCAGACATGGATGTCGTATTTCTTGCCGAATTCAATCGCTTCGTCGACATCCTTCAGAACGTCGTAGTTGATCTTCTCCCAATCGCCGTCGATGATCCAGAAGCGGTAGTCCATGGGGAGGCGGACGAAATTGAAGCCGAGCTCATGGATCATCTTGAAATCTTCTTCTTGGTAGCGCGGCTGCGGATTCTGCCCCCAGAACATGAATTTCTCCAGCAGATTGAAGCCACGCCAGCGGGGGAGCTGTTTGGCGGATGCTTCCGGAAGAGCCGCGGAGACGGAGAGGGACATGCCGAGGACTGTAGCCAGTAACCAGTTGCCTTTCATTGAGTTACCTCCTGTGGTGATGATAGTGGTTTATTCTTCGAATGCAAAAACAGTGAACAGATAGATTTTGGTTTCGGGTGACTTCCATGCATCGTAGTCGAGGCCGGCCTTTTCTTCGCAGAGATAGCCCATGAAGCGTTTCTTGTCCGGAATCTGCTCCCAGACCTGCGGCAGGAAAAGACCGCTGTTGTGGCCTTGGCGGACCATGACGCCATGCTTGAACGGGACGATTTCATCCGGTGATTTCGCCAGTTTCATCGGCGACAGGACGGAGATTTCGATGTGCAGATCGTCCACTTCATCGGCGGTGACTTTGCTGAAGCGCGGGTCGTCGAAAGCGGCGGCGTAGGCCATGTATTCGACGATTTTCCACAACGGATCGCGCGGAGCGGTCGTGCCGATGCAGCCGCGGAGACGGCCATTCTTATGGAGCGTCACGAAGACGGCGGCCGGCTTGAGTAATTCAGGAAGACTGTCCGGCGGCGTGTAGCTCCATGGACGGCCATTGGCTTCCGCCATAATCCGTTGGCGGACAAGCTTCAGCAGTTCTTCCTGAACGTCTTTGCTTACGGAGAAATCGTCGTCCGTCGTCTGCACGTAGTCGGGCTTTTCGACGACGCCGAGATTGACATGGAATGGTGTTCCGTGGCCGGATTTGGAGAATGCGACGGAGCCATAACCGACGACCTGCCGACGGTCGCCTGCGATGTCGCCTGAATTCGCCTGCTTCAAAATCGTAACCGTGTCGGCACCATTGCGTTCCGACCAAATCATCGCGACGCCGACGCCGCCCGTCGCGCACAACGGCGTGACGAGGCCTGGTCGGTTGATGCCGTCGCCGTCATGCCGTTCGCACATCGCGGCGAGATTGCCTTTCTGGATGAGCGCCATCGTCTCCGCGTCCGTTTCGCGGGCGTCGTCCGACGACGGATAGTGCGACATGTCCGAACTGGCGAAAATCAGAATCTTGCGGTCGCCCATGCAGGCCTGCAGCGTGTCGACGAAATCGCGGCAGAACGTCGGCACGACTTCGCCGAACATGACGGGCAGAATCTTGCAGTTCGGCTTAAGTGTCTGGATGAACGGAAGATGGATTTCCACCGTGTGGTCTTTCGCGTGGACGCCGTCGTGGACGATGATGGACGGCAGGCGTTTGCGCATGGCTTCGCCAAGCTCCGTGTCGACGGCGATTTTGCCGAGCGGCGTCTCGAAATATTCATGGTCGTCCAAGACGGCGACGATGTCCGGAGCGTTGCGGCCGAAATCGTGGCCGATGATGATAACCGTGTCGAAGTCGATCCGCGACAGCAGCTTGTAGGCTGGCGCGGCCACATGCGCGGAATAGACGTAACCCGCATGGGGCGCCATGACGGCGAAGATTTCGCCGTCGATGTTGACATCGGCCGCTTCGTCCAGATAGGTCTGGACGGTCTTGCGGAGAATGTTCGGATCTTTCGGATAGAACGATCCCGCGACGGCGGGGCGGCGTGTGTTTTTATCGATGTTGAACATGGCTTATTACAATTAATAATGAATAATTAACAATTAATAATTAATAACTTACAAGGCATTAAGATTGTGCGGTCTGATAGAAATCTGGCATTCTTCCGTTTTTAGGGGGTGTTGACGATACGATTGTTCTCAATGGTCAGGAAGGCGGTGTCTTTCATGTTGATTAGCGGACGGTCTGACGAGCCCCAGACATGGATATCATTGTTTGTGATTTTGATATGGGAGGCCGTTGGCCGTTCATGATTGATTGGACGGAATTGATTGACGGAAGTTCCACCATTGAAGAGCGATTTGGCGAGTGTCTTGAAGGTGTTATGGGAGATTTCTATGTTTCGCGGCAATGCGAATTCGGCGTTTTCATGGCCGCCCGGCTCCGGGCAAATGTTCATGAAATACGTATGCTGCAATGAATCTTCGACGGTGTTTTCTGTGAAGAGCCAGTTGCGGCCACCCGCAAGAAAGCGTGACAGCCCGTATTCGAAGCGGTTGTTTTGGATGACGAGCCCATGGCACAGGTCATCCAAAAGGACCAAAAAATCGGCTTTCGGGAAGTCTTTGACAGTACAGCGTCTGACGTGCGTGACAAGATTCCCGAAACTGACATCCAGATTGGCGACATAGTTGTGTTCGTTTTCTTCCAGCAGGGCTATACGGCCTTCAATCGTCGGTTCATTGATGCCTTGCGAAACAGGAATCAAACCGATTCGCACACCGGTCTTCAAATATTGTTTGAACCATTGTTTCTTGAGAATCAAGCGCTTGTCAGATCCGTCAAAGGCCGGGGAGAGCAGCGAATGGATGTTGACGAAATCATCGCCGATATGGCGGATCGTGTTGTTGTAAAGAAGTCCCCCAACGGCGCCACCGCGTAGATAGATGCCGTCGGCTGAAGTCGATACGAATGTATCGGGATCTGCCTCGACAGTACATCCGGCGATGAACGGTCGATCCGCATTGATGAGGCAGAACGCCATGGCGGACGAACTGTTCAGGTGGATGTTGACCAGACGCAATCGAGTCGTATTAAAACTGCTAACGGCATGATTGCCGTATGTGCGTGCATAGAATGCGAATCGGATGCCAGGCGTATATCCTTTGAGCGGAAGGAAGTTCTTCATTTTGAAATCATAAAGGCGTTCGCCGACTTTCGTCACATCCGGTGCGCCTTGATGCGGAAGGATGGATGAACGGGCTGGCCGGCGACTGTCTGGATTGAGTTCGGCGGAGTAGAATCGCATCAGCCCTTTGAACTGGCAGGCCTTGAACATGTCATCAGTCGGATCTGCCATGCCGTTGTCGATTTCGCAACGAAGCGTGTCATCAGAGATTTGCTCTTTGACGACACCTGTCGTAAAAGGCCGTTTTGTAAACGTGACACGGAGATTTTCAAGACGGACATCATCCGTGGAGGATATTTGAACGGGAACCGCCAATGGCTGGGGGATAAGGAGTTCCGTTCCATCTTCCCCAAAAATGAGAAGATGCTCCACATCATGGATATAGAGATTCGAGCCTGGTCTTTGAGGATCGTAACCAAGCCGATAACGGCCTTTGGGAATGAAAACGGCACGGTCGGGGATGTCTCGCCCGATGGCGGCCGCAATGGCGTTTCGGATGGCTGGCCCATCATCCGCAACACCATCCGCCTTGGCGCCGAAGTCTTTTACATTCAAAGCGTTTTTTCGATTAAACGCTGGCATTTTGCGAAAGTTGTCGATTTCTGTACGATATTGTGAGAGAAGAAATTGATAATCACCTGCGAGACTGTCTGCACGAAGGGCATCTTTTTGAATGGCTTCCGCGAGATTGTCTGTGATACGCTTTTGAGCCGTCAACCAACGGGCAAGGAGATCATCCTGCTGACCGATTTCCAGTAAGTTTTTTTCAGACAGAAGCTCATCCCGTTGCGCAACAAGCTCCGTCAAGGGAACGGCGGCAACTGGAAGTGCGAAGAACGCTAGCAATATAGTTGAGAATCTCATGATGATTACTGGTGTTATAATGAATTTTCGTCAATGAAGGCGTTTGCGTTTGAATTCCAACAGGTTGGAGGCGCGCAGGAGGCGTTCCTTCATTTTCACGGCTTCCGCGTCTTCGCCCGGCGGCGTGACGGGAGTTTCCGGCGGAAGCTGGCGGACGGTGACCGTCGGAATCTCGTATCGTCCTTCCAGAAGGGCGGTTATGCATGATTCCGTGCAACGGACGGCGGCGTCCGAAAAGAGCAGAAGCTCCTCCAGATCCGGCGTGCTGACGATGCCGGGCGGGAAGGGCGGCACGCAGGACGGGCAGCCGCCTTTGCAGTGGCAGTCGCGGATGATGTCGCGGCAGAGCGTGAGGGCGTCCGACAGCCGTTCGCAGATTTTCTCTGCGTAGCCGACGCCGCCTTCATGCGTGTCGAAAAGGAAGAGGGCGCTCGTCCAACGTTGCGCGTCATCCGTCGCGAGCGAAATGTCGGTATCGACGTCCTGTTCGTCCGCCATGCAGAGCGACGGCGCGACGCGGCGAAGGATGTAGCCGAGGCCGTAGAGGGCGGCGCCGAGCCAGCGTTTGTCATGGCTGTCCATGAGGGCGATCCAGTCTTTCGGCGGGCGGAGCGTCAGCCCCGTCGTGTCGTATTCGAACGGCGGCAGCGTGATGGGGCCGTAGCCGATGTTCTCATACGTCCGTTCGCGGATTTTCTTGTAGAGCTTCGGCTGTTTGTTCACGTGGATGGCGCCGAATTTCAGTTCCGCGTTCGGAAATTCGCACTCCTCATAGACTTCCGTCAGTTCGACGCGATTTTCCCATGACGCCTCCGTGAAATAATCGACATGGACCTTCTCGACGACGCAGAGTTTTTTGTCCAGATCCAGATCCATGGACATGTAGCGTTCGCCAAGATGCTGGTAAATGGCGTCTTTGTAAAGCGTTCCGCGTGCGCCGATGGGATCGATCTCGCCGATGACGACATCGTCGCAGACAATCTGGACGTTGTAGTCCGTCATGCCGCGCAGATTGACGCCGCGCGACGGATAGTCGGTCAGCCCGTAGCGGTAGCCGCCGCTCCATGGCTTCAGCGTCTCCTGCTCGATGAGCAGCTTGATGGCCATCTGCGCGGCGGGGGACTGCCATGTCGGCTCGTCCAGGCTGACGGGATATTCCTGCGCGGAGCATGGGATGTGCTGCAGGACGATGTAGGGGTTGTCCGCGTTGAGCCACGCCTGCTCCACGGGGGCCTGCGTGATGAAATTCGTGTGGTTGACGAGATATTGGTCGATCGGCGTGTCTTTCGCGACATAGACGATGACGGCGCCGTCTCCTTTCCGGCCGACACGGCCCGCCTGCTGCCAGAAGGAGGCCATCGTGCCCGGATGGCCGGAAAGGATGCAGAGGTCGAGATTGCCGATGTCGATGCCCAATTCTAGGGCGTTTGTCGTGATGATCGTGTTGATGACGCCGTTGAAGAGATCGTGTTCGAGTTTGCGGCGTTCGGACGGGAGAAGGCCGCCGCGGTACGGTTTGACGCGATCCGCCAGATTGGCGTATTTCCCGTCCGTGACGGAGCGGTAGAGCCGTTCGACCTCCTGCCGTCCGCGGCAGAAGCAGATCGTGCGGATGCCGAGCTCCGTCGCCTTGCGGATGAGCGGGATGGAGACGGAGGCGGGGCCTTTTCGGTAGTTCGCGCCGTCCACCGCCGTGAAAAGCGGCGGATTGACGCAGAAGAGCTTCCGTTCGGGGCGCGGCGCGCCGTCCTTCTGGATGATGTGGAAGTCACGTCCGAACAACGCTTTCATGTGTTCGGCGGGATTGCCGACCGTCGCGGAGCAGGCGATGAACGTCGGTTTGACGCCGTACAGCGCGCAGACGCGGAGCAGGCGGCGGAAGACGTTGGCGACATGGGAGCCGAAGCTGCCGCGGTAGGAATGGACTTCGTCGATGACGATATAGCGAAGACGTGACAGGAACGACTTCCAGAGCCGCTGGTGGTTCGGCAGGAAGCCCGCGTGGAGCATGTCCGGATTCGTGATGACGAAATCCGCGTTCTTCTGGAGGATTTTCCGCTGGTCCGGCGGAGTGTCGCCGTCGAACGTGCCGAATTTCCGTTCAGCGTCGACCGCCTGGAGGAGTTTTCCAAGCGTTCCCTCCTGATCGCGTGAGAGCGCTTTGGTTGGATACAGGAGGAGGGTACTAAACGGCGTCTTGGCGTTGGCGTATTCATTCAGAATCGGCAGGAGGAAGGAGAGTGTCTTGCCGGAGGCCGTTCGGGAGACGAGACCTGTGTCGACGTCGTGCGAAATGGAATCGAACGCCTCCGCCTGATGGGAGTACAGCCGCGTCAGCTTCTGTTCGGAAAGGACGTTCTGCAGTTTCGGATTCAGCGTGGACGGCAGCGGCGCGAAATCGCCGTCCTCCGGGGGGAGGACGATTTCCGCCGTGATGTTGTGAGCGAATGTGTTTTTCAGATAATCGACAAGATTCTTCATGAGTTAACCCGCATGGGTTGAAGATATGGAAAGACGTGGCATTTTATGGATGGGACGGACGGCGTCCATCGCGCGGCGCCGTCATGCCATGTCCATAAAATAATGCCTTGCGGGATGGTTGCCATGTTGGAATGGAAGAAAATCAGACGTTTTATATATAAGGTAATAAGAAAGACGCGCCGTCGGCTGTCGAGGGCGTGGCGGCCGCGCCGTTTCTGGCGGTTGCGGGCAGCCCATCTGCGGCTGGGCCGTCGCGGGGAGGACATCGCCTGCAGGACATTGGGGGAGCTTGGGCTGGATGTGCTGGAGCGGAATGTCCGCAATCGCCATGGTGAAATTGACATCATTGCGCGGGATGGAATGACGCTATGCTTTATTGAAGTTAAGACAAGGCATAAAAATGCAATTAGCCGCCCGGCAGACGCGGTGGATGAGACACGTCGTCACCGTCTTTCACGTGCGGCAGGATTGTACATGCGTTGTCTCGGCGACCATGTGCAAGTGAAGTATCGATTTGACATTGTGGAAATTGTCTACGAAAAGAGCCGGCTCATGAATGTCCAATACATCCGGAATGCATTCCGTGACCGCCGATTCATGCGGCAAGAAGTAAAAAGATAGGGAAAATCAGCATTCGAACAAAATAAAATTGCATTATCACCACAAAAAATGATATAAATGATTTGCATTGACAGAAAATCACATTATAGTATTAATCTTTTAAATTGGAAAGTGGACGTTTCGGTCTGAAAAAAGTCCGGAAAACGCTTTTCAATTGGCCCCCAGAAACAAGTAACTCATCAACGGAGTCCTATGAACAATCCAGCCCCATTCAATCTTCCCGAAATCGGCAAGAGGCTGCGGACCATCCGTGCGTATCAGCGCAAGACGCAGTCAGCCATGGCCAAGGAACTCGGCATCAGCCTGTCCCATTACTCCAAGCTGGAGATCGGCATCGGAGGCATGAGCCGCGGACTGGCGTTTGCGTTGTGCCGCCAGTTCGAAGTTCCGGAGCAGTGGTTGCTGTACGGTGAAGGCGAACAGCCGGATCTCGCCGCGATGACGGCGAAGAATACGTCGAAGCCCGCCGCCCCCGTCGTCGCCCCCCAGCCCATCTCGGAAGACATCATCGCGAAGATTGTCGATATCATTGAGCAGGAGGACATCAAGCCTTTGGCGAACCAGATTTCCACGGCCATGGGCATCTCCCGTTCGCGCGCCATCGCCATGCTGGTGAAGGAAAAGCTGCGCAACGAAGACGAGAAGGGCCAGAACTGAGCGTTCTCTTGATGCCGCAGGCAAAAAAAGCCTGAAAAACGGTTTTCCCTTCTTGCTTTTTGGCAAAAGCGAGGTATGTTAATAGGCGTTGAGTGAATCAACGCCTTTGTCACGGAGAGGTGACAGAGTGGTCGATTGTGCAGCACTGGAAATGCTGTTTACCCGCAAGGTAACCAGGGTTCGAATCCCTGCCTCTCCGCCATTTGATTGATTGAAAGCCCCGAAGCTACAAACTTCGGGGCTTTTTTTGTGCTTTGGGTGGCTAGGCTTCTAGAATGCTAGGCTTCTAGAATGCTAGGCTTCTAGAATGCTAGGAGGCTAGAAAAGTGACTGTGAAATCTTGCCATTTGCGGACGCAAGGCTATAGTCTAAAAAACATGTTTCACTATCCATGAGAGATTCCAATGAAAGTCCAACTCACTGCATTTCTTTGCCTTTCTCTGATTTCCGCAAATGCGCATGAGGCGTGTATCCAAGTTAATAATGGCGTTCCGCAGATCTGCCTGGACGGACAGCCCGTGCGGCCGCGTTGGACGTACAACCGCACCCAGCAGGGGATCTTCGGCGACCGCAACAAAGTGCCTCGTGTCAGTTCCTATCTGATGGCCGAGCCAGTCCGCAGGCAGTTCCTCTTCACGGCAGAAAATGACATCGACGCTCCTGTGACAATACACATAAGGCTCTATGAATACAATATTTCCAAGCCTGTTCTCAATTTCTGGATCGATGATTTCGCCTTTGAGGATCTGACGGACGGACGTTTTCTCATCCCGACGGAGACGTTCGACGACGAAGCAAACAATCCGTTCTCCTTCTATCCGAAAGACGCCGCGGACTATCAATTAGGCCGTGTCGCAAACGGCGGCCGCGACGATTCCCCTGCGTTGAAAATCACATGGCGCAATATCAAGGCTCTGGAGAACGAAGGCCTGCCATACCATACATATACAACGCCGCGCCGCATGAATCTGAAGGCCGGCCATGACTATCGTATCTCCTTCTGGTCCAACGCGGACGCGACGGCGCGGCTGGACATCAGCGTCCGTGCGCTGCCGGATTACCGCATTTGTCTGGAAGATAAATACGATGTCATGCAGGAAACGCTGCTGCTGGCGAAAGACGCGGGAATCGATTTTGTGACGACGATGATCGAATGCCCATGGCCGCGGCCCGGCGAAGCGGCGGACTGGGTGGTGACCGATACGACGCTGGACCACATTCTGGCGGTGATGCCGAACGCGAAGATCGTGCCGCGCTTCAAAATCGTGGCTCCCGCATGGTGGCGGGAGGAGCATCCTGACGACATGTTCGGCGCCCATCCGGAGGCGAATTTCAAATACCACCACGCGGTGGAAAGTTTCTGCTCGCCGTTGTGGCGTCGCGAAGCGGCGGAGCGCCTCCGTGCGTTGATCGAGCATGTCGAAGCAAAATACGGCGCCAACATCGTCGGCTACCATCCATGCCCGAGCCATGAGGAGGAATGGTTCTGGCCGGGCGCGATCGGTCTGCCGGACCGTAGCGGATATGGCCCGCGTGAAGTCGCCGCCTGGCGGCAGTGGCTGAAACGGAAATACGGAACTGACAACGCGTTGCAGAAAGTCTGGGAGAAGCCGGATGTTACATTGGAGACGGTGGAGGTCCCGCCGCCGAAACGGTATGCGGAATGCGAGGCGGACGGTCTTTTCCTGTCCACAACGACCAGTCGCGACATCATCGACCACAATGAATTCCTCAGCGACATGATGTCCGACGTGCTGCTGGAATTCGCGCATACCGTTCGCGACATGTGCGGCAAGAAACGCCTTTTTCTCGCGTTCTACGGCTATTGCCTGGAGACCGCCCCGTCGTATCATCAGCCAGGAGTCGGCCATGACTGTCTGAAAAAGGTTCTGGCGTCGCCGGACGTGGATATCCTGTGCAGCCCGATCTCCTATTGGGAGCGGCTGGAAGGCGGCGTCGGGCCCGTCATGAGCACGGTCGAAAGCGCCGCGAAGGCGGGAAAACTGTGGATCATGGAGGATGATTCGCGGACGCATCTGGCGATTTCCGGAACGCTGGGCGGCTTGCCCGGAGACGCCTACATCAAAACGCGCCAAGGTGCGCAACATGTTCTGCTTCGGAATCTTGGAGAACAATTGGTGCGCAACATGGGCAGCTGGTGGATGGATCTGGGCTCGTTGCGGTGGTTCGAAGATCCCGCGCTTTGGGAGATGATGCGGGCCATCGAACGTGCCGACCGCATCAAACTCGAACATCCCATGCCGTTCCGTCCATCCGTCGCGGCGTTCTGCGACGAACGCGCATACAACTATTCCACGGCGGCGGTCTTCATTCCCGCCGACAAGACGACCGGCAAGGCGGAGCATTTCATCCGCCATCCCGCGCCGACCCATGCGCCGCTGATGAGCGTTTCGCGGTTGACGCTCGGACATCTGGGGGCCGCTTTCGGCCAATATCTGCTGACCGATATTCTGAAGCAGGACATGCCGGAGGTGAAGCTGGCCGTCTACATGAATCCATGGGTTCTGACCGCCAAAGAACGCGCTTTGCTCAAGCAGCGCAGCGCCAATCTGTTTGCTCTATGGTGCTACGCGCCGGGCTACGTGGATCCCGTCGCTGGCGGCAATGTTGCTCAGGTCCAGGAACTTACGGGCTTCAGTGTCACGCCTGTCCATGGGACGTACCAGCAAGTGAAAAGCACGGCTGAAGGGAAGGCTGCCGGTCTTCCGGCCGAATGGGCCGTGGACGGCGCGGTCTCGATGGTGATGGCGGTCGCCGAACTGCCGGGCGATCTCGTTCTGGCACGTTGGGGCGACGGCAAGGCGGCCATCGTCCAACGCGGCAACGCCATCTACAACGCGACCACATCGCTGCCGTGGGAGCTCTTGCGCCATGCCGCAAAAGCCGCCGGCGTGCATCTTTACACCGATCAGGAGTGCGTCTTCTACACGGACGACCACTTCGCCGTCCTTCACGGAATCCGCGAGGAAACGGTCACCGTCACGTTGCCCGCCAAAGCCAACGGAATCTATGACGCGACGAACATGCTGCTGATTGCGGAACACACCGACAAAGTGGTCATCCCGCTGAAATTCGGCGAGACGCGCATCCTGTATTGGAAATAATTGCTATTTTGTGAGGTCATTTCAAAACTGCTCAGATGATCAGTTGTCTCATGTCTTTTGATCGCGTCTCGCGTCTCGCGTCTCACGTCCCACGTCAAACCACGTGATGGCAACGCCATGACGGCCTCTGGGCAAGTGAAAAGCAATCAAGGTTGTTTTTCGGGAGGACATGAGACGTGGGACATGAGACGTGAGGTAAGACAAGAGACGATAAGACGTTAGACGTTGGGATGGACAGGAAAAATCTTCACATAAAAACAAGAAATGAACCTATAGTAGCGCAAATAGCCTCGCCGCCGAGCCAATGACATAATGAAAAGACGGCTTTGCAGGCATTCATGTTTCACTGGCAATAAAAAACAGGCTTCCGCTTTTTTATGGCGGAAGCCTGTTTGTTGGATGAATTCAAAATGCAGGAACGATTACTTGCGGGATTGCTTGCGGCGGCGGGCGGCGATGCCGGTGGCGCCCAAGGCAACCAGGCAGGAGGTTAACACGCCAGGAAGCGGCTGGCCGGACGGCGGTACATCTTCTTTAGCTAAAGAGGCGATTGCAAACTCATGTGAAACATCATTCCCTGGGGCGAGGTTGACGCGAACCCTTCCAAGTTGGTCAACAGTATTGATTTGACGCGACTGGAGATTTTGACCGGAAAGGAGATTGTAGGTGTCCACGGGGCCAATATGATAGTTATTGTCAAGGGGAGTCATATAAAAGAAGATTTCGGTATCTTTATCGAATTCACCCAGGAAGTAGCCAGGCGTTGTAGGTGCCCGTGGATCATTAGGATCAGTACTCGGGAAAGTAAAATCTATTTTTTCTCCAGTTCCGGAATGAAATTCACCGAGACCTATGAGTTTGCCTTCACTATCCCTAATAGCTTCGCGATATCCATAATTATCTTTGGTCATATCAAAGCCAAGACGCATGTGTGAACCAGGATCAACATAGGTGGGATCGCCGATATCATATAACTCATTAAAATTACTTGTATAATTAGTAAGATAGACTATGGAACCACCTTGCACATTTAGACTGATCATTGCAGCTGGATCCCAGTTCTCCTCAGCTCTTTTAACGACGTTGAAATCAGTGTTTTTCGCGAATTGGACGTATTCCGTTTCTACCGCAACAGCAAAGACACTCGTCAAAAGCAACAAAGCCAACAAGTACTTTTTCATCTTTTGCATTCCTTTCTTTGATTTTTTATTTGAATCGTTAAACTTTTTTATCTTCGCGCGTGTTATACCAATACTTTTTCCAAAAGACAAGTGCTTTTTTCAAAAAAATGAGATTTTTTCAAAAAAAGGTGTTTTTTTTGAAAAAACACAACTTTTTCCTTTTTTCGTCTAATCAGAGCGGGATGATGCTCATCATGGCGCCGCTCATCTTTGTTTTCCTTGTCTTGAGTTTTTGGAACGGTCTTTTAATCGTTCGCTTACACATTTTTGGGGGAGAGACAAGTGCTTTTTTTATAAAAAAGAGATTTTTTTCAAAAAAAAGCGTTTTTTTTAAAAAAAACACACTGCCAAGGCTTTTTTCGTCTAAACAGAGGGGGACGATGCACATCATGGCGCCGCGTTTGGGCGGTGCTTTCGGATCGGTCACCATCGTATAGATAATGTATAGGCGGCGGTTCCATTCGTAGGCGCATGGATAGCTCCATTGCGGATGGAGATCCAGTTTGGCGTCGTATCCATCCCGCAACAGCCATCCTCTGTTGAAAATCAGCGAGCCCGGTTCGCTGAAGAACAACGCGAGGCGTGAACGGCGCCCTTTGGCGTCGTCGCTACGGATGATGTTTCCAATCAGATAGTTGCGCCCATCGGAGAGCGTGCCGGAATAGATTTTGGAATTGCTGAAGAAAATGTCGTGTTCAATCGGGCCGGACCATGTCTCGCCGTAGTCGTGTGAATGATAGAGGATCGGGACCTGCCGGTTGTCGTTGCGGCAGAAGATCGTGATGTCACGGCCTTTGACGATGGCGGAAAGTTCCGGATGTACGTATGAGGAGCCGTCGGGAAGCAATCCGTCGGCTTGAATCTTGACGATCCGCCATGGGCCTTCGGCGGAGCCTGAATCGGAGATCATGACGGCGGGCGTCACGGGGAAGCCGTCCAGTTTGGCGAGCCGTCCAGGCAGCAGCAGTTTGCCGTTGTCCAGATGGCAGGCGTTGGTGTTGAGCTTGAAAGGAATCGGATCGGAACGGACGAAAACGAATTTTCTCGCCGCTTCGTCGTAACGATAGGTTTCAAGGCTGTGAATGTGGTCCGCCGACACCATCGTGTTCATTAGCAAGTACAACGTATCGTTGGAGATGGCATAGACGGGCGGGCAATAGAGGAGCTTGCCGGAGGGATCGGCGCCAAGCGTTTCGACGGCGCTCCAACTTTTGCCGCCGTCTTTTGAAAAACAGCCGCGGATCGGCGTGAAGTCGCGCAGTTCATTGACGCGGCAGTTGTACCATGAACAGAAAATGATGCCATGATAGGCGATGACCGCCGCCTCATGGAGGAAGCTGAATTCGCCGTCGGGCTTCCATAGCGGAAACGTCTCCGCATTGGGGATCATCGGCAGGTTGTCGATGTCCAGATCGCCGACAATGCTCTCAAACGGAAGGATTTCCGACAGATTGACGTTTGCGGGATTCGTGTATTTGAGTTTCATGGGCAATGTTACCTTTGCTGTTTGCCACCGTCATGCTGGCGTGGACGGCTAACGGCGTTCGAGGCCGCCGACCGATTGTCGGCATAGTCAATGGCGATAATACGGTAGAAACTGTCTTCATGCATCGGGCAGACATCTCTGAAATGGCAGTCGCTTGTCCTGCCGATGGCGGTGGCTGCCGACGGCGTGAAATCCCGCACTGTGCCACGGTGTATTTCGTAAGTCGCGACGGCGAGATTGTCATCGGAAGCTTTCCACGTGAGAATGTTGTCGTCGATATCCGCATCGACGGTCAAGCCAGTTACAATCCGCGGCGGCATGGTGTCTTGGCCCGACCACACGACAATATCATCGACGATCCAATGATATGCCTTTTCCATTCGGGAATAAATCGTAAGGTTCCGCACGATGTCGCCTGCATCGACGGAATGTGGCACATGGAGCGGAATTTTGATGAAATTCCATTGACCGTTGCGCAGTTTCAGTCGTATGTCGGCTTTCTTGCCGTTCTTCGTATAATTCCAGAAAGCGACACGATATTCGCCGACGTCGTCTTCTGGAATGAAAATCTTGAAAGCGAGCATAAGGTCAGGAGAGGAAGGCATGTCTCCAATATGGTCTAGCAACAGAAGCAACTCACCGCCGACGATGTCGTTGCCTTCGAATTTGCCTGTCGTGATGGCCCGTCCATGATTTCCGCTGCCCGGTTCCGCGAAGACCAGCGGCTTCAGGAGGCTTTTGGCGCCATTGCCCGGATAGTGCCGTAATGCGAGATATGATCCGGCCTTTGGATTTTGAGGCATGACGGGAAACGGCAGAATCAGTTGGTCTTTTGAGGAGAAGGCAAGGCCGTCTTCTTCAAACGTCATGCGTGCCCAGAGTACCAAATCTGCTGCCGTGGCTGGCAGCAGAAAGAGCATGGACAATGCGCTCCAAATAAACACTGTATGTCGCATGGTCTTATTTTCCTGTCATACCGGAAATGACATCGGTCACTTCGATTGTCCAGCGAGAGGCGTCTTCGTTAGCCGCCAGCGGGATGATGGCTTTCGCCGTGCCGTTTGGCGCATTGAGTGTACGGCAATGGTATTTAAGTTCCTTGCCATCAGCGTCTTTGACACGGAACAGCAGAACATGTCGCAAGGGGACGCCACCACTGGTCATGACATGTGCGTGTACGGAAACTAACTGCGACGTCATTTCACGGGTGACATTCACGCCGGTCACGCTGTACGGCAAGGCGGCGAATACGCCTGGACGATTGGCGGGGAGTTTTATTTCGCCGGTGACCGCTTTTTTGCCAAGAACATCATAGACTGTATGCCCGGCGGGAGGCGTCAGGCTGATCACGGATGGACGTGACGGCCAAATTCCAAAGAGTTCGCCGCCTTCCGCGCATAATGAATAAGTATGGATTTCAGGCTGACCGTCGATTGCGGTTATTGTCTGATGATGACGCGGCAGCATTTCATCAAGTTCCTTGCGGACTTTCTGCATCAGCGGCGCCGTCATATCCTGCACAAGATTTTCACCAATTATGTGCAATGGAATACCTTGCAGACGATCGGCGGACGCTGTGGCGACATTTTCGTTGAAACGGCCAGGCTGTATGTCAGCGATGATTTTTCCGCCATTTTCAGAAAACTTTCTGAATGCGTCGATTTCCGCATCTGAAAGCGCTGTCGAATTGGGAAGAACCAGCAGTTTGACGCCGGAGGAAAGCAGGTCGCCGCGTTCGATGGCGGAAGGCGTGATGAAACGTGGATTGCAATTATGTTCTTTGAGCAATTTAATCCAGATTCCATAGGATTCAATGAATGAATTGTACGTCTGGAGGGCGCCGGAAGCCATCAAAGACGGCATGGAATAATGCACGAGGGCGTCGGGCGAACTGTCACAATGGTAGAGCAGAAGGCCGACGCCGTCATGAAGATCGCGGACGGCGTCTCTCGCCCACATGCCGTTGCGTGTCAGCGTCAGACTGGGATTGAGCATGGTCATTTCACAATAGAAGCCGACGCCGAAATGACCATTGAAAGCGTTATCCCAGATTGTCTTCCAGACTTCCGCTTCCGGGCTGCCGTAGCCGACCCACGACATGAGCGGAGCCTTCTTGAAAGTCGCGATAAGTTCGGCGAGGCCGTTGTTTGTATAGGCGATAAGGCTATCGACGGCAGGCATTAGTTTTTCGTAGTCATATCCATTGTATGGATGCGAATTTGGCGTGCCGGACGCGCTGATTCGCAGGCCTGGATCAAGTTGCCGCGCACGTGTCGCAACGACATTCCAGAAATTGGCGAACAGGACGGTGGAGTAGAGGCGATGCAACGCCCAGCCGGAGAAAACGCCGCGGGTCTGCGCCTCGCTGCCCGTGTCCGGCATGACGTCATCCCATGTCTTGAAGTCGCGTTGCCATTCGGCATTCAGTTTGCCAAGATCGTCCTTGTATCGTTGGCGGAGCCACTTGCGGAACAACGCAAGCCCTTCAGGGGAAAAATCGAAATCCAGCGGGGAGGTGAAAACGCCATAGGACATTTCGTCTCCAAGATCGCACATAAACGGCCGCCAGCGAATAAGTTTCGGCATCCACTGGTCAAGAGCGTTTTGATAGGAGGCGATGAAACCGTCATCGTCAAGCCGTGGATTACGTTTGAGAACGGATACATCGCCGGTCTTGCCGAACTCTTCCGTTATCTGCTGAACTTCCTTCTTCCTGTTGCGGTAGTCGAACTGCGGGTAATCAAGCCCTTTCAGGCCGGAACTGCGGCTGAGACGTGTGATGGATTCCATGACCAATGGCCCGACATATCGGTAGTTCAGCATGAATTTCGCGCGGTTGTCCGCCCATGGGCCGACGGGAATTCCGTGAGTCATAACGAGATCAATCCCAAGCTCATCAAGCGTCTCCTGCCAGACGGGGCGCAAGTGGAACGGCAGGACGCGTTTGTCGCGGACGGGCCAGCTCAGCATGACTTTGTAGTTATCCCAATCACGGGACAGCTCCGCTTGGGGGGCAAGGTCGATGACGAAAACACGCGAACCGACTTTCTGTTTATTCGCATACAGATTGACGATCAGTTCCGCGCGGTGTTCGACAACGCCGCAGGGCGTTAATGTGACGCGGCCTTCATTGAATTCTCCATGGGCGAGAACACGGCCGTGGCGGTCGCGAATGACGGCTTCGGAACGGTCGTAATGCCTTGTGAACAAGGCTTTAAACGCAAATGATTCACCGTCCGCGATGATTCTGTCCGGAAGCGATTCAGCGTTTATGGTCAGGCCGAATGGATTGGCGATCGTGTCATAGGCGAAATCGAAGGCCAGCCCGTCGGCGGTCAGCCGAAGCTCCGCCAGTGAAAGCATGGCATGGCAGCGGATGTCCATCGGCAATGTGAAGTTGTTGATTCCTTTTTTCAGTTTGATTGGGAAGGTTCGTCTTTCCGGCTTGTCGTTGGACTGGTAGATGCTCAACAGGCATTCCGCTTCAATGTCCCGTTCCAAAGTGTTGTCGATGGAAAGCCTTAAAGAATCGTGGGTTGCGTTGAATTCTTTGATGGCGAGCTTCGGAACACGTCCAACGGCGAATTGCGTCGCCTTGATGATCATGCCATAAAAGACATTGTGCCACGGCAGTTCCGGCTCATCGGAGAAGAAAGGCATGATGCCTGCGCGGGTCGTGTTGTCGTCAATGCCGTTGAGCCATGTGAACGATGCAATACGCCCTTTGCCAAAGGCGGCATGTGAGAAAAACGGCTGGCCGTTGCCGCATGTGATGGCGGCTGACTGTGGCTGGCAGGGGAAAAGCGGAACGAAGCCAAGCGACTTGAACGGAAAGTTGCGGATTGGCGAATCGTCGGCGATTTTATAGGATTCCGCCATGGGAAAATGGACGGAGCCGACGCCCAAGGCCTTGTCCACTGTCGGTTTGACAGGAAACAATTGCGCGAACGCCTTTGGAATCATTCGCGGGGCGATCGTGATGAGTGCTGTACCTGCATCCACTTTCGCCTTAATGGTTTCCATGTTCTTTGGCGTGACGGCGTCAAACTGCTGCCCGCCGAAAATGATGGCGTCGTAATCCTTTTTGAGCAGTTGTCCAAGATAAAGATTGACTTCTGGAATGCCGCCCGAATGGCCCCATGTGGGATGCCAGCCAAGATCGCCGCCGGTGGAAAATGTACAGGTGGTGAGTTCGGCATCCATCCTGCCGGCGATTTCATACGCTTCACGGCCAGACATCATGTCGGTGACAACGAGCAGCCTAAGCCGACCGTTCGCATCGGGCTTTAGCAACGTATCACCGTTGACGACAGGCAGTTCGGGAACCCATTCATAGCAGTCGCGGCAAGAGTCTTCGTTGAGAAGCGTCATCCCGTAACGGTCGTCGTCGCTGCCGAGGCGTTTTTCAACAGGCGGATATTTGTAATCCTTGATGTCGAATGGACGGCGCATGGTCATGGTGCCGTGGGAGGTCTTCACACGCACGATCAGTTCATCGCCCTGATGGGCGGAAAATGGAATGGCGATATCTTGGATCTTTGCACATTGAAGTTGCGTATTCAATTGGACTACAGGCTGTTCCAGCAGTTCAGGCGGTTTGCGGAATGTCGCGGTTACAACGGCGTCATCGTCTATTGCGCTATACAGCCTGATGCCGTCGTTTGTAAATTGGGCCGCGACGCCTGCGCCTGAACCGTCGATTGTCTGAAGTCCATGATAGAACGTCAGTTTGAGAGATGTCTGGAAGCTTGTGCCGGCCTGGATATTCTGCGCGCGGAACATCTGTTCGATGGTATTTCCTTCGCCGCCTTGCCAATTGTAGAAGCACATGAGATCGCGATAGGGCGTCTGCAGAATGACACCTGACGGATGTGCCGACCGTGCGACGGCAATCCAGCTGTCGGTCATGTCATAGTGGAAACTTTCGTTGACAGGGGCTCCGGGCTTGAAGCCGATTGTGTTGATGCCGTCTTCCTTCGGGAAGAGCATCGTTACGTTTTCTTTCGCGAGCTGGATTGAATTGTGGAGCCAAAGGAAGAAGCTGATGGATTTCATCGCTTCTGCCTGGACGGCAATATCATAGGAGACTTCCAGCTCGGTGGAATTGGCGGGAAGCCGATAGATCTTGGTAATAGTGATCCATTGGCCGATATCGCCTGTTCCCGTGCGCTGGCAACGGATTTCCGCCACATCGCCGTTTTTCGTTCCCTGAACGGCATATGGCTTTCCGTACCATATGCTTGCGGTCATTTTTCGCTCCTGCCAGTCACATTCACCGCCAATGCCCATGTCCCAGGCGCTGGACGTGTATTCCATGTTCGTCTGTTTGTCGATGATGCTGATGCAACGTGCTCCGGAAAGAACGTCTATATCAGCTTGAATGAAGGAATTGGACAAACGGAACAGACCATTTGGAAGACGCTCGCATTCAGCGGCATTCACCAGAGGTGGCAGCAGAAGGAGGAGGGGCAGGATTTTATTCATCGTTGTCTTGAAAATTGAGAATAATCAATAAAACTGTTGCAAGAACCGTGGCGGCAATGCCGTAGATGCAATCAATTTGACAAGAGCATGGAATTTCAAATAGTATGCTTTTTTATGGAAACGGAAGTGTTTTCTGGCCATTTTTCATGGAAAATGGCCAGAAAAACTTACCTCTTTATAAATTTTTCAGAACTTCGAACGGTCCACGAACGGTTTTTCGAGGCCGTCTTTCATGAGGGTCTTCAGCATGACGAAGGGGGGCTTCATCAATTGGTCGAAGGTGAACGTCAGCTTCGGTGTTTTGGGATTGTCATAGGAGACGCTGCATTCCAACGTCAGGGCGAGGCAGCCGGAGCACATTGTCGCCATCGTGTTGAGATTCAACGTTGTAGAAGGTTTCGGGATGCCAGCCGGAGCGGTGCGCAAGGCGGCTTCGTAGAAGGCGGCGTTGACTTTCTGGACGCAATCCAATCCACGTTCCACGTGGGCGGGATAGTTCAACGCGGATGGCGCAATCAACGATGCCTGGTATTCGCAGGAATGGCCGTTCAGCAGCAGATCGACGCGCCAACGCGCGCAAAGCTTCAAAATGCCTTTCGCTTCTTCTGAACGGATGTCGCCGGGTGTGGCATCATGCATGATGTTGACGCCGTCCGCGTTCGGATATCCGCCAGGGAAGGAGACGCGGTCGATCGGCAGGGGGAAGTACTCCTTGCTGCCGCGCCAACCAATCAGCGAACCGTCTTTCCACGTGCCTTGCGAAGCGGCGCGGAATTGTTCGTACGGGACGTTGCGGAGATGGTCGGGAGAAATGGCGCGACCGTCCATATTGGCACAGGGAATGATGATAAGACGGTATTTTCCAATGAGTTCCAGCAGATCCGAATCATAGTTCCCACGAAAATCCTTTCCAGTTTCCAGCATCTGGATGAGATTGACGGCGGCGGCGACGCATTCGGCCTCCGCGCCATGAATGCCCGCGCAGAAAAGGATGGTCTGCTTGTCCGGCTTGTCGCCGACGTATGATTTGTAAGTGGTTGAAGATGAACCGGCCGACCAGTTGGTCTGCGGCGGCGCTTCCGTGAAATCGCCGTAGAAGACGGCATAGACGGGAAAGCCGCCGGGCGTCGTGGCGATGATTTCCGAACGGCCGCGTTTCACGCTTTTGCACACGTCGATGATTTCATTCGGACGGACTTTCCAGAAGTCCGGCCGCGGTTCCAAGTTGGGGATTTCAAATGGTTTGAATTTCAGCATGGTGGTTTTCCTGTAAAAAGGGACAAAAGGGACTAAGAGGATTAAGGGACAGGACTATTGGATATCGATTCCGGCTTGCGGCTGGATGGTTTCGTCCAACGCATAGGCGCCGACGAGTTTGCCGTCCTGCTCGACGGTGATTTGTGCGGCGACGGCTCCCGTGCGGTTGAACATAATCGTAACTTTCTTGCCTTCAAACGTTTCAATGATGACGCCATCCTGCGTGTCCGTCTGGACAAGCTGCGTCTTGACAGGTGTTTCAGCCGTCTGTTCGCACGCCGTCAGAACATGCAGGAAACGGTCGTCCGCATTTGCCTGCGCGGGAGAGACTTCCAACCGCCAATTGCCGAAGAGCGGATCCTTTCCCGTGCTTTCCTTCCGTTTGCGCATGCTGGCCAGATACTTTTCGTCGAGATCCCAATTTTTGCCGCATGCCCAGAATTCCTTTCCGGGGCCGCCAACGAGTTCGAAATGCGCATCTTTCGGAAGCAACGTCTCGCTGAAAAGACGGCCTTTGTTTTCATCCGTCCGCAGGATTTTTCCGTCGATGATCGGCTTGTTCTGCGTATGGAGGAGCCACTCCTTCTTATAGGACGGATCGGTGGCACCGACGCGGTCGTAGACGATGAAATAGTCCGGCTGCAGATGGATGAACTGGCGGACGGCCTCCGTGCATTTATCGCCGTAGGCCTTCGTCGCGTCGCCGGCGGCGTAGCTGAAATGCTCGTTGGTTGCGAATCCACGCATTTTGCCAGCGTAACCAGCCATGCCGCCGTGACTTAGCTTGCCTTCCGGCCCATTGTAAGTCGTTCCCCAATAGCCAGCGAACGGTTCGTTTGGCTTATGAATGAGAATGCAGTTGTGGGCGACGGTCTGTGAATAATAGTACTTCAGATTGTAGTCGGTCTGGATGGCTCGTGTTCCCGTGTCCAACGCGAGGAAGCCTTTTTTGTAAATGACGAAGTTGTTCTCGTCGTGATGCTTATGCTGAATGAGCCTCGCGCCGGCCGTGAACAGGCAGTAGGTGGAATCCGGCTGCCAGCCGGAGCGCATGATGATCTGCCCGAGGCTCTCGAAATGGCGTGCCTTGACAGGGCAGTCCTCCAGCTGGGCCTGCGAATATGGAATCACATCATCAACGGATGTAAGGAGATAGGGATACATGGGCCACGTGTCGGCCAGATTCTTGTTCGGGGCCAGCTGGCGGAGGGCGGCGGACAAACGGGCCGCCGCTGGATCGGCGTCGCGGAAGAAATGCATGTACTGCGTCATGTGTTCGAACAACTGGCCGGTCGCCATGAAATTGTCGACATGGCGGTCGTCGCCGTTGCCGTATGCCAACGGCGTCTTGTTTTCGAAATTCGGAATCCAGTTCCAGTAGATCCAGTTCGGGAAGAGGGCGAGCTGCGGCCATTTTTCGGCGATGTTTTCACCTGTGGCGGAGAGCCATGTGTGCATGAAATTGAAATGCGACCATGGATAAGCGCCCATGGCGTAGCCATTTGTGGCGCTGGAAAGGCCGCCGTCGTCTCCTGAGCTGTCCGCCCGGAAACGCAACAGCTTCTGGTTCAAGTTGTAGCCTTGCTTCAGCAGTTTTTCCGCCAGTTCGTCGCAACAACCGTCTTTGTAGGCGGCCAGACCTGCGAACCACAGGGAGTTGCTTTCGCCGTAGAAGCCTGTGCTGATGTCGCCTGTGTCAAGGCGGACGATTTTCGGCTTGCCGGGGCCGGGCTGGACTTCGTCGATGTGCTGCAGCAACGGGACGATGATGGCTTTCCGTTGTTCGGGCGTCAGGCCATCGTGGATCCAGTCATATGCGCAAATCGCGAGCACGCGCGTCGTGGAATACCAGTTGACGGCGCGGCGGTTCAGATAGGCCTTATGATAGGCATCGATACTGACTTCCAGCATCTTACGGGCCTTTTCCAGATATTCAGGCTTGCCGGTCATCCGCCATGCGAAGGCGCATTTGGCGGCCTGCGGGCCCCATTCCCTCACGGAGCCGATGGGCGTCGCCGCAGTGACTTTGATCGTGCCCGCGGCGGTTTTGACATCGCCATACTGGATGGCTTCGAATCCGGAGCAGACCGGATTGTCCGTATACGACTCGACGTCTTTCAGAAGTTTTTCATAATAGGCCTTTTCCACGCCTAAAGCGCGGGCCTTCACGGCCGGCCATGTGTCCACGTTGAAGAACAATCGCGGATGGTCCGGACGGATTTTCGACATCCAGGAGGCGTCATCGGCGGCGATGGCCGTCGAAGCGACGGCCGTGCATAACAGGCAGGTGATGATTTTCATAAGATTAATAGTAGTAAAGGGACGAAAGGGACGAAAGGGACTAAAGCGACGATTTGGCGTCGTTCATTCGCTTCTCATGCGCAAGTCTTTGGCCTCCAGCCGATCCGTGTGCCATACGAAAAGCTTGAACGCGTTTCCGGAAGGCGGCAGGATGAACGGGAGGTCACTGACGACGCATTGACCGTCATAATAGACATTCAGCACGCCGTTTGTCAAGTCAAACGTGAAGTTTGCGAAGTCGTTTGGCCGTCGTGGCACGGCCTGGTAGACCCATCCGCGGCCATATGGATCGGACGGCCCTGTGACCATCCAGCCGTAGCCCGGCCAGCCGCCGCCGATGGTCAGATTGCATGGGCCGAACGTCAGCTTGAAACGGTCGCAGAGCTTGACGTTCATGGAGAATCGTAGATTCCGCCCGATGGTTCGTTTCAAAACGATTTCCGCCGGTTTCTGGACATCGCCTTGCATGACCAATTGGCCGTCGTTGAACGTGACATCTCGTTGCGTCTTCCAGTCATCCGCTTGGAAACCATTGATTTCAAATGGGTTGGTAAACGGTGGTGCTGTTTGCGGGGCTATTTCCCATGGCGTTGTGCGGAGCAACAGGATGCGGCAGCTGAACGGCGGCAGTTTTTCCAAAAGCGAGCCGTCCTGCAAATTGACGATTTTGTCCAGCAAGGCGTCTTTCGCATGCAACTGCTTGCCGTCAAACAGCTTGGCCAGATTGACGCTGTAGGCTTTTTCAGAAATGGTCAGATTGCTGACGACGAGCATGGCCTTTTCTTTATTAAGGTATAGGGAGGCCAGACAGCTGTCGGACTGGAAATCAATGGCCGTGTGCTTTTTCCAGAATGGATGGAATTCCGCTTCCGGACCGCTGTATTCCTCCAGCAGTTTTACATCGAAATCAATCGGTTCCGTGTTGGGATTGATCATGTATTCGCTGTTGAACAGCAACGAATAGCAGACGGCCGACGCAATTCCATTGTAGTTGTGGATTTGCTTCCCCCAGTAAATGGCCCGCCAGCCCCATGGAAGGCCTGAATAACCGACCGTGAACATGGCCTGGCTTGGATTGTAGCCACGGCGGTAGCGGGTAAGCTGTTCGCCTTCAAAATACGCATCCGCAAAGCTTAACGTCATCGGATCGATGCCTCCTCCCGTATGGGCGACGATGCAGAAAGGCCGCCCCGTGTCGTTGAACAGGCCGCGCATCCGTTTGAGAAAACGCCGTGTGAGGATAGTGCGGCTGGGCGTGTCGTCATCCAATGTGAGTCTATAGGGGCGGCCGCAACTATGGTGGAGCGGGTTGGAATCGATCCAATTAACGGTCAATCCGTCACTTACGATGCCGGATATGCCTGTTTCCTGAATCAGTTTGCGGTAGTTGTGGAGCTGCAAATCGCCTTCCGGGCCGCGTTTGCAAGTGGCGAAACAGTCCTGCCCATTGAAATGGTAGTAGCGCCATTTCGGAAGCATTTCAAAATCCGCGCGATAGGCTTGCATTTCCGGCGTGTCCTGCTGAAGCCCCTGGCAACAGTAAAGAGTCAACGCTTTTCCTTGATTTGCAAGCTCTTGCACCTGTTGTTTCACATCGTCGATTTTCGTCAAATCAGGATAGCCATGGAAACGGCTCCAATTTTCCCACAACCATGTGTAGCGCGAACGGACGGGATGGGGGGGATAGGGCTTGCTGGGCGTCGGCAGCAGGAAGAAACGGAATAGGGCGTTGCCGTCTTTCAGCTGGCCTTCAGCATCGACAAGATTCAAGACAAGCGAGTCTCCCAATTGATGTTTGCGAATTTCGATATGATGACGGATCTTCTTGCCACGGAACGGTGAATCGTCATAGCTGAAGCACAGGCCTTTTTCTTCGTTGCCGACCCATACGATGCCGCTATGGCCGCAGTATCCGCCGCCTGTCAATTTGGCCGCGCTTTGGCATGTCAAGTCTGGAAGTATATACTTGGCAACACCTTCCGCCAAAGGAAAGCTAATTCGCAAATTCGAAATACCTTCCAGATTTTCGCCTGATATGGCGATTTTGCAATCCATGAAACCATCGTAATCGACATGGCATCTGGCGTCAAGACGCAAGCCGCCGCCGGAAGTCTGCGATCCTGCAACGCGGGCCTGGATGCCGTCCAGACGGACATCCGCCGAACTTCCTGTAAAAGTATAAAATTGGCCGTCACGGACATAGTCGACGGCTGGTTCACGCCTGAAAAGATGTGAGCCGTCTTTTGTGAACGTGACTTGCGCAGGCAATGCGTTGCCATTGAATTGCAATGACTTGTCAAGCAATGTGACGGCCTGCTCGTCAACCGTCGGCTGCTTCCATGGGGCGGGAATCTTCTTGTCGATGTAATCCGCTCCCGCGTCCGTTCCAAGCCATTCCGGAACGTCGACCGGTTCGCAGGAACGGGACGCCTCCGCCAAAATATTGCCCGCCTCGTTTTTCACGACGACACGTGCTTCACGAAGCTTCTGAAGCTTCTGAACCTTCGGATCGAAGTCCTGATAGACGAACGCCTTTCCATTCGCACTGAACTCCAACGGAACGACTTGCGTTGGAAAATCCGTGACTTCCATCGTGGCGGTCAACGGCCCGTCGATTCCTTCCTTGTGGATTTCCGCCGCGATGACGCCGGAGAGCGGTCCGTAATGGAACATCGCCGTGCATTTTGGCTTAACCTCTTCCTGCGCAACAGGAACGGTTTTCTGTGGAAAATCCTCCACGGAGCCTTTCTGGCCTTCCGGCAGGAATTCGAATTCGCCGAACGGCATGGGAACGTAGCCGCCGAAGCCCGGCAGATGCCAGCCGAGCATCTCCGGCGGACGGAAACGGAACAGATTGCCGTAGATGCGAAGGCTGCTCTTTGGCTTCAACCCACAGGAACTGAACGGGATGCGCATGAAAACTTGCCATTCTTTATGCGGAATATTTGTCGTGACGGAATCAAAAGCCGCCTCTTCAAGCGGAAATTCATTGTATGTCCGTTGACGCGCATTCCAGACATTGACGGTGAACTGATAATAGTCATCCGCCTTCGCGACTTCCGTGCCCATGGCGCCTTCATAACCGCCCATATTGATGGTTTCACGCGTTTTAAGTTTCGGATTCGCAACGCCGAGAACAACTTGCACGGCATCGTCGTTGTTGGCCATCATCTCATCGCCAGGCTTGCTAAACGCTTCTGGATAGCCCGCCTGCGTTTCAAAGCATCGCGCCATCACATACAGATTGTCATGATCATAAAGCAGACGGAATTCCGTCTGCTGCGACGGGATGGCGGAGCTTCCTTTTGGAAACAAACGCCTTACGACGGCGGCTTTTTGCCAGACCTTCTGCTCCACGACGTCTTCCAATGTCGGCGGACTGTCCGTGAAGGGAATGGAAATACGTGGCACGGAGGCATTTGCGGCAAGCATGGTCATGGCGGCGATGGTCAATAGTTGGATGTTTCGCATGGTCATAGGGCAGGCGTGTGCATCATATATCGTATTGTTTGCCATAATTTAGCCTCATTGGATGAAAGAACAAAAGTTCAAGGCGGAATGGAAACACATTTTCCATAAAAATCAATTGCCATGATTTGAAATCCATGCAATGTCGCTTACTATATTATGGTAATGTTTGAAGAATCATCGTTGAAATAAGCTGGAAAAGAAGGCTACAATGGAAAACGAATTATTTGGCGGAAAACGCTTGAAGCTTGGTATCTGGGGACTTGGACGCGGTTCGTCGTTCATCGATTCGGCGCGCGCATTGGGCATAGACGTCGTGGCGGGTTGCGACATCAGCCCTTTCATGCGGACGAACTTCAAGAAAATCTGTCCGGAGGCGGCCATCACGGAAAGCGAAGACGACTTTTTGGCGATGGACATGGACGCCGTCTTGATCGCGACGTATTTTCCGGACCATGCGCGCTGCACGCTGAAGGCGTTGGCGGCCGGCAAGCATGTCATGTGCGAAGTGACGAGTTTCCTCACGCCCGCGGAAGGCGTGGAAGTCGTCGAAGCCGTTGAAAAATCAGGACTTGTGTATAATCTCGCGGAGAACTATCCGTTCACGAAGGCCAACATGTATCTGGCGAAACTGTACAAGGAAGGCTTCTTCGGCGAACTGGAATATGCGGAATACGAATACGTCCATGGCGGGACGCATCCCTGTCTGAATACGCAAGATACGCTGCCCGGCAACCGCCTGCACCATTGGCGCGGCTGGATCAGCTACCATTATTATTGCACCCATTCGCTCGGGCCGGTCATGGTCATCACGGGGCTGCGGCCGGAAAAGGTCGTCGCGTTTCCGACGGATGTCCTCTACGAAGGGACTGTCCACGGGCAGGGCCGCAAGATCGACGGCGTCATGCCGAATTTGGGCGCCATGTGTCCGTCGCTGATCTACATGAGCAATGGCGGAATCGTGCGCAATCTGATGGGCGGCACGTCCGCGGACAGCCACAACCAGCGGCTTTTTGGAACGCGCGCGGCGGCGGAGACGTATCCGGAACTGAAGCTGAAGGTCGGCGCGCAGGGCAGTTTCCACGGCATCAACGTCAATCCGGACTGGCCGGATCTTGGTTCCGTCGCGGAACGCGCAGGCCATGGCGGCGGCGATTTCTGGGAACTGTATTATTTTGCGCGGGAGATTCTTACGGGTGAAAAAGCACCATGGAACATCTATGCGGCATCCGACGTGACGCTGGCGGGCATCCAGGCCTTGCGAAGCGCCGTCGCGGAAGGCCAGCCGATGGAGATTCCGGACTTCCGCAAGAAGGAAGTCCGCGACCGTTATCGCAACGACAACTGGATCCAGAAGCATGTCGATCCGGACCGTATCTTCCCCGATGACCAAGATTTAGACATAACCAGCCATTTCTGTGAATATTACAGCGCGGCGCAGCCGTTCATCACGCTCATGCGCTCAACGCTGGACGCCATGAAAGTCTTTGACGTGACGCGTCAGGCGGAACGCATCAACACGATCAATCTCGTGAAGGAACTGCGGAGCAAGCTGCCGCAGGCCAAGGCGGCGTTCGACAAGCTGCGTTCCATCCATGACGCCTATCCGACGTCGCCCGGCGGTGTCGCCATCAAGGAGAAGCTCATCCTCTGCGAAGCGGATCGTCTGGAGGACATGGACGCATTCGACAATTTCTTGAAGGATTTCCTGCTGAAGCAATAACGGATAAATCATGCGCAAGTCGTTCACGCTCATAGAATTATTGGTCGTCATCGCCATCATCGCCATCTTGGCGGCGATGCTCATGCCGGCCTTGTTCAAGGCGCGCGGAAAGGCCACGGAGATCAGCTGCAAGTCGCTCATGAAGCAGTACGGCGTCGCCTCCATGCTCTATACGGACGACAACGGCGGATTCTTTCCAGATGTCCGCACATGCCTCCTGCCGGACAAAGGCTTCACGACCTATATCGAGGGCTACACGACGCTTAGTGAAAAACTTGCCAGATGTCCGCAAGACGGAGGAACGGATTCGCTTGGGCGGACCGGCAAATTCTCCTACGACGGCAAGACCATCAAAGTCACGATCGGCGGAACGGTCAATTTGAGCGATTCGGCCAGCCCCATCACAGGCGGGACGGCCTCCTTCTGGCAGCACCAGTCCGCCGTCGTCAATCAGGAACCGAGCAGACGTGTGCAATGGACGGATTACCAGAAGCCGGATGGCAGCGAAATCAACGGTCCGATCATCAGCACGGCCAAAGCGGGAAATCAGTCGTACAACCTTCAGAACTCGTTGAAGGAGTTTGCCTTCCGACATGACGGGAAGGTCAACGCCGCCTATGCGGACGGTCATGTCGGCCATGTGAAGATCCATGTCGCCGTGACAAATGGCGGCCATGATCTGGCGGACGGCGTGCAGTGGTATTTCCCCGGCAACACGAAATATCCGTTCGGGCCACGGCAGGGCACGCCTCCGTTTGAAGACAACTACGGGCTGTCGTATCAATAGGGGTAGCGAGGGCGTCCCCGCCCTTGTCAAGGCCGAGATATTTTGTGCAGCCCCGTCAAGGCCGAGACGGCCTCGCTACCACAATAAATCCCGCCTTCAATTGCGCTTGACGAAAGGGAATATACATTATATAATAACGGCGGAGGGGCGAGAGAAAGATCCCTTTTGTCTGTTGGTATGTTGATTGGCGTTTTGATATTGATTTCGGTCGGGCTGATCTGGACGCTGACGGGCGTCGTCATGGGCGGGGCCAAGAAGCACGGCATCGACTCGTCGCTCATGCAGTTGATGTCCAGCGTGCTGACGCTCGTTGTCAGCGTGTTGCTGATCCTTCTGAAAGTCTTTCCGACATTGGATGTCGGCGGCAGAACGGTCCTTTATGCGTTCATCATGTATTTTCTCGTCGGTGCGTCGGGCTATCTGCTGAACGAAACGATGGCGCGGGCCATGGAGCGTGGCCCTAACGGACTGGTATGGGGCATCTTGCAATCCGGAACGGTCATCCCGTTCATCGTCGGCGTCCTGTTTCACGGCATCCCCGCGCCGCTGTTGCGGATTTGCGGCATGGCCATGATTCTCGTGGCCCTGATGCTCATGTCCAGCGACCGGCAGGACAACGCCGTGAAAACCGAAGGGAAATCATGGCTGTTTCTGTCGTTCATGGCGTTCATGATCTGCGGGTTGCAGCAGACCATCAACAACGAGCCAAGCTATTCGGAGGAGATCCGGCATGGCGTGCACGCCGTCTACCGCTGCCTGTACATGGCGATCGGCTCGTTGCTGTCGGCCATCTACGGACAGCTGCACCGTGGAGGCCTCAAGACGTTGCGTGAGAACATCAAACGCAATTTCAGACTGCCGTGGTTCTGGTTGTTTTCGTTCGGCGAAAAGACCATCGGCATCTTCGGCACGCTTTATCTGACGTTCAACGGGATGGACCGCATGGCCAGGCTTGGCTACGGGGCCATCTCCTATCCGGTCATGGTCGTGAGCTGCATCGCCGGCTTCTCGCTGTACAGCATGCTGGTGCTGCGTGAACGATGCACATGGAAATCCGTCACGGGATTGCTGTGCTGCATCGCGGGAATCATCGGGCTGAGCCTTTGAAAACGGTAGAATCAAATGAATATGCTGAATATCATGCTGGCGGAGACTGGGGCCGCCGAATTGACGAAACTGACGTTGGTGCAGGATCTTGCCGCCGTCATGCTGGTGGCCGGAATCGTCGCCGCGCTGTTCCATCTGCTGGGCTGGCCGAAAGTCATCGGCTACATCGTCGCCGGTTCGCTGATGCGGATGAAATTCTTCAACAACCTGTTGATCAGCAACGAAGAAAGCATCAACGTGCTGGCCAATCTTGGCATCATCTTCCTGATGTTCACGCTTGGATTGGAGCTGAACATCCGCAAGCTGCGAAAGCTCGGGCGGACCGTCTTCCCGGCCGCCATCTATGATCTCGGCATGATGATTCTCATCGGCTATGTCGTTGGACGGCAAATTCTTGGATGGGACACCATCCCAAGCCTCTTCCTGGGCGGCGTCATCTGCGACTCGTCCACGACGCTTCTGGCCAAGAGTTTGGACGAAATGGGCTGCTCCAAGGAGAAATTCGCCTCCGTCATCTTCGGGACGACCATCAGCGAAGACGTGCTGACCATCGGCATCATGGCGATTCTGACCGGTCTCGGCATGACGGGGCGCTTCCAGGCCGGAGAATTGGCCAAGCAGTTGGGGCTGTTGGGGTTGTTCCTGACGGGCGTGTTCATTTTCGGCCTTCTGCTGCTACCGCCTTTTTTGAACAAGATGCTGAGCCGCTTGCAGGACGAGG
>CACYQT010000067.1 GCA_902776645.1 uncultured bacterium | reverse complement strand
ACGGACATCACGGCGGCGTTGGATTATCTGGGCCGTGTCATCCGCAAACGCTGCGTCGTGTTCATGATTTCGGACTTCCAGGGGGAAGGCTTCAAACGCCAGCTGGGCGTGCTGTCGAAACGGCATGACGTGATCGCGGTATCGGTCGGCGACAAGCTGGAATTGTCGTTGCCGGATGTCGGCCTGCTGGAATTGGAGGATCTGGAAACGGGCGAACTGGCGACGATCGACACGGGAAGCAAGTCCGTCCGCCGCGCGTATTCGCTGCTGGGGGCGGAACGGGCCCGTCAATTGCAGGCGATGTTCCGTTCGCTGGACGTCGACCAGATTGATTTGCAGACGGGTGACGACTACGCGAAGAAGCTTGTGCGTTTCTTCCGCAATCGTGAACGGAGGCATCGTTGAGGGATTGCAACATGTTAAAAAAAAGTATATTATCCATATTGATGCTGTTTCTGCTGGCGGGCTGCCGGCAGGCGGAAAAGGCTCCGGCTGCGGAGCCGTTGACGAAAGAATGGAAGGATGGTTCGACCACGTTCCGTCTGATCGTGGAGAATCCGGACGTGACGTTGGATGACGACGTGATGTTGCGCGTCGAAGCGGAATGTCCGGAAGGCGTCAACGTGGAACTGCCTGATATTAAGGAAGATCAGTTTGATGCGTTTGTTGCGGATGCTTCGAAAAGCACGGAGAAGAAACTGACGGCGCAGGGCACGATGCTGTTCAGCCGCGTGTACGGGCTGGAGCCGTTGGAAAAAGGCGAGGCCAAAATCGATTCCTTTATAATAAAGGTAACGGAAAACGGCGAGACGCGTGAAATTGAGACGGAAGATTTGACGTTGACGATCAAGCCCGGAGAGGATTTGGGCGAAGGTCTGGCGGAGGACGAACTGGAGCTGATGGCGATTCGTTCGCCGTGGCAGAAAGGATGGATTTTGTGGAGCGCAGGCGGCGCGGCCGTCTTGGCGGCGGTCATCGCTCTATTGATTTGGCGTCGTCGTCGCCGCGAGAAGGCGGTTGAGGAGGAACGCAAGTCGCCGTTGGAGACGGCGTTGGCCGCGTTGGCGCAGCTCGAGAAGGACGATTTGGTCGCAAAAGGCGAATTGAAGGAATATTACGGGCGTGTGTCGTCGATTCTGCGCGAATACGTGGAAGGGCGGTACGGCCTGCAGGCTCCCGAACGGACGACGGAGGAGTTCATGGAGGATCTGCGGCGCGATTCGGGAACGTTGAGCAAGGAGCAGAAGTCGTTGCTGGAGAAGTTCTTGATGCACTGCGATTTGGTGAAATTCGCGAAATTCGAGCCGTCGGCGGATGAAGTCCGTGCGACGTTTGAATCGTGCAAGGAGTTCGTCGTCGCGGCTGGCGACAAGCCAGAGGTTAGTGGTTAGAGGTTAGTGGTTAGTGGTTAGTGGTTAGTCGGGAGGGCTGCGCTCCTGCGCGGCCGGTGGTTAGTGGTTAGTCGGGAGGGCTGCGCTCCTGCGCGGCCGGTAGTAGTCGGGAGGGCTGCGCTCCTGCGCGGCCGATGGTTAGTGATTAGTGTTTAGGTTAAACGAAATATGAGACCGATAAGAACCATCATAGGGCTGTTTTTGATGCTGGCGGCGGTTGCCATGGGCGGCGTGCCGCCGAAGCCTGCGGAGTTCAACTGCGTGTTCGACTATGGCAACATGCTGAAGCCGGAGGAAGCGCAGCTGATGCGGATCGCAGGCAACTACATCCGTGCGAAAAGCAAGGCGGAACTGGTTGTCGTCACCGTCGAAAATCTTGACGGAATGGTTCTGGAAGATTATGCGCATGAACTGTTTAACACATGGGGAATTGGCGACAAGGAGAAGAACAACGGCGTCCTGCTGCTCGTCAACAAGGAGACGACGCTGGCGGGAACGTCGGGCCGTGTGCGGATCGAAGTGGGCTACGGTCTGGAAGGCGCTTTGCCGGACAGCGTCTGCGGACGGATTCTCGATGAGAAGACGTTGCCCGCGTGGGACAAGAAGGAATACGGCCGCGGCATCGTCGACGGCTACATGGAGCTTGTGCGCAGGACGGCGATGGAATATACGCTGGACATGCCGCAGGAGCTGATGGACGCATGCGGCATGAAACCGTTGTGGTGCAACGTCGTGGAACGTCCCGACGGGGCGGACTATGTGTTCGACATCGCGCAAATCATGGATGACGAACGGCGTATGAAATTGGAGGCGATCTGCGAGGAGATGCAGTCGCTGGCGAATGTGCAGTTCTATGTCGTGTCGGTTGATTGTGGCGGAGAGCCGTTGGATCTGTATGCGCGGTCGCTGGTTCGCGCGTGGGGGCTGCCGTCTGACGACAAGACGGACATGGCGTTGCTGTTGTTCGACACGGGGCGGACTGGCGAGACGAAGCCGGAGAATGCGATGGTTTTGACGCATAGCCGCGCGTTGCGCGAACGTGAGCTGATGATGGGCTCGGTGGAGTCGGTGACATCGTCGTATGGCGGAAGCCAGTGGAAGAAAAAGGAATACGGATACAGTTTCTACCGCGTCGCCCTCTATTTGGCCGAACGCCTTGCGAATGCTTTTGAACTGACGCTCAGCAAGGAGAATAAGGAGGCGTTTTCGGAGCTCCATCCATGGTATGAAATGGTTCTCGGCGGGATTCTTGGCTTGTTCCTCTGCCTTGGCGTGCCGTTTTTGATATTGCGGCATATCATCGGGCTGTTCACTGGCCTGGGCGGTGGCGGCGGTTCAAGCTATGGTTCAGGCGGCTACAGCAGCCGAGGCAGTTCGGGCGGTTCGTTCGGCGGTGGCGGCGGCGGTTTTGGCGGCGGCAGTTCGGGCGGCGGCGGAGCGTCGAGATAAATTGACAATTAACAATTAATAATTAATAATTAACAAATTACAATTTACAGGTTACGATTAAGCGATTTTGAAAAAAGTCGTGCAGGAAGTTTTTCGATAAAGGATTATGCTTCGATTTGAATCTCCATGGTGGTTGCTGGCGTTGACGGTGCCAGTCGGATTGTGGGCATGGCGCTGGTGGCGCCGTCGCCGCAAGGCCGGCGTGCGCTTTTCGTCGGTGTCGAATGCACGGCAGGCGGGGCGTTCATGGCGTCAGCGTCTGCAATGGCTGCCGACGGCTCTCGGCGACGTGGCGTTGATTCTGCTCGTCTTCTGTCTGGCGCGGCCGCAGGCTGGTAATGAACGCGTCCATGACATCAGCGAAGGCATTGCGATTGAGATGGTTGTGGACCGTTCAGGCTCCATGGGGCAGGAACTACAGTATGAAGGGAAGGAGATGACGCGACTGGAGGTTGTGAAGGATGTCTTCCAGCGGTTCGTCTATGGCGACGGGAAGAGTCTGGAAGGCCGTCCGAACGATTTGATCGGCATCATTTCGTTCGCGCGATATGCGGAGACGGCATGCCCTTTGACGTTGAGCCAGAAGGTGTTGAAGACGCTGGTCGATAAAATCGACTTGGCGCGGGACCAGTCGGAGGACGGGACGGCCATCGGCGAGGCGCTGGCGTTGGGCATCGCGCGGCTGCATACGGCGGACGAGACGCTGGCGAAGCAGTTGAAAAAGCAGAAGACGGACTACCATATCAAAAGCAAAGTCATCATTCTGCTGACGGACGGCGAGAACAACGTCGGCCGGAAGGTGGAATCCGTGATCGATTTGGCGGTGAAATGCGGCGTGCGCGTCCATGTCATCGGCGTGAGCGGCAATGGCATGATGGTCGTCCAGACGCCCTTCGGGAAGAAAAAAATTCCAGTCCGTCAGCCGCAATTGGACACGCGGGCGCTGGAGACGCTGGCGTCGAAGACAGGCGGCACGTTCCAGATGGCGACGTCCGCTGAACGTCTGCTGGAAATCTACGGCGACATCGACAAGATGGAGCGGACGCAGATTGAAAGCATTCGTTTCGTCGATTACAAGGAGTTGTTCCAACCATTTGCGCTGACGGCGCTTGGGTTGGTTGTGCTGAAACTGCTGCTGGAGGCGAGTTTGTTCAGGCGGCTGCCTTGATAGTTTCAAAAGACTGATAATGAAGGGATAAGAAGAGATTCAAGGAATAAAAGGTGAGAAGGAATAAACGAGAAAGATGATTGGTGATGGTGAAATATGATGCACGGAATTTGGCAATCCATTGACATGCTGCATTTGCTGTGGCTGCTGCCGTTCCTGCTGGCCGTTTTCGTGATGGACGGCCAGCGGCGGAGGGCGCTGCTTGGCAAATTGGCGGTGGTTCCAGAACTGTTGGCGCGGATGACGGAAGGCGTGAACTGGGCGGCGCGACGTTGGAAGAAAGCGTTGGCGCTGTTTGGTTTGGCGTTTTTGATCATCGGCTTGGCGCGGCCGTCGTGGAATCCGACGCGGCGCGATCTGCGCCGTCGTGGCCGCGATGTCGTGTTTGTTCTGGACGTTTCGAAAAGCATGCTGGCAGACGATTTGAAACCGAGCCGTCTGGAACGCGCGAAACTGGCCATTGAAGACTGTCTGGACGTCATGGACGGCGACCGCGCGGGGCTGGTGGTTTTCGCCGGAACAGCTGTCGTAAAATGCCCTCTGACGATGGATTACGGTTTCTTCCGGATGATGCTGGACGATGTGGATGTGAACAGCGTTTCGCGCGGCGGCACGATGATCGGCGACGCGTTGCGGAAGGTCATGGACGAGGCGTTCGACGATCAGGAACGGCAGTTCAAGGATGTCGTATTGATCACGGACGGCGAAGACCAGGGGAGCTTTCCCGTGGAGGCGGCCGAAAAAATGGCGGAGCGCGGCATGCGGCTGATCGCGGTCGGTCTCGGCGACGAGACGGCCGGCACGAGCATCATGGCTCCCGACGAAGACGGCCGCAAGCATGTCGTGAAGTACAAAGGCGAAGTCGTTCGAAGCAAACTCGACAGCGAGACGTTGCGGAAAATGGTCGCGAAGACGCGTGACGGCAGGTATTTGCCGGTGGCGACGAGCGACTTTGATCTGGGTGGTGTCTATACGGCTTTGATTGCCAGCGAGGAGAAGCGCGATTTGGAGGAGAAGTCGGTGGAAATCTATGAAGAGAAGTTCCAGATCTTTCTGGCGGCGGCGTTTGTGCTGCTGGCCGGCGCGGAGCTGATAGGGGACAGGAGACGGAAATTCAATTAACCCATTGATTTTTAACCACGAATGAACACGAATCGACACGAATCTTCGCGAAAATAGCCTCGCCGCCGGGCCGACAATCTCCTGTAGATTTCATTTGTTCATAATGGAATCTGAATGCTGAAAAGTCAACGGCTCCGGCGGCTCGGCGGTTTCGATGCGCTGCGCGCGGAGTTTTCTGGGTAAAAAACGAAACATGAATGATAATCGTATGAGATGTTCAATGAACATTGGAAAAGTCATGAGAATGGCGCTAGCAATGTTGACGACGGCGATGATTGCCGTCGCGCAGGATTTGTCGTTTGATGGACTGTTGAAAGACGGTGTGATGTCTTATAAAAACGGCGACTACAAGACGGCTGCGGAGAAATTCGAAGACGCCGGCAAACTGCGGCCCGACGATGCACGGGTGAAGTTCAATGAAGCGTTGTCGCGCTATATGAACAAGGATTACCAGGCCGCGGGCGAGGCTTTCCAAGTCGCGAAGGAAAAAGGATTTGCGGAAGGCGATCATTTCAAGGCGGCCTGTGATCTGGGCATTGGCAACTGCCATTATCAGGAGAGCTTGCAGCAAGCGAAAGATGTGGAAAACAAGCCTCCGCAGGAGGCTGTCAAGCAGTTGCAGGAAGCGAAGGCGACATGTGAGAAAAGCATAGATTCCTATCGCGATGCGGTTCGCTCTTCTCGGAAGCTGAAGAACGCGAAGGATAATTTGAAGACCGCTCGTAATCAGCGGAAGGAGTTTGAGAAGACGTTGCGGAAACTGCAGGAGGAATTGAAGAACCAACCGCAACAGCAACAGCAGCAGGGCGATCAGAAGCAGGATGGCGAAAAACAAGACGGCCAGCAACAGCAAGGCGACCAGAAGCAGGATGGCCAGCAACAGCAGGGCGACCAGAAGCAGGATGGCCAGCAGCAAGACGGCGAACAACAGCAACAGCAAGGTGAACAGCAGCAGAAGGACGCAGGTGAGCAGTTGGAACAATTGGCGAAACGTCAGTCGCAGGAGGCCGAGAAGAACGAACAGGGCCAGCAGAATCAGCAGCAGGCCGCCGACGAGCAGAAGCAACTCAGCGACGAGACGGAGCAGATGCGCAAGGCGATGGAGCAGCAGCGCGAAGAGGAAAACAAACAGGACGGCCAGTCTTCTGAAAAATCCAACGTGGAAAAGAAGCTTGAGGAGGCCCGTGACGCCCAGAAGAAGGCGGAGGAGTCTCTTGAAAAAGGCGATATGAAATCCGCTGCCGACGCCCAGAAAGAAGCCGCCGAGAAGTTGGACGAGGCGAAACAGGCCATGTCCGAAGGCGAGAAAAAGGATCAGGAGGAGGAGCAACAGCCGCAACAGCAACAGCCGCAGGAGGATCAGCAGGACGGCAGTGAAGAGCAGATGTCCGAAACGGAGAACGATATCCAGAATATTTTGGACCAGGAGCGCAACAATCAGCGGCGGAAACTGAAACTCTTGCGCATAAAGCCTGTCGAAAAAGACTGGTAGTTTTTGCTAGAAGCTCTAGAAATTCTAGAGGCGCTAGAATTTCTAGTAATGCTAGATGTGCTAGGAAATAAGATGAAAAAGGTATTTTTACTAATTTATATTTGTTTGAGTCTTGCCTGTATAGCGCAGTTCCATTTTCAGTTCGGTGGCGGCATGCCGCAACGGCAGGAGCCTGTGCGGCTCGGCATCGATTCGCAGGACATCTTTCTTGGCGAGACGGTGACGTTCCAGATACAGGTTTCCGTGGAGGACGGCTCGAACGACAAAGTCGCCATGCCGGATTTCCCTGAATCGCAGGATTATACGGTTGTTCCGCAGCAACCGTCAACGGGCACGAGCTCCTTTACATCCATTATGAACGGCAAACGGACGGAAAGCCACACGACGACCACAACCTATTCCTATCAGATCACGCCGAAGCGGATCGGGCGGGTGGCACTGCCGTCGATGAATATCAAAATCGGCGGCAAGACGTATCGCACGCAGGAAGTGCCGATCACGGTTCGCAAGGCGGAGAAACTGGACGATTTGAAAGTGACGATGACCGTCTCGAATCCGTCATGCTACGTGGGGGAGTCCGTCATGCTGAACTGGCGGTGGGAGATCGCGCGTGATGTGAAGGACTTCCAGTTTTCGCTGCCGGTGCTGGAGATGGATGCGTTTTCGTATCCGGAAGTCGATGCAAAGGTCGACCAGTCGCGCCGCAATGAATATTTGTGGATTCCGCTGGCGTCCGGCGAGAGACTGCTTGGACGCCGTCGTTCAGGGCCTGGCGGCAGCACGGTGATCGAATTTTCACAGCCGTTGGTGACGAAGAAGGCGGGTGAGTTTGAATTGCCGCCATCCGTCGTCATCTGTGCGGTTTATGACGAACGGGCGGGGCGGACGCAACGGCGGCGTAGCGACTGGCCGTTCGATGACGATGATTTTCCGTTTTTCGGAAGCGCGCGGCCGACGCGCCGCGTGAGCGTCCAGTCCGATCCTGTGAAATTCACGGTGAAGGAACTGCCGGCGGCTGGGCGGCCGAAGAGCTTCAGCGGAATTGTCGGAAAATGTTCGCTGATGACGACGGCGGATCCGCTGGAGGTGAATGTCGGCGATCCAATCCAATTGACGCTGCAGCTGAGCGGGCCCGCATATCTGGATACGGTGCGGCTGCCGTCGCTGTCCGCGCAAGAATCACTGGCCTCCCGTTTCAAGATTTCGGGAGAGGACGATCCGGGCGTCGTGGAGGGCGACGTGAAGAAATTCACGCGGATTCTGCGTGCGAACGACACGGATGTGAAGGAGATTCCCGCGATCGAAATCAGTTATTTCGATTCGGAGACGGGCAAATATGAAATCGCACGGAGCCCGGCGATTCCATTGCAAGTAAAAGCGGCGAAACAGGTTACCGCACAGGATGCGGAAGGCCTCCGTGTCGCGGGGGCTGTAACAGCGGCGCCGAAACTGGAATCGGAAGTGAAGGTTCGCGAAGGCGGTTTGGTGAACAACTACGCCGTCCGCGAACTGCTTGCGAATGAACGGGTGAAAACGCAGAGCCTTCTGACGTCGCCGTTCGGGCTGTCCGTGCTGATCAGCATGCCGTTGATCTATTTTGTCCTGCTGGGATTTGACTGGCTGCGGAGCGTCGGTCTTTCTGATCCGGCCGCGGCGGCGAGCCGCCGCGCATGTGGCCGTTGCATGGGGATGATCGACGCGGCGGAGAAGTCCGATGACGCATTGTCCGGCGTGCTAGACGCTCTGCGGCAGTATCTTGGAGCGAAACTGCGCATGACGGGCGACGCGCTGACGTTCGGCGATGTGCAGGAGCCGTTGACGTCGCGCGGCGTCGGAAACGAACTACTGGATGAGCTGAAGGATTTGTTCGCGCGCTGCGAAGAGAGCCGATATGCGGGCGGCGGCAGTCTGGACGGCGCGACGGCGTGCCGTCGCGCCCGCGAATTGGTCAAAAAACTGGACGGCATTATTCGCAAGTGAGGGTATAACCATGAAAAAGATATATTTATTGCTCATCATTTTCTGCGTGGCGTCCATGCTGGTCCATGGGCAGGGCGACGTGTTGTCCGAAGACGAACGGAGCCGCCTCTGCCAGGAGGCGGAGCAGTTTTTCACGGAAGGGCTGGAACTGTCTCGCGACGGCAAGAAGACGGAGGCCGCGGAGGCTCTGGACAAGGCGGCAGCGCGCTATGAGCGCGCCGCGTCCGATGCGTCATTCGCCAACGGAAAACTGTTCTACAACCTTGGAAACGTGTATTTTATGAAGGATGATCTCGGTCGGGCGATCCTGAACTACCGCAAGGCGGAGCGCTATCTGCCGTTCGACAAGAAATTGCAGGACAACATGGCGTTCGCGCGTTCGCGCCGCGTCGATGTCATTGAGGAGCATGAGCAGAAACGCGTCATGAAAACGCTGTTTTTCCTTCATTACGACTTGCCGTTGGTGTGGCGCGAGGGGATATTATTAATAGGTTTCGCGTTGTTCTGGGCGGCTTTGGCCGCGCTGCGGTGGCACAAGGCCGGCTGGTTGCGCTGGGTGGCGGGGCTGTCCTGCATCGTGGCGGTTGTGTTCGGCGTGTCGGTCTGGCTGTCGTATCGCGAGTCGCGCCAGCCGTCGGCGGTGATTGTCGCGAAAGAGGCGATTGCCCGCAAGGGCGGCAGCGCTGCATACGACAAGAGCTTCGAAAAGCCGCTGCACGCAGGCACGGAAGTGACGCTGACGGACGACAACGGCGGCTGGGTGGAATTCCGCCTCGGCAACGGCGAGACAGGCTGGTTGCCGAAGGATGATGTTGGAATTGTACAGTAGTGAAAGGGACGAAAGCGACATAAGCGACATAAGCGACATAAGGGATTGAAGGGCAGATGAAATCATTGAATTCATACAGTGCGTTTTTTCCGGGAAGTCTGGTTTTCGGCAGCGGTTCGCGGAAGGAAGTGCCCGCGTTGTTCGACAAGCTGTGCGGCCGTGGCGGCCGCGTGTTCGGCGTGTTTTCGAACAGCGTGCTGCAGAGCGTTCGCGGGCGGGAAATCAAGGAGCTGATGGGCGGCCGTCTGGTCGGCTATTATGCGTCCGTTCCGCACGATCCGCCTGTGGAATACGTCGATGAAATCATCGCGCGGATCCGGAAGACGGACGCGAACGCCGTATTGGCGGTCGGTGGCGGCAGCGTGATGGATTCCGCGAAGACGGCGTCGTTGCTGGCGTGCGGCGAAGGCTGCACGAGCGACTATCTGATGGGGAAGCTGGCGGTTCCGACGCGGAGCCTTCCGTTGGTCGCGCTGCCGAGCACGGCCGGAACAGGGGCGGAGATGACGAAAAACGCCGTCCTGTCGGATCATCAGAACAACGTGAAGAAATCGCTGCGGTCTCCGCTGATGGTTCCGAAAGCGTCGGTCATCGATCCTGAACTCACGTTGGGACTGCCGTTTACGGTGACGCGTGACAGCGGTCTGGACGCGTTGACGCAGGCCATCGAGTCATGCGTGTCGACGGGCGCGACGCGTCTGACGCGCGCGATGGCGCGGGAGTCCGTCCTGTTGCTGATGACGTATCTGGAGAAGGCCTGCCGCGAAGGCGACAATCTGGAATACCGCGAACGCGTCGCGGAGGGAAGCATGATCTGCGGCCTGGCGTTCGGGCAGAGCGGCTTGGGCGCGGTGCATGGGCTGGCCCATCCGCTGGGGCATCTGCTGGGTGTCGCGCATGGATTGTCCTGCGCGATTTTGCTTCCGTATATCATGGAATGGAATCTGCCAGTGGCGGAGGACGAATTCGCCGTTCTGGGCGGCATGTGCGGCGTCGGCGACGGTGCGGCGTTCGTGTCGGCCGTCACACAGCTATGCCGCCGTCTGCAGGTTCCGGAAGGCTTCGGCGGCTTCGGCCTGAAGGCGGAGCACTACGACTACATCGTCGCGAACTGCCGCAGCGGAAGCATGAAGGCGAACCCGCGTGCGATGACGGACGACGACGTCCGCGAGCTTCTCGCGCGTCTGACTGTCTGAGGCGCGGAGAAGGTTTTTTTCGGATAATTAGGCTTTTTTGTTGGAAATTAGCGAAAAGACCATTATTGTTATAGTAAAGACATAGGCAAATGTGGATTGTCATCATAATATCGTAAAAGAAATCAAGGAGCAAAGAGATGAGAAGAGCGTTGATGTTGGCGTTGTTGTTGGTGTCGGTCGGTGTCGTGAGCCATGCTTATGACACGACTCCGTTGCAGATTTCCGTCTGGCCGCCGAATCTGCAGGTCGTCACCTCCGAAATCGATGTTTCCGGTCTGAAACTGAATCTCCCGTACGGCGGCAACAACCACATCATGGGTATTGACCTTGGTATCGCCTCCACGAGCGAAAACTGCTCCGCGTTCCAGGTGAACCTTCTGAACATGGTCGGCGAGCGCTACAGCGGCTTCCAGGTCGGTCTGTTCAACCTCTGCGGCGAGAGCCGTGGTTTCCAGGTTGGTCTGCTGAACTCGACGGATTCCATCGGCAGCGGCCTGCAGGTCGGCATCGTCAACTCCACGCTGGAGATGACGGGTGTCCAGATTGGTCTGGTCAACTACACGGACTTCATGATCGGCTTCCAGATCGGCATCGTGAACATCATTCGCGAATCCATCGTCCCGTTCTTCCCGATCGTGAATTTCTGCTTCTGAGCCAAGCAGTCGCTATTCGTATTGGACGCCTGCAGAACTTGTTCTTCTGCAGGCGTTTTTTTTCATGATCCATAGGAGGCGTGTTGATGAGGTTGCCGGTCAAGCTGATGATTTCGGGGGCGGTGTACATGGTGGTGTCCGTCGTCTGCCTGCTGGGCGTCTGGGGCCGCGTGGCCGCCTTGGGCGAACTGTCGGAATATCTTGGCATGACGGACGATTTCCAGCATCGGCTGGTGGAATTGTCGTGGTGTCGTGACCGCCAGGAGATGGACCGGCAGCTGACGGAGCTTCAGCATGTCTTCGAGACGATGAACGGCAAGCCGAATCTGCTGAAGGAGATCGGCGGCCGCTACGGCGGGCAGGGGAAGGTCATCCAAGGCGAGCTGGCCGTCTTGAAGGCGGCAGGGCTCGGTGTGAACCGCCTGCAGGATTCGGACAAGATCCGTGAGATTTCGGACCAGATGGGCGAACTTGCCGGACTTGCCGTCGCCCGCATGCTGGTGAGCCGTTCGCTGGCGTGGCGATATGCCATTGTGTGGCTGGCCGTCGGCGTCCTGCTGTTGGCGGCGAATGCGGCGTGGTACTGGACGGATATCCACAACCGCTTGAAGCAATTGAGCTTGCAACTTGTTTCGACCGGCGGCGAGAAGACCGTCTACCAGCCGTTGCACGACATTTCGGACATCGGCCCCGCCTTGAAGCGGTATTCGGAGAGCAGCGGCCAGCGTGTGCAAGGCCACGAATTCTTCCTGGCGGAGATGAGCCATGAGATCCGTACGCCGCTGAACGGCGTCATCGGTTTTCTGAGCAATTTGGGCGCGACGCCGCTGAATTCGCAGCAGAAGCAATATGTGCGCATCATTGAATCCAGCGCGCGAAGCCTGCTGCATGTCATCAACGAAGTTTTGGATTATTCGAAAATCAACGGCGGCAAGATGGAATTGGAGGACGTCGCCTTCGATCTGCGTGCGTTGGCGGAGGACAGGATCGCGATGGCCAGCCAGCTCGGCAAGGCCAAAGCGGACCCTGTCATCGTGCGCGGCGATCCGAACCGCCTGCGGCAGGTTCTGGACAATCTTCTGAGCAATGCCGTCAAATTCACGGAGCGCGGCGAAGTCTGCCTGGAGATCCAGCTGGGCGACACGGGCGGCGAGCAGCTGGTCGTGGATTTCGCCGTGAAGGATTCGGGCATCGGCATTCCCGCGTCCAAGCTGCCGGATTTGTTCCAGCCGTTCAAGCAGGCGGACAGCAGCGTCAGCCGGAAATACGGCGGCACGGGGCTCGGTTTGAGCATTTCGAGCAGCCTTGTGGGGCTGATGGGCGGCAAGCTGGAGGTATGGAGCCGTCAAGGCGAAGGCTCCCGTTTCTATTTCATGCTGCAGATGACGAAGGCCAACGCGGCGGAGCAGGTGCGTCTGCCTGGCAGCTTCCGCATTGCGTTGCCGCGTAATGAGTTGAAGAAACATTGCGCGCTGCTGGTCGACGACACGACGACGAATCTTTTCCTTTTGGAAACCGTCTGCCAGAGCATCGGCCTGCCGTACAGGACGGCGGCCAACGGCGCGGAGGCCGTCGAGTTGTGCATGAAGCAGAAGTTCGATGTCATTTTCATGGACATCCAGATGCCGGTGATGGACGGCTATACGGCCATCCGCGAAATCCGCAAGCTGCAGACGAGCACGATGTCGGCCATCATTGCGTTGACGGCGAGCGCCTTCCAGGAGGATGTGGAACGCGCATTGGCGGCAGGCGCGACGGGTTTCATTGCCAAGCCGTTTGAACGCAACCAGTTGCTGATGTGCATCGCGGACGCGTTGGTCATCGAGCCAGTCCGCGAGGCCATCGAGGAGACGGACACGCAGGAGAGCGAAGACGCGGCGACCGTCCGGCAGATGCACAATTTCATGCGCGAACAATATCAGATTTCGCTGGGAGAGATCAAAATGACGTTGGCGCAGACGGTTGCGGATTGGCGGCCGCTTCTGGACAACCTGCGGATCCATGCGAAAAAAGGCAACGGGACGGACACGCGGGCCATTCTGCACAGGCTGAAAGGGCAGCTGTCCTCCATCGGCCTGCCGGAGCAGTCCGAACAGGCGGCCATGCTCATGGAATGCCTGACGGACGATTCCGTGCCAGAACAGGCCCTGAACGGCATCGATGAACTGATCCGTGATTTGAGCCGCGTCTTCCGTCTGCTGGAACAGGACGTAACCGTCGTGAAATAAAGGATGAAGGCATGGGCAAGCACGGTCTGGTGATGTTTCTCGCGTTGTTCATTCTGCTGGTCGCGTGCCGTTTCGGCCAGCCGCTCGGGCAAGACGAGATTTCGCATTACTATAAATGCACGCGGATGCTCTATCTGGACGGCTATTCGCATCCGGCGGATGTCATCACGTTTTCGCCGCATCTGTATCCGCTTGTGGCCTGCGGCGTGTGCAAACTGTTTGGTCGTTTCAATCAGCCGACGATGCAAATGACAGGCGTCTTCTGCTGGATCGCCGTGCTCTGCCTCCTGTGGAAACTGGCGAAAACAACTCAGGAGCAATGGGTTGCATGCAGTCTCTGCGTCCTCTTGCCGATGGTGCTGCAGGCGGCCGTAACGGTGGAGATCGACCAGACCATCCTGCCGCTCGTGACGCTTCTCCTCTGCTGGCGGGCGAAGACGTTCATGGAGGAAAGCTCCGCGAAAAACGGCCTCTGGCTGGCGGCGTCCATGGCGCTCGCCTTGTGGGGGCGGTTGACGACGCCTATTGTCTTAATCCCTCTGCTCGTTGGATTTGCGTGGTGGAGCACGGATTGGCGGAAGGCCGTGAAGACGGCGGTCTGGCTGCTGTTCGGCTGCGTCGTGTTTTTCGAGACATGGCGGCTCTACTGCCGCGCGACGGGCGTGGACATGTGGGGGCCGTTCGTCTATCTGGCGCGGTCGTTCCAGGAGACGACGGTCGGCGAACGCGCGAGCGGCGCTTCGCGCCTCGTGCAGAACATGTTATATCTTGTCTTCTGGGGGATGAATCCGTTTTTGATCGTGCTGACGGCGGGCAGCGTCGTGGTCGGTTACGTGAGAAAATTGCCGCGGACGGAGCTGTGCTATCTGGCGGCGGGAATATGGCTGTTGTGCGGATATGGAGTCGTCGGCGGCGCGTTGTTCGGCTTCCCGAAGTACCAGATTCCCGCGATGCCGTTGATCTGTCTAGGTATCGCGTTGGCGTGGAAGGGCTTGTGGTCGTTCAAACAGATCGGGCGGCAGGGGGCCGTCCATTTGGTGATTCTCGGGCTGATGTCGTGGCTTCTGATTGTGAAGACAGGCGATCCGCTGCATGCGATGCGAATCGACGTTCGTGAAACGGCGGCCGTCGGCGGCGCCATCCGTCTGGAGATGATGGAGCTCGGCCTGCTTTTCGCCATTTGCTGGGGGGCGTTGTCCATGGCGCTCGTGCTGTTCTGGTGGCGCGTCCGCGTGATGACGCTTTGGCAGCTGTTGCTTTTGGGCGTGCTGTGGACGAACGGCGTGTTCGCCGTCTGGCAGGGCAACCGCCCGTATTCGACTGGCTATGTGTATGGGGATGAAGGAGAAACGCGAGAGGTGGCGGGTCTGATCGAGTTTTGCAGGTGGACGGACAGGCCGCTTTTCGTGCCGCATGAAGTGCTGTTCCAGATTGGCGACTTCCGTCTCGTCGACGGCCTGCCGATGGACTGGACGGATCTGGACGCCGTGGCGGAACGCGTTGCGAAAGAACATCCGCCGATGGTCGCCGTGTCCGTCCTGACGAACACGACTTCTGAGGTGCGGGAAGTCCTCCGCCATGAAAAATTGCAGAAAAACTTGCCTCCGAACTACGAAAGGAAGCGCGTCGGACGTTATTATATATGGTGGGATGTTCGACGTTATTAAGAGTATGACCGCTATTTTGCATTGATATTTATCTATGGTTTCGATTTTAAGTTATTTATTTGGATTTACATGCCTGGTGTGGTATGGCCGGGCGGGGCTGCCTGTCGCCTTGCCGGATGTTTTTCTTGCGTGCCTTTTGCCGTTTGCGTTGCGCAACTGGCTGAAACGCAAGGCGGAAGTGCATCTTTGGCTGAACCGCGGCTATTATCTGGTGCTGTTGGGGCTCTGCTGGGCGACGTTTTCCTGCGCGGCCGCGGCGGGGCTGGGCGGCGGATTGCTGAAGGCCTGCCAGCTGGGCTGGTATCTACTGGCGGGGCCGTTTGTCGTCGCGATGTTGCCCGAAGAGCGTGGCCGGATGATGAAAGGTCTTGCGGTTGGCTTGGTTGTGAACGCGATTGCGGCTTGCGTCATGCCGTTCTGGGGAACGATCGGCGGGCCATGCGGCGGGTTGATGGTGTCGCGTACGGGCTTCGGCGTCGGCATGGCCATCGCGTTGTCGTTGTTGCTGTTGCGTGATGCCTTGCCGTTGGCGTGGGTGACGGCGCCGTGGGGCAGCATCGCGTTGATGCTGTGCGGCTTGTCGTTGAGCGGATTGTCCGGAATTGTCCTATGTTGTCTGGCGATTGCCATGAGCTACCGCAACGGATTCATCATTCGTGAACGGCAGCTTCATTTGGCGCCGTTTTTGGCGGCCGTCCTGTTGATGCTGCTGATCAGCCCGGATCGCCGCGCGGCGTTGGTCGATTGTGTGACGCCGTCGGAAAAGACGGAATTGTCCGAAGCGAGCCCGCGCCGTTGGGTGCAGGAGCGCATCTGCGCATGGCGTGCGATCAAAGATTCGCCGTGTTTCGGTTTCGGGCCGGGGCAGTATCAGGCGACGGTCGGCATGGCGCGTTTCCGCGGCCGTTTCCCGCGTCCGAACGAGACGAAGGTCGAATTGAACACGCAGGACGGCTGGCAGGTCGTGTCCGTCGAATACGGTTTTGTCGCGGCCGTTTTGATTGCGGCTGGATTCATCATCTTGTTTTTGAACAGCTTGCGTCGAAAGAACGTCGTGCCGGACGCGGCGCGGATCGGCCTCTTCCTGTTTTTGGGGATGTTCTTCACGCCGCTGCTGGTGAAAGGGGCGGGCATGCTCGTCGCGTTGGCGTTGGGCATGATGCTGCAGGCGAAACAGCAGGCGGCGGCTGCAGCCGCCGTTGCGGAGAATACGGAATCATTTGATGATAAGAAAGTTGCGCCGTCGCACACCTGCTGGGCGACGGCGCTGAACAAACTTGGCATCAGCTGGTCGCTGCTTCGCCAGCCGTTGCCGTTGTTCGCGTTGTGGGCCGTGGCGTTGGTGTTGATGGCCGCCGCGCATCGCATGGGCGCGTTGAGCAAGTCGGAAGATGTCGGCGGGAGCGAAGAGCTTGCCAGCGGGGCGTTTGTGTCGATTGTCGAGGCGGAGACGCTGCTGAACATCGCGAAGCCGTTCGAAATCCATGAAGACGCGGCCTGTTCGGGCGGACGTCTTGTGGAGATTCCGGACCGTATTCTGGAGGATGACGCGGCGTTGCGGCAGGTTGGCATGACGTATCCTCTTGAAATGCAGGAGGCGAAGACGTTGCATCTGTGGATGCGCGCACGCTGGAAGGACGGCTGCGGCAATTCCGTCTATGTGTCATGGGATGGCGCGACGCCGTCCCTTGCGGGCAATGACGGGACGTACCAGGCGTGGCATTGGATCTACGGCGGCGATGTCAATCTGACGGCCGGAAAGCATGAATTGGCGCTGCTGCCCAGCGAAGACGGCGTTGAAATCGACCAGCTGATCCTGTGCGACGATTCGCAGTTCAGGCCTCGAGGCGTCATGAACCATGAGAAGTTTGAAAATGGCAAGTCATTCGACGGGAATGATTTGACGCCATTGCAGGCCGCGTTGGCGACTGCCGCTCCGCTGGCAGAGGTGCCGCAGGCAGCGGAGAAGCCGTTGCTGTTCGGCACGGCGGGGCCGTATCGCGGCGGCTTCGAAGGGATGCTTATTAAATATGGTATGCCGTTCCGACCTCTGATGGACTACGAACTGGAGCTGCCAGAAAAGGTCGCGGAACTTACATGCATCATGATTTCGGATCCCATGAATCAGGATTTTGAAAAAATGACGGCGACGCTGATCCAGTTCGTGGAGAACGGCGGCACGCTTGTCATTGAAAAATGCGATACATGGATGGGCACGCTTCGCCGCGGCACGCCGTTGTATCCGCGCCGTTTCTGGCGGCATCTCCCGCCGGGCGGCTTCCTGAAGACAGATGATTCATGGCCGTTCGCAGGCCTGGAGCTTGGTACGGAACTGCCTCTGGCCCATGATGTTTCGATGCAGTTGCTGCATGATCGGGGCGCCAATGACTGGAAGCCCCATGGAATGTTGAAGATGGGCGACCGCGAAATCGCGGGCGGCATCTGGGAACGGACGCTCGGCAAAGGCCGCGTTCTTTATTTCGCCGCGCCGATCGCCTTCCAGATCATGTGGCGCGACCGCCATTTCGAACCCGTCATGAAGAACATCCTGCAGAACATCGCGGCGGCGAATGGCCGCAAGTCATTGTGGACAGGATGGAAAGCGCAACTGCTGACACCGTCAGAGCCGTGCTTTACGGATGATTTCATGCGCGACGGCACCGAGCCTGGCGGCGGATGGAAAGTTTTGAGCGGTTCGTTTGTCTGTCCGGGCGACAAGCCGCCCATGCCGAACGGCGAGTTCACGCTGGAATGCAAGGAGCCAGGCGAAATCGCCGTCGGCGACGACGGCTGGAAGAACTATGCGTTCTCCTATTCCATTTTAGGGAAAGGCGTCACGACGTTGAAGTTGAAGACGACGGCGGGCCGTGAGGTGACCGTCCGCTACAACAGCGGCACGCAGGTAAGGGTTCTGGATGTCGCCGGAACTGCCATGAAGGCCGGCGGCACCGCCACGCTGGAGGAAGTCGATCGGTGGCATCGCGTAACCGTCTTGTGCCGAAATGGTTCCGTTGAAATGCATTGCGACGGCGAAGCCGTCAACTGGCCGTCCAGCGGGAAGCTGCTTCTGGACGGCGAGACGTTCGCTGGCGAGGCGAAGCTGTCATTCGACACGGCGGGCATGCTGCTGGACGACGTGTCCGTCCGTTCCGTCGACGACATTCTGCCGAATACAGGCCGTGCGATCGGCGAAGAGGGCAGCTGCCTGTCGCTCGCACGCATGCAAGACGATGGCATCGAGCCCTATACAGTGTTCACGCCGTATGTCAATGGCCGTCCGTCGCGAGACACCATGAACGGCTTCACCATCCCGCTGCCGCTGTTCAAGGAGTCGAAGCTGCTTGTCAACGGAAAGGCCTATTCGTTGCCGCCGTCACGGCCCGATAATGTCTGGACAATGCCGGAAGACAATGGCGCGGAATGGTTTGTGGTGTGCCCCGCTTGGAAGGACTATGTTTTCAAAGGCCGTTTGACGGATTGGTACGGCACGGGCGACGGCCATTGGGAGAGTCTCCAGCGGTGGAGCTGCGACCGCAATTGGTCGTGGCTTGGCGTCGAGACGGCCACGACGGCGGCGTTGTGGCACCGCCAGACCATGCACGCTCCGTTCGCCGTCCGGACATGGATTTCCATGGGGGCGCGGGATACGTTCGCCGCCGAATATGAACGCGGGCGTGACTTGAATCTCGTCTTCGGCGGCAATGGAAAGGATCTGACGGAGGGATGGACGGTTCGCGTCATGCATGCTTTGGAGCGTGGCGTGGAATTGTGGCATGGCGACCAGCTGGTCGCGCAGAATAAAGAATTTGGCATGGGGCGCGGCCATACGCTGCACCATAGCTGGTATGAAATCGCCGCCGTCGTGGAGGAAGGGCGGATTCGCGTCTATTACGAAGGCCGGCAGGTCATCGATGCCGCCGTCGATGAAAAGGAGTTCAAGGGGCAGCTCGGCGTCTGGACGAAGGACAATTCCATCCGGCTTGGACGTGTGCAGATTGCGTTTTAGTTTTCTAGATTTCTAGTATTCTAGGTGTCTAGTATTCTAGATGCCTAGAAACAAATAGCTTATACTCTTTTTAGCCTTTTTAGGAAAAATTTTTCTAGAAGGCTATTTTTTTGCAACGATCTTTCCCTTGCAGAGTTATGGCCTTGGCGAGTCATAACGGTTGGGCAGAATCTTTAGGAATTATTATGAATTATCATTATTTGATATGATTCTGCATGATAATGAAATTAACTTGCTTGCATTGTCTGGATGAAAGGGTATAATAATTCACAACAAAATAATTTTTCAGATCATTTATTTTGTTGATGTGTGTTCAAACCAGACAAACAAGGGGTGAAAAACATGAAAGAAAAATGCAAGAAAAGACGAATCTTGACAGGGCGGATCCTGTTGATGGCGTTGGGGATGATGCTCTGGGGGAGCCTGGCGATGGCGGAGCGAATTTTCTACGTCAAGACGGGCGGAGGCGGAGACGGCAGTAGCTGGGCGACGGCGTTGGGCGACGTCCAGGCGGCCATCGACGCGGCGGCTTCGGGCGACAGCGTGTGGATCGCCACGGGGACATACTATCCGAGCAGCGTCCGCGAACTGGAAGGAGCGGAGCTGTTCGGCTATTCCTTTGAATTGAAGGACGGTGTGTCGCTGTACGGCGGTTTCAAGGGAAACGAGACGTCGTTGTCGGAGCGGCGGAAGCGGAAGAACGGCGGCGACGCATGGGATTTTTCCTATCCGACGGTGCTGACGCAGTCTGAAGGAAATGTTGGTGGCGTCATCCGCAGCGGCGAGACGCCGTTGACGGCACCTGTGGTCTTGGACGGACTGGTCATCCAAGGCGGACAGGCCATCGGCAGTGGTGTGGACGGCATGGGCGGCGGTGTGCAGGCCATGGGCTCGATTGTCATCCGCAACTCCTTGATTGGAGGTAATTTGGCCCGTGACGGCGGCGGCCTCGCGCTCGGCGGCGGGGCGACCGTTGAAAGTTGCGGCGTCTTCGACAACGAATTGATCGAAGAAGGCTGGGGCGGCAAAGGCGGCGGTTTGTATCTGTTCGGCGACGACAATCTCGTCGTCGGCAGCGTCGTGGCCGGAAACGGCGTCGTCGAAGGCGGCGTTCAGAACGGCGGCGGCATCTACGCCGTCGGCAGCGGCGGCGTCATGCACTGCACAATCGTCGGCAACTGCGCGATGCGGGAAGGCGGCGGCGTTTGGTGCGAAGGCGACGTGGAAGTGACGAACAGCATCATCTGGGGGAACGCGCCGTCGTTGGTGCAGGCCAACGGCACGGCGGAGAATTTCATCTGCTGCGCGATCGAGGCGGGCGGTCCGGGCGTCGGTATCATTCCATTGATGAGCGATAACTGCGGAAGCAAAGGCATTTCGTCGAATGAAAATCTGGTCGGTAGCTACTATGTCTGCTTTGTGGATCCGATCGGTCGCAATTACCGTCTGGGCGACGGCTCCTACGCCATCAACCGCGCGCTGCCCGGCGTGAACGGCCTCGATGCGACGGGAACGGATCTGCAGTCGCTTGGCCTTCCGGACATCGGGGCCTACGCGACGGCCGCGAAGGGAAATCTGGCGGCGGATTTTTCAGTCGCCTATCCTTATATATATGGGGGATGGTCCGAAATCGAGACGCAGTTCGGCATCTGGACGCCGGAAGGCTGCCTGAATGAATATTCCGGCGAAGAGGATTGCGTCAGGCTGAATGGTGATGTCACGACATCCGTGTGGACTGGCGACTGGCTTCAGGCGGGGCCGGTCGACATCACGCTGGCCTTCTGGGTAACCGGTGACGAGGCGGCGTTGTGGAACGCGGAGAGCATCACGAAACGGGTGGTCGTCCGCCCGCGTCCGTTGATGATCCAGGCCGACGACGCGATCCATCGTTTCGGCGAACCGATGCCCGAACTGACATGGACGCTGGTCGGCGGACGGCTCATCGGCGACGATGAAATCGTCGGCGAACTGGTCTGCGAAGAGGGCGATGAACTGGGCAGGACGTATCCCATCCGGCAGGGCACGCTGGCCGTATCCGACGGCAACAACGGCAACAACTACACGATCATCTTCCGCGAAGGGGTGATGACCACCATGAAAGGGCAGGCGGACATCACGGCCGACGACCAGTCGAAGGAATACGACACGGAGCCCTTCGATCTTGATTTCGAGACGGATCCCGGCGACGTCAATGTCATCGTCATCTACGAGGGAACGGACGGGACGGATTATGGTCCGTCGACTGAACCGCCTACAGACGCAGGAACCTACATCGTCACCATCATCGTCGATGATCCGCATTATGAAGGCGAGACGACGCTGACAATCGAAATCACGCCCGCCGCCTTGACGATCATCGCGGACGACAAGACGCGCTACTACAGGCAGCCCAACCCCGAACTGACGATGTCCTTCGAAGGCTTCAAGGGCGGCGATGGCCCGTCGAGCATCACGCTGCCGACGATTGCCACGGAAGCGACTGTCGCAAGTCCCGTCCGGCTGGGCGGTTATCCCATCACGCTGACGGGCGGCGAGGCCCGCAATTATGATTTGACGCTGCGGAACGGCACGCTGACCATCCTGAAAGTCAGGCCGGTTGTCGGCGACGCGACGGCGGGCGACATCATCTACGGCGATCCTCTGTCCGATTCCGAACTGAGCGGCACGGTGACGAATCCGTATGGCGACGGCGACGTGCCCGGAACGTTCGTGTGGGACGACGGCGACGACATGCCGCCCGCCGGCAGGGAGCCGCATTCGTGGACATTCATTCCTGACGATCCGGAAAACTACGAACCCGTCACAGGACAGAGCCCCGTGACAGTCCATCCGCGCACAATCGTCGTGTCCGGAGGCACATATGAAAAGACCTACGGCGACGACGATCCGGAATTCACGTTTGAAATCATCGGCGACGGGCTGGTCGGCGACGATACGTTCAGCGGTTCGGTCGAGCGTGTTCCTGGCGAAAACGCGGGCACATATCCGATCCGGCAGGGCACACTGGCCTTGAATCCCAATTATGACATCGACTTCCGGGAAGGCACGCTGACCATCAAGCCGGCCAAGCTGACCGTCCGGCTGAAAGATCCGGTCGCAACCCGTGAATACGGCTATCCGAATCCGGAATTCGAGCTTGAATACGAAGGCTTTATCAATGGCGACACGGAAGACGACCTGACCTTGAAGCCGCATGCGACTAGCACGGCTGAAGCCATGAGCGTGCCCGGCGACTATCCGATCGTCATCAGCGGCGGCGTCGACGACAACTACACCTTCGAATATGAAAACGGCATCCTGCATGTCGGAAAGGCCAAGCTTCAGCCCACGGGCGATGTCACGGCGTCCGATATCACGTACGGCCAGTATCTTGAGGATTCCGTGCTGACGGGTCGTTTCCTCCATCCCGCGCTCGGGCTCCTGATCGACGGCGAGCTTGAATGGGTGGACGACGGCGACACGGCGCTGCCCGCAGGCGTCCATGAGATGGACTGGGTCTTCATGCCGTACAGCGAATATTATGAAATCAAGACGGGAACGACGGATGTCACGGTGCACAAAGCCCAGCTGACGGTCACAGTGGAGGATCATGAACGCAAAGTCCATAATCCCATCCTTGAATACGAACTCATCTATGACGGTTTCGTATTCGGCGAGACGGAGGACACGGAAGGCGTGTTCACGGAATATCCGCATGTTGAGGGAACGGATGAATTCGATTCCCCCAGAGGGACTTATGAGCTCATCGTGGTCGGCGGCGAATGCCCGAACTACGAACTGGTCCGAGTCAATGGCACGCTGACGGTCATACGCATCAGGCCGCTTATTGCCGATAATCCTGTGATGTATGCCGTAAGGGGCATGAGAGTCGGTCAGTTGGATGGTCCGTTTGTCACGCTGGTTGATCCCTATACAGGGGAAGTCGTGCCTGGTACGATTAACTGGCAATCCACCAGTCTTGTCCTTTATTCAGGAGAAAGAAATATTTCATGGTATTATCGTTCAGGCGATATTGAACGGTATGAAAGCTTCTATGGCTCCACAACGGTCATCGTGAGAAGCGAGTCGGCCACGACTACCGCGTCGATGGGAATGACTCCTCCGGCAGCGACGATCAAGACGGCCCCGTCAGCCTCCGCTATTATATATGGTAATACGCTGGCTTCCTCCGTCATCGCCGGCGGTGTCTGCGTCGATCCGTTTACAGACGAGACTGTGGAAGGCGTCTGGCAGTGGAGCGAGCCGAACACTGTGCCGTCTGCCGTTGGCGTGAGGTCCTTCCCATGCTATTTCACACCGTACGACGAGACATTGGGCAACACGGAGACATCCATTTCAGTGACGGTCAACCCGATGCCGATCGCCGTCAAGGCGGATTCGCATCATATCCAGTATGGTGACGCGATTCCGGCATTGACGTGGCAGGTGACGGACGGCCGCATCGTGGAACCGTCTCATTTGAGTGGCGCACTCGAACTCGTGAAGACGAGCGCGGATGGCGTCTGGCCGGAGATCTACCGTGTCGCCATCGGCACGCTGGCCTTGCCGGAGATGTATGACATGACGTTCACGGAAGGAACGTTGATGGTGTCCGCCCGCAAGGTGGTGGTCGCCGCGCAGACGGTGGCCAAGAAGGCCGGAGAGCCCGATCCCATGCTGCAAGTCACGATTGTTTCGGGACTTGGCAGTGGACAGCTGGTGGGCTCCCTGACGCGTGACGAAGGCGAGGAGCCTGGTGAATACACGATCCGTCAGGGCACGCTGGCCATCGCCGGCGGCGAAGGCGGCGCGCAGAATCTCGTCTTCGTGGAAGGCAAACTCGTCATTCTGGAGAACGAGGCGGAAGCCAAGCCGATGAGTTCACGCGTTGTCGTGAACGCCGCCTGGGCGGACGCCTATGAAGACGGCGCGGCGACGACTTTCCAGGGGACGGGGCTGACGTTCGGCTACGATGCGTTCACGACGGTGGAGGAGGCCATCGCCAACGTGGCTTCCGGCGGCTGCGTCCAGATTGTCGCTGGAAACTACGAAGCTCCTGGAGGCGAATGGGTTGTGACGAAGCCGATGGCCATTCTCGGCTGGCAGGCGGCGAACGAAGGCGATGTCGCGCTGTCGGGCACGATCCGCGCGGGCGGAATCGCCGTGGGAAGCCTGCTGGTCGGCAATCTGGTCATCACGTCCGCGGATGATTCGAAGGCGGCTCTCGTCGTGGACGACGGCGTCGGGACGGTCGTCTGCCTGAACAGCGTGCTGGTCGGCAAGCCTGCTGCGGTGCAGATCGGCGTCTATACGGGCGGTGTGACGTTGCAGAACAACGACATCGTCGCCGACGGGACCAGCGTGCGGTGTGTCCGGAGCGGCGGCCAGGCCGCCCCGTCGGGCCTGCTCTACATGGGCGGCAACGCTTTCGAAGGCTCCAGATTGATGGAGGACAACGGATTCCCGTATCTGCTGGACAAGAATCTTTTCAACGGAGAGGAGGCCGGAAACTGAAAACTAGCTGAAGAATATTAGGTAAAATCAGGAAAAGCGGCAAAAAAACATTTTTTTTGCCGCTTTTTTTATAAAAAAACGTTTTTTTACTTGTCCACCCTTTGAAAAAATTGTATAACATGGGCGTGTACGAAGAAAACACCACTGAGAGCAAGGTGGTCAAGAAGAAAAAAGAGAAAGAAAAAGGAGCAAGAAATGAAAAAGCTGATGATTGCAATATTGGTTATGGCCGCCGCCGGTGTTTATGCGCAGGAAAGCGTGGAAAACTATGACAACGGCATCATTTCCTACAACGACGGCATATTCACGGTCCTGGCTGACGGCTCCTTGACATTGACCTACTATTCTCCTGATACAAAATACGGCCAGATTGAAGAATTTGGTTATTATATGGAGAACGATCCATCGAAGCATTTCGTTCTGGACACGAAATTGACGGGAAACGAATCCATCACGATCTCCGGTCTTAAAGAAGGCGACAAGATTGGTTTTTACGCGGATACGAAGTTCTCGCATAAAGACGATAAAAATGTGACGGTCTATTCGTCCACGGTGGATTTGGCAAACACCCTGACGAGTTTCAAGGAAACGGATTATGGCTATACTTTCGGTGATGTGAAATGGGAGTCACGAGTTTTGGCCTTCGCAATGTCCACCACGCCCGCTCCCGAGCCTGAGCCCACCCCCTCCGGCCAGCCGCTGCCCGGCGCTCTGACGACGATGCTCGTCGCCGGCGGTTGCGCGGCGTTCCTCCGCAAGCGCAAGGCTGCCCGCAAGTAAAAGAAAACATCGCCTGACGGCGATCCGGTTCAATCACGAAGCGGCGGGAAACGGTTTTCCCGCCGCTTTTTTATGTCGGGAAGAGGTCTTTGGTCTTGGGCGGCCAATGTTTTTTCAATCGTTTACAGCGGATTTTCGGGCCTCAGATGATTGAAACTACATTTTTTGCAAAAAAAGTTGATTTTTTTAGTCATTTTTTCATTTTCATCGATTGCACTTTTTAAAACAGAGGGTATTTTTCTTGTTTGAACATTCGTTTTAACGGTTGTTTCAAATGATTTGTTTTAGAGAGAAAGAGAATGGGTATGGAGCAGTTTGGTTTACAAACAGGGTAGATGAGAGGTATGAAGAAAAGAAAGAAGACAGACAAGAGGTCAGTGACGCCTGTAATGGTGTTCAAGGCTTTCGGCGATGTCAACCGCATCCAGATTGTGGAACGCCTTAAGGAAGGCGAGTACAGCGCGGTCAAATTGCTGGAGGACTTGAACATCACGCAGCCGACGTTGTCGCACCATATGAAAATACTGTGCGACGCGGGCATTGTGGTGGGGCATCGTAGCGGCCGTTGGACGCATTATTCATTGCTGAGCGACGGTGTGGATACGATTGTGGAATACCTTACGGAGCTGAAAGATGGCCTTGATTCATCTGTCGAAACAGATGAAGAGGCAGGGTGATGGCGAGTCGAAAACTGTCGGTTGGGTACCATGCGGGTGAATATGAAGGGCTGGACTGCTCATGGTCCAGGGGGGTGTCGGGATATCGTGGCTTCGTGTCGGAAGTGTTCTTCCCCTTGCCGGGGATGGTTTCCGGCGTGAGGCAGTCCGATTTCGCGGACGGCGGCAATGCGTCGCGTTTCTACCGCGACTTGTCGAGGCTGCGCGCGATGGACATTGACGGCGTGCTGCTGCTGGACGCGGCATGCTTCGGGGGGGATGTCGTCTCTGAATCGTTTTTCAGGACGGTGGAGCGTGGTGTCCAGGCCGTGAAGGAGGCGATCCATCTGAAGGCGGTCGTGACGATGACGCCGCCGTTGGCGGAGTTTCTGAAGAAGGCCTTTCCTAAATTGGAGATAAGGGCGTCCGTGAACGAACGGATTGGCTTCGTCAACCAGATGGAATACGCAGGGCGTTGCTATGACGGATTTTATTTGAGAAGCGACTTGTGCCGCGACGTCCGCCTTGTGGAGAAGTCGCGGAAATGGTGCGACGCGCATGGGAAGACGTTGCATCTGGTGGCCAACAGCGGTTGCCTGTATGAATGCCCTTTCATGCTGGAGCATTTGAACACGATGGGGCATCAGGCGGAAATCGCCGCCGGCGGCTCCGCCTGGAGCGGACGCGCCATGCAGTGCCGCGAGGCATTGGCGGAAGAGGCGAACCGCGTGAAAATTCTTCAGGGAGGTTGGATCCGCCCGCGGGATTTGAGCCGCGTGGAGGCTTTTTTTGATACGATCGCGTTGCTGTCCAACGACATCCAGCAGGCGTTGAAGGTTCTGGCCGCCTACACGACGGGCCGTTGGGGCGGCGATTTGCTTGAACTTCTGGAGCCGTGCCACGCGGGACTGGAGGGGATGCCGCCGATACGGGACGACGCGCTTCCTGACGATTGGTTTGAAAAGACTTCCACATGCGGCCATGCATGCGCCGATTGCAATTATTGCGAGAACGTTTTCCAGCGGATGGTTGCGTTGGCGACGGCGAAGGGAGGTGAATGACCATGGCGGCGTTTTGGAACCAGTTGAAAGACAAAATCTTCGGCAAACGTTTGCAGTTTGCCGTCGGCTACCAGCTGCCCGGCGAGATGAACCGCTACGACATGGTGGATCTGATCGGGCAGTACCGCAAATATGTTTCGGAGGTCTTTTTCGCGATGCCTGGCGACGCAAGCGGCCGTGTTCCGGTCGGTTCGCGCAAAGGCATGGCGACGGAGGAGGCGAAGGAACGCCTTTTCGCGGATCTGGACCGTCTGAACGCGATGGGGCTGCCGGGCGTCATTCTGTTCAATTCCTCCTGCTACGGAAGCGGTTACGGTTCGGGAGAGCTGCTCACGCATGTCCGGCAGGGCATCGAGGAGGCGGGTAAGCACATCCGCCTTCGCGCGGCGACGGTCATTTCGCTGCCGGTCGCCGCGGAGATCAAGGCGTCGTTCCCTGAAATCAAAATCCGTTCGTCCATCAACATGCACATCGGGACGATCCCGCAGATGGAACTGGCGTCGAACTACTTCGACGGCTACTACTTGAACCGCGACTACAATCGCGATCTGGACCACATCCGCTCCGTCCGCGCATGGTGCGACGAGCATGGGAAATCACTGCACATGCTGGCGAACAGCGGCTGCATCTACCAGTGCCCGCATCATCACTACCATGAGAACGTCGTCGCGCATATCGACGAGATCGTCTCGAAGGAATCCGCCTACAAAGGGACGTTGGCGCCTTGTTTCAGGATGCTGACGGATCCGTCCGTCCAATACTGGGTGCTGCGGAACACATGGATTCGTCCGGAGGACATCCGCCATTACGTGGATTTGTTCGACACGATCAAGCTGGCGACGCGCGAAAGCGCGGAGCCGGAATACGTGCTGCTGGCCTACACCATGGAAAAATGGCCCGCCAACCTGCTGGACATTCTGGAGCCTGGCCACGCCAACGTGGAGGGGATGCCGTTCATCGCGAACGCGCGCTTCCCGGAAGACTGGTTCGAGCATACGACGCATTGCGGCCATCATTGCGACACATGCGGCTATTGCAAGACCGTCTTCGAAAAAGTCGCCAGGACCCAGCAGGGCTTTTCCATGCTTTCCTGATGTGAACGGCTGATTTTCCATGGGATGACTGGGGCTTTTGGGACGAATCGGACGGAAAAAATCGTCGCGTCCGTCCCATTTGTCGCAGATGCCGCAGTAAAACGAAAGTTCTTGGCGGGACGCATGATCCACTTTTTGCATGGCATGACGTGCATCCATGACAAATCACGTTACATTATGGAAGAGTTTTATGGATTCACATTAGATATTAAAAGGAATGGAAAATCATGAAACAAGCCTCAGCTGAAGAACTTAAACGGATTGTCTGCACATTGTGCGATGATATCGGCGTGCGTCTGGCCGGATCGCCGCAGGAGCGGAAGGCGGCGGATTTTCTGGCGGCGGAAATGAAAAAATACACGCCGCATGTCAGTATCGAGGAGTTTCCCGTGTTCGAACGCTGCGTGGAGGCGGAAAAACTGGAGGTCTTCATCGACGGCGAATGGAAGTCCTTCCCGTGTTCGCTGTTCAGCAGCGCCGTGGGGACCGGCGGCAAGACGGTGGAGGGCGACATCGTCTTCTTCGACACGGCGACAGGCTACAAACGGCCAGACCTCTCTTATATGAAAGGTAAAGCGGTCGTCCATCTCGGCTGCCATATCGAAAGCGAAGACGCCTACCGCCGCCTGATGGAGGCGGAGCCCGCCTTCCTGCTGTTCGTCGATACGCGCTATCCGGCGGACATCCAGCTGGCGGACGGTCTGTTTCCCGCGTATGTGAAGAAATTCGGCTCCGTTCCGAGCCTGAACGTCGCCTACCAGCATGCATGGAAATGGAAGACGGGCGGCGCGGCGAAGGCGCGCATCAACGTCGTCAGCGAAATGCGGCCCTCCATGACGACGGTCGTCGTCGCGGATCTGCCCGGAACGGATCCGCAGGGCGGCGTCATCTACGCGGGCGGCCATCATGACACGCAGGCCGGAACGGTCGGGGCGGACGACAACGCGATCGGCTCCGCCTCCGTCGTGGAACTGGCGCGGCTTCTTTCGGAGAAGCCGCACAAACGGACGTTCCGCCTCATGAGCTTCGGGGCGGAGGAGCAGCTGTCGCTCGGCAGCGCAAGCTACATCCGCCGCCATCGCGACGAAATCGAGAAGGAAGGCGTCTTCATGTGCAATTTCGACTCCTGCGGATCGGCCATGGGATGGGCGTCGTTCCTCCTCAACGCGCAGCACGCCACGCGTGATCTCGTGCGGAAGATCATGAACGGCAATGATATCTATTATACGGAATATGACGGTTGCGACCCCTATACCGACCAGTTCCCCTTCGCGGCCTGCGGCGTGCCCGGCATGCTCTTCTTCCGCAAGAACTGCAGCGCGGGACTCTTCTTCCACCATCGTGTGGACAACACGCCGGACAAGATCGACTACGCCATCGCGGCGTCCTATGTGACCGCCGCCGCATTGGTCATGGAACTGCTGGCGGATCTCGACGACATCACCGCGTACCGCGGCATCCCCGCCGATTTGAAGCCGGAAATCGACGATCTCTTTAATAAGGTATATGGAGGATTCTGACAACGGTTTCGTGATGGGCACGCTCCTGCGTGACCGGATGCGTTCTCCCCAAAAATGACTGAAAGCCGCGGGCGACTGGAAACGCCAGTCCGTCCGCGGCTTCTTTTTGGGCGCTCGGATGTCCCATGATATGCATTGATAAAATTCATTATAAATAGATAAAGTTCGATATGTAGTGATGTTTATGAAAAACAAAAATATTTTTCCATTATTTTGGAAAATAATTCTTGAAATAATGTTTGCTTTTTGTTTTTGATTTGTTACATTAAGTTAAAATTAAAATATTGTGGAAGATTTTTATAACTGAAACCAAGTGTTTTAGGCAAACAAAAACAAAAAGGAGTCCAAAGATGAAAAAAGTATTGCAATTCACGCTGATTGAGCTGCTGGTCGTGATCGCGATCATCGCGATTCTGGCCGCCATGCTGCTGCCCGCTCTGGCGAAGGCCCGTTCGAAGGCCCGTGCCATCTCCTGCACGTCCAACGTGAAGCAGATGGCCACCGCCCTGATGATGTACAAGGGCGACAACGAAGACCATCTCCCCTTCTTCCAGTGGGGCACCCACCGCATTCCGGACGGCACGAACGCCGCCGCCAACATCGCCAAGCCGTGGCACCAGGCCGCCTACGACTACATTGGC
>CACYQT010000066.1 GCA_902776645.1 uncultured bacterium | reverse complement strand
GATTATAAGTATTACTAACAACATTCAAAGCTGTGAACAACGGCATAATCACCACTTCGCCATAGCGAACCAATAATAACGACGCCATCAGCGTCAATTGTTCGCGTTGCCGATCATTCAGTTCTCCGCGCATGCAAAGCGAACCGCCTTGCAACAGCCTGTCAATGCCTTCATTGTGAAATTTTATAGTTCCAACGGGACATTCCCACGCCTCGCCGTTCGGCAGCATAACGCGGCCATCTGCCACACTATCATCAGCCCAGACAACATAGACGACCTGCACATTGTTCTGAAGCCGTCCCATTGCGAGCCCCCAATCCTCCATCGCGCCTTGTCCATCGCCGCAGGCGACCAACGCGCCTTTCAGATCGCGACCGGGCTCCCGCTGCGGAATCGCGCCAAGAGCTTCCTCCAACTTTCCGAGAAGCGTCTCCTCGCGGACCATGGGCGGCTTGTAGGGCTCCGGCCGATAACTCGCATCTTCCGCGCACCCCAAAAGGAACAGCACCGCCATCATCATGGCGCACAATATCTTACAAGCCTTTTTATCCATGAACCGTCTCCTGTTGCCGCTTCAGAATTTCGCCGCCACGTAGCTTCCGCTGGGAAGGCTCAACCGTTCGCCGCGTATCACCATTTCGCCTGCCGTCATGGCGACGGCGACGCGGCCACGCAAGCCCTGCCCAAGCAGATTGGTCAACACCAACGGCGTATAGCCGGGCGTGTGGCACGACACGAACAAAAACAACGGATCGTCCGACAGGACGCCGATGCACATGTCCAACAGATCCAGCAGGTTGTTGTCGATTTTGAACAACTCCTGATTCGTGCCGCGTCCAAAGCTCGGCGGATCCAGCAGGATGCCGTCGTATTTCCGTCCGCGACGCTTTTCACGTAACAAAAACTTTTGCACGTCATCGACGATCCAGCGGATGGGAGCCTCCTCCAAGTGGTTCAGTTCCATATTCCGATGGGCCCAGTCGACCATTTTTTTTGAGGCGTCCAGATGGCAGACTTCACAGCCGTGCTTCGCCAACGCCATCGTCGCGCCGCCCGTATAGGCGAACAAATTCAGCACGGATGGACGGCGGCCCGACTCATCGACGAGTCTGGTCATCCAATTCCAGCCAAGTTCATGTTCGGGGAAGACGCCCACATGGCCGAAATCCGTCGGAGAGATTTTGAACGTCACCTCCCCTACTTCGCATGTCCAGCTTTCCGGCAGACGCCGCGCGAACGTCCAATGGTTGCCCTCCTCCCGCGTGAAGAAACCATCCGCCTTCCGCCAGACGTCCGCCGGAAGAGACGGACGCCAAACGGCTTGGGAACACGGGCGGTCCAGAACATAGTCGCCGAAGCGCTCCAGTTTCCGCCCCGCCCCGCTGTCTAATAACTCGTATTTCATTAACACTAAAAATAGATCTTTCTAGAAGCTCTAGAAGTTCTAGCGGCTCTAGAAGCTCTAGAAGTTCTAGCGGCTCTAGAAGCTCTAGAGGCTCTAGAAGTTCTAGCGGCTCTAGAAGCTCTAGGTACCCTTTCTCTTTACCTTAATATTAATATCACTTCATCGCGCCGAACTTGCACGTCTGGACACAAAGGCCGCAGCCGATGCAGAGGTTCGCATTGACGGACGGCGCAGCCTTCGCGTCGCTCAGTTCGATCGCGGGGCAGCCAAGCTTCAGACACGCCTTGCATTTCTTGCAGGCCGCCGTATCGACGGACGGCTTCGGGCCAAGCTGGCGGCGTTCCTTCAGGATGCACGGCGCACGGGAGATGATCAGCGTCATCTCGTCGGCGGCCAACGACTCTTTCAAAACATCGTCGACTTGCTTCAAATCATACGGATTCACGACGCGAATCCGCTTGACGCCGCATGCTTCGGCGATCTTTTCAATCGACGCTTCCGCCGTCGGCTTGCCCATCAGCGTGCGTCCCGTTCCGGGATGGTCCTGATGGCCCGTCATGGCGGTCGTCCGGTTGTCAACGACGATCAGAATCGCCTTGCCTTGGTTGTAGACCATGTTCAGCAGGCCGGTCATGCCGGAATGGAAGAACGTCGAATCGCCGACGATGCCGACGACGGGCCGTTTCTCACCGGCCTGCACCATGCCATGCGCGACCGTGAAGCCGCCGCCCATGCACAGAATCGTATCCGTACGGGACAACGGCGGGAAGACGCCCAGGCTGTAGCAGCCGATGTCGCCCGTCACGATCACGTCGTATTTCGTCAAGCCGAAGAAAATGCCGCGATGCGGGCAGCCAGCGCAGAGCATCGGCGGGCGGCCTGGCAGGTCATTCGCATCCGCAACTGGCGTGGCGACAGGAGCTTCCGTTCCTTCCAGACGCGCCTTCACGCCCTGAATGACGATCGGCGTCAATTCGCCGCAGCGCGGAACGACGTTCTTGCCGTCGCACGCGATGCCGAGCGACTTCACATGCTCTTCCAGAATTGGATCGCCTTCTTCAATCACGGCGACGTGATCCATCCGCGACGCGAAATCACGGATCAGCTCATCTGGAAACGGCCATGCCCAGCCAAGCTTCAGAACGGAGGCTTCCGGAAACGCGTCCAGGCAGTGCAACGCCGCGACGCTGGACGAGATGATGCCGAGCTTCGTTCCACGCTTGAATTCTTGATTCAAAGAACTTCCGCAGGCTTCCGCCGCCTGCGCGACCATCCGCTCCTCCACGTCACGACGCAATTTGCGGCCCCAGATCGGCAGCGGACAGAACTGCGACGGATTGTGTTCGAAGGCGGAATCCTTGCTCTCACGGCGCTCACCGACTTCGCACAAAAAGCGCGAATGGCTCACGCAAGTCGTCGTCCGGATGATGACGGGGCAACGGTACTTTTCGGAAATATCGAACGCCTTCATCATGTATTCACGGCATTCGACGGCGCTGCCGGGCTCCAAAACGGGCAGCTTCGCCAGCCGCGCATAGTGCCGCGTGTCCTGCTCCGTCTGGGAGGAATTCATGCCGGGGTCGTCCGCGACGACGATCACCATGCCGCCGACCACACCGATGTACGACAGCGTCATCATCGGATCCGCCGCCACGTTCAGACCGACCAGTTTCATGGTCACCATGCTTCGGGCGCCGCCGATCGCCGCGCCAGCCGCCGCCTCCATGGCCACTTTTTCATTCGGCGACCATTCGCAGTACGGCCCGTCGTATTTCACGAGATTTTCGAGAATCTCCGTCGAAGGGGTTCCCGGATAACCGAACGCGGCCCGCACGCCGGCCTCCCATGCGCCACGCGCCAACGCCTCATTGCCTGACAACAACTTTTTCATTTTTTCTGAATCAATAAAAACTTTCTGTACTACTATTGATTATTCTTTTCACAAAGATATTCATTACGGCGGCGAACTTTCGCATGATGCCGTTCCCGTCTCAGCGAAGCGATGACAACCGCCGAGCCGCCGGAGCCGTTGATTCTTCAGCCTTCAGAATTCATTATGACCAAACAAATTCTTCAGAAGATTGACGGCCCGGCGGCGAGGCATTCGTGTCCAGTCGTGTCCATTCGTGGTTCAACCAACGTTTTCAGCCGCGACTTGCCGCTCTAAGTCTTTTCGTGGTATAAAAGAAGCGGCTCAGAGCTTCGGGACATCGACGCCGTCCTTCTGGAAGAAGACGCGTTTCGCCTTGCCTTCCGTCTGCGGCAGCGTGCCGGGCGCGAAGATGTCGCCGTCCGGCGAGAATCCAAGCGTCTCCTTCAGCTGCTTCTCAACCATGTAGCCCGTCACGCCCTTTTCGGCTTCGACTTCGACACGGAGGTTCTTCACGCCATTCACTTCGTTGATGATCATGCGGTAGTTCGGCAGGACGCCCTTGATCTTCAGGAGGGCCTGTTCGACCTGCGCGGGGAAGAAGTTGACGCCTTTGATGATCAGCATGTCGTCGATGCGCCCCTTGATCGTGTCCAGACGGACATGCGTACGGCCGCATTCGCAGCAATCCTTCGAAACGACGCGCGTCAAATCGCCCGTGCGGAAACGGATGACGGGAATCGCCTCGCGCGTCAAAGCCGTCACGACGAGTTCGCCGATTTCGCCGTCGGGAACATGCTTAAGCGTAACAGGATCAATGATTTCAACAACATAATGGTCTTCCCAGACATGGATGCCGTTGTGGTACTGGCAGTCCTGTCCGAGCGTGCCGATGCCGCCCGTCTCCGTCATGCCGTAGATATCATAAGGTTCGACGCCCAGGCCTTCGCGCAGGCGTGTCTTCATCTCCGGCGTGAACGATTCCGCGCCGCAGATCGCGACGCGCAGGTTCGGCAGCTCCACGCCCATCTTCTCGCGGACTTCCATGATGCGCGTCGCATACGACACGACGCACACGAAGCCGTTCGTCTTCATGTCATGGGCCAGACGGACCTGCCGTTCCGTGTTGCCGGGGCCGGCGGGAACGATGAACAAACCGGCCGCCCGCGCACCATGGTAGCAACCGAAACCGCCGTTGAACAGGCCGAATCCGGGCGTGATCTGGATCGTGTCCGTCTTCTTCAGGCCGGCCATCACATAGCAGCGGGCCATGCATTCCGCCCACTGGTCGAGATCGTGCTGCGTGTAGAGCATGACGACGGGCGTGCCGCTCGTGCCGCTGGACATGTGCATCTCGATGATTTTGCTGCGGTCGACGCAGCACATGCCGTCCGGATACTGCGTGCGGAAATCCTTCTTGCTCATGAACGGCAGCTTCTCAAGATCTTCCAGCCCCTTGAACGTCGCGGCGTCCACGCCCGCTTCCTTGTAGCGTTCCGCAAAAAACGCATTGTGCGCCTGCGTGTGGCGGACGATGTTGCGAAGCCGTTCATCCTGAATGGCTTCAAGCTGGCTTCTGTTCAACGTTTCATCGACATGATTGTAAAAGGAACTTTCACGAACCGACATTTTCAAGCCTCCTGTCCGGCCTTCAAGGCCGCCATGTTGTTTTCTACCATCCCAGACTTCACACTGCGTTCAACCGCGGCCCGCCAGCTGCTCTCCGGCAGATCAAGCCAACTTGACAACGCGCCGACCATCACCGTGTTCGCAAGACGCAAATCGCCCAGCTTCAACGCGATGGCGCAGCAGTCGATGTACTTCAGCGTCTTGAACGAACGCGCAAGCCGTTCGTCCAGATCCGCCGGATACGTCGCACGCCCCGTCGAAACCGTCACAGGAATCAGCCGTTGGGCGGAGACGGCGGCCTTTCCGTCCGCCTTCAGCCAATGCGCACAACGAAGCCCTTCCACGGGCTCCAAAGCGCACAGCACGTCCGCCTCGCCTTCACGGAACAAAGGCGAATGGAAGCCGTCCCCGAAACGGACCTGCGCCGTCACGGAGCCGCCTCTCTGCGCCATCCCGTGCAACTCGTTCGTCGTCACATCATAGCCGGACAATTCCGCCGCGGCGGCGATGATCTTCGCGGCGAACAGGATCCCCTGCCCGCCGACTCCGCATAGCATTACATTTTTCAACATTTTGAATCCATGGGTTGAACAAACACTAAAAATCTGTTTAACATACATGATTCACAACAAATTGCAATCCATCAGAGACGTTCTTTTCCTCCTTTTTATAAATCAGAAATCCTCCGTGTTCACATTTTGTTTTTCTGGCTTTTTCCGTCTTTGGCTGTATTGTGTATGGACATATCATTTGACCAAGCCCAACACGAGCCGTCCGTCATGCCTTCCAAAGCGAAAATCATCAAAAGAGCCATCACCGACGCCATCATGAACATGATGACGCCGCCGCTCGTCTCCGTCGTCGGCTCGTTTTGTCAAAGGCGATCGCAAAAGTCATCAGGCTTCTGAACATCGGCGCCTACAAGAACATCCGCGCCAATCTCAATGTCGCCTTCCCCGAAATGGCGGAAGACGAGCGGCGCGAACTGGCCTTCCGCAACGCCGTCCACACCGTCCGTTTCGGCATCGACTTCCTCCGCGTCCTCAAGCATCCGGAAATGGTCAAGGCCTGCACGATTCCGCCGGACGAATCCATCCGTGAAATCGTCGACAAAAGCAATTTCATCCTCTGCCTGCCGCACTTAGGCAACTGGGAGATTTTCGGGCAGGCCATCCCCTGCTTCGGTTTCAAGGCAGCCGCCGTCGCGGAAATGTTCCGCAACGAAAAGCTGAACACGCTCATTGAAAACGCCCGTCAGCACAACGGCCTCGTCATCATCCCGCGCAAAGGCGCGGGGCGGAAAGTCATCGGCGCCCTGCGGGAGGGCTATTCCGTCGGTTTCCTGCCGGACCAGAACCTCAGTCCGGCGGACGGCGGCGTCTTTCTGGATTTCTTCGGCCTCCCAGCGCCGTCCAGCACGCTTCCCGCCCTGCTTGCGCAGCGGCTCCACCTGCCCGTCGTCGTCGGCGCATCCGTCCGAAATGCAGACGGCAAATTCGAATTTCACTTCATCCAGCTGCCGAAAACAGCGGATGAATATCCGGACAGCGAATCGCTTGCGCAGGCCCTCCTCAAGGCGAACGAGACGCTCATCCGCCAATTTCCGGAACAATATCTGTGGACGTACCATCGCTGGCGGTACATTCCCTCCAACGCAACGGACGATTTCGCGAAACGTTTTCCGTTTTACGCTGTCAAACGACCTTACCCATGCCCTGAGCCGCTCATGGCGCAGGGCGCATGCAACAACGATACACCAACAACCAAAGGATGACCATGGATTCCATTTTCCTCAGAGACATCACCGTCTCATGCATCCTCGGATGCGATCCAGAAGAACGAACGAGACGCCGTCTCGTCAAAATATCCGTTGAACTCTTTTTGGACCTTGACGAAGCCGCCAGAAGCGACGATCTGAACAAAACCGTCGATTACGGCAACTTGGTCCGGAAGATCATCGATTTCGCGGAAGGCACGAGCTTCCATCTCATCGAAGCCCTCGCGGGCGCCGTCGCCACCTTCTGCCTGGAGGATCCGAAAGTGCGCCGCGTCGATCTGCAGGTGACCAAACCGCTGCCCTGCCCGGGCCTCAACGCGGCGGCCATCCGCATTTCGCGTGAAAGAAAATAGGATGTCGATTGAAAACTTCAATTCAGACATTACAATAACTAATAGTAAATGAAAACCGCCGATTTCCGGCGGATCATGCAACCACAAACAACAAAGGTCAGAACATGAGCAGAAAAATCAAAGTCGGTATCATCGGTGCCGGTACGATCGGTTCGGTTCACGCGGACGCCTACAAAAAAGTGGCAGACGCGGAACTCGTCGCCCTGTGCGACATCCTGCCGGACAAGCTTGCTGAAAAGGCCAAGCGCCATGGCGTTCCCGTCACCTACACGGATTACAAGGAACTTCTGAAGAATCCTGAAATCGAAGCCGTCTCCATCTGCGTGCCCAACAACATGCACGCCCCCATCGCCATCGACGCCCTGAACGCCGGCAAGAACGTCATGCTCGAAAAGCCGATGTGCCTCAACGCCGATCTCGCCCGCAAGGTCGTCGCCGCCCGTGACGCCAACAAGAAAGTCCTCCAGATCGGCATGGTCCGCCGCCAGTCCACGGAAGCCGACATCATCAAGAAACTGATCGAAGACGGCCGTCTCGGCAACGTCTATCAGATCCGCGTCAAACTCATCCGCCGCCGCGGCATCCCCGGCCTCGGCGGATGGTTCACCACCAAGGCCCTCTCCGGCGGCGGCGGCATCATCGACATCTCCGTCCACGCCCTCGACCTCTCCATGTACGTGACCGGCCTGTGGAACCCCACCGCCGTCTCCGCGAAGACCTACTCCAAGTTCGGCTCCCCCATCAAAGACTACCATTACGTCTCCATGTGGGCAGGCCCACCCAAAATGGACGGCATCTTCGACGTTGACGACTACGCCGCCGGCCTCATCCGCTTCGGCGACAAGGCCACCCTCTCCTTCGAAGTCGCATGGGCCTGCAATGCCCATCCGGAAAACTGCATCGAGATTCTCGGCGACAAAGGTGGCGTGAAGCTCGAAGGCAACAACGTCGTCCTCCTCACCGAATACGACAACCGCCCCGCCGACATCAAGCTCGACTACGATTCGCAGCGCGACGGCTTCGCGGATGAACTCCGCAAGTTCATCGCCGCCGTCAACGGCGAAGGCGAAGTCCCCGCCACAGGCGAACAGGGCATCATCATGATGCGCGTCCTCGACGCCATCTACAAGTCCTCCGACCTCAACAAGGAAGTGGAAATCTAAACAATTTTCATTCTCTCTGAAAAACGCAGGCGCCCGAAGAAACTTTCTTCGGGCGCCTTTGGTTTCGGGAGGTCCCGCTCCCGCGGGACCGTTAACAATACCTTACGCTCTTTCCAGCTGCAGCGTCAGCGTCGTGCGGTCGCAGACTTCCGCGGGGCCGAAGTACTGGATCGGGCCGGGATAGACGAAATCGACTTCTTCCGCCCACTTGTCGAGGTTGGCGGCGAAGGTCTTGAACGGCTTGGCGTCCAGTTCGACGAGAGCCTTCTTGATGACGGGAACGTCTTTGCCATGGCGATGCTCCATGTTCATCATCATGGTCAGCGGGATGCCGCCCGCTTCCCACTTGTCGGCGGACTTGGAGATGTTGCGGACGGAGGACATGTAACCCGTCAGATCGTTGGCGATCAACGCGGAGGCGTTGTAGCCCAGCGCGTAGCAGTAGTCGGCGTCGAAGTTCGACGGAGCCGCGCAACGGCCTTCATAGCCGAAGAAGTGGGCCTGCGTGGAGAACTTCACGTTGTTGCCCGTGGCGCCGTTGTAGGCCTTGATGTTCGCTTCGACCATCGCGATGAGCAGTTTTTCCGTCTCGATCTTGGAGACCTGGACGTTGCCGTGCGGGTCGCGGTCGCCGAGCAGCTGGGCCTTCACAAACGTCGGCAGCGGCTTGAAGACGGCGAGATTGTCGCCCTTCAGATGGGCTTCGACGAATTTGATCTTCGCGTCCATGTCCGGCAGCGCGTTGAACTGGTCGCCCAGTTCGGTGCCTTCCGCCATGGAGTCGTTCAGTTCGGCGATCAGCGGATTCAGTTCGGGAACGAATTCGATCAAGCCTTCGGGAACCAGCACGACGCCGAAGTTCAACTTCTTGGAGGCGCGTTTGATGACGAGATTCGTCAGATCCCACACGATCTGGTTGAGGGAGATGTTCTTCTGCTGGACCTCTTCGGAGATGATGCACGCATTCGGATGCGTCTGCAGGGCGCATTCCAACGCGATATGGGAGGCGGAGCGGCCCATCAGTTTGATGAAGTGCCAGTATTTGCGGGCGGAGTTGGCGTCGCGCATGATGTTGCCGATCAGTTCGGAATAGACCTTCGTGGCGGTGTCAAAACCGAAGGAGACTTCGATCCATTCGTTCTTCAGGTCGCCGTCGATGGTCTTCGGGCAGCCGATGACCTGGATGCCGGTCTTCTTGTCGATCATGTACTGTGCCAAAACGCAGGCGTTCGTGTTGGAGTCGTCGCCGCCGATGATGACGATGGCGTTGATGTCCAGAGCTTTGCAGTTGACGATGACTTTGTCGAACTGTTCGGGCTTTTCAAGTTTCGTGCGGCCGGAGCAGATCATGTCGAAACCGCCCGTGTTGCGATACGCGTCGATGATGTCGTCGGTCAACAGCATGTATTTATTGTCGATGAGGCCGGAGGGGCCGCCGAGGAAGCCGTACAGCTTGGACTGCGCGTTCAACGCCTTCAAACCATCGTAAAGACCTGCGATGACGTTATGTCCGCCAGGAGCCTGACCGCCGGACAGAATGACGGCGACGTTCAACGGCTTCACCTTGCGCTTCGCGCCCTTCTCGAACTTGACGGCGGGCAGGCCGTAGGTGTCGGGGAAGAGTTTCTTGATGGCCGCCTGGTCGGCGACGGATTTCGTGGCTTTGCCGAGAACGGCTTTCGCGAACGGGCCGGATGCACTCAGAACGGCCGGAAGTTTGGGCTGATAGGTGGCGCGCGCCGCCTGCAAGGGGGAAATCTGACTCATGGTACGGTTCCTTTTGGTTGATGATACCTGTGGTTGAATCATGGAATTAACGAAAACACAATTGATATTAATATATATTTAGAGGTATGGATAGTCAAGCCATCCACGCACTCTAAAACCATCGGTCGCTTTAGTCTCCGATGCTTCTTTCGTCTCTTTTAAGACAAGTCGTGCTCAGGCTAAATGATTCCTGCCTTGATGGCGTTCTGCAACGCCCGCGCCCTGTGGGACATGCTGTTTTTCACGGCGGCGGGCAGTTCGCCGAACGTCTTGTCGTAGCCTTCCGGAATGAAGGCGGGATCGTAGCCGAAGCCGCCTTCGCCGTGAGGCTCCGTCGCCATCGTGCCGCGGACTTCGCCTTCGGCGGTCTTCTCAACACCGTCCGGCGAAACCAACGCGAGAACCGTCACGAACCGCGCGCTGCGGTCCGACGCGCCTTCCATTTTCTTCAAGACCGCCTTCAGATTCGCGGCGAAATCATGTTCCGCCACATAGCGTGCGGAATGGACGCCAGGCTCGCCGTTCAACGCCTTTACTTCCAGGCCTGTATCGTCCGCCAGAACCGTGCAGTTCCACGCCTTCGCGCAGGCACGGGCCTTTTTCAAGGCGTTCTCCTTGAACGTCGCGCCATCCTCCACGATGTCCGGCAGGCCGCCGAAATCATCGGACGACAGGACTTCATAGCCCAACGGCTCCAAAATCGCACGTACTTCCTCCAGTTTGTGACGGTTTCCCGTCGCCAAGGCAATCTTTTTTGACATTTTTAACCGCTCCGTTTAGTTGAAAATCACACACTGGTTATTTCATTAATATAATGGTCAAATTCATTCTTTGGACATAAGCAACAGAGGTTTTCCATGCCCGACATCATCGGAATCGACATCGGCGGCACGAAATGTACGCTCGCCAAGGCTGACATGAACGGTCAGATCATGTCAGAACCCATCCAGTTCGCCACCACGAACGTCCATGCGACGCTTGCGGAAATCTACGCCATCGTCGATTCGCTCAAGCCAGGCGACAGCCCCGTCTTCGGCATCGCCTGCGGCGGCCCGCTCGACTCCGCGAAAGGCGTCGTCCTCTCCCCGCCAAATCTGCCCGGATGGGATCATATCGAAATCGTCAATGAACTCACAAGCCGTTTTGGCGGAACAGGATATCTAATGAACGACGCGAACGCCTGCGCTCTCGCGGAATGGCAGTTCGGAGCAGGAAAAGGCGCACGCCACATGGTCTATCTGACGCATGGAACGGGCATGGGCGGCGGCCTCATCCTCAACGGACAGCTCTATGAAGGCGCCAGCGGCGACGCAGGCGAAGTAGGCCATATCCGCCTTGCGCCAAAAGGCCCCGTCGGCTACGGCAAGGCGGGATCTTTCGAAGGCTTCTGCAGCGGCGGCGGCATCGCCCAACTGGCCGCCAACCGCCTGCCGGGCATCCCGCATCCCACGGCGAAGGACGTCGCCATGGCCGCCGCCAACGGCATGCCGCAGGCCATCAACGTCCTGCGGGAAAGCGGCCGCTATCTTGGACAGGCGTTGGCCATCATCATCGACTGCTTCAATCCAGAGGTCATCGTTCTTGGAAGCATCTACACGCGGTCCGGCCAATATTTGGAAGCCTCCATGCGGGAAGAGCTTCAGAAGGAAGCGCTTCCGTCTGCACTCGCCGCCTGCCGCATCGTTCCCGCCGGGCTTGGCGAAAGCCTCGGCATCATGAGCGCCATCGCCGTGGCGACTTACCATCTTGCAAGATAACTTCTATCCAGTCTTCCAGTAAAAACATGCCATTCTCTCGATTAGAACTTCTCATTGGAGAAAATGATTTAGCGAAGCTCCGCGATGCGCACGTCTTGTTGCTCGGCGTCGGCGGCGTCGGTTCATGGGTTGCGGAAACGCTTGCCAGAACGGCTGTTGGACATATCACGCTCGTCGATTGCGACACCGTGAAACCGTCCAACATCAACCGGCAGGTCCACGCCTTGCACAGCACGATCGGACGGCTGAAAGTAGAGGTCATGGCGGAACGCATCCGCGACATCAATCCAGATGTCGATGTCACGCCGCTGAACCTCCATCTGACGCCTGAAAACATCGCGGAGCTGCTGGACGGCACGCCATGGTCGTGTGTCATCGACGCGATAGACGAACGGAGGCCGAAATTCGCCGCCATCCTCCATTGCATCCGCCACGGCATTCCGATTCTTTCCAGCATGGGATCCGCCAACAAGACGAATCCGGCGACCGTCGAAATAACGGACATATCAGAGACTTACGGTTGTCCGTTGGCGAAGCTCATGCGCAAGGCGCTCCACAAGGAAGGCATCCAGAAAGGCCTGAAAGTCTGCTTCTCGCCAGAGCTTCCGTCCGTCTTGCAGAATGGCGGCTACCATGCGGACGAAGCGGAGAATCCAGGCGAACGCAAGCCGTTGGGCACCATATCCTACCTGCCTGCCCTCTTCGGCCTCCGCCTCGCGGCGGAAGCCATAACGATGATACGCAAAGGCTGATTTTCTAGGATTCTAGATTTCTAGGATTCTAGACTTCTAGGGTAAATAAATCTCGCACCAAACGGCGGTCGCTTCGCCGCCGTCGAGACGGACGGAGAGGACATTGTCGCCGTCATGCAGTTCGCGCATCGGAATCTGGCGGACGACCGTCGCCGCCACATGCGGCGGAAATTCCAGATCGAACGTCTCTTCCGTCTCGAAGCAATCCGCACCGTTGGCCTTAATGGAAATCTCCTGCCCTTCCGCCAACGGCTCCTTCAGGCCGATGACGGCATAACCTGTGCGGCAGTTCGTCCCGCCGCCGACGTTCACACGGAAATTCTGCCAGCCGCCGCCAAACGTGCGCGGCAATGCGCAGTCCATCGGCACGCCCACGGGCCGCGGCGTCGTGTAGGTCACCACATGGCGGCGCGTCATTTCATAGACGCTTTCCTTCTCGCCGCACTTCTCCAGAACTTCCGCGAATTCCTTCGGATTGGACATGCCCGTCAGGCCGTTCATGTAGTTGAACAAATACACATGGTTCGCGCCACGATGCAGATATTCCGCGGCGAAACCGGCCGTCATCGCGGCCGTGCATGGAATCATGGCCGCGGACGGATAGGCGCCAATGTTGATGTCCAGCCCCGCGTTCAGCTCGATGCCGTCGCGCAGCAGACCGCGCCAAATCTCAATCGGCATGTCCGAATCCGTCGTCGGCCAGAAATTGCTGACCGTCACGGAATCGATCAGCCCTTCCTTCGACCACGTCAACACGTCATAGCCAAGCCGCCGCGCATCATCCGGCCGTGATGGGACGCGAACGCCGACCTTTATCCTGCAATGGCGTTCTTCGCCCTTCGCGTCAGCCAATTTGCGAGTCCGGCGGACGATGTCCGTCACCGCCTCCGCGTCTTCGATTTCATAGCCGGGCTTCAGGCAGACAGGAAAACGCAGCCAGTCCAGTTCGATGCCGTCGCATTCGAACAGATTCAGAAACTCCTCTATCAACGCCATGCGATAGTCGCGCACGTCTGAGAAACCATAGTCCAACGCACGTCCGAACCAATCGCCGAAATACGGAGCGCGGCGATATTCCGGATGCTCCCGCCAGAAGGCGTCATGCATGACGCTGTCGTCGTTATGGACGTCATGCAAATCGTTCATGCGGCAGGAAATCCATCCTTCAAGCCCTTCACTGCGAATGACATCCAACCATATTTTATATGGATTCAGGCCGTGTTCATGCAACAGCCGCGCATTGGTTGTCCACATCTGGAAATTCGGCCCCAACGTCTTGCCGCGGAACGACGGCCTGCCATCTTCGTCCTTTTCCACGCCGCTCCAGATCGGCTCGATGACATGGCTGTCATACGACGCACGCTGCGCATTCGGATTCAGCACGATGGCACCGACCTGCCCGCGCATGTATCCGCGAATGAAAGCCTCCAGCCCTTCGCGTGTCATGTCCTTATCCAGGAAGGACATAAAGAAATTGGAATCGTCTTCGTTCAAAAACAGTCCGGCCATTTTGCTTTTCCTTATTATAATAAACTGACATGAATTTTCTTCTTCAACGCTGAGGAGCCAACGGCGTCACGTGGTTCTCCAGGGAACCGACGGTGTTGCCCCCTTCAAGGGCGAGACGCCCTCGTTACCACCAACAATAATGCAATGCCGCCAACTGTCAATATTCTCCCATGAAAATCCCTTCCGCTTTTTGCATTTTACCAGTAAAACGAATATAGTTTAAGTTTGTCTTTTTTATTTTCCAACATATTAACCAACACCATGCCAGCCATGAAAAAAATCTTCCACATCCTGCCGAACGCCCATCTCGATCCCGTCTGGTTCTGGAACCAGCATGAAGGCCTCAACGAAGGCGTCAAGACATGCAGCACGATCGTCAAGCTCATGGACCGCTTTCCGGAACTCACCTTCAACCGCGGCGAAGCCGCCATCTACAACCATATCCAGAAGACCGATCCGGGCCTCTTCGCTCGTATCAAGGAACTTATGGCGGCAGGACGCTGGTGCGCCGTCGGCGGCGGATGGATCCAGCCGGACCAGAACATGCCGTCCACCGTCGATTTCCTCCGCCAGTTCACCATCGGCCGCGAATATTTCAAGCAGGAGCTTGGCATCGAGCCGCTGGTCGCATGGGCGGCGGATCCGTTCGGCCATAGCGAAGGCATGCCGGAAATCTATGCGGCGTCGGGCTTTAAATACTTCTCGTTCACGCGTCCGAACAACCATCTCTTCCCGTTGAAGGACGATGTCTTCCGCTGGGTCGGCAATGGCGGCTCGTCCATTCTCTCCGCGCGATTCAATTCCAATTGGTATGGTTGTGAACGGCCGGCCGTCATCCCCGAACTCGACGGCGCATTGGAGCGCGTCAAAGACCGCAAACGCGTCAACATCGCCATGGGCTTCGGCCTCGGCGACCATGGCGGCGGCCCGACGGCCCGTCAAGTAGAAGACCTCATGGCATGGCGTGAGCAGCATCCGGAAGTCGAAGTCCGCTTCTCCACGTTCGACGCTTTCTTCGCCGCTCTTGAGGAAGAGATATCCGAAGGTCTTGAAATCGAATCCGTTACCGCCGAACTGAACTTCTGCCTGCGCGGCTGCTACGCTTCCGTTCCCGCCTTCAAGCATGAGTTCCGCAAGAGTTCCAACCTGCTCCGCCGCGCGGAAAACAGTGTACGAATCATCGATGATTATCTTACGCAACCGACGGCGGAGACGCCGTCGCTACCCCCTGCGCCGAATTTCACGGAAGCGTGGCGTTCCATGCTGTTCAACTGCTTCCACGACATCATCCCCGGCAGCGCCATCGAAAGCGCCCTCTTCGAACAGCGGGAGGAGCTCGGCGGCGTCGCCTACACGGCCCGCCGCGCCGAATTCGAAGCCGTCAACCGCCTCTGCGCGAAGGTCGCCGTGAAGGTTCCCGCCGTCGAAGGCGACATGCCGGAAGCCGTCCCGTACATCGTCTTCAATCCGTCGCCGCGCCCCTACAACGGCTTCGTCGAACTGGAAGTCTCGCTGGACTACCGTCCGCTGTGGGGCGTCACGCATGCCGACCAAATCGTCGAACTGCGCGACGCGGACGGCAAGCCCGTCCGCTTCCAGGAGCTCCACACGGAGCACCGCTCCATGCCGGGCTGCGTCTGGCGGAAGCGGCTCGTCTTCCCCGCGAAGATTCCGGCCTGCGGATGGGCCGTCTATACAGCGGGTTACGTCAAGCAGCCGCAGCTCGCGCCGCCCTGCGACGACCATCCCGCCACAGCCGACGACTGCTCCATCTCCAACGGTCTCGTCTCCTTCAAAGCCGTTCCGGGCGAATACAATATGACCGTCACCATGCCCGACGGCAAGACGCTGCCCATCTCCATCGCGCGTTATGAAGACAAGTTCGGATCATGGGGCGGCATGGCGGAGGAGCCTGATTCGTTCAACCTCCAGAACCTTCTGGAAGTCTGGATCGTCACCCGCGTCAAGACCGTCGCGAACGGCCCCGAAAAGGCGATTCTTTTCGTTGAAATGAAAGGCGCGCATTCGCGCATCGAACTGACCGTCGCCCTGCGGCGCGGCGAAACGAATTTCACCTTCGACACGCGCGTCATCCGCGACGACCGCTCATCCCGCCTCAAGCTCCGTTTCCCGCAGGCGGAATCCGTCATCTACGACGTCATCGGCGGCGAAACGAAACGCGCCGAATCCGGCCAGGTTCCCGGCCAGCGTTACGTAAAGGTCTGCAACACAACGGCTGGATCCTTTGGATTCGCGGCCGACGGCGGCTACAGCTTCGACAACCAGAACGGCTTCTTCACCTATTCTCTGGACAAGGCCTGCCGCTATTCCTGCGATGAATACAGCACGCCCGAAACAGGCATCGAAACGCCGACGGAACGCGGCGAACTCCACATCAACATGACCATCGCCGCCAATCCGGACGACATCCCCGCCCTTGCGGACGGCAACGCCCCGATCGCCTATCTTACATATGTCCATGACGGCGAACTTCCCGCCAGCGGAAGCCTCCTCGACATCTCCAATCCGGACGTCGAGCTCGTCACGGTCGATACCGTCAACGGCAAACTTGTCCTCACGCTGCAGAACCGTTCGGACCAATCAACCACGACCGTCGTCAAGACGCCCGTCGTCTTCAAGAATGTCTCGCTTCCGCCATGGAAGCTCACCAAAATCGAACTCTGACACATGCCTTCTGAAGAAAACATCCAGCAGGCATCGCTTCTCAAGCGATGCCTCGTCCTATTTCAAGTATTCGCAAGCATTTCCGCCGTCTCATTGGGCGGCGGCCTCGTCATGCTGCCCGCCATGAACCGCGAATTCGTCGAAAAGCGCAAATGGCTGACCAACGACGACATGCTCGACACGGTCGCCATCATGCAGTCGCTTCCGGGCATCATCGCCGTCAACATGTCATCGTTGATTGGCTCGAAAATCGCCGGCGTGCCCGGAGCGATCGCAGGCACGCTCGGCGTCATCTTCCCGCCGTTCGTTACCATCCTGCTCATCGCCTACTGCCTGACGAATTTCTTCAACACGCCCGCCATGATCAATGTCTTCAAAGGCGTCCGCGCGGGCGTCTGCGCGCTCATCCTGCTGTCAGCCATACAGTTGGGCAAGAAAATCCTCAAGGGGCCGTTTGAAATCATCATGGCCGTCATCGGCTTCCTGTCGCTTCTCGTCTTCAACTTCAACGTCATTCTGATGATCATCATGGCGGGCGTCGCAGGCCTTGTGTACAAGGCGATTGCAACGCAAAAGAAAATTAACAATTAACAATTAACAATTACTTTTGTCTTTTTCTATCATTCCAATCATCCGGAATATCCAGAACATCCAGTCTATCCAGTACAAAAAACACTTTCTCCATGCCAGAACCATCTTTTCTTGATTTGTTTTTCATCTTTCTGAAGACGGGGGCCTTCACCTTCGGCGGCGGCTACGCCATGATCCCGCTGCTGCAGGCCCAGATCGTCCCGACGTATCTGGAAGGCCCCGAAATGTCGAATCTCATCGCCCTCGCGCAGATGACGCCAGGTGCCGTCGGTCTGAACACCGCCACCTACGTCGGTTATTCGGAATACAGCTTCATCGGAGCTATCTGTTGTACATTGGCGTTGATTCTCCCCTGCTTCACCGTCGCAACCATCGTATCGTTCTTCAAAAAAGCTTTCCAAGACAACAAATATGTCAAAAACGCGCTGTTCGGCATCCGCGCGATGGTCGTCGGCATGATTCTCACCGCCGTGCTCTCCTTTGCCGACGGCTCCGTTCTGACAAGTTCCGTCAAAAATCTATGGAAGAAAGGCGCGGCGTTGCCAGGCATCTGCTGGCAAGGCGTCGTTATTTTCATTGTCATCGCCATTATCGAACTCAAATGGAAGCTTAACACGATTCTGTCAATCACCATCGCGGGCCTTCTCGGGCTGGCCCTTTTTTCAATATAAGTCACCATGAACAAGAAACCAAAACTTCTCACGGCAAGCCAAGTCGAACAACTTTTCGACATTCTCTCCGAACATGTCACGCCACGCTGCGAACTCGACCATCGCAACGTGTTGGACCTGCTCATCGCCGTCGTCCTGTCCGCGCAGACGACGGACAAGCAGGTCAACGTCGTCACCGAGGAGCTTTGGAAGAAATGCAAGACCTGCCAGGACTACATCGATCTGGGGGAAGACGGCGTCGCGGAGGCCATCAAACGAATCGGTCTTTACCGCAACAAAGCAAAATCCGTCATCGGCATCTGCCAGAAGCTGTTAAGCGACTTCAACGGTGAAGTTCCGAAGACGCGCGAAGAGCTGATGACGCTGCCAGGCGTCGGCCGGAAGACAGCGAACGTCGTCATGAACGTCGGTTACGGCATGCCGACATTGGCGGTAGACACGCATGTCTTCCGCGTCGCGAACCGCACGGGGCTCGTCCATGAAACGACTGTCGAAGGCGTCGAAGAGGCGTTGCTGAAACGCGTTCCGCAGAAGCACTTGCTGAACGCGCACCACTATCTGCTGCTGCATGGCCGCTATGTCTGCAAGGCGCGTTCCCCCGAATGCGAATCCTGCCCCATTGCCGCCATCTGTCGCAAAATACTCGAATGAGAAGTTTACAATCTTGCCAGCAACTTTGATTTAAGTGGGACAACTTGGACTTATGGGACAGCGGCGACAATCATTTTCCGCCCCATCCATCCTTGAAGTCCCAGTCGTCCCAGTTGTCTCAGTTGTCCCATCCTTATAACTTGAAAAAATCCATTTCTGCTTTTTATTATATGGTAATAAAAAGTGTCAACCGTCAACAATAAAAGGATACAAACCATGCGTTCCGTCATTCACGACCTGCTGGTCGCCTACATGGAAAACAAAGCCTCCGAATGCCAGATCTACGAAGGCAAACCCGCCGTCCTGCGCATCGAAGGCGCCTCCTGCGAAATTCCGGACTTCGCGCCGAACGATACGAAATTCCTCGAACTCGCCGGCAACCTGCTACCGGACGAACAAATCAAAAAACTAGAAAGCAACGACGACGGCGAAGACTTCATCATGGAGGACTTCCTGCTTGAAGAGGACGGTGTCGCGCGCTTTCTCGTCCACATCCAGCGGCAGCGCGGCCAGCTGGCCCTCATCGTCAAAAAGACACGGCGCGACGCGTCCGTCTTCTTCGACATCCTGAAATACGCCGTCGGGCTGGGCGCTTCCGACCTGCATGTCCGCGAAGGCAAGTTCGTCCGCCTCCGCGTCCATTCACGGCTGGTCGAAACGAACATCATGACCGACACATACTTCTTCGAGAAGTCATTCGAGCAGATCATCCCCGAAGGGCGCTTCGACATCTACAAGAAGGAAGGCGACCTCGACTTCGCGTGGGAGGAAGAAGGCGTCGGCCGTTTCCGTGTCAACCTCCACCGCCAGCGCGGCAATTCCGCTTATACGTTCCGTTATGTCAAAGGCAGAGCGCCAACCATCAAGGAAGTCAACCTGCCGGAAATCCTGAAGAAGATCGCAAGTTTCCGCAACGGCATCATCTTCGTGACGGGAACGACGGGGTCCGGTAAATCCACGACCATGGCCGCCATGCTGGACTACATCAACAACACGTCCGAACAGCATGTCATCACCATTGAAGACCCGATCGAATACACGTTCCAGGACAACCGCTCCTTCTTTGAACAGCGTGAAATCGGCCTGGACGCCGCAAGCTTCGATTCCGCCCTCATCCATGCCCTGCGACAGGACCCCGACATCATCATGGTCGGCGAAATGAGAAACCGCGAGACGTTCGAAACGGCTCTCGCCGCCGCCGAAACCGGCCACATGGTCTTGACGACGCTCCACACGAAAGACGCCGCGCAGAGCATCAGCCGTATTCTCGACATGTTCCCGCTGGAGGAGCGCGACTCCATCCGCAAGAGCATCTCCGAATGTCTCCAGGCGATTGTCTGCCAGCGACTTGCGCCTCGCGCCATCGGACAGGGCGTCGTGCCGATCAACGAAATTCTCATCAACACGTCCATCGTCAAGAAATTGATTTTCGACAACCAGCTTGAAAAAGTCCCGCAGGCCATCGCCGGCGGCGAAGAGGAAGGCATGATGTCCTTCAACCAGTGCCTCCTCAAGCTGGCGAAGAACGGCGACATCACGGAGGAAACCGCCCTCAAGTTCTCCGACACGCCGCAGCAGCTCCAGATGAACCTGAAGGGAATCTTCCTCTCCAGCGGCGGCATCATTCAGTAATCCACAAGAAGGCGGAGACTTATGCCACATCAACCCAAAACGGAATACGACCTGCATACGGTCATGGCGGTCTGCGCGCGTTCGCGTCGCACCATCCGGCGGACGCGCGTCCGCCGGATCGACACGATGCAGATCCGAAAATCCGTCACGTTTATCTTCGTCGTGCTTCTCAGCATCGCCCTCTTCGGTCTCGTGAGGGAATTTCTGTTTTGATCTTATCACCCATCAATAATAAAGGAAAGAACCATTATGAAAGCTCTGAAAATCATCGGCATCATCGTCGTCGTTCTGATCATCGCCTTGTTCGCGATCATCCTGAACCTTGGCAAGATCGTCAAGACCGGCATCAACACCGTCGTCCCGCAAGTCACGAAATGCGAAGCGCATGTAGATGACGTCAATTTCAACGTCTTCGGCGGCAAGTTTGAGATCAAGAATCTCGTCATCAAGAATCCGGAAGGCTACAAGACAGACCACGCCTTCGCGCTCGGCCATATTTTCGTCAACGTCAATATGGGCTCCCTCATGAGCGACGTCATCGAAATCGACCAAGTCCTTATCGACGCTCCCGAAATCACTTACGAAGTCGGCCTCGGCAATTCCAACCTCAACACGATTCTGGAGAATGTCAATTCCTCCCTGCCGTCCTCCGATGAAGAGAAGAAGGAAGAAAAGGAAGAGAAAAAAGAAGGCGGCAAGAAGGTCGTCGTCAATCTCGTGAAAGTCACGAACGGCAAGATCGGCGTCTCCGCGAAAATCGCCGGCGGCATGGAAGCCCCGATCGTCCTGCCGGACATCGAAATCAAAGACCTTGGCAAGAAGGAAGGTGGCATCAGCATGGTCCAGGCGGCCGCCATCACCCTCAAGACCACACTGCTCTCCATCTTCGACGTTTTGAAGAGCTCCGGCAAGCTGCTGCTCGACGGCGCGAAGGCCATCGGCGAAGGCATCGTTGATGGCGTCAAATCCCTCGGTGATGGTGCAAAAGACAGCATCAAATCCCTCGGCGACAGCGCAAAGGATGGCGTCAAATCCCTTGAAGACGGCGCCAAATCGTTGGGCGACAGCGCGAAGGAACTCAAAGACAACGTCAAGGACAATGTCAAGAACGCCGCAGAAGGCCTGAAGAATCTCATCCCCGGCAAGAAATAACCGTCAGGACAAAAGGAGTCATCCATGAAGAATCTGTCATTCATCGCATTGGCCATCGCCATCGTCATTTCCACGGCTTCCTGCAAGCATGTGAGCAAGCCCTGGCCGCGTTCATTGGACGCCGTCTCAGGCGCGACTCGCTTCGGCAATTTCAAAGTTCAGCATTTGAAGAAAGTGGACGCCGTCAACAAAGTCGCCGATTTCCTTGAAAAATCCGGCCCCTATTTCTTCGCGTCCGCCGACAAAGACCAGCCGCGCGTCCGCCCCATCGGCATCTTCCTGAAGTATAACAACCGCATCTACTTCCACATCGGCAAGCAGAAAGACTCCTACCGCCAGATTCTCGTCAATCCGAACGTCGAACTCGTCAGCATCTCCAAAGAGAAGGACGGCGGCTGGATCCGCATCACGGGCCGTGCCGTTCCGGACAACGGCGAAGAACTGGACAAGGCCGTCTTCGAAAAGGCCCCCGGCCTGAAGAACATGTACAATGAAGAGACCGGCTTCTCCCTCGGCCACTTCTACATCATGAACGGCACAGCCGAAATCTCCGGTGCGGACGGCACGGTCACCCGCTTCGAATTCTGACGGTTGCAGGAAACCGTTGCATAAAGCAAAACGGCCCCGGTTCAATCATGAATCGGGGCCGTCGTTTTTTAGCCTTCAAGCGGTTTTATTTCTTCGTCGTCCAGCCTTTCAGGGCTTCGTTGCCTTTGGTCGTCACATCGCCGCGACCGCTCTTCGTGATCGTCTTGCCATCCTTGTCCAGAATGATCAGCGTCGGAATACTGTGCACGTCGAATTCATCCGCCACGGCCTTCCGCTGTGCGGCATCGAACGGAATCGCCAGCCAGCCCATCTTCGTCTCCTTCATGTAGCCGGCCATGGCCTCTTTGTCTTTGTCGAAACTCACGAAGACGATTTCAAAATTCTGCTTGGCGACAGCGTCGCGGAACGCGACCAGCTGCGGCGTGAACTTGCGGCACGGGGGGCACCAATGGGCGGAGAAATAGATGCCGACCGTCTTGCCTTTAAGCGTCGCGGCCGCGACTTTCTCGCCCTTCGCGTTCACGAGCTCCTTGCCGAAACGCTTCTCCAGCCAATTCTCCGCCTTGGCCTCTTCCTGCGCAAACGCCGGCATGGCGAAAACGGCGGCCAACAACAACATCATCAATCCTTTGTGAAAATTCATCTTTGGCTCCTTTTTGATTGTCTTCCTATTACTTCAACACAATATCCGTGAAAATCGGCGAATGGTCCGTCGCGTCCAACGCGTCCTGATCCAGAATCACATATTCGCCCAAAGCGCGGATGCGCGGCTTGTAGGCGACCAGATGGTCGATGGAATACGCCTTCACATTGTTTTCGGGGCGTGGCTGCCCATGGTATTTTCCGTCGTCGCCACGCTTCGGATCGCCATGGTGCGAGCATTCCGGCGAGGCGATTTCCGCGAATTCCTGCACGCTTTCAAAACCATACTCCGCCATGAGCTTGAACGGATCGGAGGAGACGTTGCAGTTGAAATCGCCGCCGCCGACCACGGGGCAGTCGTATTTTGTCCGCAGCTCCGTCATTTTCGCCATGAGCTTCTCCGCGTTCACCGTGCGGATGTAGTTGCTCTCATCCGATCCCTTCCACCAGAAATGCGTCGAATAGCCGACGAACGTCTTGCCCGTTTTCCTATCCTTGAACAAGCCCCATGTGAAGCCTTTGCTACGATCCAGTTTGACATGGTACTGCTGCCAGCCGCCGTCCAGCAGCTCCAGACTGTCGCGACGGTAAAGCAACGGGATGTGGTTCGTCTGGTCCGGCCCGTCGCCTTCCACGACGGCGTATTCGTCTTTCAGACGTTCGAACAGCCGCGACTTCCACCAGTTCGCCGTCACTTCCTGCATGGCCAGCGTGTCGGGCAGATAGCGCAGAAAAACGTCCGCCAGGGCGTCCTCCCGCTCATGCGGCGGATTGCCGAAATAGTCGCCCCAGATATTGCTTGTCATGATGCGCAGTTCCGCGCCAGGCATTCGTTTTAAAGGAACATCCATGATTCCTCACTTTTCATTTTTAGTACATAATCCTAAAAACACCAACTAATAGATACATAATGTAATTTTTTCTAAAAAAAACGCAAAAAACTCTAAAACAATAAATTTTTCTTCCTTGATTTATTCTTATGACAACTTAATTTATTTTGATTAAAATTGATATATGGAGAGATTCTATGACAACAACGAAAATAATTTTACATCCACCCAAAACAATCGCAAACCTTGCCCGCCAGATGGCTTCTGAAGAGCACGTCAGCATAACTCAAATGTTCTCTGCGTTTATCTTGACCCAAGCTCAAATGAAATATAACAAGAAGACCATTCCCATTGGCCCATTAACACGTTCAGCTACAGGCCTCCTGAAAGTGCCTGAAAACTGGAACTACAAGAAAGATATGGAAGAGATTCTGGAAGACAAACAATTATATACCTTTCATTAGTTTTCTAGGATTCTAGACTTCTAGGATTCTAGATTTCTAGAACTTCTACTTCCAGTTAAACGCCACGATGGCCAAAAACATCATCACGCCGGCGATCATCCTGCGTATCCATACTTGGACACCGACCTTCTCCTCAAGTTCCGTAAAGCCAAGCGCCGCCAGTAGTGCGCCTATCAGAATCGCGATGATGCCACGCGTGCTCTGAACGATGTTGCCGTTGACCGTCCCGATGCGCGCGAAGCAGGACTCCCGCCACGCCGCAAAGCACGTAGGTGATGAACGCGGCCGCCACGGACGGCCGCGCAAGCCCCGCCAACGCGGCGTCGCCAGCCGTCTCGCCAATCGCCTGCAGACGACGCACGAACATCGTAATGCACGTGTCAGACGATGCATAGCCCAGACACGTCATGCCGACCCAGCAGAGGCTCTGCCACGGAATCCGCTGCCCCGCCTTGTTCAGAATGAAGGCGGCCCCCACCGTAAGGAAGATGCCAAGCCATTGGAAAACACCGTAGCTTTCCGCCTTCGCTCCCGTGAGATGCGGCATGATCAATAGATTCAACACCGCCAATACCAGCAGTTTCATGCCGAGCAACGGGACGACGCGGCTCGCGTCGACCGTCCGTTGCGCCATGAACAGGCAGAACTGCCCGAACAGATAGAAGACGATCGCCAGAAGCATGATCAGGGCGTAGTCGCCGAAATGCGTCGCCAGCGTCGGCGTCCAGATGAACGGCAGGCCGATGAGCGACAACACGCCCATGACGACATGGGCGCGGCACAGCAGCCCGAACGTCCCGACGTCTTTGCAACGCCTGACGGACATGCCCGAAAACGTATAGGACAGCGCCAGAAACAACGACGCCATCCCCCCCAGTGCCAATCCAAGCCACATAACGTGAAAACCTTCTGCAATACAATGAAAAAGGCCGCATGGCACGATCTCCATGCGGCCCGCAATTCAACTCATCAAGCCTTCGGGAGATCGGCCTCCGAAAGGACATGGACGCCGTTCTTCGCCAGAATCTCAAGCGCCGGCTTGACGTCGTCGAAACGGAAGATCATGATCGGATGCTCGCCGATCGGCTCCGCCATCGTGTACATGTATTCCACGTTCACGTTGGCCTCCTTGAAGAGGGCCAGAATGCGGGCTAGACTGCCGGGGGCGCTACCGATCTCAACAGCCGTCACATCGCTGTTCTGGCAGAGGATGCCGTTGTCGCACAACACTTTGCCGGCCTGTTCAGTCTTGTCGACCAACAGACGCAAGATACCGAAATCCTTCGTGTCCGCGACGGACAACGCAAGAATGCTGATGTTCGCGTCGCCAAGAAGCTGAGCCACCGTCTCCAGACGGCCCGGACGATTTTCCAAAAATATCGACAATTGTTTCACCGACATGTTACGGCCTCCTCTTTGCTCTGTTTAGTTATGTTCAAAATCGTTCCATCAAATCGTCAAAGCACTTCACACGTTCGCGGATGGAATATTGGCGTGTTCCCGAAAGCACTTCGTTCTGAATGACTTGGATGCGCGGCGCGGACTTTAGCAAGCCCATCGTCTTCTTCCAATCGATGTTGCCCAGACCGGGCATCAGATGTTCGTCAACGACGCCGTGGTTGTCATGCAGATGGCAGTTCACGATGTGCGGCTGCAGCTTTTCGAGAATCTTGTCGTCCCACACGGGCTTCAGACCGAACTTCGCCCACTGGCGTTCCGCGTTGTTCTCCACGTCACGCTTGCACGTCGAGATGTTCGCATGGCCGGAATCGTAGCAGATGCCCAGATACGGCGACTTGAACGCGTCGATCAACGCCAGCAGACGTTCGGGCGTGTTGACAGGGCTCCAGATGTTCTCGATGCAGATGACGACATTGTATTTCTCCGCGACGGGCAGAAGCTCCTCAAGGCTGCGGCGGACGCACTCCCACAGGATGTCGACTTTGTTGAGCTCGCCGAACGCGAGATCGCCGTTGCCGATATGGATCGTGCAGGTGCGGACATCCAGCAAGTCGCAGATCTGCAGCGACAGCTTGTGGCGGTTCAGCATCAGCGGACGGAGCTCTTCGATCGGCAGATCCAGATCGTCCCACACGCCGAACGGCGCATGCGCGTCATTGAACGTCAGCCCGGCATCCGCCATGTCCTTACGGTAAATATTGATATAAGGGTTCTTCTGGATGCAGTTCAGGATCATCTCGCAGGTCAGCACAAGATGCTTCGCGCCGACTTCCGCGAATTCCATGAACAAGTTGCGGCGGACTTTGTCCGCGATGTTGGCCCATTCAAACACATGCGTTACAGGAATCACTTTTCTTTCTCCGTTTCTTGTTTCTACTAGATGGCACCTTGGTGCCAAACACAATTGATTTTACTATGATACCAAGAGCCAGTTTGTCAACGAAACACATATTTTTTTCCTTTGAAATTTTCTTTTTTCAAGCTATCGTATTTAGTCATTTGTTACAATCCATCAACACCAGAGGCACGACCATGAAAAAAGCGTTTTTCCTGTTTTTCGCCCTTTTCTGCACGCTCCCGCTTTCCGCACAAGAAGTTGTTTCCAGCCTCCAATGGGACTTTCAAGACGGTCTTCAAGGCTGGACGCCAAACAGTTCCGTTAAAAACGCGCGCACCGAAGACGGCATCCTGAAAGCCACGACACGCGGCGCGGATCCCTTCTTCCTCTCGCCTCAAATCTCCTTCAAACCGTCCTTCCGGCATGGAGTCCGCATCCGCCTGAAATCCACCCGTTCAACCACCGGACAGCTTTTCTTCGCGCCAACAACGGAAGGCCCCTACAATGGCTTCAGCGAAGCCAACTCCTTGCGTTTCAGATTCTTCGGCGGTCAAGGCTGGCAGGACATCGTCCTCCATCCGTTCTGGAACCAATTTCCGGAAATCGTCCGCCTACGCGTCGATATCGACGGCGAAACGGACATCGACATCGATTCCATAGAAATCACCGCTTCCGAAGACACGGAAATCTCCACCGAAACAACATGGGCATTCCAAGACAACACGAATCCGAAATGGACCGTCGGGCCGGACGGCACGCTTCTCTCCCCTCTGCTCCGCGTCAATTTCTTCAAGACGCCGTTCATCGTCGTCACCGCTTCCTGCGACAGGGAGGCCCGCGTCGTCGGCACGATCCGTTCGGAAATCAAAGGTTTGAACAAAGTCAATGAACGGCTTTTCGTCGGTGACGGAAAGCCCCATCGCTATCTCTTCATGGCGGGCGGCAGTGCAAACTGGAAAGACGAACTTTCGCAATTCTCCATCCGTATCGTGCCCGAATTCGAAGCGCCATACACGATCCATTCCATCGAATTCACCTCCACGCCGCCGCAAGAGCCTGATTTCCAAGTCGTTTATTTCGGCAATCAGGAGTTTCCGAACCGTGTCGGCAAGCCTTGCAACATCCTCCTTCTTGTCCAGAACGGTTCCGCTGAAGCGGTCGACTACACGTTGAAACCAATCGCCAAATCGCCTGCAGGCCTGCGTTTTCTTTCCGATGGCAAGCCGTTCACGGAGAAGAAGTTGCATATCGAAGGAATGGAACGAGCCGTTGTCCGTTTCGACGTCGTCTCCGATTCCGCCGCCACCGTCCAGATGGACGCGCAATTCATCGTTGACGGTAAAACTATCCACATAGCTTCTTCCCGCCCCTTCGAAATCACACCTGTCCCGACCGCCCATGCGGGCGAAACATACGTACCGCAGCCGAAACCTGCCGAAACCGACTACATGATAGGCACTTACTATTTCCCTGGCTACGGAAAGAACTGCTTCTACCGCGATGGCACGTTGAAGGAATGGCCCATGCTCGTCTCCTCCAACCTGTGGACCAAACCGGCCCTCGGCTATTATGACGAATCGCTGCCGGAAGTCGTTGACTGGCAGATCAAATGGGCCACCGAACACGGTATCGGCTTCTTCCTCGTCGATTGGTATTGGGATGCGGGAAACCTTTATTTGGAACACTGGATCGACGCCTTCCAGAAGGCGAAGCATCGCAAATATCTCAAATGGGCCGTCATGTGGGCCAACCACAACCCGCCGGGCTCCCATTCCAAAGAAGACTGGATCACCGTCACAAAGCATTGGATTGCAAAATATTTGAAAACGCCCGAATACCTTCAGCTGAACGGCAAGCCCGTCATTTTCATCTGGACGACGGAAGGCCTCCGAAAAGACGTCGGCGGTTCCGAAAACGTCGCCGAACTGTTCGCCATTTCAGACAAAATGGCCAAGGAGGCAGGCCTGCCAGGCCTTGAATTCTATGCCATGAACAGCACGGATTTCAACACGCTGAAAAAAGAAGGCTATGTCGGCCAATCGACCTATCACTGGTGGTCCGACGCCCCCTCCACCTCCCGTGACAACATGTTCTTCCCCTTCAAAGCCGTCGTCGATCGCGCGGAAGCGGCCTGGAATGAACGTGAAAAGCAAAGCGAAGCCAGCGGCCTTCCGTTCATTCCCGTCGCTGAAACAGGCTGGGACGGCCGCCCGCGCCACAGTCTCAATACCTATATCATATATGAACGCACGCCGGCGGAATTCAAACGCCACCTGCAATCCATGAAGCAATGGCTGGACAAACGCGACCGCAAGCTGTTCATTCTCGCGCCATGGAACGAATGGACGGAAGGCAGCTTCATCGAGCCATGCTCCGATTTCGGCTTCGGCATGCTCCGCGCCATTCGTGACGTTTTCTGCAAAAATGTCACCTCCGAATCAGACGACACATGCCCTGCCGATCTCAACTTCCGATCCTATGACCAATTCCCTGTCATTCAACCAAATAAGAGAGTTTCCAACCGCACGGAATGGGACTTCCAGGCGGAGCGTTCGCTGCTGGACTGGGTGGCCGCGCCGATCGCCAATCAGCAGTTCACGGCGGACGGATGCTCCTTCGTCACGCAGAACGGCGATCCGATCACCGCCTCCCCGAAACTGAAAATCAACGCGGCGGATTTCGACAGGCTGGAAGTCGTCCTCTCCGTCTCACCGTCCCCCAATCCCGACCACATAGACAATGTGGAAGTCTTTTGGTCGACGCCGTTTGCGTCATGGCATGCCAACGCCAGCCTGTCACGTCCGCTTATCGCGGACGGACAGCCGCACACCTACATCTTCCCGCTTGCGACGCATCCGCAATGGGTTGGCACCATTACGGGCCTGCGCGTCGATCCATGCGGTGAAAGCAAGCGGACCGTCGTCCTCAAGAGTTTCAAATTATTGAAAACAAACAAATAACAATTATACTTCACGGAATCCATGATTACTATTGAAAAAAAAGAAAGCATTTACATTATTATAGCAAATGTTATTCTTCAGTCACAAATTCCGTATAATTAAGAGGCGATAAAAATGAAAAAGCTTTTGGCATGTTTCGTATTTTTCATGGCAGGATTGGCTTGTTGTCAAGAAATGAAGAGCTTCAACATCAACATGACGAATGAAAACAGGCAAGTTGTGAAAACTGGCTTTGTGTTGTCTTGCAAGATTGAAGCCATCAGCAAACCGGATGAAATCAACGATCCATTGACGAAGAAGGCGGTTAAGACAACTTGTGACATCATCGACGCCATTCACAAGGGAGATAAAAAACGGCTTGCTGAATTATCGTACAGTCAGAAGGAAATAGATTTTTACGATAAGCTTCTTCAATTCCAGAAGATAACGTACACCTCTGACACCGTGGAATTTACATCGCAAATCAAACTGGCGGACAAACGGTTGGTTTTCTACAAGACATTCATGGAAATGAACAATATGAAAATTCCCGTCAACCAGTTTACCATGCTATGCGAAAAGGACAATGATTTCGTGTTTGTCATGCCAGACGAAAGGGAATCCATGATCGTGATGCTTGTCTCCGGAAGCTTGGACAATCCCCTCTTTGAAGACAAGTCAGCTCCGAAAAAAGGAGAAGTTCTGCATAAAATGAGTCTCTGCAAGGATGAAGCTTCTGGCAATGACTGCTTCCTGCAATTCACCGGAATTCCTGTCACTGGCATTGACGTCAATACCTATGACGATCAGCATAAGCATGCCAACGCCACAGCCCATGAAATCATCTCGTTGTTCAAATCATCGTTGAATGACATAAAGACAAAATCAACAGAAGAATACGCGAATCTGTACTATACGAAACAATCACAGAAAACGTTTACAACCTCCCTTGCAAGAATGCAGAAGGAAGGTCTTGAAACATATCTGGCCAGGATTACAAATGGCGGCTATATCATTCATTACATCATTGACGCCGCACCGTATTACATTGTATTCTACACGCAAAAAGAAAACCAGTTGGAATTCAGCGAAAAGAAGACGAAAAAATACAATTACATTTTCTGCATTAGGGAAAACCAGAAGCTGAAATTCACCAACTACTTGAAATCCAATACCTTCTTTGATACTTTGATAAAGAAGAACATTATCGATATCGATAAGGCAATTGATCCGGCCAAAACGGCAAAGTAAAAAGAAATAGTATAATCCCTCTGATATGCCATTGTACATATCAGAGGGATATTGGGATTATTCATGAAACTTATAAGTGAAAAAGACAACGTATATGTATTTAGAAGCTTTCCAATGACTTTTCATCTGTTCAGCTTCCTCTTGTTATGCATAGCCGCCAGATTGTACTTTCATGATCATAATCTGACCAAGACTTTGATCTGCCTATTGCTTGTATTATTTTTCACATATTTGGGAACCATGTACTGCAAGATCACATTTGATCTCAATCAAGGCCTTGTTCGTTGCAGCCATTTCTTGCGTTTCAAGCTGAAGAAATACGATTTTGCAATCAACGACATTGAAAAAATCACAGCAGACGAAAGAATCATAAAACACAAAGGAAAGAAAACAAGCGCAACATCATTGTCCATTCAAACAACTTCTGCGGACAATAACGTGACATCATTTGCTCTGGGAACGCCCAAAGAGAAACTTCAGGAATCCGTCGCTCTCATGAATTCACTAATCGAACAATACAGGCAAAAACAAGGGGCTGATAGCTAACAGCTAAAAGCCCCTATTCAAACTATCAACACGCCGTTTTAGGCATCAAGCCAGTCGCACAGATTTCCAAACGCCGCACGCAGTTCCTGCATGGTCGGCCCCGCTTCGCGGATGCCGACTTCGCTCTGGATGCATTTCAGACGCGGCGCATCCTTCAGCGTGTTCATGATGCGATTCCAGTCAACCGTCCCCTGCCCGACCAATTTATGTTCATCGACGATGCCATTGTTGTCGTGGAAATGGCAGTTCACAATCCATGGACGCAGTTTGGCGACCATGTTCTCTTCCCAAACGACGGGAATCTTCGCATCATTCCAAATGCTTGGAACGCAGGTCTTACCAGGGAATTCCTGTCCATGTTCCGTCAGATTCGCATGGCCTGCGTCATAGCAGATGCCCAGCCACGGCGAATTGAAATGTTCGACGGCTTTCAGCAAATACGCCGACTGGTTCAACGGCGTCCACTGGTTCTCCAGACACATCTCGACGCCGTAGCGTTCCGCATCCGGAAGTAGTTCATACAGAGAGCGTAGCAGCATCTGATAGTAGTCTTCCAGCTTCAGATCCTGCCCGAAAATCGAATTGAACGTATTGCCCGTATGGTAGGCCATTGTATGGACGCCAAGCTCATGGCAGACGCGAATCGCCATTTTCTGCCGCAGCACGACCATTTCATGTTGACTCTCCAACGGCATGCCCGGATCCTTCCACGCGCCCCACGGCGCATGCGCATCGACGAAATCCAGCCCGAATTCCGCCAGAGCCTTCTTGTGCTTTCCAATCAGTTCGGGCGTCACAATGCAGGCCTCAATCGTCTTGTCGCTGAGCACCAGATGGCGGAAGCCGTTGTCCGCCAGATTCTTCAACGTCTCTTTCTGTTGAGCTTCGTCCGCTTTCGCCCACGGCCATGAATACGTTACGGGAATCATTGTTTCTCCTTTTATATCTTATCTGAATTATCATTCATTACATTGAACAGCTATCTGTGATTTTCCAACCGCCGAGCCACCGGAGCCGTTGACTTTTCAGCATCAAGATGCCATTATGAACAAGCAAAATCTTCAGGAGATTGTCGGCCCGGCGGCGAGGCTTTCTGTGAAAAATCAGTGTTATCTGTGTTTTCTGTGGTTTCCTTACACAAAAAAACCTCCGTTCGTTCTACGGAGGCTTTGGATTTCACTGGCTGCCCGACCAGGACTCGAACCTAGACAAACTGAACCAGAATCAGTTGTGCTACCATTACACCATCGGGCAATCTTCTTGTCTGATGTTTTCATTGGCTGCCCGACCAGGACTCGAACCTAGACAAACTGAACCAGAATCAGTTGTGCTACCATTACACCATCGGGCATTTTTTGATGAAAACGTATTTAAAATATCATCCAGTCCAGACTTGTCAAATAAAGCCGTCGATTTTTCCGCTCTTTTTGGCATGTCGTGGCCTCTTCAAGAGTTGAAAGTCACGCTTTTCCTTTTACTTTATCTTATAACGGCATTTCGAATGAGGCAATTTCAACACTGGAGGTAGCAAGGGCGTCCCCGCCCTTGTCAAGGCCGAGACGGCCTCGCTATCCTTAATCAAAACCGGAGGTAGCAAGGGCGTCCCCGCCCTTGACAAG
>CACYQT010000065.1 GCA_902776645.1 uncultured bacterium | reverse complement strand
AGACCATGGTGACATCGGCCCGCTGTTCTCCGTCAACGACGCGAATGCCAAAACGCTTGGGACATTGGCAAGCGACTCTAAATTCGTCACCTACGCGTCACGGAAATTCGACAATTGGGAAAGCGTCCTCTGCACGACCGCCCTTCTTGACCGCATCGAGCTACGTCGGCTCTTCACCGACCGCGGCCTCCACTGTTTCAACGACAATCCGGACGATGTCATCTACGCCAACCAGTCCTTCCTCGCCGTCCATGCCGCAAAGGGGGGGCAACGCCATATCACCCTTCCACGCACGGCCCGTGTGACGATGCTTCTGCCAGAAAAACGCCTCATCGGCGATAGTCTAAAGGACTTCACCATCGATCTTTCCGCCATCTCCACCACCCTGTTTCTCTACGAATAAAATTGTAAAAAAATCATCTATAGCCAAATTCAAAACTCTGGATATCAAGGCCGTCTCGGCCTTGACAACGGCGGGAACGCCGTTGGTACTACCACTTTTGTGACTGTTTTTATGAAGTGTCTTTTGTCCATCTTATGTCTGTTCATGCTGGTCGGCGTGGCCGAAGCGGAGGAAAAGGCGCCGTTGGGCGACGAAATCCGCGTCGGTCAGCTGGTGAGCGGCGGCGGTTTGTTCCGCAGCTACTATCCGAACGCGCTGCCGTCGCTGCTGCGCCATATCCGCAAGACGACGACGGCGAACGTGTCGGACGATGTCGTCATGCTGACGAGTTTTGCGGACGAGCGGTTGTTCTCGCTGCCGTTCGTCTACGTAAATTTCGCGGATCGAGATGATTGGACGTTCACGCCGGAGGAGACGGAGAATCTGCGCGGCTATCTGGAGCGCGGCGGCTTCATATACGTCGACGCGGGCATCACGGCGGCGTTTCTGCGGGAGCGCCCCGAGCTCGGGCAGCACCACAGCTATGCGGAATGGGAGGCCACGCCGGCGTTGAAGGAGGCCTTCAAACCAGTGTTCCCGAATTATGAATTCCAGACACTTAGGCGTTCTGATCCGCTGTACAGGACGTTTTATGCGGGCCTGCCGGACACGTCGCTTCTGCCGGATACGGTGAAATCCTACACGGAGAAGGAGAAATGGCCGGACGGGACATATGCGGCGGCGGTTCTACGCGTGAAAGGCCGCGTGGCGGTGTTGGCGACGCCGATCGTCTCGATGGGCTGGGGGAAGAACAGTCTGGACCAGTGGGATTCGACGATTCGCTTCCGTGTTTTGGAGGATACGAAAGGGCTGTCGTCGTATCTGGAGAACGCGTCGTACGGCGGGGAGCGCTTCGAAGTGGCGCGGGAAGACGGTGGAAAGGATATTATCTATTGTCAGGAGCAGGCGATGCCGTCATGGGCGAACGAGCCCGGCGGGAAATGGCGCGTCTTCCGCTATTACGGCAGTCGTGAAATAAGTGACTTCGCCCATACGTTTTATACACAGTTCGGGACGAACATCATCCTCTATGCGCTGACGCATTGACGGCGACGATCGTCTGAAGTTGTTGATTTCAAGGAAGAAAATGAAAATCATATTGGCACCGGATTCATTCAAGGACTGTTTGAGCGGCATCGATGTCTGCTCGATACTGGCGGAGGCGGCGCGCCGCGAACTGGGCGACGTCGAAATCCGCAGCTTTCCGATGGGCGACGGCGGCGAAGGAACGCTGGAGGCGGTTCTCGCGGCGACCGGCGGCCGCCGTGAGACGTTGCTCGTCCGCGATCCGCTGGGCCGCCCCGTGGAGGCGTCCTATGCGTTGCTGCCAAACGGCGAGGCGTTCGTGGAAATGGCGCAGGCCAGCGGCTTGGAGCGGTTGTCACGCGATGAGCGAAATCCTTTGCTGACATCCACTTATGGTACGGGCCAGCTGATTTCGGCGGCGTTGGACAAGGGATGCCGGAAGATCACGGTCGGCATCGGCGGCAGCGCGACGACGGACGGCGGCGCGGGCATGGCCGTCGCGTTGGGGGCGCGTCTTGTGACGGTGGACGGCCGCGAACTGGATGGCCGCGGCGGCGATTTGCGGAAAATCGCCCGCGTGGATCTGGGCGGGCTGGACAAGCGTCTGAAGGAATGTGTCTTCCAAGTCGCAAGTGACGTGACGAACCCGCTTTGTGGCAATCGCGGGGCGGCGGCTGTCTTCGGCCCGCAGAAAGGCGCGACGCCGTCCATGGTGGCGGAACTGGACGCGGGGCTGTCCCATTGGGCGGATTTGCTGGCCGGCGGCGAAGCGAACGCCCGCGAAAGGGGCGACGGCGCGGCGGGCGGCCTCGGCTTTGGCCTGAGGATATTGTGCGGCGCGACGATGCTGTCGGGCGCGGCGTTGATTGTGGAGCTGACAGGGCTTGCCGCCGCCATGGACGGCGCGGATCTTGTCGTGACCGGCGAAGGGCGGACGGATGAGCAGACGTTGTGCGGGAAACTGCCCGCCGTCGTGGCGACGTACGCCCATGCGCATGGCGTTCGCTGTGTGTTGATATCAGGGGCTTTGGAGGGGGATGTCCACGCATTGCGCAGCATGTTCGACGCATGCTTCGGCTGTGTATCGAAAGTCTGTTCGCTGGAAGAGGCGCTACGGAACGCACGGCAGTCGCTGTCATCCGTCGCGGAATCTGTATTTTCTTTACTGAAAAGGGGTTGAATCGTGCGACCGTCAGTCAATCATACAAAACGCAGCAAGGAAATATTGAAAAAGTCGCTGACGCTCATCGCGGAACGCGGCTATGGAGATGTGACCTATCAGCAGATTGCGGACGCGACGGGCCTCGGGCGGACGACGCTGTACAAATATTTCAAAAACAAGCGGGAGATTTTCGACAAGGCGTTGAAAATGCTTGTGGAGGAGATCGGCGTCGATTTTGAGAACGGCGTCAAGGAGCATCCCGATTTGAGCGTCGTGGAGAAGATCCGCCTGATCATGATGCAGCTGATCGACATGATGTTCACGTCGCCGCAGTTGTTGCAGACGGTCGTCGAATATCTAATCGGCCTGCGGCGGAGCGGCGAGCCGACAAGCAAGCGTGTAAGACTCCATACGATAGGATTTTACCGTGTGCTGGCACGGCTTGTGCGGGAGGGCATCAACAACGGCGAGCTGCGGCAGATGGACTGCCTGATGGCGACGGAGGAGCTGTACGCGCTTTTGGAGACGGCGACGTTGCGGATTACGCTCATGGAAAGCGTCGAGCGTGAACAACTCATTGAAATGTGCGATTTTGCGTTGGACGGCATGAAGGCCGTCTCCCCGGAGGAGCGCTCATGACGATGGACGAATCCTACATGAAGGAGGCACTGAAGGAAGCGCGGAAAGGATGGGGGCTGACCAGCCCGAATCCGATGGTCGGCGCCGTTGTCGTTCGCGACGGCGTGATCGTCGGCCGCGGCTACCACCACGGCGCGGGGCTGCCCCACGCCGAACCGAACGCGTTGGCGGACGCAGGCGGAAAAACCGTCGGCGCAACGCTGTATGTGACGTTGGAGCCATGCTGCACATACGGGCGGACGCCGCCTTGCACGGAGGCGATCAAGCGGGCGGGAATCAAGCGAGTCGTCGTCGGTTGCACGGATTGCAATCCGAAGCACGCGGGGCGCGGCCTCGCGATTTTGAAAGATGCCGGAATCGACGTCGTGTCAGGCGTTTGCGAAAAGGAATGCTTGGAGCTGAACGCGGCGTTTTTCTGGTGGATTTCCACAGGGAGGCCGTTCGTCCGCCTGAAAATGGCGATGACATTGGACGGGAAGATCGCGACGGCGGGCGGCGATTCAAAATGGATAACCGGCCCGTCCGCAAGGCGATACGTCCAGAAACTGCGGCGCGGCAGCGACGCGGTGATGGTCGGCGGCGAAACGGTCCGGAAGGATGATCCGGAGCTAATCGTGCGGGAGCCGAAAGGCTGGAAACGGCAGCCGACGCGGATCGTGTGGACGTCGAAGCCGTCGTTGCCGGAAGGCTGCAAGTTGTTGAACGGCAACGGCGGACCTGTTGAGATTTCAAAGCCTGTCACGCAGGCCGAATGGCTGTCGTTTCTGAAAGATTTGGGCGGCCGCGGGATGATGTCGCTGCTGCTGGAAGGCGGCGGCGAACTGGCCGGTTGCGCGTTGAAGGCGGGAATCGTCAATGAAATCGACTTTTTCATCGCGCCGAAGATACTGGGGGGGCGTGGAAGCCGCCCCGTCGTCGGCTGGGAGAATCCGTCGTCATTGGCGGAAAGCCTTGCGGTGAAGGAGCTTCGCATGCGGAGATTCGGCGATGACCTGTTGGTCGTCGGCCGTCTGGATTGTTGTGAAAAATAATTATCGAATTGATTTTGAAACCACGAAAGGCACGAAAAGCGCGAAAATTCAGTCCACAAAATACACAAAACAAACAAAAAGCCTCGCAGACGTCGGCCTCGGTGCTGATGAATTTGTTTCATAAAGAGCATGGTAGATGAATAACATCAGACGGGCCTCCGTCTGCTCGGCGATTTTGAAAGCGCTTCGCGCGACGAAAAAGAAAACATAAGACAATAGATAAGGTAATCATAGATGTTTACGGGATTGGTTGAAACAACGGGGATTTTGGCTGGCATGACGCGGACAGGCAAGTCCGCCGAACTGCTTGTGCGTTGCGGTCTGCCCGTGGCGGAACTCGTACGCGGGGAGAGCATTGCGGTAAACGGCGTCTGCCTGACGCTGACGGGTTGCGGGAAGGGCGGACTGTCGTTCCATGCGTTGAGCGAGACGCTGAACCGAAGCAATCTGGGGGATAGCGTCGGTCGCAAAGTCAACTTGGAGAGGGCGTTGCGGCTGGGGGACCGTCTGGGCGGCCATCTGGTGAGCGGCCATATCGACTGCCGGGCGGAAGTGCTTGACATCGGGCGTGTTGAAGATGATTATGAACTTCGCGTGGCGTTGCCGTCGGCGGTTGCGGGGCAGGTCGTCATGAAGGGAAGCGTCGCGGTGAACGGCGTCTCGTTGACCATCGCGTCGTTGTCGCGGTCGGATTTCACGGTGCGGATCATTCCGCATACGTGGGCGGAGACGAATCTGTCCGATCTTCAGGCGGGCGACGCGGTGAATCTGGAGACGGACATGCTCGGCAAATTCGTCCTGCGGCAGCTTGAACTGAAAGAGGAAGGCCACGGTGGCGGCGTGACGATGGAGACGCTTTTCAAGGCGGGATTCTAGCGGGAAGGGTCGTGGAAGGTTGCTTTTAGCCAGTCATGGATTATGTTTTATAATAGCGGAAAAGTGATGGAAGAAGGGAAGGGACGTACAAGGAGCGTCGAATAAATGGCAGGTTTGCAATTCAATAAGAAACAATATAGAGTGAAAATCGTCGGACGGAATCTGGACGATTTGCTTCCGCTATTGCGGATGTTTCCGGTGGAACTGGTTGAAAATGAGCCAGATCTGGTGATTTCCTACGGCGGCGACGGTTCGCTTCTGGGAGCGGAGCGTGATTTTCCGGGCGTGCCGACATGCCCGATCCGCGACATGCGGCAGAATCCGAAATGCCCGCGCCATTCGGACATGACCACGCTGGAGAAGCTGTTCAACGGCGAATTGACGGAGACGCAGATCGTGAAAATGGTCGCGACGACGGACGACGGGAACACGCTGAAGGGAATCAACGACGTCGTCCTCTCCAGAAAACTGATCGCAAGCGCGATCCGGTATCGGATCTGGGCGAATGGCGAACTGCTTCGCAGCCAAGTGGTTGCGGACAGCCTGGTCGTTTCGACGCCGTTTGGCAGCACAGGCTATTTCCAAAGCATCACGCATGGCAACTTCCAGGTCGGCCTGGGCGTGGCCTTCAACAACGCGATGGACTTGTACAGCCATGTCATCATTCCGGACAATTCACAGCTGACGGTGGAGCTGCTGCGCGGCCCCGCCGTGCTGGTGGCGGACAATGATCCGAACTCCTACGAACTGTGCACGGGAAACCGCCTGCGGATAAGCATCAGCGACGAACGGACGTCCATCTACGGGCTGGACGTCTTCCGTTGCATGGACTGCTATGATTTGAGGAAGAAAGGCATCTATTGATCGCTGCCGCGGCGTCCGTCCATGGCGGCGCCGCCGGTAGATCGTATAACAGAGGGAACAAGATGGAAACAATCATCAGCGGATTCAGCGTCCTGTTCTGGTCATATCTGATCGGAAGCATTCCGAACGGATACATGATGGGCAAATTCAACGGTTTGGACATCCGCCGCCACGGCAGCAAGAACATCGGGGCGACGAACGTCCGTCGTATATTGGGACGCCCATGGGGCATCGCATGCTTCATTCTGGACTTCCTGAAAGGGTTGATTCCCGTGATGGTCATCGGCCACATGATCGCCAGCAACTGGGCGATCGGCGCGGGATACGGCGGCCTGCTTGCGGCCATCGGCGCCGTGCTCGGCCATGTGTTTCCGGTATGGCTGATGTTCCGCGGCGGAAAAGGCGTCGCGACAAGCCTGGGCGTCGTGTGCGGCTTGGCTCCGCTGGCGTTTCTGGTCGGCATCCTTGTCTGGCTGTTCAGCTATTATGTCTTGTACAGGGGCGTCGTGTCGGTGGCGAGCATGCTGGCCATTCTGATGATGGCGGTCTCCGCGTTGATTTTCAAGCTGACGATTTTCCCGCATTTTTCATGGGTCACGATTGTCCTGTTGTTCTTCCTGGCGATCATCGTGATCGTCCGCCATCGTGAAAACATCAAGCGGCTTTTGGAGGGGACGGAGAGTTCCTTTGTCAAAATCAACAAGAAATGACGGCGGGGAGGCCGAAGGATGGGGAAGTCGCATCTTCTTGCAATACTGATATTTGGCGTGTTCGTCACATGTTTTTCGCAGCCCGCTGGAAAGCTTCCCGCCGGCGTGAAACGGCTTGACGACGGCAACTTGCAGGTCGGCGACATCGTCGTCCGCGTCGCGAAGGGCGAACTGGCCTTCCCCGCGCGTTTTGAATTGCAGGAAGGCGCGTTGGAGGTCGTCATCGCGAAGCCGAACGGACGGTTGCACGAGACGCTTCTTGTGACGCCCTGCAGCGCGCTCCAGATCCAGACGCTGTTGTATTTGCTTCATGCGGACAACGGGCCGCGCCGTCCCGAAAAATTCCAACGGCGCGGCGACATCGTCGATATCGACATCGAATGGACGGACGACGACGGAAGGAAGCTCCGCGAGCCGATCGAATCATGGATTACGGACAACCGGACGAAGAAGCCGATGAATCGGATCGGCTGGGTGTTCGTCGGTTCCGATGTCCGAAACGGCGTATTTCAAGCGGATTCGGAAGGCAATGTCGTCATCAACTGGTCCAGCGGGGCGACGATTCTGGATTGCGCGGATTCGGAAAGCGAAAGCGACATGTTGCATTCCGTCAATACGCAAAAGCCTCAGCCGAAGAAACATCCGACGGTGACAGTGGTCTTCAGGCCGCGGAGCAAATTTGCTGCAAAATGATTTTGGTTTTAGATATTCCAAAACACATATCGTATTTTATGAAGGCATTCCGTGCACCTCGATTGTCCATGAAACGGCTCCGCTCCAAAGGCGTCACGGCGTGTCACGCGTTGTTTTTTCTCCATGTGTCAAGAGTGCCTTTTTCTCGAAGGCAAGACGTTGCTGGCGGATGATTTGCTTGAATGAATCTGCTGATGGCAGCACAGTCTTGTATTGCCTTGCGAATATTCGGTTGTGTTCACACTCCGGGAGCGTCATCTTGACGGTCGCGTCGTTGACTTCTTCGCTGCTGAGCAGAATGCCGATGGTAGGGTTCTCGTCGGGGAGCTTCACCACTCTGTCGTAGTAATGGACATACATCTGCATCTGCCCGAGGTCCTGATGCGTGATTTTGGCGAGCTTCAGGTCGAAGACGAAGAAAGAGCGGGTCAGGCGGTTGTAGAAAACCAGATCCACCTTGTAGTGTTCCTCCTCGAACGTGAAGCGAACCTGCCGTCCGACAAAGGTGAATCCCTTGCCAAGCTCGAGCATGAACTCGGCGAGGTGATCGATTATGGCCTGCTCCAGTTGCGTTTCCGAGTAGTCAGTCCTTTCCGGCAGTCCAAGGAACTCCAGCGTGTACGGATCCTTCAGAGGCTCCTCGGCCACTTCCGGTCTTGGGGCCTTTCTCATCAGCTCCGTCACACCGACCTCGCCCTTGTGTTTCAGCGAACGCTCATAGAGTTGCGATCCGATTTGCCGGGACATTTGCCGAAGCGACCATTGTCCCTCTGCGGCCTCTTTTTCGTAGAAGCCACGCGCCGCAGGGTCGGCGATCCGCATCAGCACAAGGTAATGCGACCAGGAGAGGGTGAACCTGGGTGCTGACCTCGCCTCTTCACCTGCGGTAGACGCGGAGGACTGAATTTCGTAAACAGTGTTTACGATTTCCTTGGCATCGGATTTCGTAAACGGTGTATACGAAATCTCGGAGATCCTGTACACAAGATAGAATTTCCGCATCAAAGTAAGATTCTCGACGCTCCATCCCTGACCGAACCGATCCGTCAATTTGGCGGACAGGTCTTTCAGCAATGTCTTGCCATAGTCCGCCCGCTCCTTGCCACCTTGCTCATCCTCGACAATCATCCTGCCGATTTCGTAGTAGGTATAGACCAAGGCAACATTGGCGGCCGAGGCGACCTTGCGCCGGGCTTCCTCAATCAGCGTGATGACGCGTTCGGGCAATGATTGGGAATTTTTCGACGGCTTCACTTGAGTTCCTCCAAAGAATCGTTCGTGGTTCATTGTTTGTCCTTTAAGCTAATATAGCATAAATGGATGAAATTTCTATAGTGATATGCTGAAATAGACAGATTTTGGCAATGTTACAGTATCGTCTACAACGGAATCTTGAAAATCTGCAACAAGGAAGTGTTTTTTGAATTTTGGCAAAAAAACATTGGGGACATAAAAAGTCCTCTGGCGGGAGGCGATGTCACATCGGTTTCGGTGGTTCCGTGCCGCACGATGGCAATGTGCTTTTATTTTGAAGATGTTCGAAAGGTCCTGTCTACGGAAGAGGAATTGCGTAAGATTATGGATGAGGAAGGATAGGCGCGATGGCGGGGGCGCCGTCGTTACAATTTCGCCGCTGCAGTGTCCGACGGCGAACCGCCGTCTCACATGCCGTCAACGGCGGGACGCCGTCGTTACATCCACCCTGAAGACGGCACTCGCCCGAAGGGCGTGACGGTGTGGCGGCGGCACTTCCGAGGCCGCAAGCGGGACGCTTCCGCCACACCATGCGACGCCCCAAATAACATGCATGCCTCTCTAGCCTTATCAGTAAAATCTTAATTTGTGGCAAATAATCATTGTAATTCGCCTCATCATATCTTATATTATCGTTATTGAATATACTAATTAGTTGTCATCAAGTCAAGAAACGCAAAATACCACCGAAAAAGGCTTGTTGATGACAGGGATGTGGCGAAACGGCTTCAGAGAGCTATGAGGTAAGAGAAGACATGACCAAACAAGAACGCTACATGGGAATGTTGTGGGGGCTCGTCGTCGGAGACTGCCTCGGTTCGCCTATCCAGTTCAGCGACAAGGACAACCATCCGTTTATCACGAAAATGGAATACTGCCCTGTGTTCAAGTTGCCGGCAGGCTACTGGACGGACGACTCGTCCATGGCGTTCTGCGTCATGGAAAGCTTCAGCCGACTGGGCAAATACGATCTGGCGGACATCGCCCATAATTTCGTCCGCTGGATTGACGAAGGCTTCTGGTCCAGCGCCGACCATGCATTCGACGTCGGCAACGCCACATGGTCCGCCGTGGATGGAATCAAAAACGGTCGTCTGAAAAACGGGACGGAGGACAGTCAGGGCAACGGCAGCATCATGCGGTTCGCCCCTTCCTACATCATGGCCCGTGAATTGAATTCACCTGCCATCATCCATGAAATCAGCGACTTGACGCATGACAGCCATGCGGTCCGCAAGACCGTCGACAAGATGGTAGCCGTTCTGGACGACCATTGCGCGGGACGCAAGACGGAAATCCCATCATTGTATGCCACGCGGGATGCCGTCAACAATTCCGGCTGGTGCGTCAGCACGCTGGACGCCGCCCTATGGGCCTTCCATACCACGAAAAGCTTCCGCGACGGGATGGTCGCCGCCGTCAATTTGGGCGGTGATTCCGATTCCATCGGCGCCGTCTACGGTCAAATCGCAGGAGCCTATTACGGCCTGTCGGCCATCCCCGCCGAATGGAAAGAGGCGGTCAAAGACTGGAAGAAAGTCGATGATTTCATCATCGGTTTCCTCCATGCCGCGAAATGCATGTAAAAAAGATATTTTCAAAACAGGAGGCAGCAAGGGCGTCCCCGCACTTGACAAGGCCGAGACGGCCTTGCTACCTCTAGTTTACCCCAAGGCCGGGACGGCCTTGCTACCTCTAGTTTACCCCAAGGCCGAGACGGCCTTGCTACCTCTTACGGGGCTTTCATGTACTTGACACAATCATTGAATGTAAAAAAGAAGATCAAAGGGTGCGAAAAACAATGAATTGCTCTTTGATAAAAAAGCGGACAAATATGATAAACATCATGATGGCGGCGCCATCTCCTTCCATCCGTCGATGCGTCCCTTCGCGGAGTTGAAGTTGACACCGATCAGCCGGATGGGCAGCCCGCAGGACTGGAATTTCTCGTAGTAATGCCTGTCTACGATTTGGCTTACTGCTTTTTTGGCGCTCTTGTTCAGTTTGAACTCGAAAATATAGACCGCCTTCGCCGTGCGGATGTATGCGTCGATGCGGCCTTCATTGGTGCGGGATTCGGCCTTGACGCTGTTTCCGAGCAGCAGGAAGGTGATGAAGAAGATGGTCTGGTAGTAGTGTTCGTCCCCTCCACGGATGTCGTACGGGATGCTGGCGAAGTAGGATTCCAGAGTGCCCATGAAGGATTCAAGGTCGTCGCGCCGCATGGTGTCCGTCAGTTTGAAGACCATGGACGACATGGCGGCATCCTTGTATCCGCTGTAGTAGGCCAGCAGCTGGGTGTTGAAGGCGTCTTCCACTTCGTGGTCGGGGAAGCCCAGCTTGAACATGCTTGACCCCAGAGGCCCTGGCAGGACCTCCTTGATGGTCAGGTAGCCTGTCTGCCAGAGCAGCCCGAGGGGGTCGATGTTGTCCACCTCGTATGCGCCAAAAGCCAGTGAGGAGACGGGGACGGTAAGAGCTTCTTCAAAATTGAAGCGCGTCGTTTTGGCCAGTTCGAAAAGGACTGTGGTTACACCGGTCGTTCCCCAGTAGTTGTCGAAACCGTATTTTTTGCTGAAGAAACTGGAGATGGAGACGGGATTGCAGACATGGATCTCCGCCTCTGAAAAACGGTATCCGTCATACCATGTAAGAAGCATCAACATCAATTTCTCCGTGGAGACCCCTTTGCTTTCGGCCGCCTCGACGATTCTGTCCGCGAAATACTTTCTGACCTCCTCTTCCGTGAAGCCCAGCATCGCCGCGTAATCGACATCCATTGTGATGTCCGTCAGGTTGTTCAGTTCCGAGAACAGCGACACATGGCAGAACTTGCTCACGCCGGTCACGAACAGAAACCGCTCCATGGCGTTCCGGTCTTTCAGGACGCTGTAGAACCCCTTCAGGCACATTAGAATCTCACCGACGTTCTCCTTTGATATGTTGTCGAGAATCGGCTTGTCGTATTCGTCCACCAGAATGACGACCTGTCCTTTTTTATGCAGGGCATCTATGAGCTTGCCGAATGACGTTGCCGCATCCGCGCCTTTGGGGAGCTTTATGGAATAGGATTCGGCGACGGTGGCGACCTTGTCCCGCAGATACGCATCGACTTTTTCCGCCGTGTTCTTCATCGGCGTGTAGTCGCCAAAACTCAAATGGATGATGGGATATTTCTCCCATGCGTATGGTTTGTCGTGTAGGGCGAGCCCTTCGAACAGCTCCTTCTTCCCTGTGAAGATGGCCTCCAGCGTCGAGAGCAGCAGCGACTTCCCGAAGCGGCGTGGACGGGACAGGAAATACATCCCCTTGGCGGGCCGTATCAGCCGCCAGATGTACTCCGTCTTGTCGACATAGAGGAAATTGCCCTGTATCAGGTCCTCGAATGTAAACACGCTGGTCGTCAAGTCCTTTTCCATGTGGTCCGTCCTACTTTCAAACGCATCCGCCCCGCGTTGCCGTTCGTCGTCAAATCCATTGGAAATCGTATCCGGTCATTAATGTAGCTCATGAAAAGGAGTTTTCATCTTGCTGTTTCGATATTTCTCAAAAAGGATTGTTTCGCAGGCGGGACGCCGCCGCCACCTCACAATGTGTCCGCAGGGAAGGCGTCGTCCGGCGAGTCGATGAGAATCTCCCGCGGGGCGGAGCCGATCTGCGGGCCGACGATGTTGCGTTTTTCCAGCTCTTCCATGACGGAGGCGGCCCTGTTGTAGCCGATCTTGAGACGCCGCTGGATGTAGCTGATGGACGCCTTGCGGTCATTGACGATGATTTCGACGGCGGCGCGGAGGAGGGCCTCCTGCCCGTTGCCGTCGTCGTCCGCTCCGTCGAAGCCGCCTTCGCCGATCCCGTCGTCGCCATCCGTTGGCTGCGGTTTTGCGGCGACGGATTTGATGACGTCGAAATTCAGTTCGGCGTTGCCTTGCGCCGCGCAGAAATTGACGATGTTCTCGATTTCCGCGTCCGTGATCATCGCGCCCTGAAGTCGTTGCATGCGAAGGCCGTCCGACGCCTTGTAGAGCATGTCGCCGCGGCCGAGCAGGGATTCCGCGCCTTTGCCGTCGATGATGGTCCGGGAGTCGATTTGCGAGGCGACCTGGAAGGCGATCCGCGTGGGGAAATTCGCCTTGATGACGCCTGTGATGACATTGACGGATGGGCGCTGCGTGGCGATGATGCAGTGGATGCCGACGGCGCGCGATAGCTGCGCGATGCGGGCCAGGCAGGTTTCGACGTCTTGCCGCGCCGTGAGCATGATGTCCGCCATTTCGTCGATGATGACGACGATGAATGGAAGCTTCCGCGGGATTTCGTTGTGTTCATCGTCGTAAACGGGTTCGGGGGACGGCGGACGGTTATTGAACGATTCCAGATTGCGGACGCCGACCTTCGCGAGTATGGCGTATCGGCGCTCCATTTCGTAGATGACCCAGCGGAGGGCCATGACGACCAGTTCGACATCCGTGATGACCGGCACGACCAGATGCGGAAGTTTATTATAGACAGACATTTCCACGATTTTCGGATCGATCAGGATGAGCCGCAGGTCCTCCGGCGGGAAACGGTAGAGGAGCGATATCAGGATGTTGTTCAGGCAGACGGATTTGCCGGAACCCGTCGCGCCGGCCACGAGCAGATGTGGCGTCCGGGCCAGATCGATGACGATGTCCTTTCCTTCGACGTTGCGTCCGAGCACGATGGGAATCTGCCCCTTGTGCGAGCGGAACGCCTCCGAATCGATGGCCGCGCCACAGCGCACGAGATCCGACTTCTGGTTGGGGACTTCGATGCCGACGTAGTCATGGCCGGGCATGGGCGCGAGAATGCGCAGGGAGGTGGCGGAAAGGGCCATCGCCAAATCGTTTGCGATATGCGCGACGGCTTCGACTTTGACGCCTCTTGCGACGGTGATTTTGTACAGCGTGATGCGCGGGCCGCGCTGGAAACCCGTGACATCCGCGTCGATGAAGAAGGCGTCCAGCGTGTTCTGGATTTTCTTCGCGGCCTCGTTCATTTCATCGGCATCCGCTTCGGCGATGGCGTTCTGCGTCAGCAGCAAGTCCATGGGCGGCAATTGGTAAGGCTGCGTGAGGACGGGTTGCGGCAGGGCGGAGGACGACGTCGTCTGGACGGTTTTCGCTTCCTCCTCTGGGCGCGATTCGGCTTCGAAATTGAATTCGAGCTGTTCCGCGTTTGCCGGCGCGTCGTCCGCCTTCAGCGGGTTGAGCTGCCGGTCCGCCAGTTCCTTTTCGCGCAGTAGCTTCATCTGCCGCTCTTCGCGTGCGTTCTGCTTGGCGGCGAATCGTTCCTGCAGCCGTTTGAGAAGTTCGGACTGATCGGCCTGCGGCTTCTCCGCAGCCGGTTGTTCGATTTTCGGCGGAGGTTCTTGAATTTGAACGGATTCCGCTTGTTCCGGCGCTTCCTCCGCTTCCTCCGCCTGCATCGTCTCCTCCTCTTCCGTGAAATCCTCCGGCTCGTCATCGTCATGGAACCAGCTGGACGGGCCCAGGCCAAGAAGCTTGAGCATGTTCATGATTTCACGTTGAATGAGTTGGAGGAACGACATGGTGGCAATATCCGAAAAAGGCGAAACAGGCAAAAATAATAATATAGCGTCCTTTTGGAAAACTTCGGGACGGATTATATTATAAATTTGCGCATTTTTGTGCAAAACACAGGAAAAACTGGACAATATGGCAAAACGGAATCGATGACTGAAGAAGATTTGAACATCAAGACGCTGCTGGAGCAGATACTGAGCGGGCCTGAGGAGGCATTGCGCGCCTGGAAGAACGGCGGCATACCGGTCCAGCTGCTCCGCGAGCTGTTCGCGCATCATGACACGTTCGAAGTCCTGTATTTTCTGGCGGGCTATGCGGAGACGCCGAGCAAGATTCTGGAGGAGCTTGGCGAGAAGACACAGAGCGTATTGATTTTGTCGCAGCTGGCGGATCATCCGCGTACGCCGAAGCCGTTGCTTCAGCAACTTGCGAAGCATGAGGATCCGGAAGTCCGAAAAGCCGTCGCGCGAAGCAAATGGATCAGCCCGCAGTCTGCGTTGATTTTGAGCGACGACGAGAACGCGACCGTCCGCGCGGCTCTGGCGGAAAACCATGCGATCACGCCGCGAATCCAGGCGAAGCTGAGCAACGACGACGTGCCGTTTGTGCGCGCCGCCCTGCTGAAGCTGCCGCATCTTGACGTGGAGATCCAGAAAGCGCTTTGCGACGACATGGACGTGACGGTGCAGGCCAAGGCGTTGCTGAACCCGCGCATCGACGCGTCCTGCCTGCTGGAATGCGCCGATTCGGATGAAAGCCTTTCACAACACATCCTCTTGATGCGCGGGCAGTTGCCGGACAATGTGCTCGAATCGCTGCTGTTCAGTTCTGATCCGGAAATCCAGAACGAAGCCGTCGGCCGCAAGCGGCTGACGGCCGACGAGATGGTCGGTTTCGCGCAGAAGGGCGACGAACGCGTGCGGTTGAAGATCGCGCAGTCCGAAGCGGTTCCGTCGCTTGTGCAAAGTGTTCTGGCGGAGGATGGAAGCGCGGCTGTCCGCCGTTGTCTGGCGGCTAACGGGAAGCTTTCTACGGAAGCGGCGGAGAAGCTGCTGTCGCTCCATGACCATGAAACGGATTTGGCGTTGGCGGGCAATCCGGCGGTGCCGCTTTCGTTGCTTGAGGAACTTTTGGAGGACGACGAGAGTCTTATGATGGCATTCGCGTGCCGCGAAGGCCTTTGCGGGGAGGATCTGGAGTTCGTGTTGGAGCACGGCGATGATTCGGCGTTGTACGGACTGGTCTATCAGGAGACGGATTGCACAGGCATGTCGGCGGAGAACGCGGTGCGTCTTTCGCTGAACGCCTTGCCGAGCGTTCGCGCGTTGGCGGCGTCGGCGCACAGCCTGCCGTTGCGCATGATGACCGAACTGTCTCATGACGCGTCGCCGTTGGTCCGAATGGCGCTGACGCGGAATCCGGAGGCGAGCCGGACATTGATCGAAGGGTTGTGCGACGATGCGGACCCGCGTGTGCGGGACTGCGCGGCGAAGGCTTTGGCGGCGCGTCCCGCCGAACAGCCGCCTGCGCGGCCCGCGAAGGCGGCGGAGGATGCGGAAGATGTTGAGGCGGAAGGCGTGGAGGCTTCTGTGGGGAATGCCGGAGGGGATGAAAAAGGCGGCGGTTTGCTGAAACGACTGTTCGGAAGACTTTCCGAATAGGCCGCCCGTGGATTTGCAAAAAACAACAAATTGACATATCAACAGGACAGAACGAACCAGGAGAAAAATCATGGCGAAAAATCCAATCAGCACGGCTCCTTTGAGCTTTGTGGAAATTGTGATGCGCGCCGATGCCGAAACGATCAAGGCGGCATACGAAGCGCGCGTAAAAGTCGATGGGCTGCTGGCCGAACGCGAAGCCGCCTATCGAAAGATCGCGGAATTGGAGCAGCAGGTTGAAGAAGTCATCGGCGAACAGGGCGTGTTCGTGTTCCCCGAACCGCCGATGCCTGTGGCCGGCTTCAACGCGAAGCCTGCGGCTTCGGCGTCTTCCAGCAAGAAGCCTGCCGCCCCGAAGGCGGCCGCCCCGTCCGCTGAATCTGCGGCGGAGGATGCCAAAAAGGATGATAATGAATGATTTGGAATGAAGGCGCCCAATGAGGCGGGCCATTTGTGATTTCACGAGAGGAAACAACTGTCATTGATCTGCTTCGTCAACGAGAGGCGGAGTTGGTCAAAGTCTGGGAATGCGAGGAAGGTATTCGCAACCTTCTTGGCGTCACGGACTTCCCGTATCCGGCGGTGCCGGACTTGCCGTCGCGGCGTAAAGTCGCGAAGGGGGCGAGTCGTCGTGCCGTGCGTCGGAGCGTGGCGTCTGTCGATGCCGAAACGGCGCAGGAAGGCGCGTCGGCGGTGCCGCCGCTTCGTCGGCTGGAAGGCGACGAGACGGCGTATCGTCTTGAATTCGAATCGCGTGGGCGCAGGGAGAGCAGTTTCCAGACGGAGCTTGACGGCGTGCGCAAGCTGTTCCAGATACGGAGCGGCGAGTTCACGATGTTGAAGGTGGAGACGGTGGTGTTCCGTTCCGTCGACGACTGGGATCTGAAGGAGACGCTCTGGTCGAAGGAATGACGGAGGCGTCCATCGTTCAGAGTGCTCTTTTTTATTACATTAATGTAAAGATATTTGATTTGGCGTGTTGACAAAACGCCTTCATGGGATATGTTTAATATTAAGATTTGATAAACGGGGAGGAAGGCGAAAGGCTGGAAAATAAAGAACGAGGTAGTTTAGAAAATGAATGCATTGAGTACACGTCCGCGCAACTTATGTTTCGCGATATCCGTGACGGGGCTGATCATGTTCGTGATCGGCTGCCTGGTCGCGAAGAACGGGAATTGTTCCGTGATGGGCATCGGCAGCGCGGCGAGCCTGATGGTCGTGCTGTTCGGTCTGGTCGGGGCCGGCCGCTGCGCCTTCGCCCGCCGCCAGAAAATGGAGGAGGAGGCCGCGGCGGAGTTCCGTTCGGAGCATGGCTCGAACGAACTGTTTGACGACGCGGACGAAGCCGTCCGCATGGCGACCCGCGCCAACATCCAGTACATGAAGTACTTCGTGCCGATTTTCACGATTGTCTCCGGCATTTTGCTGGGCGTCTACTGCCTGATCGTATGGCGGATATGGAAGGGGATGGAGGCGTTTCCGATCGCCCCGAACCCGATGCCGCTGGCGTTGCTTTCCGCGATCACATGGATCGGTTCGTTGATTGTCGGCAGCTATTTCGCCGGTGCGAGCCGTGAGCAGGGCTGCCGTTGGCTGCGTCCTGCGAGCGCATGGCTGTTCTTCTCCGGCCTGTTGTTCCTCGCCGCGTCCGTCGCGCTGTTCCTTGAATATTTCCGCAAGGCGACGGAGACGGCGGACATCACGATCGCGAAGGCCGGTCTGGTGATTCTGTCGATTCTGGCTATTGAACTGATTTTGGGATTTGTGATTGAATTCTATCGTCCGCGCATGCCCGGTGAAGAGGAGCGTCCGTTGATTGAAAGCCGTCTTCTGGCGTTGTTCACGGAGCCTGGCGGCGTCGCGCGGAATGTGGCGGCGAGCTTGGACTACCAGTTCGGCTTCCGCGTGTCCGAAGTCTGGTTCTACCGTTTTCTGGAACGGACGGTCGTCCCGCTGCTGGTGGCGATGGTCATTCTGCTGTGGTTGCAGACCTGCCTCGTGGTGATCGGCTCGGAGGAGCAGGGCATCCATGAGCGTTTCGGCCGCGTGGAGGACAAGACGCCGTTGAAGCCCGGCCTGTATTTCAAATTCCCGTGGCCGCTGGCCCAGATCAAGCGTTTCCCCGTGGAGGAAGTGCAGGAGATCGAATTGGGCGAAGCCCATGAGGAGCATGAAGAGGAGGAAGAAGAGGAAGAGGACGATGGCCACGGCCACAGCCACGGCGCCCCCAAGAAGAAAAAGAAGGAGCATCATGACGAGCGTGTGATTTTGTGGAGCGTCGGCCATGGTGACAGCGGCGGCGAGAACAATTACATCGTCGCACGGCATGCCGAGAAGATTAGCGGCGACGGCGACGCAAAGGAGAAAGACTCCTCCCTGAGCCTTGGCCTGCTGACAGCGCATATCCCGATGTATTTCAAAGTGAAGAATTTGTATGACTTCTCCTATCGCCATGACGATTCGCTGGCGATGCTGCGGAATCTCGCGACGCGTGAATTGCTGCTGTATCTTTCCAGCGTCGATATGATGGACGTCCTCGGCCCGAAGCGCGCCGACGCGACACACGTCCTGAAAGAGCGCATCCAGAAGGCCGTCGATGACGTCGAACTGGGCGTGGAGATCCTCTTCGTGAGTTTGGCCGGTCTGCATCCGCCAACCCCTGTCGGCCCGTTGTTCGACAATGTCGTGTCCGCCCATGAGGCGTACAACGAACTGAAGCTTCTCGCGCAGGCGGACGCCGTCCGCCAGGAGCCGACGGCCCGCGCGAAGGCGGCGCAGCTGAAGAACCAGGCGGAATCGTACAAGCATGAACGGGCGAACGTGCCGAAGGCCGAGGCGGACCGTTTCCTCGGCCAGCTGAAGAGCTATCGCAGCAGTCCGGAAGTGTTCAAGCTGTACAGCTTCCTGGACATGATGAAAGAGGCCGGAAGCAAGAGCCGCAAGTATGTGCTGGCGGAGAACTTCGGACAGGAAGTGCTGATTCTGAATCTTGAGAAGAAGATTAAATCGAGCCTTCTGGATCTGAATCTGGGCGACAATCCGGAAGAAGGGAACAAGCCGTGACGGGGCGTCGTCATAATAGTATAGGTAATAAACAAACATCATATATCTAGGAGTTAAGCGATGAGCGAAAATGTGCAGGCAGTAGAAGAGAAACGCGGCTTGTCCCAGCATTGGCCGGTGGCCTTGCTGGCGTTGGCGGTTGTGTTGATATTCGCGATTGCGATGATGACCTTCCAGGTGAAGGAGACGGAATACGCGGTCGTCAAGACGTTGGGCAAGGCGAAAGTCGATGAGGCCGGACAGATCATCACGTATGAACCGGGCCTCCATTTCAAGTGGCCCTTCGTCGATCAAGTCTGGCGTCATGACAAACGTCTCCAGTGCTACGAACTGACCAAAGGGCAGATCGAGCAGATCACGACGAAAGACCAGTACCAGATTGTCGTTTCGACGTACATTCTGTGGAAAGTCGGCGATCCCGGCCTGTTCATGAAGCGTTTCAAAACGACGTCCGAAGCGGAGAAGAAACTGGATTCGCTGGTCCGGACGAGCCGCAATACGATTCTGCCGCAGCACAATTTCGCCGATTTGATCGCCGTTCGCAACACGAACGACACCAATGGTTTGGAAATGGAGCGGATCGAGAAGCAGATGCTTGAATCGGTCGGCAGCGAGGCGATGAAGGAATACGGAATCGAAGTGGCGCGCGTCGGTTTCCGCCAGCTTGGCTTCCCTGAATCCGTCACGACGAAAGTCTTCGACCGCATGACGGCGGAACGCCGCAGCAAGTCCGAGGCGTTGCTGGCGAACGGCAACAGCGAGGCGTTGCGGATCCGTTCGGACGCGGAACGCAAGGCGGCGGAGATTCTGGCCGTCGCGGAAGCGGAGGCGAAGGAAATCCGCGGACAGGGCGACGAAGAGGCCGCGAAGCACTATGCCGTGTTCAAGGAGAATCCCGAACTGGCGATGTTCCTGCGCAATCTGGACGCCTTGAAGGAGACGTTGAGCGACAAGGATACGCTGATTCTTGACACGAGCACTCCGCCCTTCCATTTGCTGAAGCCGGGCGCGATGAACATCAAGGCCAATGAAGGCGCGCAGTCGAAGTAACCGAAGCATCTTCACGGAAAGGCGGATTTGAGATATGGAAGAAGACAAGAAACAAACCAATGAATCGCCGCAAGGGCAGGAGCCGGTTGAAAACGACCGCGCGTTGCCGTTGATCGCGGTGGCGGAAGGCGCTCCGGTGAAGACCGAAAGCGAAAACGAAGGGGCCGGCATGCAGTCGCTGATGCGCATGGCGCGCATCATGTTCCTCTGCCTGCGTGTCGTCATCATCGTCATATTGGCGTATTTGCTCATGAGCGGCGTGTTCCGCGTCGATGAGCAGAACGAAGCCATGTTGTTCCGTTTCGGCGCCTTGCAGACACGGATGATCGAGAATGAAGAGCGGGCCGTTTTGACGAGCGGCCGCTGGTACTGGGCATGGCCCTATCCGATCGACTGGGTGAAGGTCCTGCCTGCGCAGCGCACCGTCACGATTTCCACGGAGGCGCTGTACGAGCCGTGGGTGAAGCCCGAACAAGGTCAGCCGCCAAACCGCTTCCTGCGCCCTGGCGCGGACGGATATCTGCTGACCGGCGACACGAACATCATCCATGCGTCCTGCGAAGTGAACTACCGCATCCGCGACCCGCAGAAATATTATCTGAAGTTCCTGGATGAAGAGGAAGCCGAGGCGTTCATGAACGCCGCCGAACGGAAAAAGGCCGCCGAACGGACGCAGCCCGGGCAGGAGAACGCCAACAAGAATCGCAAGCGCGGCACGGAAGGCATCATGCAGAACATGCTGGGCAACGCTTTGCTGAGCACATGCGCGACATGGACGGTGGAGGACCTCCGCACGAAGATCCGCACGGTCGGCGACGAAACGATCAACATCGAAGACGCGGTCCAGATGCAGCTGGAGAAATATCTGAAGGATGTCGATCTGGGCATCGAAGTCCAAAGCGTGAAGCTGACGTTCCAATTGCCGTATGCGACGCTGAAGGCGTTCGACGGCGTGTTCGAGGCGTCGGAAATGGGCAACGCGGAAATCCAGAAGGCGCGGCTTGACGCGGCGACGCTTCTGTCGAACGCGGAAGGCATGGCGGCGAAGATCCGCAACGAGGCGATGGCGTACAAACGCAACGTCGTTGAGTCCGTCCGCGCGGACAGCGCGTATTTCAAGACGGTTTTGGAAGAATACAAGAAGCAGCCCGAGACGATGCTGACGGTGTTGTACACGGATGCTTTGCGTGCGGTGCTTGGTCGTGTGGACAACAAATACGTCGTTCATCAGAAGCAGGGCGAAGGCCAGGAGGTTCGTCTTCAGATCGGGCAGGTTCCCGAAAAGAGCAAATCTTCGACGGCAACCGAGGAGCCTCAGGCCCAGCAGTGACAAGCGGGGCTTATGTCAAAGAGCTAACAACCAGAGATATAGAGCATGTCAGAAAATCAACAGACAATGGAAGCGGCGCCGGTTGCCCGCAAGAATGCCGAAAGCAAAGTCGGAAAGCCGGAAATGTTCCGTTTGGGGATAGCGTTGTTCGGCGGGATACTCGTCCTGAACTGCTATTTGTCACGTGTGTTCTTCAGCAACGCGATCGATGAGACGGCCCGTGATTTCAGCGCATTGATCGGCGCGCTGATTTTGAGCCTGCCGATTTTCTTCGAGGCGATCCGCGACTTGATCCAAGGGAAAGTCCACATGAACGAACTGGTGGCCTTGGCGCTCGTGGCGGCATTTGCGAGCAAGGACTACCAGACGGCCGGCGCCGTCGCGTTTTTCATGCTGATCACCATCACGATCGAAAAGCGGACGGCCATCGGGGCCGAGGCGGCCATTGAGGCCGTCGTGCGGTTGACGCCGCGTCTTGCGCGACGCATCGTCGACGGAAACGAAGAGGAAGTCGACGCGTTCACGGATTTGAAGGCTGGTGATGTCTGCCGCGTCCGTCCGGGCGAAAACTTCCCTGCGGACGGTGTGGTGACGGTCGGTATGAGTACGGTCAACCAGGCGTCGATTACCGGTGAATCGCTGCCGGCGGACAAGGCGGTCGGCGACGAAGTCTATGCGGGTACGCAGAACTTGACGGGTCTTGTCGAATTCCGCGTCACACGCATCGGATCGGACACGACGCTGGGCAAAGTCCGCAATCTGATTGCGGACGCCGAACGTTCCAAGCTGCCGATCATGCGGATGATCGACAAATATGTCGGCTATTATACGCCGACGATTCTGATGATCGCGGGTCTTGTGTGGTTCATCACGATGCGCATCGACCGCGTCATCGCCGTGTTGGTCATGTCCGTTCCTGCGGCCTTCGTCATCGCGACGCCGTCGGCGGTCATCGCGGCCATCGCGGCGGCCTCCCGTCTTGGCATTCTGATCAAGGACGTGTCGTACATTGAACAGGCGGCCCGCATCGGCGCCATCATTTTCGATAAGACGGGAACGCTGACGGAAGGGAAACTGGCGGTCGCCCGTCTGGAACCTGCTGAAGGCGTTGAACTTGCCGAACTGCTGGAATTGGCGACAAGCGCCGAGCATCACAGCAACCACCCTGCCGCAGAAGCGATGAGACGGCTCGCCCGCGAGGCGAAGGTCGAATGGCGTGAACCGCAGGAATATGAAGAAGTGGCCGGTCTTGGTGTCCGTGCGACGTTTGACGGAAGACGTTGCCTTGTAGGGCGCAAGACATGGCTTGCGGACGAAGGCGTTGACTTGTCCGCGCTGGAGGCGACGCTGACGGAAGCGGAGCACAAGGGACTCAGTGTCGTCTGTGTCGCAAGCGACGGAAAGGCATGGGGATGGATTGGCCTGAGCGATGCCATCCGTCCTGTGACCGCCGAGGCGATTTCGCAGTTGAAGGAACTGGGCGTCGACCGTTGCTGCATGGTGACGGGTGATAATGAACGTGTCGCGAAAGCCGTGGCCGCGCAGATCGGCATCAGCGAAGTGGCGGCGAGCTGCCTGCCTGAGCAGAAGGAGACGTACGTCCGCAAGCTGAAGAAGACCGGCAAGATCGTGGCGGTCGTCGGCGACGGTGTCAACGACGCTCCTGCTTTGGCGGCTGGCGACATCGGTATCGCCATGGGTGCCTTCGGCAGTGACATCGCGGTCCAAAGTGCATCTGTCGCGTTGATGAACAACGACTTGCGTCGAATCCCGTTCCTGATCGGACTGGCCCGCCGGACACGTGTTCTGACGATTCAGAATTTCGCGGTCGGTCTGGGCTTCATCGTCGTCGGCGTCTATCTGGCGACGTTGGGGCAGGTCACGCCGGTCGGTGCGGCGTTGCTGCACAGTGTGAGTTCGCTGATGGTCATCTTCAACAGCGCGCGTCTGGTCCGTTCGGGCGAGATGCTGCAGGAGACGGCGCCGGAAGATTGAGTGTGTATAATAATAAGGTAAAAGAATTCAGATAGATGCGGAGAATCATCCGATGAGTGAAGCGAAAAACGACTATGTGGTAGAAGCCGTTGGTTTGACGAAAATCTTCAAGGATTTCTGGAACCGCGAGAAGGCGCGCGCCGTGAACGGCATTGACTTTACCGTCAAAAAAGGACAGGTGTTCGGCCTCCTTGGCCCGAACGGTTCCGGCAAGTCAACGACCGTGAAAATGATTCTCGGGCTGTTGTATCCGACGCGCGGCGTCCTGAAGGTCTTCGGCGAAGACCCGCAGAACGTCGAAATCAAGAGCCGTATCGGCTATCTGCCTGAGGAGACGTATCTTTACCGTTACCTGACGGCCATGGAAACGTTGGACTTCTACGGCGCGCTGTTCGGTTTGAGCCCGAAGATGCGCCGCGAACGCAGCGAACAGCTGCTGAACATGGTCGGTTTGGCGCATGCCTTCAACCGCCGCGTCGGCGAATTCTCGAAAGGTATGGCGCGTCGTATCGGTTTGGCGCAGGCTCTTGTGAACGATCCGGATTTGGTGATTCTGGACGAGCCGACAAGCGGTCTGGATCCGATCGGCTGCCGCGAAGTGAAGGATGTCATCCGTCTGCTGGCCAGCCGCGGTAAGACCGTCATCCTCTGCAGCCACTTGCTGGCGGACGTGCAGGATGTCTGCGACGACATGCTCGTGCTGTACGGCGGCAAAGTCCGCGCGAACGGCGCCTTGAGCGAGATTCTCCGCGAAGAGGACAAGACCCGCATGGTCTGCCCGACATTGAGCGCGGATACGCAGAAGGAGTTGCGCGAGTGGTTGTTGGCGCATGGCGTGAAGGATGCCGCCGACATCGAGCTGGGCAACCCTGTCCGCAATCTGGAGGAGTTCTTCCTGGAAGTCGTCAAGCAGGCCCGCGAACAGAGCATCGACACGGCCGGTGCCCGTGCGGGCGGTGAAATCCCGCAGTATCTGATCGATTCCGAAGACGGCAAGGCGGTTCTGAACGCCTTGCATCGGCCGAACGAGCCGGAGAAGCCCGCGCCGAAGGCGGCGGAGCCCGAGCAGCCGAAGGTCGATGTGAAACGGCTGGAATCCCTTGGCGCGAAGCCTGCTGAGGCGGAGCCCAAGGAGAAGCTGTCCGAAGAGGCGCAGAAGGAGGCGGATGCCCGCCGCGAGGCCGCGAACCAGAAGCTGAACGACCTGCTGAAGAAGTAAAGACAAAACAAAGGCCGACCGCCGATAGGTGGCCGGCCTTTGCATAGGCTTTGAAATCAGGCGTTGATGGACGGGAAATCGACGGATATGATGGCTTCCCACAGGGATTCGGGGGTAAAGCCGCAGGTCGTGTTGAATTGCAGATAATGGTCGCAGAGGTCTTCGATTTCCGCCGCGTCAAGCCGGAGATCGATGAAGAAGGTGGCCAGATCGATGGCGATGGCGGCCCGCATGGAGAGGGCTTTGTTGAAGCCGCCTTTCGTGATGTCGATGAGGGTGAGCTGCGAATTGCAGGGGTCGTCCTTGTCCATGAGGATCTTGTGCGGATGGAATGCGGAATGGACGAATCCGCAGACATGGGCGCGGGCGATGATTTCAAGGGCCTTCCGGCAGAAAGCCATTTTCAGCACTTTGTCTTCCGTGAGATAGCCTGTCGGCATCAGGGCGGATCCGTCTATGGAGTTGTTGATGAAACGTGTGACGATATAGGAGGACTTGAGCCTTCCAAGACGTCGCACCTCCCCGCAGGAGAGCGGTTTGGCGACAGGGATGCCAAGCCCTTCCATGGCGGCGTAGTTGAGAATTTCCTGGACAGCGATGGAGCGCTTGCCGACGCTGAACCATGAAAGCGTCGGCTCCGTATAGATTTTGATGACGACTTCGCCGCCGCCGTGGTTGTCGGGAATCGTGATTCTCCAGACCTCCTTGTTGGGCGTGTCGGAGAGATAGAGGCCGGTATGGATTTCATGGGGGTGGTTGCGGATCCATTCAGCCCCCTCCTTGAATTCGTCGCTGGCCCAGTCCCATGAATGGAAACGGCTGGGAGCCATTTTCTTCAGCAAGGCGTGATATTGGACGTGGCTGGCTTCGACCAGTTCTTTTGTCGCAGATGCGGATAGAGTGTCCATGGTGTCCTGTCTTGGAAAAACAACAAACAAATCGCTACAAGGTGAATATACAATGGAAGAGGCCAAACGTCAATTGCTTTCAAGAATTAAGAGGATATCGACTTATCTTGTCCATGATCTGGTTCCCGCGTGGCATTTCACGGAAAGGCAGGCCGCGCTGTTGCGCAGGCTTCTTCCGAAGGCGGAAGTCCGGATATGCGGTTCGGCGGAGGAGTTTGCGGGAAACCTTCGCGACGTGGACGCCGTCATGGCATGGACGTTCCGGCAGGAATGGTTCGCTGGCGCGAATCGTCTGAAAATCCTTTCGACGCCCGCCGCCGGAAAGGATTATTTCACGGTGAAGCCGCCGTCGGGCCTGTGGATGATGAACGGGCAGTTCCATGGGGAAATCATCGCGGAGAGCGTCGTCGGCATGCTTCTTGGAATGGAGCGCGGCATTCTGCCTGCGATGACGGAATACGCGGCGTTGCCGTGGCCCCGCCGCGAACTGGCGCCGCGCATGCGCGTTTTACGTGGCAGCACCGCCATGGTACTGGGCTTCGGGCATATCGGCCGCTGGATCGGCAAGATGCTGAAACCGTTTGGAATGCGGATTCTCGGCGTCAGCCGTCACCGCGATGCGGAATGGCCTGTTTGGTTCAGAAAAGGCGATTGTTGTCTCGATACGGAACAGATGGACGCGTATCTTCCTGAAACGGACCATCTTATTCTCGCTCTTCCAGGGACGACCGGCACGACGGGCATCGTCGACGCCCGCCGTCTGGCTTTGCTGAAGCCAGGCGCGACGGTCACGAACATCGGCCGCGGCAACGCGATCGTGGCGGATGCGCTGGCGGAGGCGCTCGAAAACGGCCATCTGGCCGGAGCGTTTCTGGATGTGTTTCCGGAGGAACCGCTTCCTGCGTCGTCTCCGTTGATGCATGTCCGCAATCTGTGGCGGCTGCCGCACGCCTGCGCGATCGCCGACAATTATCTTGACCTGTATGTGGCGGATTTCGTCCGCCAATTGAAAGCGGCGTCTTCCGGCCACGCAGAAGCGTGACCTTCCCGTGGATTGTATCAGGCGAGGTGGATGAGGGAGCCCGCGATGGCGAAATAGATGGTGAGGGAAAGCGCGTCGACGATGGTCGTCAGCATGGGGGAGGCCATGAGTGCGGGGTCCGCATGAAGCCGTTTGGCGGCCATGGGGAGGGTGCAGCCGATCAGTTTGGCGCAGATGATCGTGCAGAAGAGGGAGATGGTCACGATCAGTTCGACCTTGCTTTCCTGCGCCGCGTCGGCGTATTTGACGGTGCTGAAGAAACGCATGCGGATGAAATTGACGGTCGTGAGGGCGATGGCCACGAGAATGCCCACGCGGAATTCTCGCCAAAGGACGCTGAACCAGTTGCTGAGCTCGATTTCACCGACGGCCATACCGCGGATGACCAGCGTGCTGGCCTGCGAGCCGCAGTTGCCGCCCGTGTCCATCAGCATGGGGATGAAGGCGGCGAGAATCGCCGCCTGGTTGATCAGATTCTGGCAGCGGCCGATGATGGCGCCGGTGAACGTCGCGGAAATCATCAGGACGAGAAGCCAGACGATTCTGTTGCGGGCGAGGCGGAAGATGCTGGTCTTCAGGTATTCGTCTTCGGACGGCTTCAGGGCGGCCATCTTTTCGAAGTCTTCGGTGTTCTCCGCTTCGATGACGTCGACGATATCGTCGATGGTGATGATGCCGACGATGCGCTCTTCGTTGTCGACGACTGGCATGGCGTTCAAGTCGTAGTCCTGGAATTTCCGTGCGACTTCCTCCTGGTCGTCATATGTGTGGGCATGGACGATGTCGGTGGTCATGATGGATTTGACCGTCTCATCCTCCGAGGCGAGAATGAGCCTGCGGAGCGAGACGACGCCGACAAGCTTTCTGCCCGGACCAGTGACGAAGCAGTTATAGATGGTCTCCTTGTCTAGCCCGCTTTTGCGGATGTGGGCGAGGGCTTCGCGGACGGTCATGGTCTCCAGCAGGGCGACATATTCGACGGTCATGATGCTGCCGGCGGAGTTCTCCTTGTATTCGAGCGCCTTGTTGATGAGGGCGCGTTTTTCTGGGGAGGCGTCGCTGAGAATCACGTTGACCATGTTGGCCGGCAGTTCCTCCAGGAAGTCGACGGCGTCGTCGAACGCGAGGCGTTTGAAGACTTCGTTTCGTTCCGTGTTGGAGATGCCTTCGACAATGTAGCGGTGGAGGTCTTTGTCGAGATAGGTGAATATGTCGGCGGCCTGGTCTTTGTGCAATAATCGGAAGACAAGGATGAGCTGGTCTTTATCCTGGAGTTTGGCGAGTTCTTCGGCGGCGTCGACAGGGTTCATGGTCATCAGCTTGTCTTTCAGCGCGCCGAGTGTTTTCAAGGTGTCGAGTTCTTCTTGTGTTGTTTTCGCTTGATCTTCCATTATCGCGACTCCTATATAGAATCAATTCTTCATGACAAACCAGAACTGCCTGAAGATGCGTTTATTTTCGTGCAAGTTGCTTTTCCATGAGATGGCAAGCGTCTGCGGCTTGCCGGTGATCATTTGCGGCGGGATGGTGATCCGGGCGGAGACGGTTCCCGCGTCCGGCGTGAGGGGGACGCCGTCCAGTTTCATGGTGAATCCTTTCGGGAGGCCGTGGCCGACGAGAAAGATCGGCGTTTTTCCGTCATGGGGGATTTCCGTCTGGACGGACAGCGTCATCAGTTTGTCTTCAGGCGGCTTTTCCATGGCGGACACCGTCGGGTAGAGGCTTCCGTAGCGGCAGGGGATGGTTTTATCCGTCTCTTCGGCGGCAGCAGCCCATTCGTCAGGAACAGGGGAGAGCGGTATCACGCCTTCGAAAAGCGCCATCCATTCAGTTCCGAGGACGTCGCCGTCGTCGGTTGCCCGTTGCATGATGGGTGGAATATTCATTTTAGGGCTGGCGGCGAGCAAATTCTTGAGGCTGGTGGCGGCTTTCAAGGCTTTTTGCAGGTCATCGGTTGATTCGTGCGGTTTCGCAAGCAGGAAAAAGACATCGTTCATCTGGCAGCACAGGTTGTGCATGAGCAGGAGCTCGTCCAGATTCTTCTTGTTCTGAGGCGACAGCGTCGGAATCAGAAGGGTTTTCATAAGGCCTGAAAGATGCCTGGTGAAATCAGGGGTGGCGGTCTTCGCGTCTTGCGTGAATGCGTTCTGGCATGCATCGTAGTCGGCAAGACAGTTCCGCAGGAAGGTCCGCACGGCGGGTTCCGCGTCTCCGAACCGCTCACGGAGATCGTCCGTCTGGCCATCATGCAGACGGACGACGGGTATGGCGGGCCACGCGATGGCCTGCTCCGCTGGCATGTCCGGTTTCAATGGCGCAAGCGCGCCTTGGGATCCGGCCCGTCGGGAAGAGATGCAGCCGCCGAGCAGACAGACGGCGAACAACGTTGTGAATATGCGTGAAATGTGTTTCATTCAAGTGGCTAGGGGGTGTGAAATGGACGTTGTAATAATATAATCTTCCAAGCGGGAAATGGCTTTCCGGGAAGGTGAAAAGGATGAAAAAAAGCTTTCGATGGCTAAAAAATATAAAAAAATGGAAATTTTTATCAAAAAAATTAAAAAAATATTATTTTATGACTTGTAAAAGTGGCGATACGTGTAGTATTTTATAACGGGTTACAGAATTTTCACTTTTTTGGATACGTGTGTATCCGGTGAAATGCGGTGCCAATACCCGGGAAAAAGGAGTATCTCACGATGAAGGCCGAATTTTACGATGTCAAGTCTCGCACGAAAATCGAAGCGGAAGTGAAGTACAAGGTAAAGTATGAAAATGGTCATTACGGGATTGTTGGTGAAGCTCCTGATGGCCGCAAGCTTCCGAAATTCGTGAGCGAAGAAGCCTACAACACCACCTACAAGGCCGTCAAGGTCCAGGCGAAAGCCGAGCCCGCGAAGAAAGCTGTTGCGAAGCCGGCGGCGAAAGCCTGCGCCTGCAAGAAAGGCTGCAAGAAGTAAGTTGAACGACTTAACTCATTGAGTTGTAAAAAAGAACCGAACGCCATACGGCTTCGGTTCTTTTTTTGTGGCTAGAATCCTAGAAGACTAGAAGGCCCTCTCCGCCGCTTCGCGGCACCTCCCCCAGAGGGGGAGGCTTGAAAAAGCTTATTTAAACAGCAAGGCGAAGACTTCTTCGATCTGCTCGACGTAATGGACGTTCAGATCCTTGCGGACGCGGTCCGGGATTTCGGTGAAATCCTTTTCGTTGGCCTTGGGCATGATGATGTCGACCACGCCTGCGCGTTTCGCGGCGATGGTCTTCTCCTTGATGCCGCCGACGGGTAGCACACGGCCTTTGAGGGTGAGTTCGCCCGTCATGGCCCAGTTGCGCGGAAGCGTGCGGTTCGTGGCGAGCGACAGCATGGAGACGGCCATCGTGATGCCTGCGGACGGACCGTCCTTCGGCGTGGCGCCCGCGGGGACATGGACGTGGATATCGTTCTTCTTGAAGAACTTGTCTGGAATCTTGAACGCCTTGGCGTTGGCTTCCAGAACGGTCCGCGCGATGCGGATGGATTCTTTCATGACGTCGCCGAGCTGTCCGGTCAACTGCAGTTCGCCCTTGCCGGGCACGGCGACGGATTCGATGTAGAGGGTCGCGCCGCCGAGCGCCGTCCAGGCGAGCCCCATGGCGACGCCGACTTCCGGCTGCTTCATGAGTTCGTCGTCCGTGAAGCGCGGCTTGCCGAGATACTTTTCAAGATTGTCGGGGGAGATGACGACCTTTTCAGTCTCCGGCTGGATTCCTTCCGCGACGTCCATGGCCGCTTTGCGCATGATGGATTTGATGGATTTCTCCATGGCGCGGACACCTGCTTCGCGCGCGTAGCTGTTCGCGATTTCGCGGATCGCGGGGGGCGTGAAGGAAATGTTGCTTTTCTTCAGGCCATGCTTCGGAAGGAGCTTGGGGATGAGATGGCGTTTGGCGATCTCAAGCTTTTCATCCGTGATGTAGCCGGAAAGGTTGATGAGCTCCATGCGGTCCAGCAGGGGGGACGGGATGGAATCCGCCGTGTTGGCTGTCGCGATGAACATGACCTTCGAGAGGTCGAAGGGGATGTCCAGATAGTGGTCTCTGAAATTGACATTCTGTTCGGGGTCAAGGACTTCCAGCAATGCGGACGCAGGGTCGCCCTGATAGGACTGGCCAAGCTTGTCGATTTCGTCCAGCATGATGACGGGATTGCGGCTGCCGCAGATCTTCACGGCTTCGATGACCTTTCCGGGCAAGGCGCCGATGTAGGTGCGGCGATGGCCTTTGATCTCCGCCTCGTCACGCATGCCGCCGAGGGAGAAACGGAAGAATTTCCGTCCGACCGCCTCCGCGATGCTGTGTCCAAGAGAGGTCTTTCCGACTCCGGGCGGGCCGATGAGGCAGATGATGGAGCCGTCGATTTCGCCTTTGAGCTTGGAGACGCCGATGAATTCGAGAATCCGTTTTTTGACGTCTTCGAGGCCGTAGTGGTCGCGGTCGAGGATGCGGCGCGCGATCTTGACGTCCAGCCTGTCGTTGGTCAAGTTGTTCCACGGGAGGCCCGTGAGCCAGTCCAGATAGTTGCGTGAGACCGTGTATTCAGGCGACTGCGGCGTCAGGAGGTTGAGCTTGTCGATTTCGTCCTGTACTTTATCCGCGACTTCATCCGGAATGAATTCACGGATTTCCTCCAGCCGCGTCTGGTAATAGTCTTCATCGGACTTGTTGTTGTGGCCGATGCCGAGCTGCTCCTTGATGTAGCGCATCTGTTCGCGGAGGACGAATTCGTGCTGCTGTTTGGAGAGGCGGCCGTCGACTTCGCGGGAGATGTCCTCCTTGGCCTTGAGGGCGATGATTTCCTTTTTGAGAATGGCGAGGACGTCCTTGACGCGTTCGCGCACGTCGAGCTCCTCCAAAACCAGCTGCAGTTCGATTGCGGTGGCGGATGTCAGCACGACGGTGAAATCCGCCAGTTTGGCGAGCTCCTTCTGGTCCGCGCGTTCGACGAGGGACTGGAGCTCTTCCGAATATGTCGGATTGAGCTTCAGGATCGTGCGCATCGAGGCCTGCATGGCCAGAAACAGCGGTTTCTGCTTCTCTTCGGGAATAGGTTCTTCCTCAAGATATTCGATGTCGCCCATGAGCTTGCCGTTTTCGACGCGGACGGCCAGAAGCTTGAATCGTTTCAGCCCTTGGAAGAGGCCGTGGGCGTTGCCGTCCGGAAGCTCTTCGAAACGCATGATGCGGGCCGTCGTGCCGACTGGCGCGAGCTCCTTGCGTTTGATGCGCTTCGCTTCGTGCTCCTTGCCGTCATCGTTGGATTGTTCGGCCTTTGGGTCGGCTTCCAGCTCGCGGAGCGTGTAGACGAAGCCGAGAATATGGTCCGTGGCGTTGGCGTCGCGGAGCGTGTCCGCCTGGAGGCCGGAGGCGAACGGAAGCGGGAACATGAGGCCTGGAAACACGGGCTTGCTGCCGTCGACCATCAGGTGGATGGTGGCGCTAGTTTCGGCCTGCTCAGGCGAGTTGTCTTTGGTTTTCGAATAGGCGGAACGGTTCGCGATGCCGTCCCGTTTGCGGACAGCTGTCTTCTGTTTTTTTTCCTTCTCTTCAGTCATGATGTATCACCTCGACTATTTCCTTCCCCGAAAGGATATGTGAATGAATCGATCTTATGTGGATGGACGGCGACGCCAAGGCGTCGTTGCGGAAAGAACGCACGGATCAGTGCATGTATTTGGGGGAACCGCCGAACGGAAGCTGCGCGCGCTGCTTGATGGGCTTGACGTCCTCAAGCGCGAGAACGTACCAGTTGTCGCCCAGACCGGCATTGCTGAAACGCTTGATGCGGTTGTTGACGACATGCTCCCAGTTCGTCTTGAGCACTTCGTTCTCCGTCTTCTTCTTGCCTTCGTCCAGAACGACGACGGCTTCCTCCAGTTTGTTCTCCTTCACGAGAATCCATGAATAGAGGGCGTAGATAAGCGTCGTCTTGTCGCCTTTGAAACGCTTGATGCCTTTGTTGTACATCTTCTCGACTTCCACGAGATCGCCTTTCTTGTATTTGCGCACCATTTTCATGGCGAGAATCAGCGGATCCATGACGAGCGCCTTTTCCAGATAGGGATCCGCCGCTTCGTATTCCTTGATTTGGTAGAGGAGCTGCGCACGGAGCGTGTCCGCCTGTTTCCCCGCGAGGAAATTCCATTTGCGGAGGGGGTTGACGGCGTCGAGCATATCAATGGCCTCATGGATGCTGGCGGCCTGTTTCGCTTCGATCTTCTCCTGCGTGGCTTTGCCCGCGATGCCTTTGCTCTGATACATTTGGGCTTCGCGTTTCAGCTTCGTCTGGGAGGCGACGATCTTGTCCTGCACATCCTTGAAAATGGCTTCCAGTTTCTTCTTGATCCAGAAGTTGAGCGGCAGCGAGCAGAGGATGAAGCCCAGGAAGCCAAAGAAGCTGCACCAGCCCCAATGGCCGGGCCAGTTGACGCCGATGCCAAAACAAACGACAAGACCGAAAACAAGACTAATGATCAGACTCAGCACGATACCTACTCCTATATATTATATGGTAGTATGACGAATGTCGCGGGACGGCTTGGCCGCGCCGCGACGGATGATGACTTATTGCAATGGCTTGAGCTCCAGCTCCCCCCTGACGGAATCGATGGAACGGACGCGGACGTACAGCGTGTCGCCGCAACGGTAGCGCTGGCCGCCGCCGCGTTGGTTGACGAGCGAGAAGCTCTTCGGATCGTATCGCCACTGCCCGTCGCGGAAGACGGTCCGGTCGATGCTTCCCATCAGGCCGTATTCGGGCAGATAGACGGAAAGGCCGGAGGGCATGGCGTGGACGATCAACGCCTCGTGGAGCTCCGCGGGATTCTCCTGGCGGCGGTCGTCCAGATAGCGTAGCTTCAGGCGGTCCGACGCGGCGAAGCAGGCCTGGTCGATGTTCTGTTCCAACGCGTTGACGGCGGTCTCCGCGTTGAAAACATACGTTTCGTCATGGCCTTCCAATCCCATGTCCGCGGCGATGAGCTGCTGGTGGACCAGCAGATCCGGATAGCGGCGGATAGGGCTGGTGAAATGGCAATAGACCGCTTTCCCAAGCCCGAAATGCGGCTGGCATTCCGTGCTGTACGCGGCGCGTGGCAGACAGCGCAGGAAGTTGAAGCAGAGCAAGTCATAGAAATGCTGCTCCTTGATTTGCTCCAGAAAGCCGACGAGCGCCTTGCGGGAGCGCAACTGGAGCTTTTTCTTGCGTTGGATGAGAATCGTCGACTGCGCCGCGAACTCCGCCAGATTGTTTTCATCTGGGGCTTCATGGATTCGGAACAGTCCGAGAAGGCCGCGTGAACGCATTTCGTTTGCGACGGCGACGTTGGCGAGCAGCATGAACTCCTCTACGAGCTGATGGGCGGGATTCGGCGTGACACGCGTGATGCCCGTCACTTTCAGCGGACTGCCGCCGCACAGGACGCGAAGCTCCGCCGTTTCGAGCGGCAGGAACTGCTCCTCCTGCTTTCGTCTGCGGCGGATGGTCTGCGAAAGGGCGCTGAGATGGCTCAGCAAGTCCAAGACGCTTTCCTTTATCTGCGGTTGCGCCTCTCCTGCAAGAAAACGCTCAACTTCATTGAAATCAAGACGTTGTGTGACGGACACGACGCTGTGGACGCGCCGTGTCTCAAGAACTTCGCCCGTCTCTTCGTCAATTGTCAGCAGGATGCTGTGCGCAAGGCGTTTTTCGCCTTCGCGGAGGCTGCAGAGATTCGTCGAAAGAATCGGCGGCAGCATGGGAAGCGTCCTGCCCGGCAAGTAGGACGTGAAGCCGCGTTCGAGGGCCTTCTTGTCCAACGGCGAATCGGTCGTGACGTAGCAGGCGACGTCCGCGATATGGACGCCGACGACCGCCGTGCCCGGCCTCGGGCCGGGCTCGTACGAAAGGGCGTCGTCATAGTCCTTCGCGTCCACGGGATCGATGGTCACAAGCGTCCGCTGCGTGAAATCCTCCCGTGGAAGTTCCAGCGGGACAATGTCTTCCAGCTTCTTGTCATCCGTGACCGTGTAGTTTTTCGGAAGGTCGTATTCCTTTACGATGGCGTTGAGATCGCTGACGACGGAGCCGCTTTTGGCCAGCCGTTTGATGATTTCCGCCTGCAAGGGGGAGCGCGGCGTCCGTCCGCTGATGAAGCGGGCCAGCACCCAGTCGCCTTCGCGTGCGCCTTTGCGGGCGTCCACGTCGTCGTTGTTCCAAAGCAACGGGATGCGCGACGGCAGTTCGCGGCGGAGCGGGCGGACTTCAAAGCCTTCGTCGCCCAGCCGCAGGCAGCCGATGAATTCTTCATGGGCGCGTTCGAGAATCTTGCGGACGAGGCCGACAGGACCGCGCGAATCGTCCCGATTGATGATTTCGATGAGAACGGAATCGTCCGAAATGGCGCCGTTCAGGCCGTTTGGCGGGATGAAAACATCGCCGGAAGTCGAGCTGTTCTCCGGCGTGACAAAACCGAAGCCCTTGGCGTTGACACGGATGGAGCCGCGGACAAGCGAAAGCGCCTCCCGCGTGACAAAACGGCCGCCGTTTTTTTTCACGATGGAGCCGTCGGCCACCAGGGATTTGAAGGCCTCCTTGAAGAAAGCCTCGTCCTGGCTGCCGAGACAACGCCTGACATCCGTCCGCCTGAAGCCTGCTTCAGGCGACGATGAGACAACCGCAAGGATTTCCTTGCGGAGTTTGGCGAGTCCGTTTTGTTGTGTCGTGTTCGTTTTCATTGCTTCCTCTCTTCTCTCTTGAAATGATTTTACCGCAAACTAATTAATTTACGCCATCCGTCAATTTTTTCAATTTAGGAGAAGGGTGGGTACCAATATAAAAAGGCCTTTGACAGGAGTTTTCTTTTTGGCAGGGTGTGGCGACGGCGTCTCGCCGATGTAGCGACGGCGTCTTGCCTTCGGGTGTGGCGCTTGCGTCCCGCCTGCGCCGTCGGGTGTGGCGCTTGCGTCCCGCCTGCGCCGTGTGGATGACCAAATAAAAAAAAATAATGACGATACCATAAGATTTTAAAATCTTGTTGGTCTAATTATTTGACTGTCCCTAAAAGCGGCATAAAATGACTACCATAGGATTTGATATGAAGATGGTTACGTAAATTTAAACATTTTTTCAAATGTGGCTTGAATTGTTCTGAAAGGGTATTATTGTACATTCGACAAGGATATCTTGCCAAAAAATTTAATTGAATGGGCAATCTCAATTTTGTTGATTTCATAGTCAAGGAGGTGCGGGGTTGTTTATCATCAACATCATTCATGCAGATGTCAGCAAAAAAGATCTGGAGACGTTGCACACCTTCATCCAGGAAAAGAAGCCACTTGCGGAAATAGAGGCCAGCGATGTCTGGCGGAAAATTGCCACGCCCACGGAGGAGGACATCCGCATTATGCGTGAATATCCTGCCATAGAGGCCGATCAACAACCATTCATGGCATTTCACAATCGCAACATGATGGATATCTTCCGTTATATCTGGGAAGAAATCGAAAAATGCGAGGAAAGCGGCAAATACGACCATGCAATTGAACTATTGGATAAGCTGTATTCCCTGTCGCGACTACATATTCTGGATGTCGTCGACCAGAATAGCATTCTGAAGAAAAAGATTTATCCGTTGTTTGTCGGCAACAAACTGACACTTGCCCAAAAGAAACGCATGCTTGACAACTGTGATTCAAAGTTGACCAGACTTCCACTTGACAAATTTTCCTTTATTGGCTCCGTACTTGTCAACGGTGTGGAAAAACATGATAAAATCTATGTTTGCACTGTCATGAGTTCAGAATTTATCATCCATGTCATGAAATCCCTTATTTCGAACGACGAGGGTTTCAAGATTGAACATGAGTTTGAGGAACGTATGAAGAAAATGCTGGAGCATTACGGGCTGACAGGAGTCTATCAAGGTGCTGTTTATACGAAACCTAAAGGAAATTTCAAGTTCTACCTGATTACCAAAGAGCCGCTGTATTTCTATCGTGCAGACCACAATGGATATATAGATGATGGAGTACAAAGAGTTAGGATTGACAAGGAGTAGTTTATAAAAATGCTTTCATCACATCGTTCAAAAATTCTGCTGGTATTTTTCTTGACTCTGACAATCCTGCAATGCCACGCGGAAAGGATACCCCCTATCCTTCTCAAGAAAAAAGCGGCGGAACATCCGCTGGAGGAACTGGTCAAGGCGCCAGCCGACAACTACAGGATGATCCTGTCGCTGCATGTCCAGTCGCCGTTCGCGCCGTTGCCGCAGGTCGCCAAGACGTTGGAGGAGGCGCTGAAGACAGCAGCCACCCCGGCGGACAAGGCGGCCTTGACCTATCTTCTCACGGAATGCGGCAACGCCCGCGCCGTGAAGAGGGCGCGCAACCTCCGCGACACATCCGGTCTGTCTGGAATGAAGCGCGAGACGGTTGACGGGCTGTTGTCCGCATGGCGGATTCTGGCGGATGATTCAACTCATGATGACTTGAGACAGACACTGACACGCTCACTCAACGACCGCTTGGCAAGGGATGTTGCCGCGCTGCCGGAATCACTGAAACAGGAGGTTGCGTCGCAATACCTCCATGCTCCCGAGGATCCCTTGAAAGGTGAATCGCTGGCCAAAACGGCGGCAATCTACAGGAACTTCGGAATGACGGCCGAACTGGAGAAAAGGCTCGTCCTGCCGGACGACACCATGAAATATCCAGAGCTCCTCGACACGATGCAGGCATATCATGTTCTGGGGAATGCGGAGAAATCCGGCTTGTGCGCGGAGACTCTTTGGAAACGTTATCCCGAAAGACTGACGGCGGAGGACAACTCCTTTGCATTGGAAAAGGTCCTGAATTGTCTTCCTGAACAAGGCATCGGGAACTTGGCGAGGCTGGAACCGCTTCTCTCACAAAAGCCGTGGCTCTGCCTGACGGCCATCCGGCTCCTGCAGTCCTCAGCCAAGGAAGAGCGTGAAAAGGAGGCCGCGCGATATGCGGACATTTATATTGACTATGCAGGCAAGGCAAAGTATCAGGAAAACCGCCTTCTGTCAGCGCAGGAGGCTTTGGCTGAATGCGGCGCGCACGAGGCCGAGCTCCGTATCATTGACGCAATGCTTGCCGTGAAGAGCGACATTGCGGCCCGCAACGAAATCACATATCTTCTGAAACGTGCGGATTGCCTCCGTAATTTGGGGCGTAAAGAGGAATGCATCGCCGCCTACGAACATGCCTTGAAGAGAGCCCTTGAAAGCGACGGGCGGTTGGAATCAACTATTCGCAGAAGAATGGAAGACGCCAAAAAAGGGGAGTAGGACATCAAGCAATTCAACATGATAAGGCATTGAATATCGAGAAAAGATAATCATTCCGTTTTTTACCAAAAAAGCAATCAGTCCACATGCCCGACAACGCATCATCTCAGCCGCTCCGCAAGGCCGCCGGCTTGTTTCCGGCGGTCATCCTCCTGCTGCTTTTGCAGGCGTGGGCGGAAGGGGCCGCGCCGTGGTATTTCCTGCCGACCTTCGGGCATGACGTCCGCCGGGTGCAGGGCTTCGCCGATGGTTATTTCGCGACGGCGGGGACGCCGTCGCCACGTTCGCCCAGTTGTGCTCCGCGCTGGAGGCGGAGGAGCTCGACAGGCTGCTGGAGATTCTCGGCAATCCGTCGCTCTTCCGCATGCGGTGGTCGTACATCGCGGCGGACAGGCTGTTCGGGAGGCTGGAGTCGTTGCCGGCCGCGGACAAGGCACGTCTTCTGGGGCGTTTCGCCGTCCATTGCACAGGTCACGCCCGTCGGCCGCTACGACGGGCCGCGCTCCAACAGTTGAAACGCCTTGCGCCGCAGGCGGAAGCGGAACATGAACGGCTTGTCCGCTCGCTGCCGGAGCACACGGCGCGGATGACCATTTCCATTGAGCCGCCAGAAAAAACGAAATGACAGTGTTAGCGACGGCGTCTCGCCTTCGGGTGTGGCGCTTGCGTCCCGCCTGCGCATCGGGAGGTGCGCGTACGTCCCGCCGGCGGCATGGGGATGACCAAAAAAAATAATGACGATACCATAAGATTTTAAAATCTTGTTCGTCTAATTATTTGACTGTCCCTAAAAGCGGCATAAAATGACTACCATAGGATTTGATATGAAGATGGTTACGTAAACTTAAACGTTTTTTTCAAATATGGCTTGAATTGTTCTGAAAGGGTATTATTGTACATTCGACAAGGATATCTTGCAAAAAATCTAATTGAATGGGCAATCTCAATTTTGTTAATTTCACAGTCAAGTGCGGGGTTGTTTATCATCAACATCATTCATGCAGATGTCAGCAAAAAAGATCTGGAGACGTTGCACACCTTCATCCAGGAAAAGAAGCCACTTGCGGAGATAGAGGCCAGCGATGTCTGGAAAAAGCTCAAATCACCGACTGAAAAAGACATACAATTAATAAAAGAGCGTCCGCAAGACAGAGAAAAGCAGCAAGAGTTTTTCATGTTCCACAACCAAAAACTGATGGCCATTTATCGTTACATCGTGAACGAAATCCAGACGTGTGAAAAAACAAGGATTACGACCATGAGATCGACTTGCTGGAGACACTGTATTCATTCGTGAGATTGCACTTCCTCGACGTGGGGTTGCAGAGCGGCATCCTGAAGAAAATGGCGTATCCTTTGTTTGTAAATGAAGATCTTACACAATCACAAAAGGAGCGTCTCGTTGGAATATGCAGGGAGAAACTATTGCAGCTGCCCGTTGATAAATTCACATTCATTGGCGCGGAATACCGCGGCAGCAAATCCCAAAAGGTCAAATTTTACGTTTGCTCATTCATCAGTTCCGAGTTTCTCATCCATGTGATGGAATCCATGCTTTCAGACGACAGCAAGGATGAAATCGCCCGTGATTTCAAGGAACGCATGAAGAAATTGCTGGAGCATTACGGACTTGACGGCGTTTACGATGCCCGCGTGTACAAGGATTCATTTGAATTTTATTTGATTACCAAGCAGCCTCTGTATTTCCATCAGGCCAATCAGAAAGGATGTATTTGCGATGGCGTTGAAAGAGTTGCGGTGGATTGATCCAGGAAACAACCATCCGTGTAAAAAGCTTTGCTCGGTCTTCCTGATGTCAGTCTTCATGCGTAGCGGAGATGATTCGTAAAGTGATAGCCTTGTAGATGACGTCGGGAAAGGCGAAATGGTCGAGAAAACGGCCATGATGTACAAAAAATGTCAGGCAGATGTACAAAAAATGTACACTTGCCTGTCAATTTGCGACTTTTCTTGTACTTGCCGTGACATGGCACGGTATTTGCTAAAAAACAGCGTTGACATTCGAAGAACGTCGATGACGACAATCCCTTTCAAGTCCAAAGGAAGAACAAGGAGGAAGGCATGTACAAGAATACAATAAGAACCAAGAGAGGAAAGTCTTCAGGCATGGCTCGCAGGTGGAATCTGTTCATGGCGCTGTTGCTTTTTATCCTGTCATGCCCTCTGTTATCCATCGCTGAAGAAGCAAAACCTTTTGATTGCACCATGCCCGTCATCATGGAGCCGATCATGCGCCAGCTCCATAGAACAATCCGACCTCGCGAAGGGGAACTTGACAAGAGGCATTTATTCGAAGGCAAGCCGACGAAATTTGTCTTCGAAATATCGTCAAGACCGTTAGACGAAGAAGAAAAGAAATTGTATGACAAGCTCATGACAATATCCTATAAGGAGCCGGACAACCAGTTTGTCATTTATGCAAAGGACGGGCTTGTCTTGAAAATAGAGCACACGGATGAATTTGGAAAAAGCCATGTTTATCGTCAAACTTTACTGGACCGCCTGCAGAAGATGGACTTCGGGAACAAGGAGTATCTGAAACAGTCCCGCGCCAGGATGCAGGATGTCTTCAAAGGCGAATTCCAGTTCATGGATTGGAATACGGGAAAATACGAAGCGCTTGTCAATTCAAACTTTCATAGTGAACATTTGGACATCACATTCGGTTCTCCGCGTCTTGAATGCAACTTGAGTTATATTTGCGGGAAATTGTACAATGCATGCTATATCCGGCATTTGTCCGACAAGCAGCCTTTCCTGGGCATTTACCGAACTTTTACCGATGGCACCAATGGCAATCTGGTGAGCGGAAACTATCTGGACGCAACAAAACCGTTTGCCCGAGAAATGTATTTTCATGACGACATGGGGCTGAGAATGCTCGCAGAAATGCAAGGCAGGCGATATAAGCGGATTGTCCTTTGGAGCAAACAAGGGACTGAAAGCACGAGTCTATCACATGACGAATGGCAGAAGCTTGGGCGACCGTCTGATTATGACGAATGGAAGAATAGAAAAACGACTTGAGTATATGGATTATCAACGTAAATTTATTTCCATTTTAAATAAAGAGTATATTGGCCTTGTAACAAACGATGTTTTTAGTTGGCAAGTCATTGTAGATATAGGAGAATAAAGATGAAGGAATACCTGCTGATTATTTTGATGGTTCTGGCGTCCGTCATCTGCTCCGTCCTGTGCAGGCAGCTCATCCGCTCGAATGAACAAATCCGTCGGCAGATCGCGGAGATGGAAGGGAAAATCGAAGAGGCGAAGACACCGAAAGTCATTGCGAGAAAATCGCAAGCCATACAGCACCAGTCCGTTGCGACGACGTCGGTCGGTCATGCGGCGAATGCGGAACTTCGTCAGGAGAAGCGGGTTCTTGAAAAGCAGGTCGCCGAAGTGAGAAAGGACATCGGAACGAGTGATCTTGCCAGCGGGCGTTTTGGGAAAAAGAAGCGTCGGATCACGCCGGCGGAATTGGAGAAACTCGATCCGGAGGCGTTCGCCAAGCATGTCAATCCTGAAAATCGCCAAACGATGGAGCGCTTGCAACGTGAGAAAGTTGAACAGCGCACGAACTTCCTTTTGACCATGAATCCGTCTTTCCTCTCGCCTGAGGAAAACGAACATCTGAAGGCATATGTCCAGTTGCTGAACCAGGCCACCGAAATGAAATTGAAAGGAGAAGCGGTGCCAAGGGAGATGTTCGCAGAATACCGCGGGATTCGACAACTGATTGAAAAGTATTGCGTCGCGGCGATTGGCAGCGACAATCCATCCCTGCCGACTGTACGGCAGAGCCTCCAGCTATGGAGCCGCACACCGGCCTACATGGCCCTGAGCCCGTCCAATCCTCTTAAACTGAAAATCAAAGGAGAGCCGCAGCCATGAACAACAATATGAAAATCGCCAACGCCATCGTTGGCGTGCTTCTAATCGTTTGCCTGGTCGTGCTTTACCTTCTTTCTTCTGAAAGGAGGCAACTGCTGGAGGAACTGCAGGGCTTGCGGAACACGTATGAAGAATCTTCCGTGGCGTCAACCGCTGTTGCGGAAAACGATTGGCAAACCGCTTCCGTAAGATCCTCCAGCAAAGGCGAAAAGCTCCAGAAGGACATAGAAAATCTGGAGACAGAAAAAGAAAGCCTCGAACTGGCCAAATTGGAGCGGGAGACCGGCGACGCTTTTGAAAAGGCTGGCCTTGGATATGGTTTTATGACGTATCGTGACGATGAAGAAGATCCAAGAAGGGCGCGTCAGGAAGGGCTTGACACGACATTCCAGCAGTTCAGCGATTTCGTCAAAAACAGCGATCTGACGGCTCTGCCGGAACAGGAGCGCAAGACGCTGTCGGACTACATGGAATTGCGTAAGAAATGGAACGAGATCATCTATGATCCGCAGGTGGCCGTCGAGGAGAAAATCGAAACCAACAAAGCCTGTGTGGCATTGGACGATCACGTTCAAGAGATTCTTGACAAAATATTCAATTCACAGTACAGCAACGACTACGCGGCCTTCAAGGAGATGAACGACAAGCTCCAGTCGCTTTTGCAGAACGATACGCGGACAAAGACGATGTCAGCCATCACGATCACGAACGAGAAAGGCGAGAAGGAGCAAGTCCTGCTGGAGGAGTAGTTTGATATGACAAATTCTAGAAGCTCTAGAAGATCTAGAAGTTCTAGAAAATATAAGCTATAGGCTATAAGAGCCGCCTGCGGCGGCCCTTTTCCTTCATCTTCTCAATTGCCAGACACATGTTGTTATGCTCCTTCTGCCTGGTGAAGCGACAAATCCACACCGTTTTCCCCGAACACATGCAAGCCTCTGAAAGATCGCGGGAAAACAATCAAACATAATACTCTTTCAGATATGCGGTAGCCTCGCTCTGCGTCAGATGATAGCACATCATCAGCAGTTGGCATGTTTTTTCAAATGTTTCTCCTAATTTGCGGCATCCCTCAATCAGATTGCAAATACCATTCTTACGCTCTTCTTCGAGAGCCTTCGATGATTTCTCCCGCTCTTCTTCAAGAGCTTTCAAAGATTTTTCGCGCTCTTCGATAGCTTTCAAAGTCTTTTCATGCTCCTTCTCGATAGCCATCAAAGACTTCTCCCGCTCTTCCCTGCGGCCCTTTTCCTTCATCTTCTCGATTGCCAGACACATGTTGTTATGCTCCTTCTGCCTGGTGAAGCGACAAATCCACACCGTTTTCCCTGAACACATGCAAGCCTCTGAAAGATCGCAGGAAACAATCAAACATAATACTCTTTCAGATATGCGGCAGCCTCGCTCTGCGTCAGATGGTAGCACATCATCAGCAGTTGACATGTTTTTTCAAAAGTTTCTCCCAATTTGCGGCATCCCTCAATCAGATTGCAAATACCTTTCTTACGCTCTTCTTCAAGAATCTTCAGAGCCTTCTTCCGCTCCTCCAGGCGGCCCTTTTCCTTCATCTTCTCAATTGCCAGACACATGTTGTTATGCTCCTTTTTCCTCGGGACCGTCAGACCGGCCCCCGTCAGTTCATTGAACGCACGATACAGCAACGACGGCGCGTCGAGGAACAGCGGGTCCTCACGCGCCCTGCGCAGCATCTCCACGTCGTCGTCCTGCGTCCGCAGAAGCCACGACAACGGCCGGAGAGGCGATCTCATGCCCCAGACCGTCTCCTCGGCCAGATCGACGAGCGACACGACGTTCGCGGGGCAGTCCGCCATGAACGCGCGAAGCTCGGGGTTCCTCACATCAACCAT
>CACYQT010000064.1 GCA_902776645.1 uncultured bacterium | reverse complement strand
GTCTTCCGCCGTCGGCAGAGCGACTTCCGTCGAGATGAAGATTTCGTGCGGGTATCCGAACGGGCCGCGCCGTCTGGCTCCGAGAAGCGGGACGGGGCAGGGGTGTCCGAGCGCGATCATCATGGCCGTCGTCTTGAGGATGCGTTGCGCCCTGGATGGCGCGAACGTCCATTTGAGTTTCGGGAAGATCTCGTGCTTTTGGATGACACCGTCGTTTTGGGCTCTCATGTATTTCGTGTAAATGACGCCTTGGGGCGTCGCCGACTTGAGGATCACGCGGCATGGCGTGTCCTTGATGGTTTCGGAGCCAGTGCCTTGCATCCATCCGTCCAGATCCTCGAAGGGGGCGTAGCCGCTCCATTCATCGAGCACGAGGGCGTTCCAGCCATTACGGCAGCGGACGCAGAAGCGCAAGTCTCCTGCTGAAAAACGGATTTTCGCTGTTGATAATTGGCTGTTTGACATGAGATTTATTGATTGGTTCATTGCGAAGACAAACTTTATCGGCTATAATATAAGCGTTGAAATCTCATGCGCTATTTATTTTAGTAAAGAAAACGGCTTCCGGCATGTGTTGGCTCCGCTCTGAAAAGGGAGGGCGTCGCTGCCGGAGGCGGCCTGCGGAAGGCCGTGGCATGGCGGCCGGACGGACGCGGAAAAGAAAAGGTCTTGAAGATGAAAATGAAAAAAGTGGCGATTCTGGCGGATATGCATCTGCCGGAACGGACGGACACGGTGAAGGAACCGGTTTTCGACTGGGCTTTGGCTGAGGCGAAGCGCCGTGGCGTGGATATGATCGTCGGCGCAGGCGACATGACGGCCATGGGGACGGTCGGCGCGGCGCGGCGTCTTTTGGAAAAACTTCGTGCGACGGGACTTCCGTTTTTGAATGCTCCTGGCAACGCGGAGCTTCGCACGTCCGCCAACCGGGCGGAGGTCCTCCAGATGATGAACGCCAACCAGAGGCTGGGGAACGTCGTCATTCTCGACAATGCGCGGCAGACGCTGACGGACGAGTCGAAGGCGTTTCTGAAATCGCTGGAGGCGGCCGGGGAACGGAATCTGCTGGCGGTGACGCATTGCCCGATTTTCACTATGACCGTCGACGAGCAGGTCTGGCTTGACCATTTCATCGAATGCGGCGTCATCAGTTGCTTGGTCAGTGGCCACAAGCATCAGGACACCTATGACGACCATTATCCCGTCGTTCGCGGGCTGGATCCGGACAAGGCCATCGGCGGGCCGCCATGCCTTGTCATTCTAACTTGGAACGGAACGATTTGGGAACGTGAGGACGTGCCTTGCGCTTTTGCCGATCCGCGCGAATGGCCGGAGGCGGAGCGGGAAGAGTTTCTCGCCCATCTTGGCATCTCCACCATGGCCGACACGATCGGCGGTCTGAAAGCCGCCATCGAATACCGCATCCCGTGCGTGGAATTGCGTTTTGAACCGACGTCGAAGCTTCCCGTTGAAGACGTGAAGGCGCTTTTGGCCGAATGGCGGGCAATGGGCGGCAAAAGCCTGTCGTTGCATGCCCCGGCCATCAAGCCGGATGAATCCAAAGACGACGTCATCGGCGTGGACATGGTCACAGCCGCGTCGGAACTGGCGGTGGAGCTTGGCTGCCAGGCGGTGACGATGCATGTGCCGCACTGCCATCCGGTCGGCAAAGTTGTCGGCCAATTCCGTGAACATCTGCTGGACGCTTATGCGGAATCACTTGCGGCGCTGAAAATGGCAGGCGTGGCGATTTCCATCGAGAACATGCACATGGTCCGCGGCGAGAAGATAGACGCCAACCGCGGCTACGGCTACACGCCGGAGGAATGCCGCTCATGGATTCTGGCCTTGCGCAACCGTATGGATTATGCGAACATAGGCTTCCACCTCGACATCGGCCATGCGCGCAACAACGCATGGTATGCGAGCCGTTTCAACGTCAGTGAATGGTATGTGGAGATGGGGCGGATGCTGACGGGTTGCCATCTGCATCAGGTGGCTTTGTGGACGAGCGGCAAGATGGAGAACCACTGCCCGATAAAGGATTTGTTCGGACAGTACATTTCGCTCAGTTCGTTCTTCATGGCATGGCGCAACGGTCAGTTGCGCCATGTGCCGATGTATCTGGAAATCCGTGTGGAGCCCAGCCTGGAAAGCTGGATTTCCATTAACAAGGAGTTGAGCTAAGAAGCTAGTATTCTAGACTGCTAGAAGCCTAGAATACTAGAAGCCTAGAATACTAGAAGCCTAGATTTATATAAATTCACGGAGGACGCGCAAAGCGTTCTTGTGGAAGACTTTTTCAATGTCTTCCTCTGAATATTTGCGGTGGCGGAGCTCCGCTTCCAGAAGCGGCATGTAGCTGCAGTCGGGCATTTCCAGACGGCGGCTGATGCCGTCGTAGTCGGAGCCGAGGGCGACGACGTCGATGCCGCCGACGTTCCGCATGTGGTCGATATGGTCGGCGATGAGCGCCGCCGTGCCGTAGTAATGGCCATCCGCGGCCGGCGTATCCGTTAGGAAGCCTGCGCAGTAGTTGATTCCCGCGACGCCGCCGCGTTCGGCGATGGCGCGGATCATTTCGTCCGACAGATTGCGGGCGTGGTGGCAGACGGAGCGTGCGGATGAATGGGAGGCGATGAAGGGACGCGTCGTGTTGTGATAGACGTCCCAAATGCCGGCGTCGCTCAGATGGGAGACATCGATGATGATGCCGAGGCGTTCCATTTCATGGAGGAATTCGATGCCGAGCTTCGTCAAACCGTCCGTGGTGTTCGGGATGGCGGGATCGTCCGTGCCTGGCGTGCAGGTATTTGGAGATGCGAGCGTGTTCTTGAAATTCCATGTGAGCGTCATGATGCGGACACCGAGACGGTAGAAATTCCGCAATGCGGCGAGGGAGCCTTGGCAGCAACCGCCGTCTTCGATGGTCAGCATGGCGCTGATCTTGCCGGCCGCGCGGTTGGCCTCCAGATCCGCCCACGATTTCACCTGCGCGATCTGGTCCGGATATTCATTGAGGATCCGGTAGAATTCGTCGATCTCCTCCATGGCGTACAGCAATGGATCCTGGTTGTTCTCCATATAGACGAACGCGGCGAAGCATTGCAGAAGATAATCGCCTTTCGCAAGTTTCTGCAAATCAATCTGGTTGTCGTTCTTTTCGAAACAGAGCGGGGTGCCTTTCCGGGCGGCTTGGCGTGCTTTGTAGAGGACGTCACAATGGAAATCGATGACTTTCATGGTTTGTTGCTTTTTGGGTTGTGTAAGCTCCCACCCCACCATAATTTATACTAAAAGAGAGCGCTTGCAAGTTTTGATGAAAATCATTTGATATTGATCAATCGCATGTTTCAGACACGATCACGCCGCCGTCGCTTCATGAAAAAGAGCCAAAATGTTGCATTTTCGCATAATGGATATATGATTAACCAATTGTGTTTTTCAACCTTGCGACATGGAGCGATGCGATGAACAGATTCCTATTGATATGCACATTGACGGCTATGAGCGTGTATGGCGCGGCGAACCGCTATATGTTTGTGGACGGGAATGGCGTGTTGCGCTACCGTGACGACGCTCAAGAGGAGGTGGCGCTTTTCGGTGTGAACTACTACCCGCCTTTCGCCATTGATTACGCGGCTTTGAAACAACGCGGCATCGACCACAAGGAGGCGATCCGGCAGGATCTGGCTCATTTCCAGCGTCTTGGGCTAACGGCGCTGCGGCTCCATTGCTTCGAACGCGAATTCACGGATCAAGACGGCAATTTCATCGACAACGAACATGTGGAGCTTCTGGACTATTTGATTTCAGAATGCTCGGGGCGAGACATTTACGTGGTTTTGACGCCTATCGCCTGGTGGGGTTCCAAAGGCGGCAGTCCGAATTGTTTCGCATCACGCTACGACACTATCCGCGAAATGATCGCGGACCGCAAGTCATGGGGCTACATGGCAAACTTTCTTGAACAGTTCGGAAAGCATGTCAATCGCTATAACGGAAAGACTTATGCGGAAGATCCCGCCATTCCCGTCTTCGAATTGATTAATGAACCGCTTTATGAAAAGGATTTTCCCAAAGAGGATATTACGGCGTTTGTGAATGCGTTGGTGGATGGATTGCGGAAATCCGGCACTACAAAACCGATATTCTTCAGTGTCTGGCAGAATACACAAGAGCCTGTTTCCAAATCGAATATACAAGGTGTCACCCATGGCTGGTATCCTTCCGGCTTGCTGAACAAACGGACGCTGACGGCGAATTATCTGCCGAAAGTCGATAAGTTTTTGAAGGAATTCTATGATCCCGTCCTTAATGGAAAGGCACGGATGATTTATGAATTCGACTGCGCGGATATCCATCAGACGACGATGTATCCGGCGATGGCGCGGTCGTTTAGAAATTCCGGTGCGCAAATTGCCACGCAATTCCAATATGATGTGTTGGAACTGGCGTCGAACAACCAGAATTGGCAGACGCATTATCTGAATCTGCTTTACACGCCTGGCAAGGCCATAGGCTTTGCCATTGCGGCAGAAGTGTTTCGGCGGATTCCACGCCATTTCCAATATGGCAAATATCCTGAAAGTTGCACGTTCGGCGATTTCAAATTGTCATATGAAAAGGATCTGGCGGAGATGGTGACGGAGAAGGATTTCCTCTATACGAACGATACAGAGACTATTCCGCTCAACCCGCAGGCGTTGAAGCGCGTGTGGGGTGTCGGCAGTTCGCCTCTAGTCCGTTATAGCGGAACGGGTGCGTATTTTCTGGACAAGCAGGACACAGGCGACTGGCTGTTGGAAGTTTATCCTGACGCCTTGATTGTCAAAGACCCGTATGTTGGCGGCTCGCAGGAGAAAGTCCGTTTGCTGGACAATGAAAATGAAATGGTTGTGAAATTGCCTGATCTGGGCAACGTTTTCACTGTCTGGCGGGAGAAAAAGGACGGTCTTGCCATAGAAAATGTCACCACGGACGGCAAAATCAAACTTTTTGCAGGGCGTTACCGCTTGATGCGGAAGGGGATGGATCAGCCGGTCGTTTTCACGCCGAATCGTGAATTCGTCCTGCCGCCATTGTCCAGGGATGTGGTCCAGCCTGTGTTCAACATCACTCTTGATTCATTCTGTGAAGGCGATGACGGAATTGTGACGGTGACGGGTGTCGTCAAGAAAAACTGCGCGCGGCTGGAAGTCGTCGCAACGCCTGTGAACGGCGGTGAGGCCATCCATGCGCCGTTGACGAAAACGCAACGTTTCTCCTATCGCGCCGTTCTGCCGAAAGAGCGGATGAAGGCGGGGATGTATTTCGTTCACATTGAACATGAAGCGGATGGCGAGACGCTTGTGTTTCCAGGAGGGAAAACTCTGACGAAAACAACTGCGAAGGCGGGCCAGACATGGCCGGCCTTGCGCATCGATGAAAACACGCCGCTTGAGGAAGGCCGGACAAGCGGTGACGGCCATGTCTATTCATATTCCTATGATGCTGGAAACAAGAGCATAAGAATGTCCGCCGACGGCTTTGGCACAGGCAAGGCCGCCATGGGGATGCGATTCGCGTTGACGCCGCTTCCAAAAGACGCTGTTGCGACGGCGTTGCGGCTTCGTCTGCGCGGCGGTGAAAACACGACTGGCGTGGAGGTCGGCGTGATTCATGACGGCACGCATGCGTATGGACAGCCCGTGATGCTGACAACGACGTGGCAGGATGGGGAAGTCACTCTGTCGCAACTTCCAACGTTATGGAGCACACATGAAGGCATGGCGGACGCGACGCTTGCGAAAGAGCTCAGTCTGATCACGGGAACATGGCTGTTTCCTGCGTTGCGTGAAAAGCCGCATTGGGTTGAAATCCAGCAAGCGGACTGGGTGTATCGGTCGGACGAGCCGTTGCTTCGCGTCATGCGGAAGGACGATCCGCCTGTTCTGGTGGAATTCGACAACGCCATTGTCCCGCTAACCAGAGGACCGTCGATCTGCATGTCCATTTTCGGCATGGAGCCAGGGCATCTTGCATGGCGGTGGACCGCTTCTTCGTTTAGCAACAAAGGCGGCGGGCAGGACTTTTCAACGGCGCGGCCAGGCATTTCGGCGTCCTTCAAACGGCAGCTGGATGCCGGCAAAACATACAAGACGATTGTCATGACGGCACGCGCTCTCTATCCTTGGACGGACAAAGTGGAAATGGTCTTCATTGAATCCGACGGCTCGGCATGGGGCATGAACGTCCCGTTGACGACGGACTGGCAGCATATTCGGATTCCCGTAGAAAAATTGTATCTCTTCCGCCATTGGGGCGGCCAGCCCGAAAATCGCGGCGGCGAAGGCGACAAGCTGAACGTCCACGCCATCACGGAAAGCAGTTTCTGCTTCGGAAGATTCCTGTATGGCGAGAATTCCGATCGCCCGCACGGGGTGGAAATACAGGATGTCGTCGTGGAGGAATAGGGAGGAAGTGAAGTGGCGCGGTGCGTCCCGCTGTTGTAGCGACGGCGTCCCCGCCGTCGGCCCGTAGGTAATATGCCATCAACGGCGAGACGCCGTCGTTACAATCGGCGGGACGCCATCGGCACACCGTTCAACGGCGGGACGCCGTCGTTACAATGCGTCCAGAATTCCTTTTATGTAGCCTGTTGCGAAGAGGTTGCCCTGCATCGTGTAACCGAAATTTTCGTTGCTTTCACCGGCCATGGTCGGCGTGTGGTCCGGGCGGACGAGACAGTCGGGGGCGTGTTTCAACGTGATCCGCAAGAGTTCCGCCATGTCCGTCGGACCGTTGTCGTGGAATGTTTCGCGGAAACATGTTTTCGTACCCGTCACATCACGGAAATGGAGGAAGAAAATCCGTTTGCCGAATTCCGGAATCAGTTTGAAGACGTCTTCGCCCATCGCACGGAAAGTCGCTTGGCAGAACGTGATGCCGTGCGACGGACTGTCGCTCAGCGACATCGCGCGACGATAGGCGTCCGCGCTCGTGAGGATGCGTGGGTAGCCAAAGAATGGCGACAGCGGCGGATCGTCCGGATGGAGGCCTATCTTCACGCCGGCGGCTTCGGCGGCAGGCATCACGGCGCGGAGGAAATAGGCGTAGTTGTCCCATAATTGCTCTTCGGAGAATTTCAGCGGGACATTGTTGTCGATTTCCGATATGTCGAAACCGCTTGTGAGTGCACCGCCGCGTTCACGTAAATCGTTGCGAGAACGGAACCAGCCGACTCCGGCCATGAAGTTGTAGCAGAGCAGCTTCAGGCCGAGACGGCCCATGTTGGTGAGCATCTTGCAATATTTTTCAATATCTTCGTCACGGCCGGGCAGGCCGAGCTTGATGCGGCTCATGTCGAATTCGTCGCCTTCGAGCGCGTACAGATTCAGCCCTGCGTCTTCGAACTGGTCACGGATGAATTTCAGTGATTCGTAATCAGACGGATCGGAAAGACCGCTCAATTCCGGCGCGGCTTTCGTGACGACCGCCTCCACTCCAAGCTGGGCGGCGAGCGTCCACTGGATGTTTCGTTTGCATGGAAGCATCAAACCGAGTTTCATAGCCTAAATCCCTGTGCTGGAAAGGAATCCACCATCGACCGGCACGGTGATGCCGGTCACGAAAGCCGCCTTCTCGTCGTCGAGCAGCCATTCAACGCAGCCCAGCAGGTCCTGCGCTTCGCCGAAGCGCTGCATGGGCGTGTGGTGCATGACGTTTTCGCCGCGTGCCGAGAGGCCGCCATCCGGCGTCCGCAAGTATTTGATGCTCCGTTCATTCACGAAGAAGCCTGGGGCGACGGCGTTTACGCGGATGTTCGCTGGCGCGAGATAGGCGGCCAGCCATTGCGTGAAATTCGCGATGGCGGCCTTGCTCATGGCGTAGGCGGACACGCGCGACAACGGGCGGTAGGTGTTCATGGACGCGAAGTTGAGAATGGAACCGCCGCCGGCTGCCGCCATCTGCTTGCCGAAGATCTGGCAGGGGATGACCGTTCCGACTGTGTTGGTTTTCAAGACGTTGGCGAAGACGTCCATGTCGAGATCGAAGAATCCGCGCATGTCGTCCGGCTTGTCGGATGTGATTTCCACTGGATTGTAGGCCGTGTTGGTCGTCATCGCGTTGATGTTGTTTCCGCCTGCGCCGTTGACAAGAATGCGGCAGGGGCCCCATTCGGCCGCGACGCGGGAGGCGATGTCGGTCAGAGCCGCGACGTCGTTCACATCCGCGCATTCGATCCGGTAGATACCGCCTTTGGACTGGATGACGGCCGCCGTTTTGTCCAGCTTCTCCTTTGTTCGGCCGATCAAGACGACTTTCATGCCTTTTTCAGCCAAAAACGCCGCGATGACGGAACAGAGCGTTCCGCCTGCTCCTGTGACAACCGCCACTTTGCCATTCCATTTCATGCTCATCTTATCGTCTCCGTAATCAGTTGTTTTGCGTTGCCATATGATAACGCATATGCCAGTTTTGCCAAAGTTACTATGTACCGCGGCAGTTCATCCTGCTGAGCCTGCTCCGCGAGAAAATCGCATAGGACACGTCGAAAATAATCATGTCTGACGAAGCTCAGAAGGCTTCGCGAATCGGTCGTCATGCCTGGATGGACGGACAGCACGCCGAATGCGGCGGCGGCCGAGAGGCATTCGCGAATACCCATCCGTTGATCGCAATACCACCATGCGGGACCGAGCCTTACTTGTCCGCGAACGCCGTCGCCAGTGAACGATCCCGTCAGGCAGGCGAATGGTGCCAAATCGTTCGGTGACAATGGGTAGAGGATGATTCGCGGCATGCCGTTTTCTGCTTGCTCCATGTCGTTCAGCAACGTCGACAACGACGCCATGTCGGCGGAACTGCTAATCGTCGCATAGCCGCCGGCCGGGCCTGCGATGCGGCGCAGACGGTCGCTTGTCTTGCGCAATGCTCCGACATGGAGCTGAAGAACCCAATGGCGCCGCGCGTATTCGTTCGCCAATCTCCGAAGTATTTCCGATTGAAGATGATGTATGTCTTCTGGCGGCAGATTGCCGTGCCGCCATGATTCGAAACGCGCGGCGTTTCGGCCATCGTCCGGAAGATAGACGAAATCATCGTCCAACGCATGGTCGGCGAACAGGCAGCCATGTTCTGCCAACGCCTGAAGCCGTTGCGAAAGGCAAGCAGTAAAATCATCAAGTGTTTTGGGTTGCCAATCGCTGGGCAGCCGCAAGTTCAGGGCGTCATCGCCACGGAAGCTTGGGACGATGCCGGAAAGGCCGTCAAAACATGACAGATCATCCGCCAGCCCGACGCATGGCGCGGCGTATTCGACATGGAATCTTCTCAAGAGTCCGCGAGCGGTAAATCCTTCCTGCGCAAGCTGTTCATTGGCCTGTTCATAGATGGCGCGAGCGGTCTTCTCATTCAATGGATCCGTGATGCCGAACACGCGCTCCAGTTCCATTGCGCTCCAAAAATAGAGCGGATTTCCGGCAAGCTGCGGAAGCGTGCGGCTCCATGCCGCGAAACGGTCGAAATCGTCGGCTTCGCCTGTGATGAGGCTTTCCTTTTCTCCGCAGATGCGCATGGCGCGATGCTTGTACGGATCAGACGAGACCCACAGTTCCGTGATGGTGCGGAATCTTCTGTTCTGCTGGATATCCTTTATAAACAAATGGTTATGCCAGTCTATCAGTGGAAAATGCGCCACTGTTTCATACAATGCCTGCGCATCGCTGGAATGGAGAAGAAAATCCGGTCTCATTTTTGGAGGATTTTAAAAGGGATGAAAGGGACGAAAGGGACATGTATTTAAATATATTCCTCTTGGGGGGATTTCAAACGAACGGCCTTTGAAGAATGAGCCATGATTTATTGCATTTTCGCGTTGTGGGTATAAGATTAATCATCGTCATTTTCATCATGGTCACTCAAAAGAATCATAAAGCACCACAGAATACACAAAATACACAGATTTTTCGCAGAAAGCCTCGCCGCCGAGGCCAACAATCGCTGAAGGCTTTGTTTAGGCATGATGAAATCTGAATGCTGAAAAACATAGGGCCTCCGGCGGCTCGGCGGTTTTGAAAATCACAGATTGGGATGCTGGAAAGAAAATTCATTTTACTAAAAAACTGAACAATAATAGTAGAAATAACAAAAAGGAAATCACATGTCATTTGAAGGGAAAAAAGCACTGGTCACAGGCGCGTCGCAGGGAATAGGGCGCGTCATCGCGAAGACATTGGCGGCAGAAGGCGCGGAAGTGATTGTCAATTGCGCACATAGCCCAGCGAAGGCGCAAGCCGTGGCAGATGAAATCATCGCGGCGGGCGGCAAGGCGTCCGTTTATGTTTGTGACGTTTCGGACGAGGCGGCGGTGAAGCAGATGTTCGCGAAGCTGTCGCCAATCCATTATCTAGTCAATAACGCGCGTGTCGATCCGTACTTCCGCAAGCCGGAAATGTCGAACGGCGACTGGTTTTCACTGGTCATGGACATCAATCTGAAAGGCGCCTATCTGTGCTCCATGTCGTTTTTCGAGCAGGCGAAACTGCTGGCGGGCTCCTGCATCGTGAACATTTCCTCCGTCCGGGCGTTCACGCCGGCGGAGATGCACATGATCGCCTACAACGTCTCGAAGCTTGGCATGCACGGACTTACGCGTGCATTCGCGGCCAATGGCGCGCCGTACAAAATCCGTGCGAACACCGTCTGTCCGGGCATGGTGCTGACGGAGAACATGATGAAACGGCTGACGCCCGAACAGGCGGCCGCCGAAGCTTCGAAAATCGCGTTGGGGCGGCCGGCGGAGTCGGAGGAGATCGCCGCGGCCGTCGTCTATGCGCTTAAAAACGAATATGTCACGGGCGACACGCTGCAGGTCAACGGCGGCATGTACTACGCGCCATAAAGGAGAAGAATCATGAAAGTCACGGCAATCAAGACATTTGTCTGCAACGCTTTCCGGACGAATTTCGTCTTTGTGAAAGTGGAGACGGATTCCGGTCTGTATGGTTGGGGCGAAGCGACTTTGGAATACAAGGAGCATACGGTGGAAGCCGCCATCCATGATTTGGAAGGCTATCTCATCGGAAAGGATCCGCGCAACATCGAGGCGTTTCGCCATGACTGCTATCGCGACGCGTATTGGCGTGGCGGCCCCGTGCTGATGTCGGCTCTCGCGGGCGTGGAAATCGCGTTGTGGGACATCAAGGGGAAGGAGTTGAATGTTCCTGTCTATCAACTACTTGGCGGCAAAGTCCGCGATGCGATTCCGATTTATGTGAACGGCTGGTTCTCACCTGCGAAGACGCCAGACGAATTTGCGGAAAAGGCGAAGATTCTGAAGAAACTGAAGTTCCCCGGTTGCAAATGGGATCCCTTCGGCAAGGCGTGGCAGCAGATTTCGAAGCATGATCTGAACCAGGCCATGGAGTGCATCGAAAAAGTCGCGGAGGCGGCCGGAGAGGACATCCAGTTGCTCATCGAAGGGCATGGCCGTTTCGACATTCCGACGGCTGTGAAAATCGGCCGCCGTCTGGAGGAATACGATATCTTCTGGTTCGAGGAGCCGATTCCGCCGGATGATAAAGAAGGCATGCGGGAAGTGAAGGATCGCGTCCGCGTGTCGCTGGCGGCGGGCGAACGGCTCTACAACCGCTATGAATACCGCCAGTTCATGGAATTGAACTGCTCGGACTACATCCAGCCGGACATCTCCCATGCGGGCGGCATCATGGAGATGCGTTTTCTGGGGGCGGAGGCGGAAACGCGGCATATCGGTTTCTGCCCGCACAATCCGTCTGGTCCCGTGGCCAACGCGGCGACGCTGCAGCTTGCGGCGTGCATTCCGAATTTCGTCATGCTGGAGATGATGATGACGGATGTGCCGTATCGTAAGTTGCTCTGCGACGAAGATTTGACGGTCCGCAACGGCTGCATGGAGATTCCTGATCGACCGGGCATCGGCATCGATTTGAATGAAGCGGAATTGCTGAAGCATCCGTATATTCCGACGGCGCTGCGCCACTATCGTGGCGACTTGACGAACATCCGTCCCGCGGATGCGGAATTTTATTACAAGATTGTCAATGATTGATTGAAGTGGCGTGTGCGTCCTGCCTGCCAACGGCGTGGACGCCGTCGCTACTTTTAAGGATAAATAATGGGACGCAAGGATTTTCGAGGCGAAGTATGGACGACCGTCCATCCGGACATTCTGAAACGGATTGTCGCTGTCAACGATGAAGCGGTCGATGGCGGCAACGGCAATGACGGCCATTCACGCCACGCCGTGGAGCTGATGCAGAGTTTCTTCAAAGAGCGGATCTGGACGACGTTCGCCATCAACGGCACGGCCGCCAACATCTTGGCGCTGAAGTCGATGCTGCCGCGCAACGGCTGCATCGTCTGTGCGTCTCAGGCACATGTCACAACGCATGAATGCGGCGCGTTCGAATACACGCTGGGCTGCAAGATTCTGGAATGCGAATGCGACGACGGAAAACTGACGACGGATGTGCTGGCGGCGCGGCTGAAAGCTGCAGCCCGATATGGCTATGTTCCTCAGGTCGTAGTCATTACGCAACCAACTGAGTTTGGCACGATGTATTCATTGGATGAACTGAAGGCGTTGTGCGACTACGCCCACAGCCGGAAAATGGCGGTCTATGTTGATGGCGCACGCATCGGCAATGCCGTCGCGGCGTTGAATGTGACGCTTTCGGAAATGATTGAGGGGACAGGAGTTGACGCATTCTCATGGGGTGCCACGAAGGCGGGGGCGATGTTCGGGGAGATGGTCGTGTTCAGACGGGCGGAGTGGGGTGCCAATCTGCCATATCTGCAGAAGCAGTCGATGCAGCATCTGGACAAATCGCAATTCCTTGGCATACAGGCCGAATATCTGTTGGAAAGCGGCTTGTGGCTTGAAAACGCGCGGCTTGCAAATCAGGCGGCGAAACATCTGGAGACGCGGTTGAAGCAGATCGGCATCCCGATCCGCTATTCGGTCGAGACAAATATGGTCTTTTGCATCCTGACTTCCGAACAATTGAAGGCGGTTACGCAAGTCTTTGATGCGCACTATTGGGACGAGCCGACGCATGTGGTTCGTCTGGCCTGCACATATCTCACGACGGACGAAGCGATCGAGACGTTGGCCGCACAGTTGAAACAATAATATATTTTCTTGACAGATGAGGGCCAACCAATCTTCAAATTCTTGTTTTTATACGTTCTATTTCGTTTGCATCCATCTTTGTAAATCCGAAGCACTTGCGGCCAAGATCCTTCAGTGATGCACCGATTAGATACAGTTCCTTTTCATCGAGAATCAGAAAGCGGTCGTGGAAGTTCTCTCTGTACTTTACGGCAAGCGTTGGATACTGTGAATTGAATTTCGCTTCGTCAGCAGTTGAAATCAACGGATGTGGATTGCCTTTCCTATCTAGATGTTCGGATGTGACAACCGTCACCGAGACGCCTTTTCGTTTTTTGGCAAGCATGTCCAATGTTTCGAGCGTTACCCAGTTGTCAATGAGTAGAATCGACACTTTTGCGCAGATGATTAACTTCTCCACAAACATGTAGGCATCCCACAATTGGCCGTCATAAAAGATGCCTTGTACAGGCGGTTCGGAGGTGTCAAGTCTTTCAAGGAGGGCATCAACTTTGGCATCTGTTGAAATTTGCCGCTTCTCCAGAATATTCATACGACTGACAACCTCCGCATTGCTCATCAAAAATTGACGCATTTTCACAAACGCATCCATGATGGCAATGGATACTTGAACAGCTGTCTGTGAATTGAGAACAGATGAAAGCATTGCCACTCCTTGCTCGGTGAACACTTTTGGCGGTTTTCTGATACCGCCCCAACTTGAAGTCGCAATTTGCGACTTCAAGTGGTTCAGATCATTGCCGGCACTTGAAGTTGCAATTTGCAACTTCAAGTCTGTGAACTCCCTTGTGTCCAGTTGAAACATGAATCGTTCGGGAAAACGTTCGAGATTACGGCTGACCTGCTGGTTAAGACGCTTTACCGGAACGCCATAAAGTTCCGCCAAGTCACGATCCAGCATGACTTGAATGCCGCGTATCGTTATAATACGCCGTTGAATGCAACTTGGCGAAAGACTTTCATTATCTATGATCAATGTGTTTTCCAAAGTCATTCTTGTGCTCTCTGCCTTCATAATCTTGGTTGATGCCATATTTGTTCCCACATATGTTTCCGAATGGAACATGTACCGTGTTCATCCAGTTTTCCTTAATGGATAAAAATACATCATGTGGTTTTTGAGGATTACTATAGTATGCCAGAAAGGAATTTCAAGACGTGTTAATGATTGTTTTACTCGAATCATATAAAGTCATAATATGTCATATTAAATCATAATATGACTTTAACATACTGATAATACCTAAAAATCATAAGAATTACCAAGGAATCATAAGAAGTCATAATAATGAATACTAACGCAAAAAATGAATGCAAAAAAGAGGCTGTCGCAAGGCCATTAAGCGTTGCGACAGCCTCTTTTCGTTTGCAAATATATGTGTCAGGCCAAGGCCTGGACGGCGGCGTCAAGCGTGCCGACGGAATTGACGGGGCAGGCCTTGTAGGTTTTGTCCGTGCGTTTGACGAATCCGCAGAGGACGTTGCCTGGGCCGCATTCGACAAGCAGTTCGCCTTTCGCCATGAGTTTGCGCAGGCAGGCTTCCCAACGGACGGAGCCGCAGATCTGCTGGCGGAGGTTTTCGCTGATGGTTGCTGGCGTTTCCACAAAGTCACCAACGAAATTCTGCGCGATGGGGCAGGCCGGCTTGGAGAAGGAGCAGGCCGCCAAAGCTTCTGCAAACGCTTCTGCCGCAGGTGCCATGACGCGCGAATGATAGGCGCCCGCCACCTGAAGCGTCACGACACGGAACTCCTGTTCCGTGAGTTTCGCGACGGCGTCCGCCACTTTGGCGCTTTCGCCTGAAATGACGATCTGGCCCGGGCAGTTGTAGTTGGCGACATCGATGCCGCAAGCCGCGCAGACTTCGGCGATTTTGTCCGGATCGCCGCCGAGCACGGCGGCCATGCCGCCTTGCGTGTCACGGCAGGCCTTGTCCATGAGTTCGCCGCGTTTGGCGACGAGACGCAACGCGTCGTCGAACGACAAGACATTTGCCGCCACCAAGGCGGAATATTCGCCGAGCGAGAGACCGGCGGTCGCAGCGGGGAGGAAGTCGCCGACGCGTTCCTTCAAGGCGGCCATGGCCGCCTGTGACATCGTGAAGATGGCGGGCTGGCAGTTCGCGCAAGCCGTCAGATCTTCGACGGAGCCGTTGAAGCAAAGGTTCGCGATGTCGCGATGGAGGATGTCGTTGGCGCGGTCGAAAATGGCTTTTGCCGCAGGCGACGCGTCATAAAGATCTTTGCCCATGCCGGGGGCCTGCGCCCCCTGGCCGGAGAACATGATGGAAAGGGATTTCCGAGATCCTGCATCCAGCATTTGACGTAGTTTGTACGCCACGGGCCGGAGCCGGGGCCGCCGCCGTTGTCGTTTTCCCAAAGCCATCTGGGAGTCGGCCAAATGGCGATGGACGGTTTGACGGCTTCATAGAAATTCTTGTTGGCGCCATTCTGGCCATGGTGGGCGAGAACGACGATATCGGCCTTCAATTTGTCGGGGCAGAGTTCGAGGAGGCGATTGCCGCCTTCAACGCCCAAGTCGCCTGTTACCAACATCTTCTTGTTGCCGATGGTGACGTTGTAAACGACGGATGCGTTGTTGATGGGATTGCCAGTCTGTATTGAATATGGATCATTGAGGACTTCCACTTTGACACCATCGACTTCAAAGACATCGCCAGCCTTGGTGATTTGCTGCGGGATGTTCGACGTTTTCAGCGGCGTGATGGTGATCATGGCTTCCTTGAGACAGCCTTTTTCATGCTTGTCTGCTTCCTGAATCCATTCCTCGCTGATGAAATTATAGCATAACTTCTTGATTTTCAAGGCGTCCGGCGTCTTTTCGATGAATTCGGCGAGCTGCCAGAAATGGTCGCCATGGGCGTGGGTGATGCACCACAGATCAACCGTGTCCGAAAATTCTTTCACGATTTTGATGAGATTGGCGTTGTCTTCCCGCCAACCGCCGTCGAAAACGATGACATGTTTGTTTTTCGTGACGATGACGGCGGAGAACATTTGGGAACCGCGGACGGAGGAGGGGAAGATGACTTGCTCGCCTTCGAACAAGTCCGGAAGTTGCGCACCGCTAACGGCGAGCGACATGATCAGCATGGAACAGCAGAACGATGATTTCATGATGGCTCCTTTTTATGGTTGACTGGTATGATGATTGACTTGAAAATAAAAGTAACATATCGCCATTGAGGCGAGTTTCAAGACAGGCGAACCTGCTGGAGGTTCTTTTAGACAGAAGAACGGTCTTTTTTGTTCCGTTACCATGGAAGTGGATTCATTGGAAAAAACGCTGTCGGAGTTGATTTCCGCGGAGTGTCAGATAAATTACGATTACGATTATTTATTTTATATAGTGGTAGCAAGGCCATTCGGCCTTGTCAAGGGCGGGGACGCCCTTGCTACCCCACAACTGAGGCAACACGATGGCGAAAACACCTATAAGCTTGATTATCGACGACGGCTCCCCCGTCAACCTCTATTATTTTCATGATTTGATGCGCGAACATGAACTGATCGTGCCGATCGAGCATGTGCAGCGGTTTGCGTCCATATGCGAGAAGCATGGCGTCCGCGGGAAGTTCTCCGTTGTTCCCATGCCGGCGGGGCTTGGGCGGTTGGACAAAGGGCTGAGCCATTGCCCGCTGGAGCATGTCAAGAAGTTCAACGAGACGGTCCGCAAGAGAATCGCCCCTATGTTTTCGCTGACGCCAGAAATCATTTCGCATTATTTTGCGTTCGACGTCAAGACGGAGCGTTTTCTGGGCATGCAGGAGGACATCTATTTCAGCACGCTTTCAGCCGAACAGATCGCCGACTACGTCAGTTACGCCATCAACATCCTCTGCAATGTGGATCTGGTTCCGGATGGCGTGACATCCCCTTGGATGACGGGCATCGACAACGAGCAGAACTACGCGGAAGGCATCGGCATGGCGTTCAAACGGACGTTGAACAGAGACCGTACCTTCTATTTCCTGCACAACCAGTCCGTGCTCAATGCGCCGAAAGTGATGTGCAGCACGCCTGAAACTGGCATGGTGGTGTCCATTCCGCGTGATTTTCCGGATGTCTTCTGGCCGGGCAACAACCCTGGAAACGACGCCGACGTGAAACGTAAAATCAAAGAAGGGATCGACCGCATCATCAGCGAAGACGGCCGCGGCGGGCAGTTCCGTGAACTTTTGGACGCCGGACGGCCGATTGTGTTCATAAGCCATTGGCAATCGCTGTTTTCGGATGGCCGTGCCTACGGGCTTGACGGTTTCGAAGTTCTGATGGAACGTATCAGCCGCTATTTCGGCGACAACGTCGAATGGCTGACGTTCAAGGAAATCGCCGAACGTTATTGATGAAACATGGATAAGATCGAAAAATAACAGATAAACACCAAAGGAACGACCATGAAAATGACATGCATCCTGTGCGGGCTGCTGCTGTGCAGTTTCGCAAGCGCCCAGACGCTGAAAATCGCCGACAACGGCAAGAGCGACTACGTGATTGTGATTCCGGACAATCCCGCCACGGTTTTAAAGAACGCCGCAAGTGAATTGGCGGAACATCTAAAATGGGTGACGGGAATAGAATACAAGATCTTTGAAGCGGCGGCGCGTCCGAAAGGCAAGCCTGCGTTCGTCATCGGCGACGCAGGCAAGGCCGCCTTCCCGGATGTCGATTTCACGAAGGCGAAGGCGGACACGACGGCCATCCGCTTCAAAGACGGCGACGTGTATCTGAACGGCCGTATGCCGCGCGGCCCGCTATACGCCGTCTACACGTTTTTGGAGGACTATGTCGGCATCCGCTGGTGGACACCGACGGAGAATTTCTTCCCCGCGAAACCGACGCTGGTCGTTGATGCGAAAGACTATCTGTATTCGCCGCAGATTGTCAGCCGCGAGCCGTTCTACCGTTTCGCCGTCGATTCCAAGTGGGCGCCGCGCCTGAAGGCCAACGGCCACCATCAGCAGATTTCCGACGACTGGGGCGGCAAGATGTCCATCATCGGCTGGTGCCATACGTTCTTCCAGTTCCTGCCGCCGGACAAGTATTTCAAGGATCATCCGGAATGGTATTCCATGATCAAAGGACAGCGCTCTCCGAACTGGACGCAGCTCTGCCTGACGAACGAAGAGATGACGAAGGAATTCGCGAAAGTCTGCCTGGAGCAGATCCGGAAGAATCCGACGGCGGGCGTGATTTCCGTTTCGCAGAACGACTGGCATGGCCGTTGCGAATGCCCGAAGTGCCTGGAAGTCGAGAAGATAGAAGGAAGCCAGTCCGGGCCGCTGATTCGCTTTGTGAACGCCGTCGCGAAGGAGATTGAAAAGGAATATCCGGAATTTCTCATCGAGACACTGGCGTATACCTATACGCGCAAGGCGCCGAAAGTTACGAAGCCCGCAAATAACGTCGTCATCCGCCTTTGCAGCATCGAGATGAACTTCGCGCAACCGCTGGAGACGGGGCCCGCCAACAAGAGTTTCCGAAAGGACATCGAAGACTGGTGCGCCGTGGCGCCCAACCTCTACATTTGGAACTACATCACGAATTTCACGAACTACATGCTGCCGCAGCCGAACTGGCGCGGGCTGGCTCCCGACATCCGCTTCTTCGCGAACCACCACGCCATCGGCGCGTTCGAACAGGGCGACATCGCGTGCAGCGTCGGTGATTTTGTCCGTCCGCGCGCATGGCTTGTAGGGCATCTGCTGTGGAATCCGAACCAGGATGAAAAAGCGCTCATGCGCGAATTCTTCAACGGCTACTACGGCGCGGCCGGCCCGTTCCTGCTTCAGTACATTGATTTCCTCTGCGACACGGTGGAAGAAAGCGGCTACAACCTGCGCTGCTATAACGGCAGCGTCGCGGGATGGCTGACGTTGGAGAAACTGGACGACGCCCTCGCGTTGTACAAACTGGCGGAGGATGCTGTCAAAGACAACAAGACTTTGGCGGAACGCGTTCGTCGCGAACGTCTTAGCTTAGATCTTGCCTGCCTGATGGCGTATCCGACGGTGAAGATCTGGAACCGCTACACGGGCAAGAACTATCTGAAGAATCTGCCGAAGCCCGCCAAGGAACTTGCCATCGAATTCGACGAATTGTGCAAGAAGTACGATGTCGGCAACATCCGCGAAGGCGGCGCCTACGGCGACTACGGCAAACGCCTCCTCGACGGACTGGAGCCGCCGGAGTTCGACACGACGCGCGGCGAACCGCCCGAATGGCTGAAAGGCCTGCCGGAAGATCGTTGGGACTTCTTCGCCGGCAAGCGTTTCCAGCTGCACAACGAAGGCAACTGGGTGAAACTGGTCGACGACAAGGCGGCCATGACCGGCAAGGCCGCGATGATGACGAACACCCACACCCAGTGGGCGACGCAGATTCCCGTCGGTGGCTACTACGGCATGACGAAAAAGTGGAAATTCCGCTATGCCGTCCGCTGCGACGCGAAGCCGACGGCCGGCCATGTCCTCCAGTTCGGCATCTACAGCCAGACGCTCGGCCGCGACATCGCCCATCGTGACTTCTCCGCGCAGGAAATCGCCGGCGAAAAGTACCATGTCTATGAGACCGACTGGATCAAGCTCGGTTTTGATCAATACGTCTGGTTCGCACCGACCGTCAAGGATCCGAAGGACGCCAAGGCGGTCTATATCGACTATGTCTCGATGGAACGGGAGGAATAGTCTGGGAGGGGCGCGCTCCTGCGCGACTAGACGCGCAGAAAAAGCGCGTCCATTTCATTCTTTTCGTTTTTGACCAAATCACACTTCTGATTATTCTATGGCGGTTTCCAAGACGAATTATGTATGCACGGTGACGAAGGACCAGGCGGAGCAGCTGCATGGGCTGATGGAGGAGCGCGGCTGGGAGTTCGATACCGCGCCGTACGCCTATTGGCGCGGCAAGAAGGAGAAGACGAATGTCGTCGCCTATGAATCCGGCAAGCTGACGGTGCAAGGTGCAGGCACGGCGGATTTTGTGCAGTTTCTTCTGGAGCCTGAGATATTGAAGGAGGTTCGCTTCGGCTATGAGACGGAACTGGCGGAGGTTGAAGATCCGGCCATGTTTCTGCCGCATGCGGGCATCGATGAAAGCGGGAAGGGCGACTTTTTCGGGCCGCTGGTCGTCGCCTGCTGCTATACGGAAGGCGCGATGGCACGCCGTCTGCTGAAGGCGGGCGTCGCGGATTCCAAGACCATCAAGACGGAACGCAAGATATTCGAATTGGCTGACTTGATACGGAAGGAGGCGGCAGGGCGATTCAATATCATCGTGTTGATGCCGGAGACATACAACCGTCTTTACGCGTCCATCGGCAATCTGAACCGACTGCTGGCGTGGGGCCATGCGAAAACGTTGGAGAACGTCTTGGAAAAAGTGCCGAATTGCCCGCGGGCGATTTCCGACCAGTTTGCGCAGTCGGCCACGACGGTGCAGCGTGCGTTGCAGTCGCGCGGCCGCCAGATACAGCTTGAACAGCATCCGAAGGCGGAGGCGGATGTGGCGGTCGCGGCGGCATCCATATTGGCCCGCGCGGAATTTGTCCAGCGGATGAAGGCGTTGGGCGAACAGGCTGGCATGCCGTTGCCGAAAGGCGCGGGGCCGGCAGTGTTGCAGACGGCCAAACTATTAGTGCAACAGGTTGGTGCGGAAGGCTTGGCGAGATTCGCGAAGATGCATTTCAAGACCGCGAACGAGGCGTTGGGAATCCAAGAAGAGGCGGAACACGCAGAGGCGTGATTGGAAGCATGGATGTGACATGATGTGATAACGCCTTGATACAATGCACGAAGCACCGATTTATTTCATAGGAGAAAATATCATGAATAGAAATATTTCAGGAGGCAAATGGATGTCAGCATGCATGCTGTCAGTTTTTTTGCTTTGCATGACGGTTCTGGCCAACGAGGGCAACACGGTGACTGGGAGCTTCGGGGAAGAGGAAGGAATTGGCCTGTATCCGGGGTGGAATCTCGTGGCGACTCCCGGTGATTTGTCCATGGAAGACAATAGCTTGCTGTTCAATGAATTAAATCCGTTTTCGTTGGACAGAGACTTGATGGCATACATGCGCGCATCGCTACCGTTGCCGTCGGGCAAGGCGTTATGGATATACAGCGAAAGTCGGCGGATTGTCAAGTTTGTGCATGAGGAATCAGGCAGCGTGGTGGCAGATTTGACGCGTGGAGACGGCTGGCAGCTGGTCGGTGTCGGTGGCGGGGATGATGTCGTGCTGGATCATGTACTGGCGGCTTGGCAGTGGGGGAATGAGCGATGGAAGCCGTTGGAAATCAACGACGGGAAGGTGTTGCTGAAGGCAGGGAGAGGGTATTTTGTTTTTCGTGAGGCGAGCGAGTCAGACGGTCTGCCTGAAGCCTGGAAAATCCGCTATTTCAAGACAACGGATATTCGTGCGGAAGATGACGCGGATCGCGACGGGTTGACAAATTTGGAAGAATATCAAAATGGAACAGATCCTACGAGCAAGGATATTTGTGATATCCATGTCATCAATGGTGAAGCGGACATGGAGAAAGCATGGGTGGGAGACGTGGTGACGATTTGCGCGGATGATCTTTCTGAAGAAGACATGTTGTTTGACAAGTGGGTTTCCGATGACATTGAATTAGAAGATGCGAGCTCTCCTGTGGCGACGTTCGTCATGCCCGCGAAGGATGTGGTCGTGACGGCGACATATGTTCCCAAGCCGGAATCGGATATCACCGGGGCGGATGTCCTCTCTGCTTTGGACAATCCAAGAGGTGTGGAGTTTTTGAAATTCGAGTATGCCGAAGCAAGCAGGACAAAGCATACGGAAGATGGAGAAATCCGGTACGAATATGACTACGACGACAAAGGCAATATCGTATATAATGTAAAAAGTTCCGGCGACACTTCGTCTAAATGGAAGCTGCAGACGAAACTGCGGAAGAAAACGATGGTGCAGAAAGGGACAAGTTGCCTAGTGAGTAACGGCGTCGAAAACGATTGTTCGTCAAGAATATACCTGCGGGTCTATGGGCCGGGAAAATTCAGCGTGCGCGTAAAGACTTCGACAGGATTCGGCGACATGCTTTCCATTTGGGTTGACGGAGAGGAAAAGCAGAGCTATGACGGCTGGGAGTTCGGTTACATACCGGGTGAGGACGACTGGCAGGTCTTTGAAGTGACGATTCCGGCGGGCATGGCTGCGGCTGGCTCCCAGGCGGGAACATATTACCATGAAATCATGCTGAATTTCACAAAGGACGTTGACGATGGCAATGACGACGGACATCCCGTAAAGCCCCGTGAAGCGGATTATGACGGTGATACGGAACGGTATATTAAAGACTTGGAGGAATACAATGCGTTGCTTCAATACTTTCATGATTGCGTATGGATTGACGCGGAGATGATTCCATGCGAGTGGGTTGATGGCGAAATCAGTCAATGGGCGACGGTATGGCTGCCATATGAAGCCATGATGTATGCCGTCGTCGATTTGTCTGGAGGGAAGGATGCGGATAGTTATCCTGTGCGCTTCACGAATACTCCCCCGAATCTAAATGATGACATATGCCGCACAACGGAACTGTGGTTGAGATGGATTCCGAAAGGAACATTCATCATGGGATCGCCGGAGAGTGAATCGGGACGTTATGGCGATGAAACGCAGCATAAAGTGACTCTGACACAGGACTACTACATTGGCGTGTTTGAATGCACGCAGAAGCAATGGGAACTGGTCATGGGGGGCAATCCGTCAGAATACAAAGGAGATTGCCGTCCAGTGGATGATGTTTCCTACAATATGATTCGGGGCACGGGGGCGCAGGCTGGCTCCGGCTGGCCGATGTATGGACATGCCGTGAATGCGACATCTTTCATGGGCAGGTTGCAGAAGAAGACGGGGCTGATATTTGATCTGCCCACGGAGGCCCAGTGGGAGTACGCCTGCCGCGCTGGCACGACAACTCCCTTTAATTCTGGAAATAACCTGCCATTGACATCATATAGTGCCATCATGAATGAAATGGGACGGTACTTTGGGAATCAATCGGATGGCAAAGGCGACTACACAACGGGGCATGCAAAAGTCGGCAGTTATCTAGCAAACGATTGGGGGCTTTACGATATGCATGGAAATGTCTATGAATGGTGCTTGGATTGGTTGGATTTAAACAACGAAACGACAGCGAAGACAGATCCCGTTGGTCCAACAACGGGATCCTACCGCATGATACGCGGCGGCAGCTGGGGCGACGACGCGCCTTATTGCCGTTCGGCGTACCGAAGCGCATACTATCCGTCGGGCAGCAGTTACTATTTCGGTTTTCGTGTCCTCTGTTTGCCGTAGCCACCGTCTACGCCGTCGGCACACCTCCGTTTACGGCTTGATGAAATGCTTCACGCCATCGATGGTCAGGAGGATTTCCGGATTGTCGCGTGTGTAGTTTGGCAGGAGTTCGATGGCGATGTCGCGTGTTTTTTTGCCTTCGGGAGCGTAGTCGATGCAGCTGACGAAGCGGGCGGAACGGCCGTGACGGCGGATGACGACCATCGGGCAGGGCGAGGGCGGATTGTTCGCAATGCCTTCGCCGAAAAATAGTTCCGTGTCCGGAGTGGCGTTCATGACGAAGCGGGCGGCGGTACCTTGGTTTTCGATATCGACGGACCAGCTGTCGTTCGTCTTCGCATATTGCTGCTTTTGAATATGTTGATAGCCGTCTTTGTCTCCGGCGGGATGCGGCGGAGCAGTCAGTTCCGTTTGAACCTTGGGCGTCCATTTGCCGAAATTGTGGAAGAGAAGATCGATGTCGTGATCGGTGGCGGATTTGACGTCGAAGATGTCGAAGAGGACGCCGTCGCAGAGGCCGACGGTGCGATGGAGGAGGACGCCGTTGTAGGCTTTGTCGCTTTCGGCCTGGGCGAGGCAGTAATTGTCGTTGTCAATGAAACGGAGCAACTTGCCCGTGGTGGCGACCTGCGACTTGCCATCGATGGCGACGGTGCAGTGGGCGACAGTCTGGCGGTACCATGCGTTCTGCATGGGGGCGGCGTAGGCGAGGCGGCCCGGATCGGGGGCCTGCAGCTTTCCAGCCATGTGGACGTTGAGAGCGAGCTTGTCCTGATGGCCGTGGCCGCCGCCGTGGGGGCCGTAGTCGAAATGGACGTATGCGGACGGCCTGCCGTCGCTGTAGTTCTGTCGCATGACGAGAGCCCCGATGCCGTTGAAATCACGGCTCTTGAGGGAGAGGACGTCGATTTTCGGCAACGTGTCCACGCCGAAGAAGAAGGCGCGTTCGCCTTTCCGGTTGCTGAATGCGGCGATGGAGGCGTATTCGGGCTTGCCTATGCGACTGTAGGCCCATTCATAGTAGCTGTTCATGTTGCGGAGCTGCATGACGTCGCCGTCGTTGATGGCGGGGAAGGTGAGTTCGGGCGTGACGTAGTAGAGCGGCGCGTCGAAGAGGGAGACGAAGGCGGGATCGTGTGTGTAGTCGAGCCCCGCATGAAGGGCGGCTTCAATTGTAAAGATAAGGGCGTCAAGGGAATAGAAATGGTAGGAGGCGGTTCCTTCATACCAGAAGCCGTCTTTCAGGATGCTGTTTTTGAATTGGAACAGCATGCCGCTTTTGCCGAAAAGGGCCTTCTGGATGAGCGTCTGGTCGCCGATGGTGAAGCCGATGGCGGCCACGCCCGCGTTATGCCATGTCTGCCAGTTGCTGATGCCCGCGTCATTGCGCAGGATGGTGACGGCGATTTCACGGAACAGCTTGTCGTCGATGGCCTTGTGGTCTTCTGCCGAGAAACATGGGCTGTTATAGACGAGATCGTAGCCCCATGCCATGGGGATGACGCCGACGGCTTCGTCCAGCGTCTGGGCGAGCATGCGGCCGCCTGAACGCGTCGGGAAGTTGTATACGTTATGGTATTGGAATTTCGGATACTGCTCCACGTAGGCGAGCAGATATTCGCGGGCCTTTTCCGCGAAGGCCTCTTTGCCGGAGAAAGCGTAGGCGATGCCTAACGTCCTGATTTTGGCCCAGTTGCTGCCATGGACATTGCCTGCGACGACTTGGTCGTACGGCCATCCTGTATAGACGGCGTTGCAACGCGGGCATTGATGCTTGCCGTCGACATGGCGCAGGCCGACGCCGCATTTCTTGCAGACATAGTGGTGGGGCCATTGGCCTTCCATCGTCGGCACGTTCAACGGTTCCGTGAGAATCCGTTCGGCGTATTTTATATATGTATCGCGCGTCTCTTGCGCCCAGGGAAGCCTTTCCGAACGTTCTTTGAGGCGTTTGATGTCATCCGCCGTCGCGAAAAGGCGTGGGTGAGGCGGCAGTACAAGTGGCTGGGTGACAGTCAGTTCCTGCGATGTGACACTGTCCGTGGGATTGTCTGTCGTCGCCTGGATCTGCACATTGGAGCTTTGCATGGGCTTGAATGTTTTTCCTTCAGGAAGCCGCAAACGGATGTGACGGGACGTTTCCGAATTGGCGGCAAGTTGGAATGGTTTGTCCGGCAGGCCGTCAATCAGAAGGCCGTCCGGATTGCTGAGGATTTGGACGGAGACTTTGCGCGGCGTTTCGTCGTCGTTTTTGAACGTGAGCGTGGCGTCCATGGCGAGAGACGGTTCACCAATGATCCGTTTGTCCGTCACGTTGAAATGCAGCGACGACGATGACATGAGGCGGATGTCGGCGAAATAGTAGAGGGAGGAGGACAACGGTTCATGCTCCCAACCGGTCGAATGGACGCGGAGGGCTTTTACATGGTTCCAACCGAGCGGTTTTCTCGATATTCCAATATCTTCTGACGTAGAGAGATGGAAATGCCGCCATCCTTCCCAATTGACCGTGAGATGGTAGTAGAAATAGTCGCCGCCTTCCGATTTCGGATCTTCGGAGTCGAAATAGAAGGTCAGGCCCTGATTGTTCTTTTGGGAGGAATACATCCAGAAATCAAAATGCGTGTAGGCGGAAAGGTCTTCAGGCATTTTGGGAGCTAACAGCGTCGGATTTTTCGGAAGGTCTTTCCAGCAGGCGACTTGCGTGTTTGGGGAGAGGCCTGGCGGCAACGGGACGGGGCATGGGCCGTTGACGGCCTGCATGCCGTGCCAGGGCGTCTTCTGGAAATTTCCTAAATCAAGCGGTGCGGCGGTGAGAGTGGCGATGTTCATGACAAGAAGCAGGAGGAATGGTTTGATGCGCATGGCTTTCTTAATCGCGTTGTTTGTGGTGGAAAGGAAGGCGGCATTCGTGGGTTGAAACAATCGATTGAAGATAATCTAGCCTTCCTGTTGCAAAAATGCAATTTTGAAATCATGTGAATATAGTGGCGGATGTTGAAATTGGACAATTGTTGGAGTATAATTACATTGTGTCATTATCTATACCATAATAATAAAAAGAAAGGAAAAGATCATGAAGCGATCGGTTTGGACGATATTGCTGTTGTTGGCCATCGTGGCGTGCGAATCGCGCGGCGAGGAGTGGCGTCTGCGCGGTGGCGATCTGGATGTGTTCATACGCGGGCAGAGCGGTGAGATACTTGTGACGGACAATCGTACGGGCAAGACATGGCGGCAACCGTCGCAGGAAAGCACGATTGCGCGGCCGGAAGCTGTAAAGCCCGTGGCGGCAGGAGATTGGGAAGGCCTTATGAAAAACGGCCTGAAATGGCGGCTGGATTCGAAAATGACGACGAAGGATGGCAGGACGGTTCTGGACAATCGCGACTGTTCCGCAACGGCATGGATCGGCTGGAATCCGAAGGGATTGTTGTTTCAGGTTGATGTTCAGGATGATACGTTCCTTCCCGCCGATTTGGAACGCACAGAATGGTGGCATCGTGACAGCGTGGAATTCTGGGTGAATGATACGCAGTATGCCGTAAGGCCTGTCATCGGCAAATCGCCGTTGTGGATTCATGAGGGCGGCAAGGCAGTTGATGCACAGGCGGAGACGACGGCAGTCAACGGCGGTTATCGGATTCGCGTGCAGTTTCCGCTTGCCTGCCAGAAGGGGAACAGCATCCGTTTCGCCGTCGGCATCAATGACGCCGACAGTGAAAAAGGCCGCGACGGGCAGCTTTACAATCCGATTGGCTGGATCCATTCGCAATCAGATACGTTCGCGCTGCTGGTCATGACGGGGGAAGACGGCGTGATTCCGGCGGAATCCATTGCGGGGCAAGATGTCATCCATGATTTCACGTTGTGGGAAGACGCCGTCGGCGCGAGCTGGAAGGAGCGGCTGCCGGAACAGCCGGAACGCATCGTCAGCTGTTGGATTGAAAACGGCGATGAACTGCATTTCTCCGAAGCGCTTATCGGCGGCGATGACGTGAATGGCGCTGAAATGAAAAAGACTGTCACGGCGCGTAACGGTTTCATCTTGACGACGCCGGGAGCGGCATTGGTCGTGGCGGATTATTCGGACGGCCATATCTATTCGCTTTCTGAAGAACCGTTCCAGAAGCGGACGATGGAAGGGCATCAACTGGACATTCCGTTCATCGGCATCATCGACGGCCCGAAGGGGCGCGGCTATTCGCTGATTCTCGACCATCCGGACGATGCTGTGATCAAGATGAACCGTGTGGAATCCAATGATATGGTGACGCATGTCCCGCAGCTGGTCTGGAGGCCGCGTGCAGGTGGTGTATTTGGTGCGGAACGGCGCGAATACCGTTTCCATTTTATCAATATGGGCGGTTATGTGAAACTGGCGAAACGCTGGCGGGAAATCTATCAGCAGAAAGGCTATCTTGTCAGTTTGTTTGACAAGGCGAAGGCGAATCCGAATGTCGACAAACTGATCGGCGCCGCGAACATCTGGGGCGGCAATCTGCCTGAGTTTGCGCAGAAAGCCTATGCGGAGGGCATGAGAAAACTGCTCATCAACGGTGCTCCGAACGCGACCGTCATGCAGGCCATGAACGATTTGGGCTATCTGACGGGGCGTTATGACAACTATACGGACATCATGCCGTTGAAGGAAGGCGAGACGGTCAAGAACGACCGTGGACGCGTTCCGGAAGATTGCGTGCAGTTTGCCAACGGCGAGCGGATGAAGGCGTGGCTGACGTTCGACAAGAAGACGCAATACATGAAACGTTGCCCGGGCCTGTGGGTGGAAACGGCTAAACTGACGATTCCGCCGGATTTGGCTTCACGCCCCTACAATGCGCGTTTCATCGACGTGACGACGGCGGAAGGCCTGTACGAATGCTATGATCCGGAACATCCGCTGGATCGGACGATGAAACGCATCTGCGGCGAGGAGCTGCTGAAATATGTCGTGCGGGATCTGAATCTCGTGACAGGTGGCGAACATGGCCGCTTGTGGGGCGTTCGCGACCTCCATTATCTGGAGGGCATGATGTCCGGCGGCTCCTATTCATGGCCAGCGGGCCATCTGCTCCGTCCGCAGACGAAAGAGCACAATTTGTGGAATCCTGAAAAGCCGTATGATCCGGCGGACATGAACAGCGGCTTCAACCGCTACATGAAGTACGGTTTGGGCGGCGAGACACGCATCCCGTTGTGGGAGCTTGTCTTCCATGATTGTATCGTAACGACGTGGTATTGGGGGGATTCGCTGGATTATCTGTACAAGGCCGCTCCGGAGACGATTCAGCGGAAGGCCGCTTTCAACGTCCTCTACGGGACGATGCCCATGTACTGGATCGGCCGTGGCGAGACATGGGAGAACGACCATGAATTGTTCCTGCAGACGTATTTCCAGACGACAAAGATGCATGAGACGGTCGGCTACCATGAAATGACTTCCCATGACTATCTCAGTTCGGACCGTCTCGTCCAGCGGACGGAATTCGCGGACGGCACGGCGGTCGTGGCGAATTTGGATACGGAAAACCGCACGGTGACGGTTGGATCGCGCCGTGTCGTGCTGCCGCCGGATGGCTTCATTGTGTCGAGCGCGAAGCTGACGGACTACCGTGTCATCGAAGGCGACTACATCGTCAGCACCGTTGAGACGGACGACATGCTTTATGTCCGTCGCACGCCGTTGAAGGACGGCGCGGAAAGCGTCCAGCAGATTTGGAAGATCGGTGACTGGAACGCGATGGCGCGTCTGAAGGGCGACTCGCTGTCCATTACGGCCAATTGGATTACGCGTGCGTTCGCGGACGGCTATACTGTCTATCGCCTGGACGAACAGGGACAGCGCATGGAGCATGTGAACGTCGCCGTTTCGCTGACCGAAGGCGCGGGGCAGATGACATTCCCGCAGGAAGGCCATTATGAAATCCTCTGGGGGACGGCCATCCAGGCCTGCGATCTGGCGGTGAGCCTGAAGAGCATTTCGCCGGCCGGCGTCTGGACGGGACGTACGCTTGGCACATGCGAACTTCAAGTGGAGAACTGCGGCACGATGATGGCTTCCGGCAAGCTGACGATTTATGCCGACAAGGTGGCGCCCAACCGGAAGCTTGCGGAATCGGAGTTCAAGAAACTGGGCGGCGGCGAGAAACTGCCCGTGACGCTGAAGGTGGATCCGCTCCGCATGGGCGGCGAGCATACGCTGATTTTCGTCGTGACCGGCGACAAGCCTGAATTGCTTGACCGCAACAACGTCCTTCGCGTGCGGCAGGATGTGGCGCTGCCGTTGAACCGTTATCCGTTGCGCAAGACATTTACGTTGGATACAGGCGACAGCCCACGCGTCCTGGAGCCTGTTTCCATGCCGATGGATTTGAAGGATATCTGCCATCATGGCGAAGGCTTGCTCCATCCGGAGGACGTCCATCTGCTGCAAAAACGCGCGGACGGCAACTGGACGCAGGTGAAATACGCGCAGTTCGATCCGGACGAAGGTTTCGACGGACGGACGAAACTGATGGGGCGTCTGGACTTTTCATTCGACGCCCCCGCGAACACGAAGGTCGAATTCATGATTGTCGCGCGTCAGGGCAGGGAGGGCGGCTATGCGCCGCTCGGCATGGATTTGATGGTCGGGCCGGAATTGGGCGAACTGGTCTACTACGGTGAGACGTATTCGGTCGGTTTCCGTGACGGGACGATCATGGACTGGGCGCCCGGCCGCCGCTACAACGGCGGAAAAGACTTCATGGGCTGCCTGCTGGTGTCTTCCGGCGAGACTGGATGGGCCCGCGAGGAGCAGGCGAATCTTGAACGTTTCGTAGTCGTCCGCAGTGGCGCGGCCGTGACGGAGATATTTGTGGACAAAGTCCTTAAGAATGGAAACCGTTATCAGAAACGGTATTTCCTCTATCCGGGCCGTCTGGTCGTTCTGGCCAGTCTGGAACGTGCGCAAAACGGTCTTTATTCGCGCGGATTCTATTGCCGCGAGGCGGATTATCTCGACGACAAAGGATTCAAGGCGCATATGGGCGATGGCAAGCAAGCGTCCGGAATCTATGGTGCGAACAAGAATCCGAAGTGGTTCGCGTTGAAGGGCGAAGACTGGTCGCAGACATGCGTCGCCGTGGAAGACGGCATGTTCGAGACGATTGCGTTCTGGGATGGCGACGGAGAGAATCTTGGCCAGCTCGGATTCTATTCGAACAAGTTCCAAGGTGTTAAATACACGTATTTTGTGCATGGCGGCGAGAATGATTTCCGCTTTGCGGAGGAGGATTACCATCAGGCGAGAACACCAGTCAAGCTGGTGAAATGATTGAAATGAACGGATGATTTTTCTGGAAGATCCAGAAAAGCCAAGAGACTTATTATGAAGAAGATAGAAAATGATTATTGGTTGGTGGAAGTGGCGGACGATGCGTCGAGCATCGTCCTGACGGACCGTCGTCATGGCGGCGTCTGGAAGACGTCGGACCCATTTCGGATGTCGTACGGCAACTACTACGCGTACAATCTGTTGGAACGTTGCCGGACGGTGGTTGAAAGTTCTGGCGGCATATTGTCGATTTGCCTGGACAACATGAAATTCTACGGTCGTTTTCCTGCGAATCCGTACAACAAGCCGGAGCCCGCGCCTGATTTGACGTACCGTTTTGAATTCCGTTTGCAGGATGACGAAGTCGTCTTCACGATGCTGCCGATTGACGGGATGGATGAAGAGGAACAGCGGCTGACGGTGCTGCCGGATTTGATGGCGATGGATTCCAATGAGAAGGGAACCGCTTTGCTGCCATGTGGTTATGGTTCCCTGTACCGCTTCCCGCGTGCAGATTCGTTCAGCATCCGGTATGGTTATGGGAGCGGTTACACGACGATGGTGACTGGCGGCCTGTTCCGCGAAAACGGCGCGGGTGTCGCATTCTATTCGTCGTATCCATGGGATTTTTTCCCTGTGTTCACAGTCAACCAACGGAAAGGCCGCAGTGGCTTCGATTTCACGTTCGAAAACGAGGCGGAGCTTGGAAACGAACCGCATGATATTCATTTCAAAGCATTTGCGGCTGGCGAAAGTTACAATGAAATGGCGAAATGGTATCGCGGTGTGTTAAAACGGCGTGGCCAGTTCAAGACGTATGCGCAGAAAATCGCGGAATCGCCGGAAGCGGAAAAACTTGTCGGTTCCGTCATTTGGAAGCACAATGTCTATTCGACGGAGACATCGCCGAAGCCGCATAGCTACAGTCTATATATTTCGCGGCAGGACGGCAACCAGTATGAAGGCCTCCCGAACGACTGGACGGCGAAGGAAGTGTTCGACACGGCCAAGGCGGCGGGATTCGACCGTGTCTGCGTCTATAACACAGGCTGGAATCGTTTCGGTTATGACAGCGGCTATCCGACGCGCCTTCCGCCGAATCCCGAACGCGGCACGGCGGAGCAGTTTACCGCCATGGCTGATTATGCACGAAGCCTGTCGGACGGATACATCTATTCCGTGCACGACAATTACATCGATATGTATCGCAACAGCCCGGAGGATTTCTGGCCGGACGTCATACGGACGATCGACGGCGGCTATCTCCGCGGCGGCATTTGGCGCGGCGGCAGGGCGCGTATCCTTTGCACAAAGCAGGCCATGAAATATGCGCGACGCGACGTTCCGCAAATCGTGAAGATGGTCGGTCGCGGCGGTGTTTATATCGATGTGTTCGGTTGTTCCGCGCTACACCGCTGCCATCATCCGGAGCATCCGATGTCGCGACATGACGATGCGAACGAACGTCGTAACGTGTTGGGGTACATCGCGTCGCAATACGGCTCCGTGACGACGGAAGGCGGTCCCGTCGATTTTCTGGCGGATATCGTGAATCTTGGGGCGTTCGCTGGCTACGCGATATCGGCTCATGGCACGGGCGGCGAGCCACCGATTCCCATCCCGTTCTGGCAGTTGGTCTTCCATGATTCGATTCTGTCGTATTCGAGCGAAGGCGCCTACGGTCCGATTGGAAAGGAGTACATCACGTACTCCTTCCTGTACGGCATGCTGCCGACAGGCTTCGACGCCGAAAGTCTGCATCTTTCCAAAGAGTTGCGCAAGGCGTTCACAAGCGAGATGATCCGGCATGAAATCGTCGGCGACGTGGCCATTGAAGACCGTGCATGGCCTGGGCCGGGCGTCATCAGAGGAACGATGAAAACGACATTTGCGGACGGCACGGCCGTCATCGCGCATTTCGACGGCCCGCAAAGTTCATACGAAGTGATTAAGGCTTGATTGAAACAGACTTCTTCCGCTGTAGTATCGTGCTACGGCGGAGGAAAATCCATGGAATGCGAAGTAAAAACGAAGAATATTACGGCCTGTTTTCCTCTGCAAGCTGATGGATTCTCGCAATGTCCAATCCCGTCATCCTGCTGATTTCTTCTGGAAGATAGTTAGATCTCAGCATATTGCGTGCGATGCTTTCGCTTTTTTCCACACGCCCTTCTTCCCGGCATTTTTTCTTGTCTTTTTCGAATTGATCTTCGCCATACGATACGAGCATCCAGTCATATTTGTCGATTTCCTTCTCAACGGTCTGAGTCATTTTCATTCCAAATACCTCCTTTAAACGTTTTTTTCTTTGCTCTGATGACAACCTCGTTGTAGTCAGGGCCCAGACGAAGCCACATATATCCTTCCGATTCGGCCCCTCAGTACCGCCCGTGTTCACGAAGGTCAGGCGAAGCTTGTCAAAAGTATCCGTCGATGGAAGGAACTTGCCTGTCGGCAAATCCTTTCCAGACATTCTGAACTGCAGAACTGTTCCCTGCCGTTTCTTTGGTGCGGCGGGGCATAACCAGACGGAGTTTACCTTCAGAGCCTTCTCGAACTCCGGATATTTGTAAATTGTTTCATATTCCATATAATATATTCCCGTTGCATATAACATACCCCTTCCAATACACCTGTCAAGATGACGGCTGTCATTTTGTATCTCGATGTTGAGAAGCTGCGGCATCCAGCTGTCGCGTAGATGCTTGGGCGGGTTGATCATGAACAGGAGATCGCCTTCCATCATGTAGCCGTTTGGGAGGGGCCTCTGCGTCATCAGGTGTCTGGCGATTTCGGTGTTGCATTTGCCGGATGCGTCGGTGAAGCTATCGATGCATTCGTCTATTATAAGCTCGACAGGGAATGGCGCGTATTCCGGGAGACATTCCTTCACGACGTGCGCGATGACGATCTTGAGCGAAAAGAGCCCTTTCGCCCAGTTGTCGCTCTTGAGTTTTTCGCCGCCATTATCAATGTTCTGTGAAAGTTCGTTCGATCTTTCCTCCATGGCATGATTCCTATTCATTAATAAATGTATTTATATTCATATTTTGGCCTTTTCAATACTATAGATGGGCTTTTATAAATGTCAAATATAAATTATATACACTTGTAAAATAATTGTTTTTATATAATGTTAACATATGATTAACAAAAGTCATATTAATTCATAATAATTCCTATTACTTTTTATGATTTTTGATGATTTTATGCTAAAAAGAATTCCGTCAGGATGATCTGTTGACGATGGCTGTTGCCGTCGTCGGACAACTTCCGGCGTTGCGCTCGACGAAAATGGCATGGAGGCCTTGCTTTGGCCATCCGTCGGATGATGGTTGCCGAATTATGCTTTTTGAATGTCGTTTTGCGGGAGCGGAGGCGTTTGGAGAGTTTTTGAACGTCATGTCTCGCGCGCAATCGTTCTTTTTTTTCAGTAGGGAGTGACTTTTTACTCTAACTGGATATATATTATAATTAGATCTCTGGTGACGATCGGAACGAGAAAACGGCTGTGTGTGATCGTATGAAGGAGGACACCGGCAAACTTTTCATCACCGACATGATCATCATACGCGCAGAGATATCCCCGCAGTGCCGGTGATTCCAGACGGTTCCGTGTCCAGCCTGCATGCCGAACTGACCGTCGATTCGGACGGCATGGTGCAATTGGACGACAAAGGCAGTACGAACGGCATCTATTATCAGCTGAGACGAACATCGCATCTGACTGTAGATAAACGGCTTGAACTGATTTTCGGCCGCGTGCGCGTTGTCATTGCGCTGACGGGCGCGGGATTGGATGGAGAAGAGCAGGAAGTCGTGGTTCCCAAAAAGCCGCATCAGACGCAGGCGGTTCCCATGCCTGAGCCGACGGCACCCAAGCTGGTCGTGCCCGTCGAGCCGCAACCAACGGTTGCGCAACCGCCCAAGACGTTGTCCATCAGCGGTCTGCCGATTACGGCAATGGAGAATTCGCCCGCGGCGACGATTTCGCGCATCGCGGGCAGCGGACGGCAGGGCATTGTCTGCCCACATTGCTGGCATCGCTTTGACGTGGATGAATTCCTGTTCATCGCTCGGCATCAGAGCCTTATCGGCGATCCGGTGTTGGGCGCGGACGCGGCGCTGCGTTTCCTGCCGTCGCGTTTCACGCCGGAAGGCAACGCCGTCGATGCGGCAGGCATGAGCTGCCCGGACATGGCCTGCCCGCGGTGCCATCTGCGCATCCCGCAGGCGGCGAGCGAGATGCCGCCGTTGTTCTTGTCGATCGTCGGCGCGACGGCCAGCGGCAAATCGTATTTCCTGACGAGCATGACGTGGGAGCTGCGGAACACGTTGGCCAGTAACTTCGCGATTTCCTTCACGGACACGGATGCCGTCAACAACCAGATTCTGAACGACTTCGAAGAGACGGTCTTCCTCCATTCGAACGCGGATGAGATCGTGTCGTTGCGCAAGACGGAACTGCAGGGCGAATTGTACAACCAAGTGCTGTTGGACAACATGCTGATCAACCTGCCGAAGCCGTTCATGTTCACCGTGACGCCGGCGGAGCATCATCCTCGCTATGAACAAGTTCGGGACAGCATGAGCCGCACGTTGGTTCTGTATGACAACGCCGGCGAGCATTTCGAGCCGGGCATGGATTCCGTCGATAATCCGACGACGAAGCATCTGATCCATTCGGACACGATTTTCTTCCTGTTCGATCCGACGAAGGACGTCCGTTTCCGCAAGATGCTGACGGGCAGCACGGATCCGCAGATGGCGGCGACGGCGCGCGTCCAGCGGCAGGAGATCATCCTGACGGAAATGATCAACCGCATCAAGAAATATTCCGGCATGCGGAGCGTGAAGAAATCCGCGAAGACGCTGCTGCTGGTGGTTTCGAAATTCGATGTCTGGAAGCATCTGCTGGACATGGAAGTCCCGAAGGAGCCGTGGCGGTGGGAGCCGGACTACAACACCTGCGTGTTGGATGTCGATCTCATCAAGAACGTGTCGTTCGCCGTTCGCCAGTTGCTGTTGCAGCATTGTCCTGAAGTGGTTGCGACGGCGGAATCGTTCGCTGGCGAAGTCCTGTACATGCCGAACAGCGCGTTGGGGCACAGCCCCGAACTGAATCCGGAGACGGGCATGATCGGCATCCGTCCAAGCGACGTGGCGCCGTTCTGGGTGACGGTCCCGATGCTTTATTTCTTCTACGAACGTGGGTTCATCCCGCCTGTTCCCGAACAGAAGCGTGTCCGCCACGAAGATACGCCCGTGACTTGCAAACTCATGGGCGACGCCTATTTCGTGACGTTGCCTGGGCGGACGATGCCGTTGCAGATTCCCGTGTCGTTCGCGGGCTACCAGTTGCGCTGTCCGGGCACGGACATGTGGTTCACGGTGCCTCCGCTGGAGAAAAGATAGCGGAGGGCGGACATGGCTTACGAATTGATCTATACATCCGCGGAACGCGGGCTCCGGCCTGGAACGCGCGGCTACTGCACGGTGGCCTACACGCAAGGCATGATGCCGCAGACCGTCCAGCTGATGGAGGCCTTGAGCGCGTACAAAAGCATGTACGGCGCACAGGAGGCGGCGGCGATGACGGAACCCGTGTCGTGGTCGCATTACAAAATGACGCTTCTCGGGCATGCGTCCAGCGTTCTGTCGCGCGTGAGTCCGACGGGCGTGGACCATACGAACCGTTCGAACAAGCTTGCGCATCATATACTTGTGCAGTCTCGCGAACGTCCTGCCGGCGGCCCGTTGTGGGTGTCGTCGCAGGAAGGCATGTTCATCGAGCAGTGGGAGGGGACGCCGCGTCTGCTCACAACGCCGAAAACGCTGCCGACTGGCGACGAGACGGATTTCCATTGCAACCGATGGGCGGAACTGACGGGCGACGCGGGGCATGCGGGCATGTTGGCGTCGCATTACCATTCGTCTCCGGACGCTCCAGTTTTTCTCGCCTACGAGCCCGGCATAGACGTGTTCGGACTGTTGCGTGAGGCGATGGCCTTGCTGCCGCCGGAAGAGCGTTGGAATGTGACGTACAACACGTATTTCACGAGTCTTCCGGCAGGCGCGACATGCGTTTGGCG
>CACYQT010000063.1 GCA_902776645.1 uncultured bacterium | reverse complement strand
ATAACCTCGAACTTGTTCATTATCAGTATCTTCCCCCTTCAATCCCTCTTCGATATAGCCTGCTTTACATAAGCCATCGACAATCTTCCCCTTTGCCAGCCAAATCTCTTCTTTTTCCTTACCATACAAACCACAATCGCTACCAGGCCGATGGGCAAAATATTGAGTTCCAAGGCAGCTTGTTTTCAGATAGCATTCATGTTTGCAATACGGGATAACTGCAGTCACTTTGTGCTTCCTGACAAGCTCTTTTAGTTCTTCCCATTTCTCTTCACTATAGAGTGTGGAAATACGCCGTTTTCCGTCTATGATGGCTGTCGTTGGCATAATTATACGATTTAATATAATTGAAACTGATGTAAAATGTCGGCCTTTTCCTGTATGTTGCGGCCGACGGAGGCCAGGCGTTCTTCGCTGTTCATATTGGATGTGCTACGGATGTGGAAGGATGGACAGAATAACGGAATATACCTTATAATAATAGCATTCTGGACAAAATCTTCAACTGGAAGTCATAAGAAATCATCATGACTTCCGATGATTTTTCCCCGCCCGATTAAACATCCATGCACACCGCAAACGAAATTCATAAAAAGCATGTATAATATCATTATCATTCATAGTCATCAAAAATCCAACAAAGTCATAGCCGAAATTATGACTTTGTAGGAATTCTTATGACTTCTATTTTATTCAAATAATGACTTGCATCATTCAATTGTCGGTGTATAGTATTGGGAATAACGAAAACAACCATATGACCCCCGAAGGGGTGACATACCACAGAACCGCGTAGCGGTGGCAGAACACAGAACCGCGTAGCGGTGACATAACACAGCCGTGGGTGACGCGCACAACGTGCGCGGAACCCACGGAAAACGAAAACAAACACATGAACCCCGTAGGGGTGGCATAACACAACCGTGGGTGTCAACCCACGGCGACCGTGGGTGCAGCGCACAACGTGCGCGGAACCCACGGAATGCAGGAAAAAAATATGGAACCCCGTAGGGGTGGCATACCACAACCGTGGGTGTCAACCCACGGGAACCGCGTAGCGGTGGCATAACACAACCGTGGGTGTCAACCCACGGGAACCGCGTAGCGGTGGCATAACACAACCGTGGGTGCAACCCACGGCAACCGCGTCGCGGTGGCAGAACACAGAACCGCGTCGCGGTGGCATACCACAGAACCGCGTCGCGGTGACATAACACAGCCGTGGGTGCAGCGCACAACGTGCGCGGAACCCACGGAAATCGAAAACAACCATATGACCCCCGTAGGGGTGGCATAACACAACCGTGGGTGTCAACCCACGGTTGTTGAAAACATAAACACATCAAAACAAAAAGGAGCCAACATGGCCAATTCCATGGTAAAAATCGATGTCCATTTCATATTCCATATCAAAACCACCAGTGTTCCGATGGCCCCTGGTGATTTACCACAGATTTTCGCATACATTGGCGGCGTTCTGAAGGAAAATGGCAGCATCCCCCTCATTGTCGGCGGCATCTCCGATCATGTTCACCTTCTGGCATCGCTTCCAGCAAGCATGACCATCAGCGAACTGGCAAGAATCACGAAGGCGAACAGCAGCAGATGGATAAAAACATTGTCGCCCGCCTATTCCAAATTCGCATGGCAGAACGGATACGGCGCGTTCTCAGTAAGCCCGTCCCTTCTCGACAAAACAATCCTTTACATTAAAAACCAGGAGCGCCATCATCGGACAAAATCGTTTCAGGACGAATACAAGGCGTTTCTGGAAGCGTATCAAATCCCGTATGACGAAAAATATATTTTCAATGATTGATCATTAAGATGGGGTGACCCATATCCGTGGGTTTCGCGCACGATGCGACGTGGAGGGCGCGCACGATGTGCGCTGCATCCACGGTTGCCGTGGGTTTTCACCCACGGTTGTGTTATGCCACCCCTACGGGGTTCTGGCATAAATAACGCATCAACCGTGGGTTCCGCGCACGATGTGCGCGTCACCCACGGCTGTGTTATGTCACCGCCATGCGGTTCGGTATTATGTCACCGCGATGCGGTTCTGTGTTATGTCACCGCCATGCGGTTCTGTGTTATGTCACCGCGATGCGGTTCGGTGTTATGTCACCGCGATGCGGTTCTGTGTTATTCCACCCCTACGGGGTTCATATGGTGGTGTACGTTTTTTCGTGGTTTTCAATGGCATATCCATGCAATCAAGATGCCCAGACATGCCAATCCCGCAATGACGCTGACCGCAATGATCAGCAGACGGACGTTCGGATTGCGGACGGGCGGAATTTCCTTCACAGGTGGTTCCGAGTAATTCGGTTCCAGCCGTTTGATTTTCGCCGCCACGCCATGATGGATCTCCGCCGACGGCGCATTCTCGCAAACCTTCTTCCAAAGCTCCAGATACGTGGTTCGGTCTTTTTGAAAATATTTGCGGTAGAGATCCGCGACTTTTTCATACAACCGCATGATGCTATTGGAATTTTTGATCAAGATTTCACGGTTCTCCTGATTCCAATTCTTCAGCTGCATGATGCTGTCAAGAATCTGCTTCATGCCATCCATTTGAATATTGGCGACTTCCAGCGACGATGACAGCACCATGTCGCTCAACAAGTCATTCCGTTCATTGGCATCCGTCGTCTTTTCAATCAGGCGGATTGTTTCATCAAGCTCTTTGCTGAACGTGTCAACTTCGTCGGCGATATTCTCCCATTTTTGGGTCCCATGTCCCGCCTTGATGAAATTCATCACGAAAGCGGGCTCCCAATTATCGGGATCATCCGACATAATCTTTTTATAATACCAGACAGCGTCTTTGTAATTCCCGATCTTGAACTCCCTGCGCGCCAACGTGTAGAGATTCGCCAACTTCTCCTTGTCGTCGGCCTCGACGCCACCGCCGCCGTCGATTTTCTTTTCTGACGACGATTCCGGTGACGCGGCATCCGCCTGCAGGACAAACGTCTTCTTGCAGGTCTCGCATTCCGCTTCGTGGCCGAGAGCGGCTTCGTCAACATCGTATTCCTGATGGCAGTTCGGACAATGGATTTTTACGTTCGCCATGTTCAACCTCCGACGGACAAACATTTCATTGAAATATGTGTGAGGATACTATAGTCGCGCTTTATGACAATGCAAGCATTAGTGGTTAGTGGTTAGTGGTTAGTGGTTAGTGGGGAGTGGGGAGTGGGGAGTGGGGAGTGGGGAGTGGGGAGCTTTCCTATGGATGCTTTTTACGGAAGTGATGGTATAGTATAGAAATGTTCATCACAATCGTCACGGGCCGGCCGCCCACAAAAAGGAACACCGTCATGCTGAAAAAAGCCATCTGTTTTTCAATTCTCGCAACTGTCTGCGTTTTAGCGGATTCCGTCAAATACATCGCCCATCGCGGCGACTACGTCGACGCGCCGGAAGGGACGGCGGCAGCGTACCGTTTCGCCGTCGAACGGCATTACGACATCATGAAAATGGATGTTCAGAAGACGAAGGACGGCGTCATCGTCATGTCGCACGACGGCACTCTGAAGCGGACGATGGGGTGGGACGTGAATATCAAAGACGTCACCTATGACGAAATCAAACAGCACGGGCCGTTCAAGCCGGTCGGCAAGTTCACGGATGAGCGGATCGTCACGTTCAAGGAGGCGATCGCCATCGCGAAGGCGCTGCCGGAAATCTGGATCGACGCGAAGCATTTCGATCCGGAATTCATGGAGGAAGTGCTCAAGCAGGCAAAGGAGGCGGGCGTCACGGAAGACCGCATCATGGTGGCGACGTTCTCGAAACCGGCCATCCAATACATCCAGAAGCACCATCCGTCGATCCGCCGCGTGCTGCATGTGGCCATCACGCAGGACAAGGAGAAGAACGTGCTCACGACGTCCGCCAGCAAGAGCAACCCGAAGGTGGAATGCGCCACGATGGACGGCATCGTGGATGAGATCATCGCCGCGAAGGGGCGGTTCGGGCTGTACGGCGTGAACATTCCCGCGAACGGCGGCTTCGTCACGGCGGACGTCATCAAGAAGCTCCATGACGCGGGTCTGTGGATCTCCATCTGGTATGTCAACAATCCGAAAGTGGCGGAAAAATTCCGCGCGGCTGGGGCGGACGCGTTCGTCACCCGCGGAGCGGATAACATTCGTATTAAGAACCACGAATAAACACGAATTCACACGAATTTTTATTTAACCACAAAATACACGAAATTCACAAAAATGCCTCGCAGACGTCGGCCTTGATGCTATTGATTTTTGTCCCGTAATAGCATATAAAATGAAAAAATATCAAGATGGCCTCCGTCTGCTCGGCGGTTTGAATCGCTTCGCGAAGAAAAACTGACCACTGACCACTAACCACTGACCACTAAGGAAGAGCCTTGAGCTTCAGGACGTCCATGTTCATGGAGTTCTCCAGATTGACGAAGCGGAAGACGTGGTGGCCTTTCGTCAGATTGAAGCGGAAAGGCGTCTTGCCGCCGTCGGTGCTGACGGTCTGCCACCGCCAGTCGTTGCGATCGGAACTCCAGCCGCCTGTCTCCTCGAACACCATGGTGCGAAACGCTTCGTCCGGCAGGAAGCCGTCGACAAGCAACGCGCGGAAGGCGGACGGACCGCCAATGCAGTATTTGATTTGCAGTCCGTAGGCGCCATCCGACGGCACGTCGAACGCATATTCCAGCCAATGGCCAAGCCAGTCCCAATGGAGGAACGCCTTGCCGTCGGCGCCGACCTTGTCCGCCACGACGATATTGCCGCCGCCCTCGCCTGACGGATTTTCCGCCTGGACAACGACTTCCGCGTCTTTTGGCGCCGTCCCGCATTGCGGCAGCGGCTTGACATGGAAGTCCAGATTCGGCTTGTCGACTTGCGTCGTTTTCCGGCGGATTTCGTAGACGGACGGCCCCTGCCCCATGACCAGTTCGTATTCCACATCTCGTTTCAACGCAAGGATCAACGCCTGGTCATCCTTCTTCTTGGCCGCGACTTTCCGCTGCCGTTTGCCGTCGCGATCCAATTCATAGGCGTCGATTTCATAGGTGTTCTTCAGCGTCACGGTCGCTTTCACATCGTCCGCGGCCGACACGACGGCGACAAAAGACGACAACGCATGCAGCGAAAAAGAACTCTTTCCGGACAGCAGGACGGTTCCGACGGGACTTTCCAGTTTCACGCCGTCAACCAGCCCCATAAACACGGTCGGAATGGATTGCGTTCCTGCGTAAACAGCGAACTGGCCGTCCGTTGTCATTTCCGACGAACCATCGACGACCGCCTCTTGGCCTGTTTCATTGCACAGCCAATGATAAGTCGTCTTGTCGCCGATATCAAATGTGCCATGGAAGAGGCCGCGCAGTTGCGGCGGATGGACATGCACATAGGACGGATGGATGTTTGCACCGTCCTTGAACGGATGCAAAACGGTAACGATGTCGCCGCGCCGACGCCATTCACGGCTGAAAATGACCGTCGGAATCGGTGACATCGGTATATCCGGCGGACGGTTTTCGCGCACGTTGGCGGACCATCCCTGTACGGGCGGATCCATTTTACCTTTTACAATATCCGTCTTGACGAGACGCCAGGAGGACGCCGCGGCGAGGCAGAGCCCCGCCCGCTTGGGCGTCGTGGCGACGACGATGGCGCTGTCCGTCGCTTCCGTCTTTTCCGCGTTGACGTGGTACAACGCCTCCATTGTATGCGGCAGATCGTCCTCCGCCATCGCCGTGTCATGGACGAGCCAGATATCCGGCTTGATATACAGGACGCGGCGGCGGTGCGTCAAACCCTGCTGGACCTTCGGCTGTAGGCCTTTGGCCTGCAGATCGTAGTCCGTGTATTCACGATAATTGCCGGAATACGTGCCTTCCACGAAATCCATGTGGCGCGTGGAGAACCAGCGTGAATCCGTGTCTGCGGGCTTGTCGCCCTTCCACGGCAACGGCCAGTAGTAGTTTCGGCGGCCGTTGAACTGATCCATGCCGTCGATCAAAACAGTATTGTGGGCGCGCGTCAGCAGCTGGTAGGCCCGCCAGCGGGAATGGTCGTACATCGTGCAGCCGCCGTCCGGCATCAGCAACATGCCGTTGGCGTAGAGCGACAGCGTCAGTTTGTCTTCATGCTGGTGGCCCTTCCCCCACGGCCCCGCGTCCATGAGCATCACATGGTCGTCTTTCGTCCAGCCGGACCGCATGACGTAATGGCCCGCCCAATGCATGCCAAACGACTCGCGTTCAGGCTGTTGGAAGTCCTTTGCACCGCCGAGCGCGGCATGGATGAAATCGCCGCGGTGCGGAAACAGCTGGTAGCCTTTCACCAGCTGGCCGCGGACATTCTGGTTGCCCGCGTCGTTCATGGCGAAGCCCTGCCCGTCCGGCATGGAGATCTTCATGAGATACTCGTACATCTTCTCCAGCAACGACTTGTAGTCATCCGGAAATTCGCCGTCCATGCCGTTGAGCAGCGCGGTTTCGTAGGCGCCGAGAAATTCGTTCAGCGTCCATGTGTTGTAGCCCAACGCCAGTTCGAACTGGACGCCGTCCGGATAGACTTCCTCCGAAAGCTGCGTGTGCAGCTTGTCGATGGCGTACAACCGCCACGATTTCGCGTCTTTGAATTCAGGGAACATCAGCCCCGCCACATAGACGCCGTAGGACTCCGCCGTCAGCCAGTTGCCTTTCGACGGCCACCGCTGCAGATGGCGCACGTGCTCCACGGTGGATTTCATGATGTTGACGATGATGTCGTCCGTGAACGACGGCGAATCCAGACAACGGAACAGCGCCTCCGGCCATGTATTGTGCATGCGGATGCCTGTGTTAAGCGTCTCCCATGCATAGTGATAGGGGCCGTTTCCCGAACGGAACAGCAGGACGGGATTGTCTTCGATCCAGCCGTTCATCTGCTCCGCCAGTTCATGGGCGTATTTGTCGTCGCCCGTCTGCCAGTAGGCGTTGATGAGCGGCGAAAAATGGAAGCAGCGGTTCAGCTTGGCGTTCCATTCGACGGTTTTCGTCTCGCCTTTGTCCATGGGATTGCAGGACCAGTCGATGCGCGGCCCGAAATCATGGACGACTTTTCTAAATCCTTGCAATGAAAACTTATGCTCAAGAATCGAATCCGCCTCCGTCGTGTCCGGAGCGGCGGAAAGCAACTGGACGGTCAGGCTGCCCGCAACGCCTTCCGACGCCATTAGTTTGAAGGAAATCTTCTCCGCCTGAGACCAATCGACGGGGCAGCGGCGGCAGGCCGCCGTCGTATACAGCGACGGGAACTGCCATTTGCCCGCATTGCCGTCCCGTTGCAGGACGGTCCAGCCTGTCGCGTTCGATTCAAAATCGCCCAGCGACCGTTTCGAGCCGTCCTTATTAATAATGGTAATATCGTCCAGACGGATGACGGCGGACGGTGTCATGGTCGACGGCGCCGTCCATCTCATCTGCAGGCCCGAAATCAACGACATGCCCTGCGGTTTCCCAACAGTTTTGGCGTCAGACAGTTGCAACTCGACAGTCCGCCAATCGGACGGCGCCAGCTGGACGGACGGCAGCATATAGCGGCCGTCTTCGCCGCGGACATGGCGTTGCGTGACTGGCGGCTGTTCGCGTGTCGGCCGTTCATCTGCATTCTGGCTCCAGACGGGCGTCCTGCGTGTGCGGATATGCTCCGCCAAAGCGTGTTTCGCCGTCTGGAAGTCCTTCGCGTCAACGGCTTTCCGAACTGCTTCCAGTTCATTCCGGCTGTAGTCCAGCAAACTGAAGAATTCTTCATCGTCGATTCGCGGGCCTTTTGATCTGTCCGTGAAATCGCCTTTCAGAAGTCGCAAGTTGCTGATGGTCAACACGACAGACGGATCATGGCGTTTCTGCCCGGACCAGTCCGCATGGATTTCAATCCAGTCGATTTTATGCCATCCGACGGGATGGCGGGTCTTGGAAAGCTCCGCAAGCGGCCAGATGACATGGTATTCCGTCGCCCCGCGAAGCGGGATGCCGACAGTATAGTAATCCATGCCCGGCTGCTGCGGATCCTCCGATGAAAAGATCATCAACGGCGTGATTTCCGTCGCTTTGTTTGCCTTGAAGGAGAACGCGATGGCCTGGTATTGCGACCAGTCATGCGGGAAGTGCCGCAGAAACACATTGTCGCTTTTGCTATAGTCCAGCGTGACGGTCTGGATGCCGTCCTTTTCGCTTAACGCACTGGCACCCAGCGAGATATCCTCCGGCTTCAGACGAATCGGCAGGACATCCTGCGACCAGGAGGCAACGCCTAAAAGCAAGAACAACAGCAAAAAGCGATAGTGTTTCATGGTATGTAATAAGGTGAAGGTAGCAAGGGCGTCACCGCCCTTGACAAGGCCGAGACGGCCTTGCTACCACAATATTATATAAAGCAGCAAGGGCGTCTCCGCCCTTGACAAGGCCGAGACGGCCTTGTTACCACAATATTATAGTTTCACTTCCTGACCGGTCTTCGCGGATTCATAGACGGCGGACAGGATCTTGATCATGTCCACGCCCTGCTGCGGCTTGAAGCACGGCTCGCATTTGCCGTCGAGCACGTCGTAGAAATGACGGAGGTTGCGGACATGGCCGTCGTCGCGGAGATTGCCGGCCATCTTCGTGTTCGTCAGCTGGCCGTCGTCTTCGGAATAGATTTCCAGCGTGTTGCCGTCGAGCCACAGCATGCCGGCCTTCGTGCCGCGCAGCTCGACGAAACGATGCTCCTCCTTCACGTTGGAGGCCCAGCTGAATTCAATCTGCAGGACGGCGCCGTTGTCGAAGCGGATCATGCCCATGGCGAGATCCTCCACGTCGAACGTGCCGCCGGCCTTCTTGTCGCCGAAATTGCTGTTGACGGAATCCGAGACGTCGTTGCTCGCGAACTTGCAGAACGTGTTGCCGGAGACGGCGACAGGCGTCGGATTGCCCATCAGCCAGACGGCCAAGTCGATCATGTGGACGCCCAGATCGATCAACGGGCCGCCGCCGGACTGCGCCTTCGTCGTGAACCATCCGCCCTTTCCGGGGATGCCGCGACGGCGCTGCCATGCGCAGCGGCCGGCGTAGATTTCGCCCATGCGGCCTGCTTCAATGTACTTCTTCATGTAGGCGGACGCATCCGCGAAGCGGTTGTTGCGCATGACCATCAGCAGCTTGCCGGCCTTTTCGGCGGCTTCCTTCATGGCGATCGCCTTTTCGGGGCTGACGGCGTCAGGCTTCTCGCTGAAGACGTTCTTGCCGTGCGCGAACGCCGCGACGGCGATTTCCGAATGGAGATAGTTCGGCGTGCAGATATCGACGCAGTCGATGTCTTCCCGCGCGACGAGATCGCGGTAGTCCGTATAGACGGCCGCCTCCGGATAGCAGTCGCGGACGAAACCTTCCGCGCGCTCCTTGATGATGTCGCAGACCGCGACGACTTTCACGCGTTTGTCATTCTTGTAGAAGGGATAATGTGCCCAGCGGGAGATTCCGCCGCAACCGACGATACCGACATTGTACGTTTTCATGTTTGCTTTCCTTTGTTAATTATTGTAAGGGACTAAAAGGACAAAAGGGACTAAAGGGACATTAACGAAAATTCAGCATTCAGCATTCAGCATTCAGCATTACTCCAAAATCAGCCATCCGAACTGCGAGGAGTCCTTTCCGTCGCAGATGCCGGGCGTCCATTCGCAATAGCCGTGGAAGCCTTTGCCGTCGCTGTCCATCAGCGTGAACGAGAACGGGATACGCTGGCCTTTGGCCGGATTCGCGATGCCGATCTCCTTCCACGGGATGACGGCGCGGTAGGTCGTCAGATTGCCGTCGTGTTTGACGGAAATCCTGGCGTTTTTCATCACGTCGCCGACGCCGAGGGCCTCCCATTTGAAGACGAACGCGCCGTCCTTTCCGTCGGCCAGCGCGAATTCCGTCTCACGGCCGTCGTAGTTCGGCTTCTTGTTCATGGCGTTGTTGCGGAAGGCCATCTGGACGCAGTCGCCCGTCCAGACTTCCGGCGTCTTCGGCGGATGCGTGAAGACGTCGTCCTTCACTTCCGCGACGACATAGAGGTTCGTGTCGTCCCACAGGGTGCGCAGACGGCCGGACAGATCGTCAGCGCCGCCGTAGTCCTTTTCGACTTTGACCGTCTCCATCAACGGCGCGCCGACGGACGTCCAGTCGGAACCAGGCCATTTGTCCATGTCCTCCATGTTGCCGCTGAAGCGTTTGGCAGCCAGACGCGGACGCGACTTCAGGACGGGAATCGTCGTCATCGTGGAATCCGTCAGCACGGCGGCGGTGATTTTCGTCTGCCCCGCCGCGGAACGTTCAGGAACCGTCACTTTCAAGGCGACGGATGTCCTGCCGCCGCTCTTCAAGCGTGTCACGTCGAACGCGTTGGACGGCTCCGCCTTCCAGCCTTCCGGCAGGTTCACAAGGATGCGGGCGGACTGCGCATAACGGCTGTTGTTCGTCACGGACGCATGCAAGATGAACGTTTCGCCTCCATGGACTTTCGGAACACCGCCGAGCTTCACTTCCAGTTTCGGTTTGACGACGACGTTCAGTGGAATCCGCTCATAGCCGTCGCAATCTTTCATACTAAGCACGATCTCGTTGCTCGGCAATGAGAATTCGCCTTCGTTATTCCATCCCCAGAATGATGTTGTAAAACCTCTTGGATTGTCAGCATATTTTATGGTTGTCTGCTGACCGTTCGGGAATGTCACGATTGTCTCGGCATCAGGCTTTCCGCCTGTAACTTCGTAACGAACCGTCACATTCTCGCCTTTCACTGTCGTCAGCGTGGAATCCAGCAATTTGATGGACACGGCTCCTTGCTCCTGCAGAAGACGCATGGCGACAGAATCCTTCAATTCATTGTCCATCAGTGACTTGAACTCATCATTTAAAATGGTCTTCAAATCATTTGGCTGCCGTTTGGCGGCGCGGAACGTCAGCAGGCAGATTTCCTGCGGCTTCATTGGCTGCGTCCATTCGATGGATTTCTCCGCAAAACCAAGCAGCACTTCGCCGTGTTCATTCAACCGCGAGACTTCTGAGAGATTCTCCAAATAGGCCAGCGGAACGTTCTTGCAGGTAAATGTCTGGTAGTTGTCGCTGTAGTTGACGATCGCCATCAGAAGGTCGCCCTGCGGATTCTTCCACAGTGTCGATTGAACGGACGGCAGCGTGACGTTGTGCGGCGTCCGAAGATGCCACGTCGTCGTAAACGGTTCCGTCTGAACGGCATTCGGCACATCGCCCAGCAGTTCGCCCAAGACCATGAATTCCTTGGCGGCCTTCTGCAGCGAGCCGAGGCGGATAAGATATTCAAGATGGTTGGTATGCTTTGCGTCCATGATCCATTCGCCGTTCCAGCCGAGCTGGCAGCCCCACAGGAAATCGCGGCCTTGGCATGCGCGGAAAGCGTCGAAATCGTCTTCCGCGTACATCGGGCTCGTGAAATAAATGGCGTAGCCGCTATAGACGGCGGTCATGGCGGGCACGTCCTCCTGGTTGCGCTGCACCCATGTCAGATAGCCGTCGATATTGTCCATGTACGGTTCGGCTATGTTCTCCGTCGTCAGCGTGACGCCCTTTTCGGCGGCCATTTTCTTGATGGGCGTCAGCATGGCGCGATAGCCGTCGCACCAATGGCGGCCACCGCCGATCGGATGGTTGTGCGTCGGATCGAAGCAGAGCTTCGGCGTGGCGGCGCCGATCTGGTCCAGATAGATGCCGTTGACGCCGCATTCGTTCATCAATCGCGAGCAGATTTCCTGCACTTTGTTCTGCCACAGCGTCGTGAACGGGCAGTTCGGAACAAGGCGGCGTTTGGAAGCGTAGATTTCGATGTAAGGCTCGCCCTTTTCGTTCTTTGCGGCGGATTTGATGCCTTCCGTCGGGAAGCTGTCGATGTCCATGTCCCACAGACGGCCATTGATATAAGGCATGATCAACTGGCCTTTTTCCTTCATGCGGGCGGTCGTCTCCGCGAAGCCGTCCTTCGTCGGGAAGTAGTTCGGATAGGAATGGTCGAAGGGGATCTTGTGCCAGTTGTACCAATGGGTCGCGAACGGGACGCGGCCGTTGACGCGTTTGTCCAAATCGACGAGAATCTTCTCGACGTTTTTCGGTTCGCCGCCGAGGCACATCCAGAAGCCGTTGTCGATGAAGCGTTTCGGGAAGTCTGTCCGCTGCGCGATGGGGCCTTTCGCCGTCCACGGCTGCCGGATGGCCCACTTGCGGTATTTCTTGGCGGCCTGCCACCAGTCGCCGTGATAAAGGCTGACGACAAATGGGAAATCCGTCGCGAAAGCGGCTCCGGGCTGCCCCATGTTTTCCGCATATGTCTGGAAAGAGATGTCCAACTTGGAGGAAACCAGAAGGCGTTTCGGACGAGCCGCGCTGTCTTCCGCCCCGAAATAAACGCCTGTATCCCCTAAATTGAACGCCATGAACTGCATGGGAGCGACGGCGCATGGATACATGAAACCGACTCCTTCACGTCTGTTTTTGCAAAGTCGTGCTCCCCAGTTGCCGCCAGGAAGCAAAGCATCGCCCTTCCCTGACTCGAAAACCTGCCCGAGGGCCGGATATTCGGACGTCCACAATCCATAGGTCTTGCTGCGGTTGGCAAGCGACATGCGGAACTCGAACTGCGCTTCCGATTCATTCCATGTTACATCGCAAATCACGTCCAGTACGTCTTTTTCATCGCCGATGGCCAGATTCTTCCATGTGAAGCGGAGGCCGTTGATGATCTTCTCGCAGACGCCCTGTGCAACATCACGGTTGGTCAGTTTCACAGCTGGCAAACTGTCTTTTGCAGGAGCGCCATACAACGGATCTTCCACGACGCCTTCACCGTTTTTGTTCTGTTTCGCGATGTCCAACTGACGGAATTCGAGAATCCACAATCCTGCATAATCAGGGCGGTCTTCAAAGAAACGTGTGCCGTTCGTCTTGTCGACAAGCCCTTTGCAGGCGAAGCCATCCGATGCATCCGCGAAGACAAGCCGCGCATCCTTTGTTTCAATCTGCTGATCGCTCGTCAGCGCAAGTCCCGATTTGGACGGTTCTTCCGTCGCCGCCGCCTTCGCTTCGCCGCCGTTCACCGTTTCGATTTTCAGCTTCGCGTCTTTTCCGAGCCAGCGTGTGAACCATTCATTGTCGTCGCTGGCGGGACCAAAATACAGGCTGCCTGAACGGGAGACGCTCTTCTGACTGGTCTGCATGGCATGGCGGCTGTGGCTGACGTAATAGACGAATTCATCCGACGCATCCCAGCAGGTAAGGTGTTGGCCGCTGACGCCCATCGCCTCGTCGTTCGTGCTCAGCAGGCCCCAGTCCATCGCGCCGATTCCAGGCCCTTTCACGCCTTTTTCACGCATGGGAATGACGGTCATCGGCTCGCCTGTGACAAAATGCGTGTAGTATTTGTCCGCCCGTGACAAATGCAGGAAATGCAGTTCGTTCCATTCGACGGGCTGGCCGTCGCCGCGTTCGATATCGACCGTCACATCGATGACCGGCGAATACGCCGTATAGATATAACGGTAAACGGCATGCAGCTTGTCTGGCGAATAATTCATGCCGCTCTTGTAGCCTGTTTTCGCCTCGACGACGACGCGCAGGGGGCTCTTGAAAACGACTTTCGCCGTCGCCTCGTCATCGGCCATGATCGTGTATTGGCTATGCGTTTCACGATTGAAGACGCGATCCAGCAGATGGGCCTTCGTGTCCGTGTATCCGGACGAACAGTAGCGGATGTTCTGCGGCATGCCGCCATGGCCTTTCAACGGATGCTCCAGTTGGAAATACGTCGTTCCGATGACGATGCAGCCGTCGCGTTCTTCGCAAGTCAAATCCGTCTGCGGCCAATCAAGTGTCGGCATCACGGCTTTGATCTGGAAATAGCGGGCTGCTCCAGATTCCGTAACGCCGGGCATGAGCCATGAAATGACAGGTTGCCCGCCGCTTTTGTCCCGCACGGCGGGAACTTCCTGCAGGAAATTGCCACGATCATCCATTTCAATGACTTGGAACGGCTTGTCGCCGTCCAGCAGCCATTGTTCCTCCACTGGCCTGCTGACAACTTGCTCGAACCGTTCCGTCCCGTTGTTGCGGACGTTCACCTGCAACGCCTCCTGCGCAAGCAACGCCCCCGCGCAAAGCATTGTGTTTATGCAGAATAGCAGATTCTTTTTCATGGGAGTCCTTTTGTTTTTTGTTATTTTCTAGCATTCTAGTTTTCTAGGGAAGTAATTCGTACACATGTACTTCAAACGGCTTGAAATCGTCTTTCAGGCCGTCTGCGCAATCCACCGTACGATTTTCAAACAGCACCTTCGCCGTCTTGAATCCTTTAATATCAATGGCGGCCTGAACGGCTTCCGTGGAGGAATTGCAGGCCAGCAGAATCTTCGGGCCGTCGTTGTCTTTCAATAGGCATGTGACGGACGGATGCTCCAAAGCGTCCGTCTTCGGGCCTGAAAGGATCGTCACGGCAGGCTGTTCCTTCGCATGGCGGGAGCACAATTGATTCTGTATGGAAGCGAGTTCGCCCGCGACGGTGGTGATTTCACGCCAATGCTCGGGCGTGCTCGTGACGCCGTGATTCTGGTTGTAGCCGCCATAGGTGTACCACGTGATGCCATGGGCGCCGTGGATGATCGATAGATAGCTCATGGCGCGCAGTTCGTCGAACGACGGGAAGCGCTTCCAGCCCCATCCGTCGAAATGCTGGATGATGGCCCAGATGGTCTTCACGGGGGAGCCGTTGCGGGAAAGATCGTCGTAGATGGTCTTCATGTCGCGGATGACGGTGGGGACTTCCTTCGCGTCCGGCTTGTCTTCGCGGACGGGATAGATTTCCGGCATGAAGGAATCCGTGGAGCCGATGAACGCCTCGTAATGGCTTGCGCCGCGCGGCCCCGTACCGTCCGCCTGCGTCGTAAGATGCGCATTGTCAAGGGAATGGCAGATGTCATGGTTGCGCTTCACGTCTTCGGGCGAGAAATACGTATGCGTGTCGTCGCCGATATACCATGCAAGAATGGACGGATGGTGGCGTTCGCGGATGATGTTGTTGATCATGTCGCTGCCGGGCGTGATCCACAGCTTGAAGCCGTATTTGTCCGCCGTGTTCAGAAATTCCGCGAAATCCGCGTTGCGGCTTGCGTTGTAGGTATGGGCGAAATTGAAGCCCGCCGCCTTCAAGTCTTTGAACGCCTTGTCGATGTTGTTGCCGTTGAACTCGCGCTTCCAGACGGCGTAGAGGCCGATCGGGAAGAACGGCTTGCCGTCAACGAGAACGAAGCCGTCGTCGCGCATCGTCACGATGTTCTCCGTCGCTTCTTTATCATAAAGGATCAGCCGCGAATCTTGGAAACGCTTGCCGGAGTAGTCTTTACCTTCTACTTGAAGTCGATGGACGTTGGATTTTGCGATGGCGTCCGCCGGCCTTGGCCCGTCGAACGCGACGACGTCCAGATCAAAGTATTCGTTCTTCTTGAGATTCGGCACATCGAAACCGAACTGGATGACCACCAAGGCCGCGTTTGCAGGAGCGGCCAGCGTGATCGCCTTCTCCGTCCATTCCGTCAACGGCTTGCCGTAGCGGATGATGATCGGATCGCCGATGGGCTGATTGGAATTCGTCAACCATGTAATGTGGCTGCGGTCGTCAGCTTTTTCCAAATTGTTGTTATGACGGATTTTGTAGCGAAGCGTATAGATTTCGCCGCCCTTGACGGCAATTGGTTGCGATACAAAGCGGAAGCTGCTGTCCTGTTCCTCCGCCAGACGGGTAACGCGGACGGCCGACCGCGAATCTTGCAAGTTATACATTTTCAACACGTTCTGATAATTGTGGAAAGCCCATGTGCGCGGCGACAATGACGGCGGCACTGGCTTCAGCGGCTCCGCTGGCTTGTAGCTGATGATGCTGCCATTGCGTGTGGTTTTCGCCGTAATATCCACATCGTCAAGCAGATAACGGACGGTCGGCCATGAAATGATGGTGTCTTCCAGCAACTTGAAACGGATTTCGGAGGCTGGATCTTGATTGGGCGACTTGCTCAACATACTGATGCTTGGTGACTTGAAGATGCTGTATGTCCAATCTTTATCAATACGGTCATCGATTGTGACGGATTTCAGTCGCGGCGTAGTTCCGTGGCTTCTTATGATAACTTTATAACGGAACCATGAATGGCCATTAGGAAGAATAATTCTACCTGGATGGCGTCCTGTATCATCCGCATCGCAATTGACAAATTTCGTCCATTCTCCTGGTATCCCATCAACGTCGGGAGCCGTTGATTTTAAGAAATATAAGTAGCTGCCTTCTTGCCTTATGGAACTACAGGCCATATCTACATAGCCTTTATTTGTAAAATACGGCAGAGAAACGAACGACCCATCTTTATAAAATGGATGCTTTGCCGTCTTCTGGACGATGGAGACTTCCGAAATGGCCATGTATTCGCCTTCGGGAACGTTCGGGACGTCGAAACCGACGAAGAACTGCGCCTTCACGGCATCTTTCGGTACTGCGCCGTCGATGAACGAATCCTGCCAGTCTTTGCTAACGAGTTTGAAGCGATAGCGGAAATCGTCGCCAAGCTTGTTTCCATCCTTGTCAAACCAACGGACGCACATCTTGTAGCTATCCTTATGGCCCGACGGGTTGTGCAGCGGGAACGTGCCGGTCGTGCGGATTTTGATCGTAAGATCCGATCCGCCAATAACATCGAACGGCTTTCCGGCAAGCTCCCACGCCGTGTCGCTGTTCGTCTTTTCCATGCCGATGTAGGCGGCCTTTTCCCCGAACACGGTCCGCGCGTCCATGACAAGTTTATTCTCGAAATTGCTAACTTCCCAATTCTCAAGCCCTTTGGAGAAGTCATCGGAGAAAATGACATCGCCTTGCCGATTGAGTTCGACGGCTCCGTCTTTTATCTTCAGATGGTTGTTTTCCAACAACGGCGCGGCATGTGACACGATGGCCAATGAGCAAAGTCCGATGCACAATTGCTTTATCAGTTTCATGAGTATTTACTCCGTTTAGATGCGACCTCTGGGACTAATGGGACCTCTGGGATGAACCAACACGACTATTGCTAAACGACTCTCGTCCAGAAGTCCCAGATGTCCCAGATGTCCCAGATGTCCCAGACAATCATTATTTCTTTAAACTTTCCTTCATTCCATGCATATCTCTATTTGAAAATATCGTTCCTGAAACGCCACTTGTTGGGCGATTTCCTCTTTTGTGAAGCTCCTTCCAACTGGCGCCACCACCCACTTGTCCTCCACGTCGTCCCGCCTGTGGACAATGGCGATCAGAATGCCTGTAAATTCTTTTACAGGCTCTTCCACGCCAATCACATAGGCGTCCTGCTCCTCGCCGTCTGCCGCCATGACGCCCTTCACATATCCGTAGTTCACGGGATAGACCATGTCCGGATATTTTGGATGTGCGCTACCCAGCGGCCGGTCTATTGTGACTGTTACTTGGCTGCCGATTTTCATTTGAATATTTTTTCTAGATTTCTAGATTTCTAGATTTCTAGATTTTCCAGAGCTTCTTACAGGAAGATCGCCTTCAGATGGCGGTCGAAGATGTTCGTGGCGACGTTGTCGCTGATGACGTCTTCAAACTCATCCAGCGCATTGAGATAGCGGTCGCCCATCTCTGCGGCGACGCGGAAGGCGACATGCAGCATCTGGCGGAAATGCATGTTGTAGTCCGCGCAGGACTGGTCGTGGCGGAGCGTCCGCGTGAACTTTTCCGCCGACCATTTCGCGACTTCCGCCGGCTTCGGCAGCTTGGCGGGATTGATGTCGATGACGGTCGCGTACGGAATCGCGAGTTCTTCGCGGCGTTTGTAGGCCTCCGCATAGACGTCCTTCGCAAGCTTCAGTCCGTCGCCGCCGGCCGCCGCCAGGCCGATCAGTTCCTCCAGCCACGTCGTGCCCGCCGTCTTCAGATGGAGGCCGGCGTCCGCCTTGTGGATGGCCTTGTTGATGATCGGATAGATGGAGAACTTGTCGCTGCCGGAATGGACGCTCAGCTTCAGATTCGCTGGAAGTCCGAACTCCTTGACGGCGAACTGGATGACGGCGATGTCTTCATTGAATTCGCGTTCGAACACCTTCAAATCACCGACGTAGTCCACGCCTTTGTTGAAACGGCCCGTGAATTTCGGCGCGACCGTCTGGGCGGGAATCCCTTCATCCGCGAAGGCGGCCAGAATGAACAGCATGTCGCGCGGCGTCTGCGGGTTGTCCGTCTCGTCCATGGAGACTTCCGGAATGAAATTGCCTTCGCCTTTCGCCTTCAGGATGTAGCGGTAGAGCTTTCCGGCCTCCTGCACGGCCAGCAGATATTTATTCGCGATGACTTCCGCCTCCGCCTTCTCCACAATCAGCGGCGTCTTGATGCCGGGAATCGACAACTTCTTGCCGATGAGATTCTTATGCTTTTCCAAAAACTTCTTGACATCCGCCTTGGCGGCAGGCTTTCCCGTGAAATCCGCGACGTCCAGCGTGAAGAAATCGCTGGAATCCATGAACCAGTCGACGTTCTTCAGGCTGATGTGGTCGGCGTCCACATGGTATTCGCCATTGAACGAATAGGCTCGCATGGCGGCTTCGACGGCGTTGCGGACATCCATCGGGCATGTCCCGATGATCATGTGCTCGCGGTTGGATTTGTTCCATACCGGTGCGATGGCCGCGCCGACGGCGCGAGCCTTGATAATGGCGCGCATCTGCGCCCTCGCCTGACGACCGAACCTGTCACCGATGCCCATGCTGTATTTGGCCAGCTGCATGATTTTCTCCTTTGACATGAAATTATTTGGTTAATTGGATTAATTTTCCATATAAACTAATTTTGCCATCGCGAAAGTCAAGCTATAATACATAGTGTATTTTTGAAAACAGGGGGTAGCGATGGCGTCCCGCCATTGGAGGTAACGATGGCGTCCCGCCATTGCTGCCAATCCCGCCCTGACAAGGCGAGACGGCCTTGCTACCCCAAAACAAGAGGTAGCAAGGGCGTCCCGCCCTTGACAAGGCCGGGACGGCCTCGCCACCCCAAAACAAGAGGTAGCAAGGGCGTCCCGCCCTTGACAAGGCCGAGACGGCCTTAGCCAATATGAAAAAGGACACGCCCTGGAAAGTCGCCGTCGTCGGCTGCGGCAGTTTCGCCACAGGTCAATATCTGCCGAACATCTCTAAAACCGCAAATGCCGTGCTGACAGCAGTCTGCGATATCCGAACAGACGTCGCGGAAGCCGCCTGCAAACGCTTCGGCGCGAAGGAATGGTACGGTTCCGTTGAGGAACTCGTCGAAAAAGGCGATTTCGACATCGCGATCGACGCAGCCTCCATTCCCGCCCACGACCACATCAACAAGACGATCCTCTCCGCCGGAAAGCACCTTTTCAGCCAGAAGCCCGCCGCGCTCACCGTGGAGGATCTGACGGAGCAGATCGAAATCGCCAAGAAGAACCACGTCAAATTCGGCTGCGTGCCCATCCACATGATCACGCCGGACATGCTCATGGCGAAACAGATCATCCGCGACGGCGGCATCGGCCGCGTCCTCTCCGTCAAATGCGTCTCCACCCACGGCGGCCCCGAATATTTCCAATACCGCTCCGCCGATCCGTCGTGGTTCTACGAACCGGGCGCGGGGGCGCTGTTCGACATGGGCGTCCACGCGTTGGACAAAGTGACGGGCGTCATGGGCCCCGCCAAATCCGTCTACTGCCTCGCCGCCACCGCCCGCAAGCAGCGCACATGCCGTTCGGGAGCCTTCGACGGCAAAGTCATCCGCACGGACTACATGCCCGATACCTATTATATATCGCTTGATTTCGGCGACGACCGCATCGGCTTCGTCGATACAGGCTTCACGCAGATCGCGACGCGCTGTCCGCCGCTGGAAATCTATGGCGAACAAGGCGTTATCTCCTTCAAGGAGCACGGCGGCACATGGCCGAATCCGGAAGTCTACATCGACTCTCCCGCCCTCGGCATGCGCGGCTGGATCACGCCGCAGACGTGGACCAAATCCACCCGCCGCCCGAATTTCACGCAATGCTGCCCGTTGGCGGATCTCGTCGAAGCCATCGAAAACGACACGGATCCCGTTCTCTCTCCGGAACATGCGCGTCACGTTCTGGAAATCATGTGCGCCATCCCGCTCTCCATCGAAAAGAAGGCGCCGATTGATCTGCACACCACTTTCAAGCCATTTATTTAGCAACCGTCTTTGACGGTGGCTAGTGGTTAGTGGCTAGTAGCTAGTGGTTAGTGGCTAGTGACTAGTGGCTAGTGGTTAGTGGCTAGTGGTTAGTGGCTAGTGGCTAGTGGTTAGTGGCTAGTGGTTAGTGGTTAGTGGCTAGTGGTTAGTGGCTAGTGGTTAGTGGCTAGTGGTTAGTAGTTAGTTTTTTCCCGCGTAAGCGGATTCAAACCGCCGAGCAGACGGAGGCCATCTAGATCTGTAGCAATCCTTCATATCATGCTTACACAAAGTTATCAGCATCATGGCCGACGTCTGCGAGGCTTTCTGTGAAAAATCTGTGTAATCTGTGTATTCTGTGGTTTCTAAATAATCTAAAACAAAGGAGTTATCATGAAAATCGGTCTGAGCACATACAGTCTGGCTGGCGCTTTCCGCAGCGGCATTCTGGATTTTCCGTCCATCGTCACGAAAATCGCCGAATTCGGCGGCGAACATGTGGAAGTCGTCCCGCTGGGCAGCGATTTCACTGTCGACACGGAGATGGTCGATAAAGTTTTGAAGGCGGCGAAAGACGCGAATATTCCGCTGTCCAGCTACACATTCGGCGCCAATTTCCTGCTGAACGGCGACGGCACGGACCGCAATGCGGAACAAGTCAAAGAGGAAATCGCACGCGTCAAACGGCACATCGACGTCGCCGCGAAGCTTGGCGTGCCGTTTGCCCGTCACGACGCAGGCAGCCGTCCTGTCCAAAACACGCTGGTGGAACAGTTTGACAAAGATCTTCCGCTGTTGGCGGACGCCTGCAGCGAAGTCGCCGACTACGCCGCGCAGTACGGCATCACGACCGCCATCGAAAACCACGGCAGACACATCCAAGGCAAGGAGCGCGTCCGCCGTCTCGTTCTCGCCGTCGACCGCGTCAATTTCCGCAGCTTCATCGATGTCGGCAACGTCTGCGGCATCGACGAAGATCCCATCGGCATCGTCCGCGACAACGCCGACATCTGCTGCATGTACCATTTCAAAGACAACTACTTGCGCAAATACGTGCCCGATCCGGAGAACTGGAGTCCGACAAGCCACGGCAACTACGTGAAAGGCTCCATCACGGGCTACGGCGATCTGGATCTGCGGACGATCGTCGCCGTCATCAAACAGAGCGGTTTCGACGGCTTCGTCAGCATCGAATTCGAAGGCCGTGAGGAAAGCCTTTTCGCCGCGAAACGCAGTCTGGACAACGTCAAACGCCTGTTCAGAAGCTAAAAGCTCAAAGCTGAAAGCTGAAAGCTGAAAGCAAATACAAACGTTTTGCAGTCTGAGTGATGTCTGCGAGGCCTTCTGTTACTTCTGTGTTTTCCATGGACTCCCAATAAATCTTATAGTAGAGGTAATTTTTTAAAGTCTTACTTTAGCCAGATTTTTATCTGTGATTTTCAGAACCAGCCTTGGTGCCGGAGGCCGATGAATCCTGCTTGTTTTTTATATTCTTTTTACAATCAGAATTTTAAGCATTTTTGTCGGCCTCGGCGGCAAGGCTATCTGTGAAAAATCAGTGTAATCTGTGTGATCTGTGGTTTCCTTAACATAGACATTTGAGCAGTTATAAAATTGCCTCAGTAATAATCGGAGATAGTCATCATGACCGACAAGCTGAAAGTCGCCATCGCGGGGCTGGCCCATGTCCACGCCATCGGATTCTATGGCGCGTTCAAGAAATATCCGGACGAAGTCGATTTCATCGGATTGACGGATATTCCGGACGCGAAACGCGCGGCGGCGGAATCGCTGGAGAGCCGTCTTGCCAAGAACTTCCGCACGAAAGGCCCCATGCCGCGCATCTTCGGTTCGCTGGATGAACTGCTGGCGGAAAAGCCTGATCTCATCTGCATCGGATCAGACATCGCCGACCATGCGGCCGTCGCCGTCCAATGCCTTCAGCATGGCGTGAACGCCGTCATCGAGAAGCCGATGGCGTTGAAGATACAGGACGGCATCCGCATGCTGGACGCGGCGCGGAAAAGCACGGCGTCGCTGTTCGTCAACTGGCCCATCGCGTGGTTCCCCGCGTTCAACGTCGCGAAGCAGATGGTCGAAGACGGCAAGATCGGCCGCCCGCTGCGCGTCGTCTATAGAAGTCCTTCCACGAAAGGGCCTTATTGCAGCGAACCGGATTTCGATCCGCAGAAACTGGGCGACATCTGGTGGTATCGCCACGACCGCGGCGGCGGCTCGCTGGCCGATTATTCAGGCTACAGCTTCACGCTGGCGACGTGGTTCCTCAAGAAGATGGCGAAGACCGTCTATGGCCTCCGCAAGAACTTCTTGATGCCGTTCACGGACGTGGAGGACTATTCCGATTTCATCATCGACTTCGGCGACGCCGTCGCCCAGGCGGAAGGCTCATGGTCAACCTTCTCGTCGGGCGAAATTCCCACGGGACCAATCATTTACGGTTCAGAAGGCACGATTGTCTGCGACCGTTTCACCAGCGTCGTGAAGGTCTACAAGACATTCAAGCCATATGTCCAGACGCCTCCGCCGGAGGAAGTCGTCACGCCGCCGCCCATGCCGGATCTGAATCTCGCCCGCCAGATGATTGATTTCATCCGCGACGGCAAGCCTGTCCATGAAATGATCACGTTGGAGTTCAACCTGAAGCAGCTCGCCGCCATGGACGCGGGCGTCCGTTCCTGCGAATCCGGCTGCGCCGAAACAGTGATCGATCCTTTTTAGACCACGAATAAACACCAATTCACACGAATTTTTAACCACAGATTACACAGATTACACAGATTTTCACAAAATGCCTCACAGACGGAGCCGACAATCATTTAAAGTATCTGTTGTTTAATATGATATCAGAATGCTTCAACGGTAACGGCTTCCGTCTGCTCGGCGGTTTGAATGCGCTTCGCGGGGAGAGGAAGTGGCGGCGGCGTCCAGCCGTCGCCATTTCAAGCCCTTCAATTATCAGTCAACTTATTCTCTTTCAGCCATTTGGCGCATTCGGCCTGCCAACTGGCCCATTCCGGGCCTTTGCCGCAGCCCAGGCCATGTTCGCCCTGCGGCAGTTCGAACAGCGTCACGGCGACGCCTTTGGCCTTCAGCGCGTTCGCGAACAGGCGGCTGTTTTCCACGTTGACAACCGTATCCTTCACGGAATGAGCAAGAAACGCAGGCGGCGTGTCTTGCGTCACCAATAGTTCGTTCGAGAGATTGTCCATCAATTCCTGCGACGGATTGTCGCCCAGCAGATTCCGCCGTGAACCGCCATGTGTCACATTGCCCATGCTGATGACGGGATAGACCAACACCATGAAATCCGGACGGCAGCTGAAACGCTCCACGGGATCCATGTCCCCCGCCTTGCCCGTATCATAGTGCGTCCCGACCGTTGACGCCAAATGGCCGCCGGCGGAGAACCCCATGATTCCCAGACGCTTGGCATCAATGCCCCACTCCGCCGCATGACTGCGCACGAGCCGCATGGCCCGTTGCGCGTCGTTCATGGGAATCGGATGGCGATATGGATTCAGGCGGTATTTCAAGACGACGCCTGCGATGCCGTACTGGTCCAGCCATGCGGCGATGTCATGCCCTTCGTAGGAGGTGCATAGTCCGCCGTAACCGCCTCCGGGGCAGATCAATATGGCGGCGCATGGCTTTTTCGCCGACTGCGGGACATAGACGGTGATGGTCGGAATGTCGCGATCCGCCTCCCCCATGGCGCCAGGCGCCTTGCCGGGCCAGACATTCATCGTCGCGATTTTTTCCGCAAATACCATGTTCACCATCGTAACAGTCAGAATCGTCATCAATATCATGCTTTGTTTCATGGAACATCTCTCTTTTCTAAAGGTCTAAAGACTATTCATCTGCAAAAACAAAATTGTTTCCAATAAATTTACCCAGTTCCAGCCATAAATCAACTCCACGTTGCTTTTCCGTCTATGATGTTCCCTTGCCCAAAGAAATCAAAACAATCATAAACAACTGAAAAAAAACATCTTGCAAAATTTTCATTTCATGTTATAGTAACGGAAATCTATTTTTTCAAGTTATTGACAAACACCAATATCCAGCCATACACAGGAGGATGAGCATGTGCCACGGACTCAGAGGATTTGCCATTTTAGCGTTTGCCATATTGTCGCTTGTCTGCCCAAAGCCTTCTGCAGATGTTCTTCCCTGGCCGGACAAAATTGTCATCGACAACGGATACTGTCTGGCCTGCACGATAAAACTGAAACCTAATGCGGCTTTGGAATTGACTTGGCTGGATCTAGCCGATCCAGAAGACAAGGGGCGGACAGACTATCTGCATGGCAGTATTGTTATAAACTATAGGAAACAACCATCTGTCACCTTCCCGCTGGCTTGGTCTTTCCGAAATGCAAGCATGAGATATATTGTTCCCGATTTCTGGTCTGATGCCATAGCCCGCATAACCTTCTGGCTTGGCAAGGAAAACAACATCCTGAACTCCATTCTTCACAATGACGCCCACAACCGTTTTCCCGGCACTTTGAAACCGCCGTTTTCAGATAAAAACGGCTATGTGATGTATAATGCTTTGACGTTTAACCATCCCGAAGATAATGCCGAACATCTTCAATTCATGTCTTCTGTCCCTTCTACAGGATTGACCGCCTCATCCTCCCCCCTTCCTATCTGGTATTGTCTTGCCAATGATGAAATATTGATGAGATTTCCTCAAGGCAAACATCCTCTGAAAGATGGAGCGAGTCCTGATGAACATCCCGCCTGGGGGCTGATTGATGAACCATTGCGTTTCGTATGGGCACGAAGCAACCTGCATGGCAATCGTTTTGGGATGAAACCGGCTGACTCCTACACGCCAATGGAAATAGACGGCTGGAATCCGTTTTACGGGGAGAAAATAGTCGGCAAACACATCCTTCTGGACGGCAAGGAGATGGCTTTTCCGAACGGCGTCGAATGGCTGGTCTTGTTCAAAAACTCAAAACAGGAGATTCTGGCACGTGGACTTTTCGCGGACAACCATTGGGAAGACCTGACGTGGCAGTTGAAGGACGACATCCGCTGCGTAGTCGTCAACAACGACATGGACCATGTTCTTTTGTCATCCCGCATGTCTTTGGATAAAAATGAGTTGACTACTTCTCTGAAGCGGCTCTGCGGAGAATTGGCGGAAATGAAACTGCTATGCGGATATCCGAAATACCATGGCGACACGGAAATCGAGCTGCCTCCGTTGCCGAACAACAAAACGGCGGCGGCGCAATCGGACAAGCCTTCCCCGAACCATCTGTTCAGCGAAACGGAACTACAGGAATTGTTTGCGGAACCGGATCCGGCGGCAATCCAAGATCCATATGAACTGGGACTTGCATACGACTGGTGCGGAAAATATCGTGAGGCTTATCGGCAATTTGCAAAAGCGGAAGGATTGCGCGCCAAATTGACGTTGGCTCTTTTTCTGATGAAAGGACGCCCAATTGAGCCAACCATGGACTGGAACTATGGCTACAGCTTGCTGTGTGATATTGATAAAGAAATAAGGGAACGGGAAAAAACCGCGGCATTGACAGCGGAAGAATGTATTGTGTGGGCTCGCGCCCTTCTTGAACTTGAACGAATTGAAGAAATAAACATCAAACAATCCATTGGGATAGCCAAAAAACAAAATCCGCTGAAAACGGTTCCGCCGGAAGAAGAGAAGCGGATCATGATGAACAGACTATATACCCCTTACCGCCAAATCGAGCAAGCCGAGGCTTTGTTTGAAAGGGCCAGCCGTCTCGGAGATAATGCAGGTTATTACTATCGGGAATATTACAGAAAACAAGGCGAGTATTTCCCCGTGGGACGGCGGAGCAATACGGACAATATCTGGAAGGCGACGCCGACGGATGATCCGGCTGTCCACGCCACGCAGGTCTGGCTGGCCGCCACGGAGGAACGGTACGCTAGCCATCGCGACAAAGACCGTCATCTGAAGGAGTTGAAGGACGCCATCCGCGCCAAGGACAATCATGCGCAGTATGTTCTCGGCATGATGTATCTGAAGCCGAACGTCTATCTGCAAACAGACAAGGAGCGTGCGCTCTTCTGGCTTCGTCGGGCTGCTGAACGCGGCCATGAACAGGCCAAGGTGGAACTGATTCTTCTGGGAGTCGACGACAATAAGACTAAAGGAAATCAATGCAATCCGAACGGCAAAACATTCCGTCTAGTGACTCCCCTTATCCCCTTTTGAATGGACATGATGCGCTGTGGCGAATATATTATAGACATTGTTTTTCACTGAAATCGTCAACAAGTTAACCGCATCATCGCCATGAAAACATATCGCATCGCCTCCTACCCTGGTGACGGCATCGGCCCCGATGTCATCAACGAAGCCATCTCCTGCCTGAAAAAAGCCTCGCAAAAACACGGCTTTGTCATTGATATCACGCACTTTCCATGGAGCTGCGAGTGGTCGAGGGAACACGATGGCCGCGTCGTTCCGGAAGACTTTCTCGACCAATTGAAGCCGTTTGACGCGATCTTTCTGGGCGCCGTCGGCAATCCGAAAATCGTGCCCGACCATATTTCGCTCGTGCCGCTCGTGAGAATGCGGCAGGAGTTCGACCAGTATGTCTGCCTGCGGCCGGCCACCCTCTTCCCGAACGTGCCGACGCCGCTCGCCAACAAGAAGCCGGAAGACATCGATCTCGTCATCGTCCGCGAAAACTCCGAAGGCGAATACATCCCCGCCGGCGGCGAATTCAAGATGGGCAAGCCGGAGGAAGTCGTCATCCAGACGGCCGTCCATTCCCGCAAAGGCGTCACGCGAATCATTCGTCAGGCCTGCGAACTGGCCATGAAACGCCGCAAAGTATTGACGATGGCGACAAAATCCAATTCTTTGACGCACGCCATGGTCTTCTGGGACCGCATTCTCGCGGAAGTCTCCAAAGATTATCCGGAATTGAAAATCAACAAGATGCACATCGACGCGCTGTCGATGGCCCTCGTCCGTTCGCCCGAACGATTCGATGTCATCGTCGGCTCGAATCTCTTCGGCGACATCCTCAGCGATCTGGCCGCCGCGCTCGTCGGCAGCCTCGGTCTCACGCCGTCGGCCAACATCAATCCGGAACGCGTCTTCCCGAGCCTCTTCGAGCCCGTCCACGGCTCCGCTCCGGACATTGCGGGCAAAGGCATCGCCAATCCGATCGCCGCCATCCGCTCCGCCGCCATGATGATGGACTTTCTGGGCGAAAAAGAGGCCGCCCGCTCCATCGAGCAGGCGGTCATCGACAATCTGGCGGACGGCAAAGTCCGCACGCCGGATCTCGGCGGCACTTCAACCACGCATGACGTGGGAGAAGATATTTTAAAGAGAATCTAATTGAAGGGATAGCAGGGATTCAAGGAAGGAAGGGGAAAAGGGAGGGAAGAAGAAAGCCCAAAGGCTTAAATCCCCTTCACGGCGGCGGGCAGGATCTCGCCGATGCCTTCATGGAAGACAAGTGTCGCCTCGCCGTCCAGCGGCGTGGCCGTGCGGTTGATGATGACAAGCTCCGCGTCACGGCTCCGTTCGCTCGGAAGACCCGCCGCGGGATAGACCGCCAGCGACGTCCCCAGAACCAACACGAGATCCGCCTCAGTCATCGCCTTGTAGGATGACATAAGGGCTTTCTGCGGAAGCATTTCGCCATAGAACACGATATCCGGTTTCATGACGCCCATGCAGTTCGGCTCGTGGCGGACGACCTTTCCGGACCGCAACTGCGCATCCAACGCGCTGGCAGGCACTTGGCAACCGCACTTCTGGCAGGTCAGCGAAAGCATGCCACCATGCAGTTCATAGACGACCCGCGAACCGGCCTTCTGATGCAGGCCGTCGATGTTCTGCGTCGCGACGACCACCGACTTCCGGTATTTCTCCTCCAGTTCATGCAGCGCAAGATGCCCCGCGTTCGGCTCCGATTTCATGATGGAATCGTACAACGGGGCGATGATCTCATAAAAACTCTCCGGCTTGCGGAGGAAATTGCCCAAATCGAACACCTCCTCGCTCGTGTAGGAATACAGGCCGTTGGACGAACGGAAGTCCGGAATGCCGCTTTCCGTTGACATGCCCGCTCCCGACAGGACGGCGATCTTCTTCGCCTTTCTCAGAATTTCCGAAAATTGTGCGATTTTTTCAGTTTTTTCCATCTTGCATTCTCCTTCTTGTAAAACATTCGTTTAAGTTTTTCTGTTTTTTATCCCGTTTCGGCTAAAAAAAATTTAAACTGCCACTATATTAAGTTAATGTATAATGTGAATATAATGTCCTTTTGAAGAAAAAACAGCCCATGGGATTTTTTAAACGATGAAAAGCAGCGCCTATCAGCAAGCCGGTGTCGATATCGACCTCGCCACGAACCTCCTCAAAAGCGTCAAGGCGAAGATATCGTCCACCCGCCGCCCCGAAGCCCTCGCCCCGATCGGCGGTTTCGGCGGCCTTTTCCAAATAGATTTGAAAAAATGGAAGCAGCCCGTCATGGTGACGTCCATCGACGGCGTCGGCACGAAGCTCATGGTGGCGGCCATGTGCAACCAGCATACATCCGTCGGCCATGACATCGTCAACCACTGCATCAACGACATCGCCGTGCAAGGCGCCGAACCGGTCTACTTCATGGACTACATCGGCATCGGCAAGCTTCGCTCGCCGTTGTACGAGAACGTATTGACGGGCATTGCGGACGCCTGCCTCGCGCAGAACGTGACGCTCATCGGCGGCGAGACGGCGGAAATGCCCGGCATGTACGGAAACGACTACGATCTCGTCGGTTGCATCACCGGTATCGTCGAAAAGGACGAAATCATCACGGGCGAGAACATCAAGCCCGGCCATGTGGCGCTCGGTCTCGCGTCCGTCGGCCTCCACACGAACGGTTTCTCGTTGGCGCGCAAGGTGTTGTTCGAAAAAGGCGGCTTCACGGTCGACTCCAAACCGGCTGAACTCGGCGGCGAAACCGTCGGCGAAGCCTTGCTGAAGCCGCACCGCTGCTACTGGCCCGCCATCCGCGAGGCGATGGCCCGCAAGCTCCCGCTGGACGGCATCGCCCACATCACGGGCGGCGGCCTCTACGACAACGTGCCGCGCATCCTGCCCGAAGGCGTCGCGGCGGAATTCGACGCGTCGACCATTGACGTTCCGGCCATCTTCAAGCTCATCGGCAAGCTCGGCGACATCGAGAAGCATGAGATGTACCGCGTCTTCAACATGGGCGTCGGCATGGTATGGTTCATCCCTGAAACAGCCGTCGCGGAATGCACCGCCATCTGCAAAGACTGCGGAATCGAGGCGCATGTCGTCGGCCGCGCCGTCAAAGGCGACCGCACGTCGGATGTTCTGAACGTCTAATCTCAACAGATTTTAAAGGAACCACGAATGGACAGGAATGGACACGAACGTTCATTTCGTCCACAGAATACACGGAAGAAACAGAATGCCTCGCCGCCGGGCCGACAATCGTAGAAAGTTTGTTCGCAGATCATAAAACCCTGCCGTGAATAATCTCAACGGCTCCGGCGGCTCGGCGGTTTCAATGTGCGCTTCGCGCGGGGATTCCTTCGCCCCAAAAGAAATCAAACATAGAAATTACAGAAAAAATACACCATGCCCGGCTCGCTAGCAGAAGAACTCAAACGGATCCTCGCCTTGCAGAAGGCGAAAGGCACGCGCTACGTGTGGCTTTCGCCGCAAAACGCGCAGGCGTTCTTCTTCTCCGCGCCGCAGCTCAACATGCCGCGACCGCCCATGCAGCAGCCGCAGGCGAATTCGTTCACGCAGCCGTCGCCGCAACAGCCGCCCATGCGGCAGCAACAGCCGTATCCGGCGGCGCAACCGCCGATGCCGCAACGGCCTGCGACGACGCCGCCGGCCGTCCAGCCGCCTCCTGCGCAACCGCCCGCGCCGTTAGAAATCAAGGCGGCGGAACCCGCCGCCGGTCTGGACTGGAGCCAATTGGCGGAGGCGATCCACTCCTGCAAGGCCTGCCCGCTCTACGCTGGCAAGCGGAACTACGTCATGGAAGACGGTTTCCGGCAGGCCCGCGTCATGTTCATCGGCGAAGGGCCGGGCGAAGACGAAGACCGTCAGGGCGTGCCGTTCGTCGGCCGCGCAGGGCAGCTGCTCACCCGCATGATTCTCGCCATGGGGCTCGACCGCACGGCGCAGGACGCCGAACGCGGCTGCTACATCGCGAACATCGTCAAATGCCGTCCGCCAGGCAACCGCAATCCGGAGCCGGAGGAAGGCACCGCCTGCCTGCCCTATCTGCAACGGCAGATCGAACTCGTCAAGCCGGAGGCCATCATCCTGCTCGGCGCCGTCCCCCTCAACTTCCTCATGAACCGCCGCGGCATCACGGCCGCACGCGGCAAATGGTTGGACTACAAGGGGATACCGGTCATGCCGACGTTCCATCCCGCCTATCTGCTCCGTTTTGAACGCAACCGTGAGCAGTTCATCGCGGAAAAACGCAAAGTCTGGTCGGACCTCCAGCAGGTCATGGCGAGACTTGGCCTCAAACAACCGCCAAGACAAAGCTAAAAAAGCTAAAAGCTTAAAGCTAAAAGCTTAAAGCAAAGCCATTAGCCATTAGCCATCAGCCATCAGCCATCAGTCATCACTCAGAACAACAAACATTAACATATTCACAACATTCCAAAGGCCGAAATCCATGAAATCATCGCTCATCCGTATCTGCCTGTCCGTCATGCTGACCGCCGCCATCGTCAACACCATCGCGGCGGAAGGCGAAGACCAATACCGTCCGCCGCTGCCGAAGAAGCTCTCCCTGCCGGAAGCCAAGAGGATCGCGCTGCAGGCCAATCCATCCCTGCAGATCACCGTCGCGCGCCTTCAGGCCGCCGCCTCGCAGCTGCAGCAGGCCCAGTCGAACTACATGCCCACGCTGGATCTGACCGCCTCCGTGCAGCGCACGCAGGAAGTCCCGAAGCAGAACGGCGGAACAGGCCGCTCCCATTTCACGACCTACAACGCGGGAGCCTCCTTCGACTGGACGCTCTACGACGGCATGGCCCGCAAATACGACAACATCGCCAAGCGGGCCGGCCTCAAGATCGCGGAGGCCAACCATGAAGACGCGCAGCGCAGCCTGCTCCTCTCCGTCGCGACCGCCTACTACGACACGCTGCTGGAAATCGAGAACATCCGCATCGCCAAGGAGGACCTCAAATACAATCTGGACCTGCAGGACACCGCCCAGAAGAAACTGGAGCGCGGCGCAGGCAACCGTTCGGACGTTCTGAACTTCCAGATCAAGGCCAAAGGTGCCCAGGCCAATCTGATCCAGTCCGAACAGAATCTGAAGATCCGCCACTACACGCTGGTACAGCTGCTTGGATATTCGCCGTCGGAGATTCCCGAAGGCTTCGAACTTGTACCGGCCGACGACTACTCGAAGGACGCCGCCCTCCCCACCATCGACGAATGCGTCGCATACGCCTTCGAGCACCGTCCGGACATCACCGCGCAGAACGCCGGCTTCTTCTGCCGGACCGCCTTTGAAGACACGGGAG
>CACYQT010000062.1 GCA_902776645.1 uncultured bacterium | reverse complement strand
AACCATGCGGGATGTCTGGAAGAATTTCAAAACAAAATTCAAGCCATCGGAAAACATCCAGCAGCTGCCCGGCCTATCCGCTTATTCCCGCATCGTGTACCGCACATGGCTCGCCGCCTACTGCCGCCGTGATGAAGAGATTCTCGACCGTTCATTGGGATCTCGTCTTAAGTTGTTCAAACGCAACTTGATGTTCATTCTCGGGCATGGAAATTGGCATGAACTTGGCTGGGAGCATCCTGATTATCCGTTCGCAAAAGCCGCCATTTTCAAACGCAATGGCCAAAATGTGGAATACCATGATGACGCATGGGCGCCGTTCATGCGTTTTCTCCAGACACGACTGGAGTGCCTCCAGTTTTTCGGCGTCAGCTATTATGGGACGGATTTCTTCCATGGCTTGCGCGCCCTGCTCAAGACCTACGCCCATACGCTGGCGACCGCCCGCTACCATGCGGCGGCCGACGGAAGAAACGCCATCACAGAAGACGATGTCTTCAACGCCGTCCTGTCCATCGACCACTGTCATGGGCGCTCTCCTTCCCTCAATTTCCGCTCTTCCCGCTCCAACGAAGATTATTTCAGCGGCAAACGCTTCGACTCGCTTCTCGCCGATCTCGGCTGGGCTTGAATCGGCAAATGAAAAAACGCCTGTAGAAGTTGCACTTGCCCTGTTCTCCATGTAAAATAAACAAACGTCGGGGAAATCGCTTCACCCGCCTTCAACCACCAATCCAACTTACTCTTTGCCCATGCGTTTCCAATGCAACCATTGTCGCGCCCTTCTCGAACTGGACGATGTCCAGCCAGGTGAAATCGTGCAATGCCCGACATGCCTCAGCCCTGTCGCCGTTCCGGAATCCGTAACGTCGCCACGCGCACTGCTCGGTGATTTCGTCATCAAAAATCTCATCGGCAATGGCGGGATGGGAACCGTCTATCTTGCACATCAAATCACGCTGGACCGCGATGTCGCGTTGAAAGTCCTCCATGCGGACTTTTCGGATGACACGGCCTTCATCCAGAATTTCATCAATGAGGCCCGCGCGGCGGCTAATCTCAACCATCCCAACATTGTCCAGGCCGTCGCCGTCAATTGCGATGAAGGCCGCTGGTATTTCGCCATGGAATACATCAACGGCAGTACACTGAAGCAGATGCTGGCCCAGAATGGACGGATTCCTGAACACCAAATGCTCGGAATCGCCTCGGAAATCGTTTCCGCCCTGAAATACGCATGGAAAGAAAAGCAAATCGTCCATCGCGACATCAAGCCTGACAACATCATGATGACTGCGGATGGTCACGCCAAGCTCGCCGATCTCGGTTTGGCACGCAAAATCACGGAACTTCACGAAGACGGCAGCACGGAACTCTTCGGAACACCGCAATATATCGCTCCCGAACTGTTAAGCGGCGCAACACCGAACGCGGCTTCGGACATCTACAGCCTTGGAGCCACCCTCTACCATGCCCTTAGCGGTCGTTTTCCATTTATCGCCGACACACCGATATCCATCGCCAATCTCCATGTCACCGCTCCGCTTGTTCCGCTAAAAGACGTAGCACCAGACATATCCGAGCCCGTATCACGTCTCGTCGACATCATGATGGCCAAATCGCCAGAAGAACGTTACCAAGACTATGATGTGCTTGAACAGGATATCCAGCGCGTCGCAAACGGCGAGATGCCGATTCTCCAGTCGGCGGACGACACGGCCAAAAACGATGAAGCACAAGCGACTGAACAAACTGCCACGTCCAAGCATGGCAAGCCCAAGCTGAAGTTCACGAAAGGCCATGCAAAATTGCACAAGACAGACAAGCCAGCCGCCGAAGAGGCAACGCCCGCTACGGAACAGGCAAATGCAACAACGGAGCAGGATAAACCGGCGGTGACACCTTCGGCGACTGCCGCCCCGTCCGCTCCGCCGCCAGTCAAGAAAGGCGGGGGGACCGCAATCCTTCTGGCTGTTCTCGCATTGTTGATTGTCATCGTTTGCGCCGCAGTCGCCGTTTTTGTCATCCGTGGTCGTCAACAACCAACGCCCGCCGTCCAGACGGCTGCCGTCGTCAATCAATCGGAACCTGCGGAAACAGAAGAACAAACGCAGGCCATCGAAGAAACCGAAAAGGCCCAGAAAGAAGCTGAAGAAAAGGCACGTTTGGAAGCGGAGGAGAAGGAGAAAAAGGAAGCGGAAGAAAAGGCGCGGCTTGAGGCGGAGGAGAAAGCCAGATTAGAAGCGGAGGAAAAAGCCAGATTGGAAGCGGAGGAAAAAGCGAAAAAGGAAGCGGAAGAAAAGGCGCGCAGGGAAGAAGAAGAAAAAATCGCGGCTGAAAAAGCTCAAAAGGAAGCGGAAGAAAAGGCACGGCGAGACGCAGTCGCCGCCGAAAAAACAAGACGGATTGAAACCGCCCTGCATGAAGTCGCGGAACGGGACTTCAGCGATGCACGGCAGGCTTTTTTCAGCAGAATCGACCATGAGGAGCCGCAGGACAAGGAATGGCGGAACCAATGGGAACAAGCCCTGACGGAAGCGGAAAGCTTCTGGGATGGCATGAAAAACTCCACGTCCAAGTTGATTGATACGCAGTTGAAAGAGTTCTCCATGAAGAGCCTGCGTCAGAAATTCAGCAAAAACAATTTTGGAGAGCTCCCATGGACGATAACAGACATGACAGGAGACGACATCACCCTCCGTTGCGCTTTTGATGTTTCCGAAGCGGAAGACGGAAAGGAAGAGATTAAAAACGTCCAATGGACTCGCAAGCTTCAAGAGCTCCGTTTCAACCAGATCGAGGCGATTGCCGAGACGATATTTCCCTTGAAAGGGAAGTCACAGGAAGAATCCCGTCAGGCTCTCGGTCTTTATCTGCTGCTTTGCGGAACAGCTCCGGCACAAGCCATAATCGAAAAATACAGATTGTCCGATAAATGGGCCGCTATCACGGAAACAGCAGAATCCATGTCCCCCGAAAACTATGTCGCAATACAACTTTCATGTATCAAAGAGCGTGCTGAAACGGCTTCCAATGCGAAAGAGCCGCTAGTCCGGACACTGGCCGCTATCCAGGCCTACAGTCTCGGCAACGCCCTCTATTTGACATTCCCGCACCAGAAGGAACTTTACGCGACAGAAATCCAGCAAATCATCAAACCGTTGTTTTCACAAAACAAATAGTATACAGGGAAATACCACCATGAAAAAACTCTATTTGGTCAATCCGCTTCCCATCGGCGTCATCAATCCGCTCATCTACGGTCATTTTTCCGAACACATCGGCGGCGTTTTCTACGACGGGATCTGGGTTGGCGAAGATTCCTCCGTCCCGAACATCCACGGCTTCCGCAAATCGCTGGTAGAGGCCTTCAAAGCAGTCCATCCCAGTGTCTTGCGCTGGCCAGGCGGTTGCTTTGCGGAAACATACGACTGGCGTGACGGCATTGGCCCACGCGGCAATCGTCCGACGCGCATCAACTGGTGGTACCAAAATGACGGACGCATGGAACCCAATAAAATCGGTACCCATGAATTCGTCGAATTCTGCCGTCTTGTCGGCGCGGAACCGTATATCGCCGCCAACATCACATCCACCACGCCGCTCGACATCCGCGACTGGATCGACTACTGCAACTCGCCCAAAGGCTCGACGGAATACGCGAAGCTCCGCGAAACGAACGGTTCCCCCGAACCGCTCAACGTCAAATACTGGGGCGTCGGAAACGAATGCTGGGGAGGCGGCGGCAACATGGAACCGGAAATCTACGCCCATGAATACCGCAAATACGCCATGATCATGCGCAATTCCGCTCCTGGACTGGAGCTTTTCGCCTGCGGCCCAAACGCCAACGGCTGGCATTGGACGGAACGTTTCCTGCGTGTCTTCGACACATCGTCCCATATCATGAACGGCTATTCCGTCCACTACTACTGCGGCGCCAGCGGCGGCTGCCTCGACTTCACGAACGACCAGTTCTACCACTTGCTCTCCAAGGCATCATTCATGAACCACATCGTCAACCAGACGTGGAATCTCGTCTGCGGCTTCAACTGCCAGAATCAATGCCCGCTCGTCGTCGATGAATGGGGCTGCTGGCATCCGGGCGGCTCAGGCCCCACGAAAGGCTACAATCTCTTCGAACAGCAGAGCACGATGCGCGACGCACTCGTCACCGCCCTCACCCTCAATATCTTCAACAACAACTGCGAAAAAGTGAAGATGGCCAACGCAGCACAGCTCGTCAACAACCTCCACTGCCTTTTCCTCGCCAACAAGGAGAATTTCATCGTCACGCCCACCTATCATGTCTATGACATGTACAAGGAGCACCAAGGTGCGACCGCCATCAAGACCGCTTTCGACCAAGAGGAGATCATCTACAAGAATCCGGACAACCAGCGGGAGGAGAAACTCGCAAAATTGTCCGTCAGCGCCTCCGTCAAAGACGGCACGCTTCTGTTGACTGTCGCCAACCTCAGCTTGACTGATTCAGAGGATCTTGAACTCGAAGCCGTCGGCATGACGCTCGGCGACGACGCCGATGTCACCATTCTCCGCAATGACGATGTCCACGCGCACAACACTTTCGATGCGCCGGACGCCGTCGCGCCAATTCAGAAAACAATGAAGGCCGGCGTCCTCAACGTTCCGCCGGCCTCCGTCGTCACAGCCAGAATCAAACTTCAATAGGCCATTTCGCTCCTGCGCGATCAATCGTGCAGGAGCAACCTTCTTGCTTATTTCAGCTTCTCCTGATAGCCGGAGGGCTCCATGGAGAACGAGCCGCGGCCACCGGACAGCCGCGGCAACGCCTTGCCGAAACCGAACATCTCAGCCAACGGAACTTGGCAGATGACCTTCTTCATGCTGCCAAGCGTTTCCATGTCGCTGATGATCGCACGGCGCGGCTGCAGATACATGCTGATTTCGCCGACCGTGTCCTCCGGCGTCAGAATCTCCAGATGCATGAGCGGCTCCAGAATGACCGTGCCCGCTTTCGGCAGCATCTGGTCGATGCACTGCAGCACGGCGCCGGCTACGGCGCCTTCTGTCGTATTCTCCGCCGAGAATTTCAAATCAATGAGCGTGGCGGCGACATAAATCAACGGATAACCGGACAAACCTCCTGTGCGCAAACCGTCCTGCAGCGCCCTTTCCGCCGCCGCAATGAACGCCTTGGGGATGTTGGGCGTCTTCACGGCATTCTTGATGTCGAATGCCGCCTCACCTGCCGGAATCGGAGCGAATTCGCACGTTACCTCCGCATAGATGGGTGTATCGCCCATCATGCGTTCAAAGACGACATGCTCCGTGCATGATCCCTTCAGCGTTTCGCGATAGGCGACGCGCGGTTCGCCCTGCCGTATTTCCACATTGAAATCCGTCGTGACGCGCTTCAAGCTCACGTCCAGATGCAGTTCGCCCATGCCAGAAAGCAACCGCTGACCTGTGTCCTCCGCAGTCGAACGACGCAGCGTCTGGTCTTCGCGGCAAAGCAAATCCAAGACTTCGTCCAGTTTGTCTTTGTCTTTCGAGAATTTCGGTTCGACGACCATGGAGATGACCGGTTCGGGGAACGTGATCTTTTCGAAAGCGATAAGATGCTTCGGATCGCAGAGCGTGTCGCCGATGCCGCAGTTCTTCAGGCCCGTCATGCCGACGATGTCGCCAGGCCCTGCCTCTTCGATGGTCTCCGTCGATTTAGCATAGATTTTGAACAATTGACGCGAACGAATCTTCTCTCCAGTACGGGAGTTGACGATGTTTTCATTCGCTTTCAGGACACCGCTATAGATACGAATGTAGAACAAGTCCGCCGTCGTGGAGGCGTTGACCTTGAAAATCAGTCCGGAGAACGGCTTTTTCGCGTCGCACGGAACGCTGACAGGTTCATCCGTCTTGACATTGAAGGCGCTGTGGTCTGGAATGTCCAACGGCGACGGCAGGAAGTCGATGACGGCGTCCGCCAGCAACTGGATGCCCATGTTCTTTTTCGCGGAGCCTACAAGAATAGGAACAAGCTTCCGTTCAATCGTCAGACGGCGCAATTCCGCCACGAGTTTCTCACGTGGAATTTCCTCTTCGTTCAGGAACATTTCAGCGATTTCGTCCGAATAGTCCCCTATTTTGTTGAGCAACGTTTCATACGCCTCCGCCCATTGCGACTCGTATTCCGCAGGCAGCGGCTTGCGGATGACTTCCGCATTGCGCTCTCCCGAAAACGAGACGTATTCCTTGTTGATGATGTCGATGATGCCGTTGAAGGCGTTCTCCGCCCCGTCAGGCAGATAGATTGGAGCCGCGCAATTGTCGAACTTCGAATTGATCTGTTCGACCGTGCGTTCAAACGACGCGCCGATACGGTCCATTTTGTTCACGAAGGCGATTTTCGGCACGGAATAGTTGTCCGCTTGGCGCCACACTTTCTCCGACTGCGCCTCCACGCCTTCAACAGCCGAAAAGATGACGGCTGCGCCGTCGATGACGCGCAGCGAACGCTCCACTTCCGCAGTGAAGTCTATATGTCCGGGAGTGTCGATCAAATGGAACATGCAATCCTTCCATGGGATGGAGGCCGCAGCAGCGGCGATAGTGATGCCGCGGGCGCGTTCTTCGGGGAGGAAGTCCATGACGGTCGTCCCATCGTCGATATTGCCATAGCGATGGGTCAGTCCAGAATAGTACAAAAAACCTTCCGTCGTACTTGTCTTGCCTGCGTCAATATGCGCGATGATGCTTAAATTTCTGATTTTCTCAATGTCTTGCATGCGATGTCCTGTTCATTCACAGTTGATTATTTCCCAATTTTATAATATAAGCCAAAATTACTAGATTTTCTAGATTTTCTAGATTTTCTGGATTTTCTAGATCTTCTAGATCTTCTAGAGCTTCTAGAGCTTCTAGAGCTTCTAGAGCTTCTAGAGCTTCCTAGGGAAAAAAAGTCCGCCGCTTCCTTTTTACGGGAAGCGGCGGACTCATTCAGTTAATCAAAACTTGGATTGTTCTCAGTCGTTCGCTTGAGGAGCGAACGGCATCGTGACATCCTTGTTGCAGAAGATCCAGTAGGCTTTGCCAACACTCATGCGGGAACTATCCTGATACTGGATGTTGCCCTTGGAGTCGCTCAAGACCTCATAGATGAAGCTGATGGGAACATTCGTACTCCCTTGCTTGTAGATATCCTTATAGGTTTTTGCGACATTGTCGACATCGTACAGCGGACCGACCAGGTTCCATCCTTTCTTCAGTTCAATGCCGTCGGCCGGACGGTTGCCGTAGACGGTCAGCGTCGTAGTTTTGCTGATGTTGGCGTAGATCCAGTAGCCGACGCCGGCGTCGATCGTCGCGGCGGCGACATACTGGCCGCCTTCGTAACGCCATGCATTGCCACGGATGAGTTTCGTGGAATTGACCGTGAACACGTCGTCAACCGCGTTGTTCAGCGGCGTGACGGCGAAGGAGATCATGTTCCAGCCGGGCTTCAAGGTGATGGTCTGCGCTTCGTCGGCACCGCCCATCGTGACGCGGTAGACCGCGTAGTACTGGCCGTATTTATCCTGCTGCAGGGTGTCGAGGTCAGATTCATCGAGTGCAACGGAGGTAACTTCCGTCATATCGACGGTCGTATCGGAGATGGGCTCCCACGTCTTGTCCGTCAACTGGATCATGCGGGTCAGCTTGAGACCGCCGACGGATGTGGTCGGGAGCGTGGCGTCCGCCCAGGACAGCGTGAAGCCGTTGATGGAGGACTTCGGATCGCCCATGTCAACACGGATGTACCAGACGGAGGAGCGGCCGAACGGGCGGATATCCTGTGTCAGTCTCGTGCAGGTGTTGTCCATGCCGATGGAGTACGCGGCGCCAAGCGGCAGCGGCGACGGATCGGGCGTGTCGGTGCCAGGGACCGTGCGCGTGGCGGCGGCAATGTCGAGGCTCGGATCGAAGCCGAATGTAGCATTGTCGTCCATACCGATGACGATGGACTGGTCGGAACCGGAGACGGTCGTCAGACCGGCCTTGCGGAAGGTCTTGTAAACCTGCAGTTCGACGGACCACGACTCGCCTTCGACGATGACCCAGTTGGACTGAACCGGCAGGCTGAAGCCGTATTCATCCTTCGCATAGACATCGCACCACCAGATGTCGCCGGGCTTCGTGTATTCGGCTTCGACGACATTGGGCTTGCCAGGACCATAGTTCTTGGCCTGCGAAATGACGTAGCGCGCGGTGCTCCAGGCGGAGATGCTCGGAACCGTTCCAAACGGAACCAGTTCGCCGTTGCGGTACCACACGTAGTAGTATTCGCATTCACGACCGGAGGAGGAGACGGCGCCGGAGGCCGTGCAGGTCAGGTCGGAGGCGACGCTCGGCAGGTCAGGCGTCAGGATGACGGAACCTGTAATATCGAACGCAGGACCTTGGCTGCCACGCTCGGACGTGATGCCGAGGTGCATCGTCCACATCGTGCCGTAGTACTTGGAGCCGGAACGGGAGACACGGACGTAGTAGAGACCGGGTTCGAGTTCAATTTCCATACGAGCGTACACGGTGCCACGGCCGTCGGCCAGACGCGTGTCGTCGTTGCTGGCGATGCGCTTCATGTTGTTGTTGTACAGTTCCATGTAGGTATCGTCGATTTCATTGCCAGTCTCAAGGAAGTGCGTCGGATAGTACATCAGTTCGCCGTTGTTCGTCTCAAGTTTGACGATGCTCTTGTTGCTGGTCAGCGTCTGCGGGACGATGAACCAGAACCAGTCGACATCGTCCTTGTCGCAGAAGTAGTGTTCCTGGACGCTGGCATCGCCGGCGTCGGACCAGTCAGCCTTCGGCAGCAGGCGTGTCGCCTTCTTGGCCGTGTTGTTCGGTTCATAGGCGTAGATGGTACCGGCATCGTTGATGTCCTCGTTGATTTCCGCAAGATCCGGACCGATGATTGTCGGGTCGGAGATCAGCTTGTTGGACGCGTTGCCATAGACGTCGACCGCCCAGACACGGACCACGATGATGTCGCCTTCCGCGAGCTTCGTGGCGTTCAGCGTCGTCTGCGTCTCGCCATCCAGTTCCGTGATGGTGATGTTCTCCGTCAGATACGGGAAGTACGGCATCGTCTCGCCGACGACCAGCTCGCCGTTCTGGTACCACTGGTACATGTAGGCGAATTTGTCGCCGTCCGGATCGGAGGAGCCGCTCGCCGTGGCGATCAGCATGGAGTTTTCATCGACGTCTTCAGGCGTGATGACGACGTTTCTCGGGATGCTCGGGGCGGAGTTGCTCGTCGCCGCGTCGTATTCGTCGTAACCGACGCCGACGGGGCAGAAGATCCACTCGTTGCTGTCCTCGGACTCGGGCGGAGTCGTGCGGCTCAGGCTGCTGTCGGCAGTCTTCTGGAAGTAGGCCTTGTAGCCCCAGACGTCGCCATTGACCACGAAGTCGGACTTGACCGTGAAGGAGACCGTGCGGCCAGCCGCGCCTTTCGAAACAGTCTGCGATTCAGTGCTGAACAGGTTCAGGTTACGATACCATTTGATGACAACGTTACCAGCGTTCTTGTCCTGGACTTTCAACGTCACCGTGATGGCTTTGCCGGCGGTCGCCGGATTCGCGTTCCAGTGGCTGAACACCACCGGTTCAGGCAACGCGTTGTCTTTCGCCGCGATGGCGATGGTCGAGGTGACCACAGGACTGGCTTTGCCGCTTTCGCTCTTGGCAACGACGGCCAGCGTGACCGTGTCACCGGCGGCGATCGCGTCATAGACGAACAGATCAAGTTCCTTGCCGGTGGTGATGAGGTCGGAGATGACCCCTTCCTCAGCCGTCTTGTCAACCAGATCGCCGTCTTCATAAGCCAGCTTGCCGTCCCAGCCGTCGCCGAGCAGCCAGTAGTATAGATAGGTGATGTTGCCGCCTTCGGGGTCAACGGCATCCTTGCTGATATGTCCACTGAGGACATCGTAGTCGTAGAGATCGCCTTCCGTCTGCGGGATGTAGGCGACCGTGGCGGGCGTTGCGTTGCCGTTGGACAGCGTGTAGATTTCAGCCTCGGGGGCTTCGGGCGCCAGATAGGCGTCGATGACCCAGGCGAAACCGTCTTCCAACGGTTCGGTGACATACTGGTAGGCATAGTCCTTGCCGCCCTTGTCGGTCACATTCTTCGGCGGGAAGAATCCGGCCAGTTCGGTCGGGCGGATGGCATGCGCCCAGACCGGGCTGTTGCGCCAATCGGCACGCCATGCATAGTCTTCGATGGATCCGCCGCCGTCGTCGAAGCGGTAGTACAGGGCCAGGCCCATGCGCTTCGCCCAGCCATTTTCGGCGGACGCATACCAGGTCTCGACGTCGCGGGCATAGTCATAGTCAACCCAGAAGTCGTCTTCAGCGTCGATCTGACCATTGTTATTCTTGTCAATGTAGTACACGGCAATTTCTTTGCCGACCGCGGACTGTTCGGCGGTAACGCTGACAGTCGAAGTCGTCGTACCGTTGACAACCGTGCGCGTATAGGCAGTACCGGGCTTCCAGCCGTTCTTGCCCTGGGCCAGCTTGACGTCAACGTTCTCTTCGTAGTGGGCGGTCGTCACATCCGCTTCCGTCAGCTTCTCGAAGACAGTTGCGTCATAGGCTTCACCCATGGCGGCCTGCGCGATGGCGATCGCGTCAGCCAAGGTCTGGTCGCGCCAGATATCCTCACCCGGATCCCAGATGCCGTTGTCGTTTTCATCGTGGTAGCTGACGATCGCACGGATGCCGACGGCACCGGTCTTCGTCGTCCATTCGCCGTCGGAGACATGGTTGTCAACGGCGTAGTCAACGGTGTTTCCGCCGACAGGTTCGCCGTCAGCGTCCGTCGTGGCATACTGGTCGGCCAGACCACCGTCATAGACGCCTTCGATCGGCGTGACGGGACGGGTGTGTCCGTCTGTGATTTCAGCCGCGCTGCGGACGAAGTTCGCGATGTAGCCAGTGTTCGTGCCTTCGGCTTCGACCGAATTGGCCTTGAGGCCCCAGATACGGACTTCGTCGATCATGACGATGGAGGTATCGCTGTCGTCGGCGAAGATCTCGCCGATCTTCGTCGTCGTGAAGTCATAGCCGCCGGCCAGCTTCGCGGAGGCCGGGCTCTGCTCCGCAGCCGTCGTGATGGACTTGAAGGTCTTGGCGGCGACGAGCTCGCCGTCAACAAACAACTGCATCTGCTTCGCGATGGAGTCATAAACACCGGTCACGAAGTGCCAATCCGTCTTGTCAACGATGTTGTCAACGATGATCGGCAGTGCCGTGTCGGACTCGACCTTGCGGATCTGCGCACCGGCGTGGGCCTTGAAGCTCACGAACGGATAGACTTCGCCGTCCTTGACCGTGTAACCGATCGCGTAGTTCCACGCGGCGTCGGCGTCATCGACCTTCTCGTTGTCCTGGTAGCTGCTGTTGCTGTAGCTGCGGCGGACCAGATAGACCGTGTATTCCGCACCGGGGACGATGTTCGTGTGGCGGAAACGGGCCTCGACCGTCCATGAACCGAATCCGATACGGTCCGGATCATTGGCGGCAGGAACCGTCAACGTGCCATGCGCTGTATTGAACTGGGCGACCTTGTTGCCCTCGTACATGAAGTTGTTCGTGTAGGAGGAGAGAGCGGACTTGGACGTGGAATCATAGCCCTTCGTGCCGAGGCTGATTTCCGTGTAGTCGTCCTCTTCATCGTCATCCGTGTCGGTCAGCGTGGAATCCGTGTTCACACCGGGCTTGCGCTCGATGACGTCCTTGACGCCGTCGCCGTCGGTGTCGGCGTCAGGCGAATCGGCGACGATCGGGTTCGTGCCGTAGAGGTATTCGTCGGCGTTGGTGTAGCCGTCCTTGTCGGGATCGCCTTCCGCGCCGTAATCATCGGCGTCGCTCAACGGATTGAGGGACGGAGCGACAGGATTGCCTTCCTCGTCCTTGTCAGCGGACATGTACTGGACTTCCCAGCCATCGGGCAGACCGTCGGCATCGGTGTCGACGTTCGTCGGATCCGTGCCGTAGAGGTATTCCTTCCAGTTGGTGAGACCGTCGGAATCGGAGTCGAGGTTCGCGTCATCGGGATTCAGCGGATTCAGGATGGCGGGATACTGGACTTCCCATGCGTCGGGCAAGCCGTCGCCGTCGGAGTCTTCGCTCGTCGGATTCAGCCAGGCATACTGGTTGCTGTAGGAGAGGTCGGTCTCGGAGGCGTCGCGCATGTTGCCGGAGATGTTGTATTCCTGGAGGTTGGTCAGACCGTCTTCATCAGGATCATCCGTGGCGCCCTGTTCGAGGTTGCCGAAGAAGAAGATTTCCCAATCGTCGGGCAGACCGTCCTTGTCCTTGTCGTTGCTGAAGTCAGCGAGGGAGGCGTCGAGGATCATGCCATGGCCGAAGTTCTCTTCGTCCGGCTGCTCGGTCGGGATGTTGAGGACACCGGCGTACTGCCAGTTGTTCCACCAGTCTTCCGCACGGCAGAAGTCTTCGGCGGTTTCGCCGCCGTCGTCGAACAGGTACTGCGCGACAAGGCCGGTCGTGATGTCGCCCGTGCCGATGGTCGTGTTCTCGACCAGCGTCTTGATGTCGGCGACCGTCTTCGCGACGTTCCAGATGTAGAGGTTGTCAACATCCAGCACGGCATCCGTCCACTTGTCCTTTTCGGCATCGACGACGCCGAGGATCAGGTTGCCGTTCTCGCCGACGTTCAGGCCGTTGGCGAAGGACAGGTTCTTGCTGGAGCTCTTGGCCGTGTAGATGTATTCGTTCGTGGAGGTGTTCAACGTTCCGGAGAAACCGATGAGCGTGACGCTCTTCGTGGAAGGAGCGACAGGCTCTTCTTCCTCTTCGCCTTCGGCGGCCGCGGCGGCGTCGCCGCCTTCCGCGCCCTCTTCGCCTTCGCCTTCCACTGGCTTCTCGTCTTCATAGACGGGATTTTCACCCGCGTCGATGATGGCGGCGATCAGATACCAGCTGCCTTCCTTGAAGCCGCTGGCGGGCTTGTAGGCGACCTGCGTCGGAACGCTGGCGCCCTTCGCATACAGATTCAGGTAGATGTTCTGGCCGTCGAAGCTGAAGGCGTAGTTGCTGTAGCCCTTCTCGTCCGTGACCGTGCGGCGCAGGAACGTGACCATGCCGCTCTGGATCTTCGTCGGACGGAACCAGAAGGAGATGGTGATCTTGTTGCCCGTCGTGTAGCGGTTGTTGGCGACCGTCATGCGGTTTTCGCCGTTCATGCGGAACACTTTCGCGATGTCGGAATTCAGGGCGAACGACGTCATCGTGGCGTTCGGCTGGGACAGGGAGGCCGTCGCGGAGACGCCATAGTCATAGCCGACACCTTCCACCTGGTTGCCTTCCGCATCATACCAGTCATAACCCGTCTCGCAGGCATCGGTATAGCCGTCATCATCCGTGTCGGGATCGTCGGGACGCGTGCTGAACACGACTTCCTCGCCGTTGGTGAGGCCGTCGCCGTCGTAGTCTTCCCAATCGTCCGTGATGCCGTTGCCGTCCGTGTCTTCCTGGAACGGGTCGTTGCCAGTCAGATATTCATAGAGGTTGGTGAGGCCGTCGCCGTCGGGATCTTCAGCCGCATCGGCGGGATCTTCAGGATTCAGACCATACTTCTTCTCCCACCAATCCGGGATGCCGTCGCCATCGCTGTCCTTTTCGGACGGTGTGACGGGGCTGACGCCTTCGATCATTTCGGCGCCGTTCATGAGACCGGCGTTGATCCAGCCAAGGTTCCAGTCGTCAAGCGCGACCGCGAAGTCCTGGGCGGTCTCGCCGCCATCGTCGAAGATGTAGTAGGCGACCAAGCCCATGGACAACAGCGGCGTGGAGGACATGGTCAGCATGTCAGCTTGCATGTAGTCGCTGAAGTCAGTCTTGGCGATGTTCCAGAAGCGGACCGCGTCGATTTCGCCGAGGAAGCCCTTGCCGGGCTCTTCGCTGCCGATGCGGACGCGGGAGATACCCGCGATCTTCGCGGCGGGAACGGCCGTGGCGGTGCTCTTCGGGTTCGGGGCGCCATTATTGATAGCGATCATCAGCTTGCGGGCTTCCGCGTTGAAGGCGGCGCCGATGTGCGTCCATTCGTCCGCGGGCAGCTTCGTCGTGGAGACGACCTTGACGACGGCCTTGGCGGCGGTCGTGTAGAGGGCGTAGGCATACCATCCGGCAGCCTTGGCTTCGATACCCAGTTCGTAGTTGACCAGTTCGAAGACACCGTCGAGATCGGCATCTATTTCACGTTTCACGATGACGCGCGTCGAGCCGTTCGAGCGGCTGTCATAGTCTTCCTGGCTGATCTTAACCCAGACGTCCACGCTCCAGGCGTCTTCCGTCGCGAAGCGCGGCTGGTTCGGCAGTTCGACATATGCGCCATCCGTCAGTTTCAGGACGTGAGCGACGTACGGGAACAGCGGGTTGCCGGCGTTCGTCTCCTTGTCGTCCGTATCGACGAACTTGTCGTCGTCACGGTTCCAGTCAGCGTAGCCACCGATGCCGGTCAGCGGATGGAATCCGTTGTTCTGGAGGAAGGAGTACTGCTTGCCACCGAGAGCGGCATTCGTAAGATCGTAGTCGAGGTCCGCGCCATTCGTCTGGGCGTTCCACGGCGAGAGGGCGACGCCCGCGTAGGCGGCGTCGGCCGTGATCATATTCGTCATGGCTTCGAAGTAGTTCGTCAAGCCGTCGGCGTCATAATCCAACGCACCGTCAGGAGCATTGGGATCGAGACCGAGAGCGACTTCCAGCCAATCGGCGATGCCATCGCCGTCCGCATCGCCCGCGAAGTACTTGAAGTCTTCGAAGGCCGTCGGTTCGACGGCGACCGCGCTGGCGTCGGCCAGATAGCGGCCCAGTTCAGGAGCCTTGCCGTTCACGCCCTTGGCAGTCGCGCCAAGTTCGATCTTCGTCAGGTCGTAGGCCTTGTCGCCGAACACGGCGTTGGCGCGCAGGCAGAGAACCGCGTCACGGCCAGCCAGGATCTCATAGCTGTTGAAGACATTGACGCGGCCGTTGGCAATGACCTTGCCCTTCAGAGCATCGACATAATCGCAACCCTGGATGATGGCTTCCTTCAGATCCATGGCCGTGGCGCTCGGGATGGCGGACTTCAAGAGAGCCGCGATACCGACGACCATCGGCGTCGCCATGGACGTGCCGCTCATGCCAGCCAAGGCACTATCCGGATAAGTGCTCAGGATACCATAGCCAGGAGCGGCGACATCGACGCTCTTCGCACCATAGCAGGAGAACGGCGCCAGTTCATCGTTCGGATCCGTTGCAGCGACGGAGATGATGTTGGGCAAATCGAAGCAAGCGGGATAGCATGGCGTCTCATCGAGATTCCGAGTCTCGTTACCGGCGGCGCAGCAGAACAGCAGACCGTAGTCCAAAGCCTTGCGCATCGCGTCGTATTGAGCTTCGTCATAGAAGTAATTGCCATAACTGCAGTTCGCGATGGTCGCACCATTTTCGATGGCGTAGGAAATAGCATCGATGATGGCAGCGGTGCTTGCGCCTTCAGCACCACCGACTTTCAGCGGCATGATGCTGACATTCCAGTTGACGCCTGTAACGCCAACGCTGTTATTACCGACAGCGCCGACGATACCCGCGCAATGCGTGCCATGGCCGACATCGTCAGACGGATCGTCATCGTCGTTGAAGAAGTCGTAACCGACCAACTTGCCATCACGGTAGAGGATGTTGTTCTTCAGATCAGGATGCGTGTATTCGACACCACTGTCGATAATGGCGACCACGACTTCGCGAGAACCGGTAAAGCCCAGATCCCAGAGAGGCTGCACGTTGATGTCGCAACCAGCCTTGCCTAGGATTTGCGGCCACTCGCCTTCGCCACCATAATACGAGCCCTGTCCATTATTCGTCAGACCCCACTGCAAGTTGAAATACTGGTCATTCGGAACTGCAGTATACGGCATGATATAGTTCGGGACAACGTATTCGATTTCCTCGGAGGCGATCCAACGGTAGTCCTCGACGGCCGACGCCAGACGGACATCATTCTTTTCAGGCAGTTCGACGAGGTAGGCGCCCGTCAGTTTCAACTCCTTGACCGTCGTCGCACCGACCATGTCACTGACCATCTGGATGTCCGCGGCACTCAGGACGTTCTTGAACTTGACAATCAATTGTCCTGCGGCATGATCATAACGCAACATGCTGTAAGCGGGCTCATAAGTCGTGTAGTTGGCTTCACCTTCACCGTACGGTTCGGCTTTGCCTTCATTGACATTCGCGGCCACCGTGTAGTCACGGGCGATCTGCTCGCCGGAGAGAGCCGTCGGATAAACGCGGATGCTGTCCATGCTGCCGATGAAGTTTTCACCGACCGTGAACTTGGCGCCCGTGTATTCGCCGCCGAAGACGCCGTCGCCCGTGCCGGGGCAAGCGACCTTCTTCGTGTTCTTCGTTTCGGCAACAGGCATGCCATTGACATACAGTGTCAAGAGCAGCTCCTCAGCGTCATAGGTCGCAGCGAGATTCGTCCAGTCATCACCGATGACCAGATTGCTGCTCAGCATGGCAGGAGCCATGATTTCTTCGCCCTTGATAGAGACGAACTTCGCGTAGAGCTCGCCATTGTAGCCCCAGCCGAGTTCGAAGTTGACGCCCTGTTCGGAGACCTGGCGTTTGAAGATGGTCGCGGGCTCCTTGGAGGAGGCTTTGACGGTGGCCATCACGGTCCAGCTGTCCATCGCGTGGGCGGACTGGTTCTTGATGACGATCGGGCTGCCGGAGAAGACGAAATGCTTCAGGTAGCGATCGTTCGTGGAGAGCGGGCTCAACGGGTCGGAGGAGTAGCTTTCCATATCCGCACGGGCGAACGCGCCGTCCAGATTGCCTTCGATTTCATCGAGATCGGAGATGCCGTCGCCGTCGGAGTCGGTCAGACGCGGGTCGAGGCCGAAGAACTGCTTGTCGCCGTTGGACATGTCGCCGGCGGGAGCCGTCGCATTGTAGTCATCGAAACTCGTGGTGGTATCGGTCGGATCGGTGCCGCAGAGATATTCGTACAGGTTGGTCAGGCCGTCGCCGTCCTCATCGCCATTCGGATCGTCGACGATATAGACGAGTTCGAACCAGTCGGGCATGTTGTCGCCGTCGGCGTCGTCAATGCCGCGGATGGCGGGCGTTTCAAACGTACCGTCCGTAACCCATTCCGCCGTTCCGTTCACAACGCCGACATTGTAGCGGTTTGCGGAAATCGCATATGTGGTGGCGTTCTTCCAGCCGGGATGAGCGAAGTCCTCAATGGACTTGCCGCCGTCGTCGAAGCGGAAGTAGCGGACCAAACCAGCCGTGCCGGTCTGGATGAGTTCATCCATCTGTTCGCCAATCTGGCGGACCGTGCGTGCGACCTTCCAGATGCGGACTTCATCCATGTAGATGCCGGTGGCCCAGCCCTTCGTCGAATCGGCGGGAGCCGCGATGGCGAACGTTCCGGCCGCGTTGGCGGGCAGATAGTCAACGGACGCCTGGCTGTGCTCGTACGTGACGGCGGAGCTGCCATCGACGATCAGCATCAGCTTGCGGGTTTCAGGATTCCATGTCGAGGCCAAGTGGATCCACTGGCCGGACGGCAGGGCAGCCGTGTATTTCTTCTCGATTTCGGTTCCGCGATCCGTCGTGTATCTGACATACGGGATGGCGTCTTCAACGCCGAGTTCGAAACCAGTCTTGTTGCCGATCTTGCGGCGGATCAACGCACCGCTGACACCTTCCGCAGCACCGTCGAAGCGGAACCACGTCTCAATCGTCCAGGCGGCGATGTTGTCCAGACCTTCATCTTCGGTGAACTGGATGTTCAAGCCGTTCTGCTTGCCCTTCTGGATGTTCGCGAGAACGAGGCAGCGGTTGACGAAATTGTCGGAATTCGCATCCGCAGGATCGGCCAGGCGGTTCATGCTCAGGATGGGGCTGGTCTTGTTGTCCCAGTACTCGATGCCGTCGTCGACACCGTCGTCATCCGTGTCAGGATCCATCGGGTTCGAGCCGATGAGCTGTTCATAGAAGTTGGTCAGGCCGTCGCAGTCGGGATCCCAATCCGCGTCGTTCACGGTCGCGGGCTTGTCTTCGCCTTCGACATCCGTCAGATTCTCCGTGTTGGCGACCGTCGGATCGGTGCCGACCAGATATTCATACAGGTTGGTAAGTCCGTCATTGTCCAGATCGGTATCGGCGTCGCTGGCGTCTTCCGGATCAAGGCCATACTTCACTTCCCATTCATCGGGCATGCCGTCGCCGTCCGTGTCCGTCAAGTCGCTGGCGTCGCGGACTTCGTCGATCGTGGTGATGTCATCGACGGTCTTGTTGAGCGGAGCCTGGATGGCGTGCGCGAAACCGTTGTACCAATCCTGCTGCCAAGCGTAGTTCTCAACCGTCGCACCGCCATCGTCGAACGTGAAGGCGTGGAGCAAGTTTTCGTTCGTGCGCAGGAACGGAACCGCAACCTTCCAGCAGTTGAACGTGAACGTGCCGGACTTGGAGATGATGCTGGTCAGACCGTTCGTGAAGGTCTCCTTGATTTCTTCCGCCGTGCGGATTGACGACCAGATCGCCAGATTGTCGATGAGACCGCTATAATCCGTCTCGCTGGTGCTTTCGCCTTCCGCGGGAAGCGGACCACCGATGGTCAGGCCGGCCACGCCGCGATACGTAGTGGGGGCGATGTCGGAGACATTGTTCAATGTATAGGCCAAGGCACCATTGATGTAGATTTCAATCTTGCCGTTGGTGATGGAGGAATCCTTTTCGGAGACGGTCAGCGGCGTGTAGGTGGCGGCGATGTGCGTCCATGCGCCGTCATCCAGTTTCGTGAAGCCGCCGGCGACGGTCATCGTCGCATAGACGGGAACGACCTGGACGCCGCCCGTGCTCAAATCTTTGACAACGGTGAAACCGGCATACGGCAGACCTTCTTCCGTCAGACCGAGTTCGTAGTTAATGGCGTCGTTATCGGAATAGCGTCCGACGGTACGGCGGACGATGACCTGCTTGCGACCGACGGTGTCTTCTTCGCTCTTCTTGCCGTCGGAGAAGTCAGGCTTGATCCAAGCTTCGATCGTCCACTTGCTCAAGTCATCCTGTCCGATGATGTCGCCGACTTCAGGAACGGAAACGATGTAGGTACCATCAAGTTTCAGAGCCTTGTTGATCCAGTTCGGGCGGCTTGTGGAATCCAGCGGGCTGTAGCCCTTCGTGTTTTCCTCATAGTCGCTGATTCCGTCATCATCCGTATCGATTTCGTTCGGGAACGTACCAAGGTTCCATCGGCATCATGTTCACCGTCATCCATCAATTCGGCACCATTGACCTTGGAGAGCGGATTCGTGTTGGCAAGATATTCCGTCCAGTTGGTCAAACCGTCGCCATCAGGATCCTGGTCATAGCCCCAAGCCTGGATGCCGTAGTTCTTTTCGAACCAGAAGTAGCGGAGATCCGTACCGTCCGTTTCCTTGGCATGGCAATGTTCAGCATCCTCCTGATAAGGCTGCGTCTGGGAAATGCTGCCCATGGAATAACGGCTGTCGGACTGACGGCAGAAGAACCATTTGACATGGCCAAGGTAGTTGTCCGGCGTACGGCCGTTCACACGGATCTTGGCATAGAAATTGTAGTTATGGTCATGGGACGTACAAGTTGAATCGGAGGCATGATGGTGGTTCGTGCGGATGACGATGCGGTTGCGGCCTTTGACCATCGCGGCCTTGAGATCCGCGCTGATGCTCGGGTAGCTGGTCGTCGTGCCGGAGGCATAGTAGGCAAGTCCGCCCTTGGCGGCCTGTCCGTTCAACTGCGTATTCATGCTCGTGGCGATGTCCTCTCCGGGCTTGCCGCTGGAGGAGGAAGAATAGCCGACGCGCTTGCCGTTGACAAAGACCCAGATTTCATTCAGATTGCCGTCATTCGTGCCCGCGCAAACGGCATTGCCGAGCTGGCAGGAGAAGTTGACGGAATCAATGTTGCTGATGTCGTCAAAGAACAAATCGGTGAAGTACAGGAAACCGGCACGCGGACCAGCCTGATGGGATGCACCGTTGCTGATGACGCCGCCCGTCAGAGGATCGACGAAATAACTGCCTTCGGCCGGATAAGCCTGCGGAACAGTCGTCATGATGCCAAGGTAATTCAGATTCAGATCATAGTAGCTGCCGACATCGTTCGGCCAGTAGAGCTGCTGCCAGCCATCGGGGATCGGGTCGAAGTCGGAATTGCCGCCGCCGTTCATATTGACAGCGCGTTGCGCGACATTGCTGGTGGCGTAGAATTCGCCGGTCTTGTCGTCGCCATGTTCATCGGACCAGCTGGAGAGCATACGGTTCTCAGCGTCCGCAGTCTCAGGCGAATGCAGCCAATTGTTGGCGATTTCGTCGGAGAGCACATAGGTGAAGTCCTGAATGGTCGTGCCGCCGTCGTCGAAGCGATAGTATGCGGCGGCCGTATTTTCAAGATTGAGGGCTAAGGTGCTAGGATCCGCGGAAGCAACTGGCAGGGCCTTACTCATCCATTCTTTGATCTGGCGAGGCATGCGCATACCGACTTTGCCATCCTCCGTGTCAACCCAGATACGGACATCGTCGATGTAACCGGCCAGATAGGAGCCGTCATAGTCGCCCAGAATGGTGGTCGTGAAGCCGTCCACCGTGCCGCCGTTGATCAGCGGGGCGGAGACGCAATACTTGGAACCAGTGAACGTGCCGTTCAAATACAAGGACAGGCAACGCTGGCGCGCATTCCAAACAGCCGCGTAGTGCACCCACACGTTCGTGCCGATGGCACTGCCGTTTTCGGGGCAGATTTCCAGCATGTTCGTCGATTCGCCGTTCTCCATCCAGGAGGTGGACATGGAGGCGCGGGCATACGGACGGCCTTCCTTCAAACCGAAATCAAAGTAGGTGCCGTTCGCGCCAACGCGTTTGATGAAGGAACCGGTGTTCTTGGAGGCATCCGTCAGCAGGAACCATGTCTCCAACGTCCAGTTCTGCGTCAGTAACGCATTCGTGCTGTCAACGCCGAGGACGCGGTCGCCGTCGATTTCCTTGACGATCAGCGCATCCGCTTCCGTGCCGCCAGCTCTCAAAGCGCGCCAGACCAGCGGGCTGAGTGAATCCAGCTTGCCGGAAGGAGCCGCGTTATGCTCTTCATCGTAGTTCGAAATACCGTCGTCGTCCGTATCGCCAGTCTTGTCGATAACGACGCCGCCGTCGTTCTCATCGTATTCATTCGGGTCCGTACCGTTCTTCTGCTCGAGCAGGAGGGTCAAGCCGTCGCCATCGCCGTCATATTCGGTCAAATCCTTTTCATAGGCACCGGTCTTTTCATTATAGGTAACGGCATTCGTGTCATCGACCAGAGGATCGTGGCCGGAGCGGTATTCGTAGAAGTCGTTAAGACCATCGCCGTCATAATCCGTGTAGCTGTCGACGCTGCCAGAGCCGGCCACCGCCAGAATGTTCTCATGGACGCCGGAGCTGATCGCGTAGGTAGTCGTTGACTGGAACGCGGCGATTTCCCAGAAGTCCGGAATCTTGTCGTTGTCCGTATCGGCGCTCAAATAAGCAAACGTCTCATCGCCTTCCTTGCCGGAATCCAGTGTGGTGAGTTTGGCTTTGCCGAGAAGCGCTGCGTCGGTGGCGGCGGACGTCGTGCCGGCCAGATTGGCTACAAAGTCCTGAATGGTGTTGCGACCGCTGACATTCGCGCCATCGTCGAAACGATAGTAGGTTGTCAAAGTGGAGGGAATGGTGACCAGGAACATGTTGCGGTTGGCGGCGAGTTCCGCAGCGGTGCGGACGCCGTTCCAGACGCGGACTTCATCCACGAACATCTTCAGGCTTTCAGCGCTCTTCGTGGAACCGATGATCAGCTTGCCATTGCTGGGCACGCTGTGGAGAATACCGGAGGACGTACCTGCCGTGCCCGTGATCTGGGCGGCGGTGGATTTGTATTCCAGCCCATTGGCGTACACGACGAAATTGACCTTCATGGCGTCCGTGTTGATCGTATCCGCCGTGACCGTAACAGCGGCATGAATCCATCCGAGTTCAGGATCAAGCAGATCCACGTCGTTCAGCGTATAGCGAGCGACCGCTTCGGACAGCGTGGAATTGGCGATCTGGCGATATTTAACCGTCAGCTTGTATTTGTTGCCGTCCTCCTCGTCCTGTTCGAAACCGAACCAGAAGTCACCGGGGAGCGTCGGCTTGACATTCGTCTTGTAGATCAAGGGATATTTGACGGCGGAGCCATCGGGCTTCTCGGCCAGCTTGTACCACATTTCCAGCGTGAAGCCATTGCTGTTCATGTTGTTGACACCGTAGTTCGCTTCGGGGGAAGCATAGCGCGTACCCGTATCCGTCAAATCCAAGACACGGTTGAACAAGGGGCTGGTGGAATAGTAGGGATTCGTGATCTTCGCCTTGCAGAGAGGATCGATGCCCTTGCTTTCATCGTTGTCGACGATGCCGTCGTCATCAGCATCGCTGATGGCGGGTTTGACGGCCGCCGCCAGATTGCCTTTGGCGATGCAGGTGTCGTCGATGACGCCATCGCCGTCATCGTCCATACCATCGGTGAAGTCGACTTCAGGGGTGGAGAGATTGGCCGCGAATTTGGCGCAGGTGACATCGTTGTTGCCGTAAACTGGTTGTGGTATGTCCAGTTTGGCGTTCTTGTCAAAGCCCCTCACGACCCACAGGGCCTGGCCGAGGTCGTCGTAGACGATGAAGTTGCCGCCTTGCAGCAACGTGATGTTCTTCAGGGCGTCGTCGCCTTTGACGCGGACCAGCGCGAAGATGTTCTTGCTGCTAAGATCCGTATCGCCATCGTTGATGAAGCCGTCATAATCGGAATCGACATCGGCTTCCTTCGTGCGGAGGATTTCCGGCTCGGCCATGCTGACGGACAAGTTCGTCAACCAGACGGGCTGGCCCTTCTGGATAAGTTCCGTCTTGGCGGCGTCTTTGTAGATGGCCGTCGTGCGGACATTGTTGTCGGCCGCCATGACGCGATACTGGAACATGGCAGTCAACATCTCCAATTCAGCCGTCTTGGTCGGATCGAGAGCGGCAGCCGCTTCGAAGTCCGGCAGATAGGCGTAGTCTTCAATGGATTCGCCGCCGTCGTCGAAACGATAGTAGCAGACGAGGCCATGCTTGTCGCCTTCTGCGTAATAGCTGATCTTGCCGTTGCCGTTGTTGTAGTCGGCGGAAATCTCGCTGGCGGTCAAAGCCTTGTTCCAGAAGCTGAATTCATCGATATAACCGGAGACGCACCCCTTGCCGATGAAGGCTTCGCTGGAGATATCGACGTCCGGGGCGGGAATCGAGCCCAGAGTCGCGACGCTGGCGCCGTTCAGATACAGAGTCGCCGTGTAGGTGTTGTTGTCTTCGCACTTCCACGTCAGGGCGATGTAGTTCCAGATATTGTTGTCCTGGGGATTCGCGGCGACGGCCGACACCGTGGCGTATCTCGACAGACTGGCGGAACCGATCTTCGTGCCGCCGATATTCACGGACAAAACGCCGTTCGTCACGTCGATGCTGTAGCTGTTCTTGTCGCCGACATAGCCGAACAAGGTGCCGTTCGCGTATGAAGCAGAAGCGGCGGGGCTGTACCAGAATTCGACGGAGCAGTCACTGGACGGCATGAAACGCGTCGCGGCGGGAAGTTTCACGCCATTCGGCTGGACGGCGCCCAACACGAGAGCGCGGTTTGCAGCAAGCGGTCCGACAAGCGGATTCAGTTTGCCAGGAATATAGGGATCCTTTTCGGAATCCCCTGTCATCACATCGTAACTGTCTTCCACGGAATCCAACACCAGGTCGTCATCCCAGTCTTCTGAATTCCACTTCTGAGTCTGCGCAGAGAGAGTCAGACCTGCGAGCAGGAGGCTGATCACCACCAGACCAACGCAACGGAATCTTTTTGTCAATCTCATCTTGTGTCCTTTGGGTTCGTGATTTTGATTTGTTTTTACTATTTATTAATATGTTTGTATTTTCCAGAGACAGAAAAAACCATTGTTTCCTTAGCAAATGTCATGCCAAGACAATACCTACACTATTACCGAAAATAATGAGATATTCTATCAAAATAGCACGGTTTTTCAGAATTGCGAAAAAAAAACTTGATGTTGCCACTTTTTTTCATAGGAAATCATAGAATCTCAAAGATTCCCCCAAAATGACGGTGAATAACTATGCTCCATTCCACTCCTTCAGAAGACTAATCTTTTGGAAGCCCAGGGATCCAGAAGATTAGACAAAAAGGCATATACATATAAAAAAGCCTCCCCGGAAAAAATCCGGGGAGGCTTGGTCGGTCTGATTTTTAATTCAGAAGGTTACCTGTTCTGCCAGATGACCGTGTCCTCTTCGCTATAGATCCAGTAACCGCAGCCGATTTGGATGTCGGCGTCTTCCGTCGCCTGGCGATAACCATCGGGCGTGTAGAACCAGACAGCCTTGACGGCACCTTCCGGCATGGAAATCGGGGAGGTGGCCAACGGGGCGACCCAGTTCCATCCGGCCTTCAGCGCCACGCCATAGTCGGCGACTTCGGAGCCGGTCACCGTGATATCGGTGGCTTCGGCCACAAACACCCAGTAGGCATTGCCGGCCACAATAGCCGTCGTGTCTTCATGCTGGATATAGGACTGAGTCGCTTCGTCGTAAGTGAAGACGGCGGCGACACTCGCGAACTTCGCAAGGCTTTCAGCGTCCAATTCGAACGGGATGCCGATCAGATTCCAGCCGGGCGTCAGTTTGAACGTATGGCTGGCTTCCGGCGTCGGGGCGACCTTCTTGTCGGCCACGATCGTGATGAACGTTTCACCTTCGTCGAAGGCCATTGACGTGGTTTCACGCATATCGATGACCGTCGTGTTGTTGTAGTACTTGCCCTTCACGATGGAGAAGTCGAAGTTTTCGGGCAGTTCGGCCTCGGACCAGTCCAGCGTCAGTTTTTGTCCTTCGCCGACGGTTACCTGGACATTCCAGGTCTCGCGATTGGCAAGACCGCGGATATCCGTGTGCAGCTCTTCGGCACGGCGGCCGTCGATGGCGCGGACATCATAGACTTTGTCGAACGCGGGGATGGACGTCATGTCGCCTTCGGCGGCATTGTAGGCCAGGCTGGCGTTTTCAGCCATACCGACCTTCAGGGCGACGTTGGCCGCGCGGGTCTGCTGATGCGCGGCGAACTCGATTGCGAATTCGGGCACGTCTGCCGCGCCGCCGTCAACGGCGATGGTCAGAGATTCAGTGACAACTTCCAGCGTGCCGTCCAGGACGGACAAGCCCGCGCGGGTCGCCGCCTGCGTGCTGGCGTTCAGGTTGCTCAAATCAATGTTGATATTGCCGGCGGCGGTCGTCTTGACCCGGACGCTCAGCGTCGCCAGTTCGTAAGGCTCGCCGTCGATGGCGATCTCGCTCATGGAGTTGCGCTTCGCGAACGTACCGATCAATTCCTTGATTCCGTTTTCAGCGAGACTGCCGTCGCGGATGCTGATGAAAGCGGGATTGACGACATCGAACGCGTCGAACTCACCGTCATAGACAAGGTCGGCCGCATTGAAGTTGACATCGCACTTGAAGGCGGCCAGTCCCTGCCCGGTCAGATTTTCAGCCATGAGCTTGACGGTGATGACATCACCGGGCTTCACGGATGTGCTGTCGGATTCCAGCCAGAGACGGACCACTTTGTCGCCACGGGTGGCGCCACCGCGGGTGCCGCCCGTGATTTCCATCAGCGAGAGCAACTCGATGAGGTCGTCGTAGTCGACATCGCCGTCGCCGTCCAGATCATAAATCTGGTATTGCGGCCAAACCTCGTCATCGGCGGTCACGCCCATGACGGGCAGGAAGGCGATGACATCGTCGTAGTCAACGATGTTGTTGCCGTCGAAGTCGCCGCGCTTGTAGTTCACGTCGATGACGGTGAACGTCACGGAAGCTTCCTCGAAGGCGCTACATTCATTGCCGCCGACGTTCATTTCCGTCAGCGCAACGGTGATGTCGTAATCACCCTTTATGTCGTTGTCGACATAGGTCGTGATGGTGATCGTACCGGAGTTTTCACCGGCGGCGATGACAGGTTCCGCATCCATACGGAAGTCGATACCGGAGGTGAACGTGTCAGGATCGGTCGTCGGGATCAACGGGCTGTTGAAGGTGACGTCCGCGGCGGCGGCGATGCCGTCGGCGAGCGCGAAGGTGATGACCATCTGGCCGCCTTCGTTGATTTCAGCGCTTGCGGTCGTCAGGGTGATGGCCGTGTCATTGTCGATGACGGTGATTGCGACGGCCGTGTCATCCAGGATGACGGCGTCGTCCGTGCAGGCGATGGCGTAGGTGAAGGCGCGATCGCCGGTCAGGAAGTTGTCTTCCTTATCCATGGTGATTGTCAGAGCCGTTTCACCAGCCTTGATCGTCTCCGTGCTGATGACTTCGCCGTTTTCGATGAAGTCGACGGCGACGTCGCTTTCGAGAGCATCACTGAGGCTGATGGTCAGGTCGTATGCGCCTTCTTCAACCGCCGCTTCAGCGGCAGTCAGAGCCAGCGTCGGGCGTTTGAGAGCGGTCGGAATGACGACTTCGCCGTAATCAACGGCCGCGAGCAAATCACCCTTGAGGTGGAGTCCGGGCAATGCGATACCGGCATATTCGTCCGTGTTGTCAAGGCTGACGAGCGTGATGGCGCTGCCTTCCGTGACTTCCTTGAGGACATTGAAGGTGATGGTCGCGTAGGTCGCTGCTGTCGCAGTGGCCTTGCCGTTGGCGCCGCCGAGGCGGATACCGACGATCTGGTCGCCTTCCATAATCCAGGATGCGATGGAACCATCCTTGCCGTAATCACCAGCCAACATCTTCGTTGCATCGGGTTCGCCATCTTTGACATCGGCAATCTCAAAGACCGTGCTGTCAAACATGATGCCGAGGTCACCACCGAGCAACACGTAGTCGGATTCGAAGTTGATGTTCACCGCGACTTGGTCACCGACGTAGGCGACAAAGTCTTCATCCGCTCCATCAACGACAGGCGTGAAGGTCAGAGTGGGCTTCGTGTAATACAAGGCCTTGACCGTTTCGCTTGCGGTGTTCGGGATACCCTTGTCCGCCGTGAAGAGCGTATTGGCCTTCAGCGTGACGGAGACGAATCCGTCGCCTTCCGGTTTTACGGTAATGATGTAGGTGGTCTTGTTGCCGTCGGCATCTTCGATGGACTCGATGACACCGTTTTCAACCGTGAAGTTGGCGGCGACAGGATCGTTGACAATGGCTTCGCTCATCGTCAGCGTGTAGGTGACGATGTCGCTGTCACCGACCGCTTCCTTGTCAGCCGTGATAACGCCGGTGAGCACGTCGCCGACGATGTCAGGCGTCTTGTAGAACAGCGTGATGACGGTCGGTTCGCTCTGGCGGGATTCATTTTTGTCAATACCCCACAGGCTGACCGTATGGCTGCCGACCGTGAGACCGGTCACCGTGAATTCAGCTTCCGTGGAGACTTCGCTGACTTCGCCGTCGTCCAGCTGCCATTCGTAGGCGGCCAAGCCGTTGAGGTTGACGCCCAGCGTGTAGCTATCCACATCCAGAGGATCGACGGAGTCAACCGTGTAGGTGGCCTTCGCGACCGTCACGGAAGCCGTCTCGCTGATCAGCGAATCGATGGCGCTCCAGACTGTGATGACGTAGGTGGATTCATTCTCGCCGTCGGCGCAAACGAACGCAGGCAACGTCGTGACCGTGGTGATTTCAACGGACTCAGTGGGGCAGTCGATGATTTCGTTGCCTCTCGTGACCTTGTAATGGTAGTACTTGAGGGTATCGCCGTCGTTCTTGGCGGTGACCTTCAACTGATAGACCTGGCCTTCGGCGGCGTTCGCGACAGGCGCGGGCACCAGTTCGAGGCTGATCGTGGAGGAGCTGATGTAGATGCCGGCGGAACGCGCCGCGGCGGATTCATAGCCCTGCTCGTCAACGGCTTTCACTTCGAAGACGTAGCTGGCGCCTTCCTTCAGGTCAAGGCCTTCGACCTTCACCTGGGTGACGTCGTCATCCGTGACCATCCATTCGGAGGCTTCGAGGGCCTCGATCCAGATGCAGCTTTCCGTTTCAGCGATGTAGCTGGGCTCCTGGTCGGTGCCGCCGAACAGAACCATGCGCTTGCTGTTGAGTTCGGAGCCGACGACTTCCAGATGCTGTCCGATGCGGGACACGTTCATCGCCGTGCCGGGGCACTGGATCCAGTTCATGCCGTCATTGGCGGCGATTTCCGGGATGTTCTTCCACGCGCGGTCAGCGGTGTAGCCACCGACGACGATGACGTTGTTGAGGTCTTCGTTCCAATAGGCGCTGGCGCCCGTGCGGCCGATGTTCAGTTCACCGGGCAGCGTGGCGACGACGCCCGTCGCATCGAGCTGGTCGACCGTCGTCTGATACTCGAAGTAATCGTTCATACCACCGATGAACCAGACATTGTCAACCGCGGCGTCTTCGGCGCTCGGGACGGAGATCATCGCGCAGTTGTAACGGGAATCGGTCAGTTCAACCGTTTCGACGGCGCCCGTGGCGACGGCCACGACATCCACCTTGCGGCAGATGGAGTAGTCGGCGTCGATACCGTCGGCGATGACCAGGTAGTTGCCATCGGCGCGGCGCTGGAGGGCGACCTGGAAGTTGTCATAGCGAGCCGTGATGGCGGGCGCGGCGATGACTTCGGCGTCGAAGCTCATCGTGGTCATGTCGAACTTGCGGATTTCCGTCTTGAGGACGGACTGGCGGGTCTCGTCCTTGTACCAGGCGGCACCGACGATCCAGACATGCGTATCGTCAACCTTGACGGCCTTCACGTAGTCGTAGGCTTCCGGCAGGGCGACGGGCAGCGTCGTCCAGCTGGAGCCGTCGAACACCTCGATGGAGGTGAGCGGCGCGTCGCCTTCGCCGGTACCGCCGATGACGGCGATCTGGCTGTCGGAGATCTTCACGCATGCGAAGTCGCGGCGGGCTTCCTTCAGGGAGGCGGCCTCGCTCCATGTGCGCGTGTTCAGGTCGTAGACTTCGACGCTGTTCAGGACGGCGTCCTGATAGCCGCCGATGGCGTAGAGCTTGTCGCCGAGAACGGCACTGCCGAAGTACTGGCGCGGATGGTTCATGGCGCCTGCGTCAACAGACCACTGGGACGAACCGAACTGGCTGACGACGCGGTACTTGTAGCGCATGTTCTCCTTGGCGGTCAGGCTGTCGGAGACCTGCGTCCACTTCGCGTACAGCGTATCGTGGCTGTCCGTGCGGGCCGCGACGTTGTAGTTTTCATCGGTGTTGTCGACCTTCAGGTCGGTGCCATCCGTGAATTCCATGCTTTCGACGTCGTCGAAGGCTTCGACAACCGTCACGCCGTCGGAGACGCCCTTGCCGATCATGGTGTCGCCATCATAGGCTTCCACAACGGCGACGTAGGTCTTGCCGACTTCGAGATAGCCGTTCAAGCGCATCTTGGCGACATATTCGCCGTCGCCGGCTTCGGCCGTTTCGGTCGTGGCGGAGACGACAGCGCCTTCTTCGTCGATGTAGTACGCCTTGTAGGACTTGATCAGCAGGTTGTTGTTCGTGATGTTGGCTTCACCCCATGTCCAGTTGCTCCAGACATTGGAGGCGTTCTTCTGGACTTCCGCGATGTTCTCGCCGAAGACCATGCCGTCGCGGACCGTCAGCGGCTCGACGCCGGTGTTGGCCAGAGCCGTGAAGGTCGTCGCGTATTCGACGTCATGCGCGTTGGTGTCGGCATTGTCGTCGTCAGGATCGATCCATGTGAAGCTGACCTTCAGCGTGTAGGACGCGGGAGCGGCGCCCTCTTCGACCTGCCAGCTGGCATCCGTGAAGACTTCCATGCCGTCTTCGCTCGTCAGAGCAGCCTGGTTGGCCGCGTCGACCGCATATTCAGCCTCAGCCGTCGCCTCGCCGTCATGTTCGACGACGAACTTCCAGTTCTTGATCTGGAAGGCGTTGCCGACGCAGGCGCTGTTCAGCAGGAGCTGGACCGGCAAGGCGTTCGTGCGGAGGTAGTTGTTCGTGTCATTCGGATTCAGGATGGCGGCATCCTGGAATTCGATGAGCGTGTGGATGAACGCCGCGTTAGCATCATCGTAAGGATAGAGTGCGACGCTGTTGGCGGCGATGCTGTTGCCAGCTTCGTCACCGAAGACCGTGTCGTCCGTGGCGGCGACTTCCGCCAGACGGATGTCGATGGAGGCACCCATGCCCCAGCCAGTCGTGGCGGCGGCCATGCTCAGGACGATCTTGCCGTCTTCGACGGCGACCGCGCTGACGAGGTCGCTGGTGATGGCTTCCCAGTCGCCGTTGTTGCGGCGGATCTGGAAGTTGGACATGATCTGGTCAACCGTGCTGTCTTCAGCTGTGAACAGATACTGTTTGACAGGTTCGGAGAAGGTCAGCGTGACGGTGACGCCCTCGGGCATCGTGTCGTCGGCGATCTTGCCGCCTTCCGCCTTGGCATAGACCAGAACGGGGGCCGCATTGTCGCTGAGGGCAAGGCCCTGACCGGCCGTGACGGCATTGCCGGCAAGATCGGTGATGGCGGAGTCAATGGTCAGCGCGGGTGTCGCGGCGGTGTCGTAGGCTTCGCCTTCCGCGAAGGTGAAGCGGACATGCGCGGCATTTTCCGCGTCGGCAGTGGCGGTCAACGCGCCGTAACCGGCCAGCGTCCAGGCGGCGTTCTCCAGCGTGGCGGGATCAATCGCCTCGGAGAAGAGGACGTCGATGGCGTCGATATGACCGTTGTTGTCCGTATCCAGAACGGCGATTTCCTCGGCGCGGAAGTTCTTGGCGACTTCCACGTCTTCGGGCAGAGCCTTGCCGACATAGCCGGCGACGGTCGTCCAAGCGCCGTCGCCGCCGTTCCAGACGCGGTTCAGCACAGCGCCGTCATACGCGGCGGCACCAGTCCAGACATCTTCGCCTTCGTCCCAGGCGTCGTTGCCGTTGCGGTCATGGAAGAACAGATCGCCGACGACGATCTCTTCCGTGGTATTGATGGAGGAATTCAGGACGACCGGCGCAGCCGCGTCATCCGTCGTCGCGTAGCCGTCGTCAACACGGAAATCAACGACATTGCCCGCCCAGTCAGCCAAGACGCTGTTGTCGCTGGCCGTGTAGTCGAGGATCAGGGAGACCTTGCCGGTCGTGGTGTCGAGTTCCGCGCCGTTCAGCGTCAGCGTCACCGTCTTGTAGTCTTCGGACTGTTCAAGAGCTTCCACCGTAATGGCGGTGCCGGTCGCGGCGTCGGCGAGCTTCCAGATGGCGAGATCGGAGAGTCTCGGGCGGAGCGGTTCATCGAACGTCAACGTGATCTTTTCAAGATAGCCGTCCTTGTCCGTGTCTTCGATGACAGAGGAGACGAGCTGCGGGAACTGGCTGTCAATGGTGACGACCTGCGTCTCGATGGAATCGATGTACGGAGCCGTATCCGTGCCGCTCAGCTTCAGGGCGTCTTCGTCCACGAAGATCTGGAACTTATGGCCGTTACTTTCGCCGGCCTTGGCCTGGACGACGATGAACATGTCAAACGTCTTGTCCAGTTCAAAGTAGGTGAGATCCTGTTCAGGATCGAGCGCGAAGGTGACGGTCCAGCCGTTCTCTTCATCGAATTCGACGTTCGGCGCGCCAGTGAGATTCAGGCGGATGTCTTCGAACGGGCTGAAGCGGTTGTTGCCGACCATATCGCCGCCGACGCTTTCCATGTCTTTCGCATCGAGCCAGAGCTGGAGGCCGCTGGTCTCGTCCGCGGTCAGGTCGCGCAGATCGGCCATCGTGAAGGCCTCGTCCGCGGCTTTGACGCGCAGCGTGACGGTGGCGATTCTGGCGCCGTCAACGTTACCGGCCGCAACGTCCATGGCGGCGATTGCGTTCAGGTAGAACAGGCTGTCGCCATACGGCGCGGGAGCCGTTTCACTGAAGGCGTTGATGACACGATCCTTGTTGATGAGGATGCGGCTTGTCAGCTGGTAGGGTTCTTCCGTCAACGCGATATAGTCTTCCAG
>CACYQT010000061.1 GCA_902776645.1 uncultured bacterium | reverse complement strand
ATGACGAACCCCTACTGGAGCGGCGCCATGATCGGCAAATGGACCATGGACATGGATACGGCCATGGCGAACGCGTTTTCAAGAGGCAAGCCGTTGCTGCTGTATTTCAGCGGTCTCGGCTGGTGCCCGTATTGCTGCGGATTGGAGCATCTTGTCTTTTCACAGCCGGCCTTCAGCAGTTTGACCGCCGATTCGTACAATGTCATTCTTGATTTCCAGCGTCGGGATGGTACAGGGCCTTCCTTGTTGGTTGACGAGAATTCAGTCGGATATCTGGCCACGCATAGCCTGACGTTGCAGCAGGGGCGTGCGAAGCTGACGGCGAACCGCCAGATTCAGGAGTCGCTGGCGTTGCCAGGCACGGCACGGGATGGATGGCCGAACGGCAGCATTGGATATCCCTCGCTGGTCTATTGCCGTGTCGAACGTGTGAACAACGGCTATCAGGCGGTTCCCGTCGGCCGTGTCAGCTGGACCACACTGGAGGAACTGACGGCGAAGATGGCGGATTTCCAAAGTTTGTTCGAGATTGGTTTCAACGAATTCAGCATGTACAACCAGACGAGCGACAAGGTCTATGACGCCGCAGGGGGGACGGACAACGTGCCAGCGGGGCAGATGATCGCCCGTCAGTGGTCGAAGTTCAGCGTGGATGACGGAAGGACCTGGGTTTTCAACGTCGGACAGGTGGACGGCGCGGATTCCGCCGCCAAAATCATCCTGTCGATTTACAAGGCCGACGGTTCGACTTTGCTCAGGCGCAGCGAAATCAGTATGGTGACAGGAGGCAGTTTCCTTTTCATGCCAAGCGACAGCAACATGCAGGACTACTGGCTCTGCATCGAATCCTCCGGGCAGACGGGATTGGTCTCCGTGCCGTTGTCATATTCCCAGCAGGAGGATATTGAGGCGCGTATTGACTTCGCGCGTACGGAAATGGCGGTTGCGCGGGGCGCGAAGACCGTGTCCCTTCCATTGAAGCTGACCTATCTGAAACCAGCCTCCGGGGCGGAAATCAAATTCCAATACAGCGTCATGGCGGCGGACAGCTCGGCAACCGGGTGGTTTGTGCCATGCAAGGACACCCTTTTCACATGGGGCAACCCGCAGGATACTGAAGACTCGCTGGAGATAACCTTGAAGAATATCACGACCACTCCCGACTGGGATGGAAGCAAGGACGTACTTGTCCGTTTGTCTGCGGTGAATAATGGGAAATGTGTCATTGGCACGGGGGAAGCGACCATCCGGATATGCGCGAAGCCGGCCTTCCTGCCGGAGCCGCCGCAAACTGACTTTGTCCTCTGCAAAGGGCTGATGACGACATTGGACTTCCCCGTGTGCGCGTTTCGTGGAATGGATTACGTGGCGAACACGAGCCGGATGCCTGCCGGTTTGTCGTTAATCGACAATACGGAAGACAAATCCAATCCGCGTTTCACGATCAGTGGCGTGCCCACCGTGGCCGTTCCCAATCCGGTGGAAGTTGCGGTCTATTTGCGCAAGAGCTCTTCGTCGCCCCTGGAGTGGGACGAACCCCATGCGTTGACGGTCTCGTTGACGGTTGTCGACATGAATATTGACGTGCTTCCGTTTACAGCTTGCTTGAAGCGAAGCTCGCACGATGGAGATGAAAGCGCGTTCGACGGGTTGTGCTATGTCGAGCCCACCGATTCCGGATTGGATGTCACGATTGTCACGCAGGATTCGGAACGCCCTCTGCATCAATTGATTGGCGGCTGGACATCATATGATTCAGACACGCATGCCGTGGCATTGGACATGGAATTTGAAGGCGGCGAACGCCTGTCCATCCGCTACGGCGCCGATTACAGCGGCAGCGTGTCCTTTGTCTCGTCCATCGGCGATGTGTTCAGCGGAGACATCAAGATCATGACGGACATGCCGGAGGAATATGCCGGCGTCTACAATGTCGCCTTGCGCGACTACGACGATCTGGAAGGCTCCACGGAAGGCTGGATCAACATGACGATTGATGAACGCGGTGTTGTGAACGGTCGCATACAAGTCTATGACGGCAATGCGACCCAGAGCTTCACGACATGCCTCTTCAACGATGCCAACGGTCATGGCATGGTCTACTTTTTCATGCCGCTCGCATGGGATGAGGGGCTTCAGGTCTTCGCGGGCAAAGTGCATGGATGCCTTGAAATCACGCCATACAGCGAACGGCTGGCAAGTTACGCCGACGCATGGGTTTCCAGCTGCAATGACAGGACGTCGCTGCTGGAGTTTGAGCGCGACAGCCAGTCCGCCATCCGCCTGTCCCCCTGCGGGACGATTTTTGATTCATCCATTTCGATTTCAGAAGCGGTGGAAACCGATGTATTCTATTTCGTAACGGAAACGCCGTCATCGGAGGTGGCGGTCACGCCCAACTTCCTGCGTTTCCATGAACGGGAATTGCTGAATCTGGCGCCGCTGGACAACGGAATCCTGTCGTCAGAAACGGGGCCGATGGTCATTGACAAGAATTTGGGGACCTTCGAAATGTCGATGAACATCCTGTCGATCGGTGACGGAGGAATGATCGAGCGCGTTCCCGTGCTAGTCAGCGGCGTCATTGTACCGACTGCGTTGAGCTGCTGCGCGTTCACGGATAATGTGGCTTCCGCCTATGGCGGTTTTGAATACAATGGCGTCATCTATCGTATGCGCCTGTTCCCGGAGGGGGCCTATTCTCGGATGATGGCACCGTCCATCGACATTGTCCGTACAGTGAGAACGGAAAATGGATATGCTCACATAGCCGATTGCGAACCTGCGGTGGCTTCTGGCCTGAACGCGTTGCTGGTTCGTAGCACGGAGACGGGAGACCTGGCGTTTCATTGCTGGTCAGGTCCGTCCCCCCTGCGGTTGGAACTGGACGGCGAAGGCGCCCAGTGCTCGTTCATCGCCTTGGACGACCGCTTGGTCGAAGCGGGCATAGTCATGGAGAGCCCGTTGGTCAATGTCGATGCGGCTGTTAGCGTAACATACGGCACGACCGCTGATTGTGATGTCCGTTTGAAGCCGGGCTGGAATCTCATCGGCATTCCGTATGGTCTGCATATCGGTGCGGATGCCATTCTGGACGACTTGGATTACATGGGGTACGACATTGAAACCGGCAGCTATGTCATCACGCCATCGGTGAGGGCTGGCGGTGCGTACTGGGTGTATGTGCCGACCGACGGCGCGATGTTCGAAGTCTGCGGTGTGCCGCGGGCCGTGGATGAAATTGAAATCCCGCAAGGATGGTCGTTGATGGCGTTCCCCGGTTTGAGAAGAGACGCGGTCATCTACGAGTACGCTCCCGACGGTCGTCTGAAAGAAGTCGTCACGGAGAGGCCGGAAACGACAGGCGTGTGGATTTTTACCGAGTGAGAAGCGCTTTGGAATTCAAATGAAAAGAAGTATGATGAACGTGAGAAATGAATCTGTCTGTGTGAGAGTGGCGCTGGCTGTCTTGTTTGCGGCATGTCTGGCATGCGTGTCCGAGGAGGCTGTGAATGGAGAGAACGGCGGCAATGAGAAGGAAGTCTGGACGTTCAATCCCGCGAAATTGCCGGAAGGTTATCCTTTGGAATTGGTGAATGCGGAAGTCGGGAGCGTGAAGGATTTGCTTGATTATGAATGCCGTCCATTGAAGGCCATTTTCAAAAACAGGACCGGAAAAGACGTGGTGCTGAAGAAAATCCTGTGCGGTTGCCCGTGTCTGACGCTGGCAAAGGATTATTCAAATGCGAAGGTTCCGGCAAACGGAAAACTGGAATTGGATTTCTCAATAGACGGGCATTCCATTCACCAAGAGAACTTTGACCGTTGGATGCTGTTTCAGATAAACGGTTTCCCCGAGGTGTTCTTCCAGTTGGCCGGAAATCGTGTTACGAAGATAAGATATGAACCCGCCCGTTCCATCAATCTGGGGACTTTCGCCGGTGATGTTGACTGGAAGCGCACCATCAAGATCATCTCCGACTTCGAAGGCGACATCACGTTGGAGCAACCGGATGAACACCCGCTTTTGAAGTTTGAAATGAAGAAAACCGGGGCAGGCGTTCATGAATTGACCATCATGCCCGGGAAACTGCCTATGAAAACCGGACGCATACGCGCCAATATAAGAGTGCAAGTGAAGGGAGCCGAGCAGTTGACGGGAGTCAAACAGTACGGTCCGCTTGTCATCGGCGTTACCGGGGAGGTGACAGGGCTGAAGTTCGCCTTGAATCGTGAGAATTTCATCATGGAACGCGAGAAAATCAAAGAAGAAGGGAAAGGCATGTTGCGGACATTTGTCATTCTCAGAGAAGACAAGAAGTCACGGGTGAAAATGCTTTCGATGCACAGAGAGAATGTGAAGGATCTGGATTCATACTTCCCGGTAAGCAAAGAGGAGGAGGAAAAACGTCCATTGGACGAGCTGGAGACTTGGGAGAAAATCGCTGAAGACATTCAAGTCGAGCTGCCGGAAGGCGTCAAGTTGCTGAAGAAAGCGGCTGAACGCAGAATCGCCCTTGAGTTTGAAATCACGCCGGAATATCTGGAAAAGGCGGGAAAAGGCTTTTTGCAGATGCCTGTGACCTATCAGAAACAGTCTGTTGGAACTGTCCAGATCAGATGGCGTTGAAGTTTTTTCCGAAACGATTGCGACATGACGAAACGATTCCGCATATTCTTCATGCTGGGGATGATCATGATGCCGCTGGCATGGTCGCGCCCATGGTTGCTCTTGTTCGGCACCAAGGATTGTACCGAATGCGCCGCGTTGAAGGAATACTGGGAGGAGGAATATGCTGACGCAGAAAGCCCCGTATTGGTGTTTTTGGACATCGAATCAGCTGACAACTACCGATTTCTGAACAAGATAGAGGAGGAACTTGGCATTGAGAACAAGGCCAGTTCCTTTCCTGTCCTGCTGGCTGGGCGGCGTTTCCTCAATGGGCGTTCCGGTTTTGACGAAATGGAGGATTCCCTTTCCGAATTGCTCGCGTCGCCGCCTTCGGGAGGGGTGTTCAGCGGTGTGGAAAAGGCCGTTGCGGAGGCGGGTGAAAAAGCCATCGTCTCATACACCTATCATGATTTGGAGAAAAAGGATAGAAAGAAGGCTGATGGATTGAATCTTGCGAGGACGCCGCGTCTGTTGTTTTTCATGCTGACAGGCTGTAAGAAATGTTCGCGGCAAAGCAAAGAGTTTGAATTACTTCGGGAAGCGTTGCCTTCCATAGAGATTGCCGAGTATAATGTCGCGACGGTTGAAGGCATGGCGATGCTGACGCGCACACGCCGTCATTTTGAGTTGCCGGGGGATGAAGCGAAGAATCTGGCGCCGATGGTCGTCTGGGCGGAAGGCTTTGTGACGGGGCGTTTGGCGACGGCGGATGAATTGCAGACGGCATTGACGGCGCCGCTGACGGGCGAGGAATTCTGGCTGGAGGCGTTGACGGAAGACGAGCTGAAAACTGAAAAAGGCCATTTGAAGACATTTCTGGACTCGATGACCATCGGCTCGGTGATCGTCGGAGGATTGTGCGACGGCGTCAATCCGTGTGCGTTTGCGACGTCGGTCTTCTTGATCAGCTATTTGCTGTATTTGAAGAAACGCCGCCGTGAGATTTTGATAGTCGGAGGTTGTTTTTGCATTGGAGTGTTTCTGACGTATTTCATGTATGGTCTTGCCTTGTCGTATGTTCTGGAGAAAGTGCAAGGCTGGCGTTGGGTAAAAGTCGCTATTTATGGTGGCTTTGCAGTCTGTGGCTTTGTGCTGTGCGTATTGCATCTGCGGGATGCGTTTCGCTATCGCAAGACAGGCAGGGCAAGCGACATGGACATGGGGCTTTCAAAAGAGACGCATCGTGGAATCCATGAGAAGATCAGAAAATTCACGACTGTCCATGCATGGCTTCTGGCGCCGGCAGCGGTTGTTCTGGGGGCCATCGTGTCGTCGATGGAACTGGTATGTACGGGACAGATACTGCTGCCTGTTTTGACAGTGCTGATGAAGGATGGCGTGACAATGCGCGCCTTATGGCTTCTGTTGCTGTACAACATCTTGTTTATCATGCCATTGGCGGTGATTACCGTATTGGCGGCTTATGGCGTGGGCGCGAAGGCGTTGGGCGATTGGGCGAAACGGCATGTTTTCGCGACAAAAGTGCTGATGGCGGTGCTGTTCGCTGTTCTTGGCCTGACGATGTTGCTGGTGCTGGTGGCATAGATGCCGTGGCCATGCAGAGGAAAGGATGATGCATTTGCAAGCTATGGGTATGGAGGGGTATTTCAATATATTGGACAACAAGAACGCAGAAAGAACCGCCATGTGGTTTGTTCTTCTGTTGCTATTGGCGTTTCAGTCAATTGCCGAACTGCGCGACGTCGTCATCATGCAGACGACGGACATGCACGGCGTGTTCGAAGAGGAGGACGACAGCCAGCAGAATGGTTCGTGGTTGCGGATCGCGACGATGGTCAAGCGGATCCGCCAGCGGGAGGAAGGGAAATGCATTCTCGTCGACTGCGGCGACAACGCGCAGGGGACGTTGGCGACGGCGTTGTCGCGCGGCATGGCGGGAATCATCCCGCTGAAGACGATGAAATACGATGCGTGGGTGCCCGGCAACCATGAACTGGACTACGGCGTGGAGCGGTTCGGCGAATTGGCCGAAGCCGTGAACGACATCGTCCTCTGCGGGAACCTATATATAAAAGGTAAAGAGCCGTTTCCCGCATGGCGGATGATTGAGCGGAACGGCGTGAAGGTGGCCGTCATCGGCATGTCGGCGTCGTACGCGAAGCACTGGCTGCTGGCGGATGAATACGAAAAGCTCCATGTGGAGAAGGCGTTTGAGGCATTGGAGCGAATTCTGCCGCAAGTCCATCAGGCAAAGCCGGATGCGATTGTCCTGGCGGCGCATCAGGCGTGGTTCGAAGGCTCGGACACGCGCGGCGTCAACGAGATTTCGACGATTGCAAAAAGTTTTCCGGAAATCGATGTGATTCTCGGCGCGCACAGCCATCGGTTGCTACCCGGCCAGCGGCTTGGCAGGCGTTCATGGTATATGCAGCCTGGCTGCCATGGCGAGTATTTGGGCGTTGTAAGAGTGACGGTGGACACGGAGCGCCATGCTGTTGTCGCGATCGAAGGCGACATGCGGGCCGTTACGGCGGATGTCGCCGAAGACGATGAATTGCGGACGGCGTTGGCGGATTGGCTGGAGGCCGCGAAAACAGAGCGCAACCGTTTGATAAAAGGCAGTTTGGCGCGTCCAGTGAAATCGTATGGGCGGCCTGGCGTCAGTTGCGAGACAAGCGAATTGATCTGCCGGGCGTTGGCGGAAGCCACGGGGGCGGATGTCGTGCTGCATGGACGGCTGTCGAAGACAGATTTGCCGGCAGGCCATGTGACGGGGCTGGATTTGTTCGATTTGGTGCCGTATGAAAACAGTATCGTGACGGCGGAGGTGACGCGGGAGGAACTGGCGGCGATTGTGGCGGAGCAATGGCGCCACAAGACGCATTACAGCTTCTGCGGCTTGTGGGGAGCGGATGCGAAAGTTGGAAAAAATGCTGAAACTGCGTCGATTACGGCTTTATGGAAAGGCAAATGGCCCAAAAATGGCCGTGTAAAACTGGCGTTGAACAACCACACGGCGGCGGGATCCGGGCGGTTTACTGTATTGCGCGGCATTCTCGACAAGCCAGAATGCCATACGACGGACACGAAAATCATGACGCGTGCCGCCGTGGAGGCGTATCTGGCCAAACGGGAGAATCTTGTGATATCCGTGGGGCGGTAGTGGCTAGTGGTTAGTGGCTAGTGGTTAGTGGTTAGTGGTTAGCGGTTAGCGGTTAGTGGTTAGTGGTTAGCGGTTAGCGGTTAGCGGTTAGCGGTTAGCGGTTAGCGGTTAGTGGTTAGTGGTTAGTGGTTAGTGGTTAGTGGTTGGGAGAGCCGCGTTCCTGCGCGGCCGGTGGCTAGAACGCTAGAATACTAGAATACTAGCTATTCTTCAGAAATAGAAATTACAGAAGTCTTCGTCTCATTGCCGGTGCGGTTGTCGTTGGGTGTGGAGACGGTCGTGGCGACTTTCACCTTGCTGTTGGCTTCGATTTGCTCAATGCTGATGGGGAGGATGGAGGAGACGACTTCCCCTGGCTTGACATCGACGAAGGTGAAGCTTTGGGGCGTTCCGTCCACGACGGCTGTAAGCGTCATGGTCGCAAGCGTTTCCGTTCCTGTATTCTGCGCGGAGACGACAAGCGGGACGGTGGTTTCCGTGGCGTTCGCGGTGTCAAGGAAATGTCCGGCGGCCGCGGCGTCGATGATTCCGGGCGTGTTAGCCTCCGCGGCACGGGAGTAGTCGAGCACGCCCTGTCCGTAGGTTTCGTCTTTGTTCGGGGCACCGTTGTCGGTCGTATAGTTGACGACATGTTCAGCGGCTTCGGCTGGCGTGAGGGCGCCGCCGTAGTCGGACAGGATGTTGGCGATGACGCCGACGACGCATGGAACGGCTGCAGAAGTTCCTGAAAACGAAGCGATTCCGGAACCTTCCGTCCAAGCGGAATTGATGCCGACGCCTGGTGCGGCGAGACTGATTTCACCGCCTGTGTTGGAGAATACCGCCGCGTTGGCGTTGGCGTCCACGGCACCGACGGCGATGACGTTGTCATACGCCGCGGGATAGAGGACTTGGTTAACGCCGTCGTTGCCGGCGGCTCCCACCAGAACGACGCCGGCGGCGGCCGCGTAGTCAACGGCAGCCTTGAGGAGGGCGCTGTTTGTGTAGGAGCCGAGCGACATGGAGATGACGTTCGCTCCTGCGTCGACGGCGGCGATGATGCCTTTGGCCAAATCGAAGGCGGAGCCTTCGCCATTGGCGTCGAGCACGGGAATGGAAAGCAGTTCGATGGACGGCGCGAGTCCTGAAAGTTCGCGGTCGTCTGCGACGAGCAGGGAGGCCACGGCGTTGCCGTGGCCGGTCTCCGATGCGTTCTGTGAATAGTCGAAAAGATCGATTTGCTTGATGTCGGCGTTTTGATTGACGACGGATTTGGAGACGGCGGTATCGAGCACGGCGACGGTGACGCCTTCGCCGCGCTTTTCCTTTGCGGCGTCTATGCCGAGCCAGTCCAGCAGACGGGAGCCGAAGCCTGGTCCGAGCCTGCCGGACCATGGTTCGATGGAGTCTTCCGGAATCCAGACGATGTTGTCTTGCGCGGCGGCGATGTCGTCAAATTCGTTTTTCAATCTGGCGAGCGTGGCGTCGTCGAGAACGACATTGATGGAATGCAGTGCCTCAAGGGTGCCGCGCGGGCGGATGCCCAGTTCCGCAAGTCGTTCCAAAATGGCGAGATACTGCTCGTCATCCTTCGCGATGAGCGTCGTCTGGCCGGGGGCGATTTTCGTGGAGTCGAGATGCTTCTGCTCGGACGGGCGGAGCCTGTTCGCCGTCGTCTCGTCGTCGACATGCGTGATATGGAACCGTCTGGCGGGGCCGCGCGATTCCACTTCCTGCGGCTGGGCTTCGGCATGCCTGGCCTTCGACGGCTGCTCCGAATAATCCGGCCAGAGGATGAAAATCGTCATGACGGCGACGATGGCCAAGATGATGATGGTTTTCTGTGAGTTGGTGAAATCCATGTGGGACGTGAGATGCGAGATGCAAGTTAAGCGCTATGGCAGCTGGTTTTTCTGGATCTTCCCCGCGGGATTGCGGGGCAGGGCGTCCATGAACTGGACGATGTGCGGGATCTTGTAGGACGGCAGCGTCTTGAAGCAGTGGCGGCGGATGTCGGCCTCCGTCAGTTTGACGCCCGGTTCGGGCACGACATAGGCTTTGATGAGTTCGCCGAGCGATTCGCGGATGCCCGTGGCGGGAACGCCTTTCACGGCGGCCTCCTTGACGGAATCCAGCAGCATGATGGCGGCTTCGACTTCCGCCGCGAAGACGTTTTCGCCGCCGACAATGATCATGTCTTTCTTTCTTCCTTTAATAAACGCGAAACCTTCCGAATCATTGCATGCAAGGTCGCCAGTGCGGAAAAAAGTCTCGCCGTTGATGTCGATGAGCGATTCCTCCAGCTTGCCCGGCTTGCCCCAATAGCCTTGTATGACGTTCTTTCTGGCGAACAGCAGTTCGCCGACCTCGCCAGGGGCGCATTCCTTTAGATTTTCATCGACGATCAGCGGGCGGACGAACGGGAGCGGCTTGCCGATGGAATCGGGCCGCTCAAGCGAGTCCTTTCCGTCGAGAACATGCGTGGCGGAAATGGTTTCCGTGAGCCCGAAGAAGTTGTGGAGATTGGCCTGCGGGAACTTCGCCTGCAGCATGCGGACGGTTTTGACGGGCATGAAGGAGCCCGCGTAGCCGATGACGCGGAGGGAGGAGAGGTCGTAGTCGTCCAGCGTGGGGAAAGTGACGATGCGCTGCAGGATCGTGGGGACCGTCAGGAAGGTCGTGATCTTCTCCGCCTGGATGAGCTTGAGGAGCGGTTCGGGCTGCGTTTCGGCGGTGATGACGACGGGCGTGCATTGCGCGGCGGCGGCGGGCAGGGAGCTGTAAAGCGCCGTGCAGTGGAACATCGGATTGACGAGCAGATGAATGTCCGACGGGATGAAGCCTTGCGCGGTGATGGTGGTCATCACGTTGAAAATCAAATCGCAATGGCGCATGACGGCGCCTTTCGGGGCGGATGTCGTTCCGGACGTGTGCATGATGATGCTCGGGTCCTCGGGGGCGATTTCAACTGGTGTGAAAGCGTCGCCCTGTTCGAAAAGCGACTGGAACGGAATGAGTTGCGGCGTGTTTTCAACGGCGATGACGGGGAAGTCCGTCCGTCCGTTGACGGCGGCGAGGGCCTCCTTGTCGTTTTCGTTCTGGACGATCAGGGCGTTCGGTTTGACGGTGTCGAAAATCGTCATGAGGGAATCGGCCTTGAGCCATGGGTTGACGGGCACGATGATGCCGCCGATTTTGACGAGCGCCCAGTAGACGAGATAGTATTCGAGGGAGTTCGGCAGGCAGACGGCGACGGACGGACGGTCGGTTTTCGTGGCTTTTTGCAGTCCTGCGGCGAGTTTTTTGCAGAGCGCGTCCGCTTCGGCGTAGGTGAGCCGTTTGTCAAGGCAGACGGCTGCAAGTTGGTTCGGGGCGGTCTGGAGGGCGTGGTTCCAGAATTCACGGGTGGTTTTGAAATCGTCGGTAAGCATGTTCAGATGTGGGTTGAAGTGGCGGTAGGTTGTGAAAAACGAATGGTTTGCGCGTGGGATTAGGGGATTTTGCCGAAAAGGGCATTATATTTATTGTCAGGAGATAAATATATGCCAGAATCGTCAAAAAACATAGCGCAAAACAAAAAAGCGCGTCATGATTATGCCGTTCTTGAAAGTTTGGAGGCGGGAATCGAGCTGACGGGCACGGAAGTGAAGTCGTGCCGCGCGGGCGGCGTGTCGCTGGTGGATTCGTATGCGATTGTTCGCAACGGCGAAGTGATCCTGCTTGGGACGCATATTGCACCGTATGCGTTCGGCAACCGCGAGAACCATGAGGCGCGTCGGGATCGCCGTCTGCTGATGCACAAACGCGAGATCGGCCGGCTGAAGAAAAGCGTGGAGCAGAAAGGCTTGACGCTGATTCCGCTGGCGTTCTATTTCAATTTGAAAGGCCGCGTGAAGGTGAGCCTCGGCATCTGCCGCGGCAAGAACGCGGGGGACAAGCGGGAGGCGTTGAAGGAACGGGAAGACAAGCGGGACATGGAGCGAATGAAGCGTGCCGCTTCTGGAAGATGACGATGCATTGATTCTTCTTATGCCTTATATTGCCATGCATGCCATTGAGTGCTAAAGATAGTTTTTGTCATATTATATTATGATTTACAGAATGTTCAGTGTTGCCGGGGAATACATGTTGCGGTTTAGGGAAAAATATTATTTTACTCCTCAAAAGAGACAAATATGGAAGCTACTTCTTTTGGCATTGGTGTATCTGCATTTGATTTTTCTTCCAGAGATAATAGCGCTTCCATTGTGCATTAATTATCGTACTAGCACTCATCTCTACATGCAAAATATTTTTTTGCTTTTGTCGATGGCGGGGGTACTTTTAATATTCCATCGAATTGTTGGGCGAATTTTTTTAGTCCTTTATGGCCTATGGGGGGCGTTTAATGTCGTCAATATTTTTTCTTTAATCAAATTTCATATTATTCTAGATGCTACCATGCTTCAGATATTGGCGATTACGGATAAAAACGAAGTGCGTGAATTTAGTCAAACATATATACATTGGTATGATTTTTTCCCATTTATTTTAATAATTTTCTTTATTGTTATCTTATGGAAATATTTATTGAATCCCACGCCATTCGGAAAGCGGGTGGGCATCATGTTGTGCATTCCTTTTTGTCTTCTTTCATTGTTTCATCTTTGCACAGGGCAATTGAAGTGGTTTGGGAAGCGCAATGCCTTGTGTCGTTTCATTAGCACTGGATTGGTACAATATAATGATGAAATGAAAAAAATACATTCTGAGTTGCTAAGGCCAGAATTACCAGACGATATTCATTTCATTCCACCTGAATCCATGGAGAAGACAAACAACCTGTCTGAACAATCCATACTAGGGGTTGTCGTTGTCGGTGAAAGCGCCAGAAGACATAATTTCCAGTGTTATGGGTATTCTCGTAATACTACGCCCAATTTACTGTCATTCCCAAAAGATAGCATATTTTTCTTTGATGATGTCATTTCTCCGGCTACAAGTACAATGCGTTGTTGCATTTATGATTTCTCGATGTCTTCAATCGGCCATTTCGCATCACCTCAATATTCTATATGCGATCTTCTTAAATCGGCAGGATATTTTGTTGCCTTATATTCAAATCAAAGACGGAGCGGTGCCCATGAGTCACTAGGGTTGCTTTTCCACAATGCGGATGTCAAGTCATATTTGATGGAAGACGGCCATGGTGACAGATATGATATGGAACTTCTTTCCTGTTTGGAAAAAATGTTTTTGGATGAACAGGTTAATAAGCCGACCATTATTTTCCTTCATACAATGGGATCGCATCACAATGCGAAGAAGCGATATCCGGCAGAATACACTTTTTTCCAAAACGATTTGCGTGACGAGAACAATGAAGGTTTTGATGACGTTTGTGCTGAATATGTAAATTATTATGATAATTCCATACGTTACACGGATGAATTTCTAGGAAAAGTCATTTCATTGCTTCAGAAACAAAATCGACCTGTATTTATGCTATATCTTTCAGATCATGCTGAAATACTGGCAAAAGAAAAATCGGATACGGACTTTAGAAATGCACAAAATCCTTTCTCCTATGAAATCCCCTTCATAATCTATGCCAATGAAGCATATAAAAATACATGGCCGACATTTTTCAGAGAATGGGCAAATAGTATTCATAAGCCTATGCAGGCGGATGCAACTATCTTCATGGTTGCTTCATTAGCACGGATAACATATAAGAATTTCCCTGATGATATGAATATTCTTTCTCCTCGGTTTAATCCAAAGCCTCGTTACATGAAGGAGACAACGAAGGCCATTTATTCTCATTAACTAATAATTATATACTAAAATGCTAGTTTCAGATTTTGATTATGATTTGCCCGAGGAACTGATTGCGCAGCATCCGACGGAACGGCGCGAAATGTCGCGCATGCTGGCGGTGGATCGCGTCAGCGGGCAGTATGAATTGAAGCAATTCACGGATTTCCAGAGCTATCTGCGGCCGGGCGACTGTCTTGTATTGAACGACACGAAGGTCATTCCCGCGCGGCTGTGGGGCCATCGGGCAGGCTCAGGCGGCCGTGTGCAGGCGTTCATGCTGGAGGAGAACAAAGACAAGACGTGGAAGGCGTTGCTGCGGCCCGGACGGCGGCTTTCGCCTGGCTCGCGGGTGGAATTGGACGGCGACGACTGCGGCGGTTTCGTGGTCGTCAGCAAGAATGAACTGGACGGCACGTACAATCTCGCGTTCGATGAAAAGGACGTGCTGTCGGTGATGGAAAAGCACGGCAAGATTCCGTTGCCGCCGTACATCAACCGCAATCCGGAAGACGCTGATTTCGAACGATATCAGACCGTCTATGCGCAACATCCGGGGGCGGTGGCGGCACCGACGGCGGGGCTGCATTTCACACCGGAGATCCTGAAGCAGATCGAGCAGTGCGGCGTGAAGATCGTGAAACTGACGTTGCATGTCGGCGCGGGAACGTTCAAGCCTGTTTCCGTGGAACGCGTCGAAGACCATGTCATGCATGAGGAGGCGTTCATCCTGTCGCCTGAAAGCGCGGCGGCGATCAACCAGACGCATGACGACGGCCATCGCGTGTTCTGCGTCGGCACGACGACGGTCCGCGTGCTGGAAACTTGTGCGGATGAAGCACATCCGGGCCATGTTGTTGCGCAGGAAGGGCGCACGAAGATTTTCCTCTATCCGCCGAAGACGCCGAAAGTCGTGGATTGCCTGCTGACAAATTTCCATCTGCCGAAATCGACGTTGCTCATGCTGGTCTGCACGTTCTGCGACTATGACTATGTGATGGCCGCCTACAAGTTCGCCGTGGAGCAGCGGCTCCGTTTCTTCAGCTATGGCGACTGCATGTTGCTGCATAAGGACTGACGGTGACGAAATTGGACAACGGACGGAAAAAAGTCGGAGTGAGCGCCTGTCTGCTGGGCGAAGCGTGCCGTTACGACGGCCGGTCGAAGCCCTGCGCGATGGTTCGTGATGTGCTTTCCAAATGGGTGGATTTTGTTCCGATCTGCCCAGAATGCGAATGCGGGCTGGGCTGCCCGCGCGTCGCGATGGATTTGTATCGCGATGAAGGCGGCGATGAAATCCGCATGACGGCGAAAGACGGCGTGGAGCATGGTCCTCAGATGCGTGAATGGATTGTGCGGAAGTTGCCTGAACTGAAGGATTTTGCGGGATTCGTGCTGAAGGCGCGCAGTCCAAGCTGCGGTATTGGCGACGCGAAACTGAACGGCGGTCCGGAATGCACGGACGGATTGTTCGCGGCGGCGTTGCGGAAGGCGTATCCGCTGATGGTTCTGCGGAACGAAGAGTCGTTCGCGACGGAGGCGGACTGCGCGGTGTTTGTCAAACAACTGGAAGATGTCGCACTGTTGCAACGAGTTGAAGCGTGCGTTCGCGATTTGCTTGCGAACAGCCCCGCCTGCCATGATTGGGACCATACATTGCGCGTTTGGAACAACGCGAAACGGATCGCGGCGATGACGAAGGCGGCGCATCCGGACGTGCCGTTGGACGAGACGTTGGTTTCCGTCGCGGCGTTGATGCACGATATCGGCCGTCCGCAGGAATTGGCGGACCAAGGCAAGACGAACCACGCCGTGTATGGCGCGGAGCTATGTCTGAAGCTGTTGCCGGAATTGGGCGTCAATGACGCAAGCTATTGCGCGAGAGTGGCGGACTGCATCCGCTCGCATCGTTTCCGCAAGCGGGAGGGCAATGCGGAGCCGGCCAGCCTGGAGGCGAAAATCGTCTATGACGCGGACAAATTGGACAGCATCGGGGCGATTGGCATCGGTCGGTCGTTCCATTTTGCGGGGCGGACGGGAGCGCGGGTCCACAACAGGTCGGAGGAGGCGTTGGCGTCGGACAGCTACAGCCGCGAAGACAGCGCCTATCGCGAATATCTCGTGAAACTGCGCAAAATCCGTGAGCGGATGCTCACGGATGCGGGACGGCAGCTTGCGGAAAAGCGCCATGCGTTCATGGTGGCGTTCTTCGAGGAATTGAACGAAGAATGCTTTGGCGGAACAGAATAGAAGGGACTAAAGGGACATAAAGGACGAAAGCGACAATGGCGCGATAACACTTGTACGCCTTAAGCCATTATGGGGCGCTCAGGAGAGCGCCCCTCCCGGAATTATTTACTGTTGATTATCCGGCAGCTGGTTGACGAGTTTCGTCAAATCGTCGAACTTGAAGTCCACGTCGAGAACGGCGACGATATTGCCCTTCGTGTCGCGAATCGGCTCGGCGAACGTCATGATGAGACGGTTCGTGAAGCGCGAGAAGAACAGGTCGGACCAATAGGATTCGCCCGTGTCGATGACGTTGCGGAACCATTCCTTCTCCTTGAAATCGACGTCGAAGAGGGAGCGGAACAGCCCTTTGTCGCCGCGTTGCGTATGGACCTGCATGATCTGCTTGCCGTCGCGGTTCGTGATGGCGACGAACTGGATGGACGGTTCGTTGCGGACGGTCTCGCTGATGAATTTCTCCATGATCTTCGGGTCGAGCGTGAGAATTTCCTTCGCGTGGCAGATCTTGGCGGCCAGATTCTTGCCGATTTCGACGGCGGCCTTCTTGACCTTCTGGAAATCGGATTCGAACATGGACGGGACGTGGTGCTTCGCCTGCGCAATCATTTCGTCGGAGGAGATACTGGATGTACGGCCCTGCGCATATTGCTCCATGACCCAGTCGTAGATGTTGCGGACGCCCGGATGGCGTTTGTTGAGCGGCTCGTGGTCCATATTGTGCTCTTTGAGGTAGTCGTTGAGCCACTGCGTGATGCCCGCGACGCCGGATTTGTCCGTCACCATGACTTTGATGGGGCGGTTCAAGATCTTCTGCGTGTCGAAAATATTGTAGATTTCGGGGTTCTTGAGGATGCCGTCCGCGTGGATTCCCGCGCGGGTGGTGTTGCATTCGGCGCCGACGAAGGGGTAGTTCTCTGGAATTTCCGCCTTGATGACTTCACGGTAGTAGTTTGCGATTTCCGTGATGACGGTCGTGTCGATGCCGTTGGCGCGTCCTTTCAGGCCGATGTATTCGATGATGGCGCCTTCGAGCGGCGGGTTGCCCGTCCGTTCGCCGAAGCCGATGAGGGATGCGTTCAGGGAGGAGACGCCGTGCAGCCATGCGGTGACGGCGTTGATGTGAACTTTATGGAAATCGTTATGACCATGCCATTCAAGCTGTTGCGACGGGATGCCGAGCTCCTTGTTGAAGGCCTGCGCGAGTTTCGGGACGCTGCGCGGCAGGACGGCGCCGGGGAACGTGAGGCCGTATCCCATCGTGTCGCAGAGGCGGATCTTGATCGGGATGCCGGACTGCTGCGACAGTTTCATCAATTCTTCCGCGAACGGCAGGACGAAGCCATAGATGTCCGCGCGGGTGATGTCTTCAAAATGGCAGCGGGGGACGATGCCGTTGGAGAGGGCTTCCTTCACGGTGCCAAGGTAGTCGTCCATGACTTTGCGACGTGTCTTCTTGAGTTTCAGGAAGATATGATAGTCGGAGACGGATGTGAGGATGCCTGTTTCCTTCAGGCCGAGATGCTTGACGATTTTGAAATCCTCCGCGTTGGCGCGGATCCAGCCCGTGATTTCAGGGTATTGGTGGCCGAGGGCCATGCAGCCTTCGATGGCCTCGCGGTCCTTTTTGCTGTAGACGAAAAATTCGCACTGGCGGATGACGCCGTTGGGGCCACCGAGCTTGTGCATCAAATCGTAGAGATGGACGATGTGTTCGGGCGTGTACGGCGGGCGGGCCTGCTGGCCGTCACGGAATGTCGTGTCCGTGATCCAGATTTCGCTGGCGGGGCTTGGCGTGACATATTTGTCTTCGAAGAGGATTCGCGGCACGTCCGAATAGGGGAACTGTTCACGCATGAGATTCGGATGTCTGACATCCTCCAGCTCGTAGCGGTGTTTCTTCTGAATGAGGGGCGTGAATTTCAGCATGGTCGTGTCTCGTTTTCTGTCTTCGGTGGATACAGCACGGTTGTGCCGTTGTAATTTTTGTTTTAATATAGCATCTGAAGCAAAAATGTCGAATCGGCGGACATGAAATTGACGAAATAGGCGTGAATTTGTCAATTTCATGTTCGCGAAGATGGGTTTTCTGTCGTTGATAGCGGACAAAGATTTTTACACAATGGAAATTCGGGAGCATCTTGTGAAAAAATGGAACAAACGGCAATGACGAATGTCTATGAGAAGACAAGTGGAGAGTGGTTAGTGGGTAGTGGGTAGTGACTAGTGGTTAGTTAAATTATATATAGTAATAGTAAGGAATGTAAAAATGAGTACGGATGTACGGGAAATCACCGAACAGGTGAAAAAAGAATCGGCGACGCTGGAACGTGTGAAGATGGAAATCGGGCGTGTGATCGTCGGGCAGGATGAACTGGTCAGCCGTTTGCTGTTGGCGTTGCTGTGCAACAACCATGTGCTGATCGAAGGCGTTCCCGGATTGGCCAAGACGTTGACTGTGACCAGTTTGGCGCAATGCCTTCAGGCGAGCTTCCATCGTATCCAGTTCACGCCGGACCTGCTGCCGGCGGACGTCGTCGGAACGATGATCTACAATCCGAAGACGGGTGATTTCACGACGAAGAAAGGCCCGATTTTCGCGAACATCGTGCTTGCGGATGAAATCAACCGCGCCCCCGCGAAAGTGCAGAGCGCGTTGCTGGAGGCGATGCAGGAACGGCAGGTGACCGTCGGCGACAGCACGTTCAAACTGGACGATCCGTTCATGGTGTTGGCGACGCAGAATCCCGTCGAGCAGGAAGGCACGTATGCGCTGCCGGAGGCGCAGGTGGACCGTTTCATGTTCAAACTGAAAGTCGACTATCCGACGAAATCGGACGAATTGAAGATTCTGAACCGCATGGCGTCCATCGCGCCGCAGACGCAGGTGGAACCCGTGCTGACGACGGACGACGTGAAGCGTCTGCGCCAGTTGGCGGACGTCATCTACATGGAGGAGAAGATTGGCGAATACATCGTGGATCTTGTTGACGCGACGAGACATCCGGATGCCTATGGCCTCGGCCAGCTGGCGGAGCTCATCCGCTACGGGGCATCGCCGCGTGCGACGGTGCTGATGGCGATGGCCGCGAAGGGCCAGGCCATGATGGAAGGGCGCGGCTATGTGACGCCGAACGATGTGAAGACGGTCGCCCCCGACATTTTGCGCCACCGCGTCATCGTCACCTACGAAGCGGAAGCGGAGGAGAAGAGCTCCGAAGAGATTGTCCGCACGGTCCTGAACGAAATCAAGGTGCCGTAGTCCGTTTGGAGGCATGTGATGACACCGAAGGAACTGGCCAAAAAGGTCCGTTACATTCAGATCCAGACGAATCGTGCCGTGAACGATGTGCTTGCGGGCGAATACCTTAGCGCGTTCAAAGGCGCGGGCATGGAGTTTGAGGAAGTCCGCGAATACCAGCCCGGAGACGAAGTCCGCTCGATCGACTGGAACGTGACGGCGCGGCAGGGCAGGCCGTATGTGAAGCGTTTCCACGAGGAGCGCGAACTGACGGTCATGTTCGCCGTGGACATGTCCGGTTCGGGGCAGTTCGGCTCGACGAACCAGACAAAGAACGAACTGTCTGCGGAGAAGGAGACCTATCAACAGAGTGCGGTGGAATTCTACCAAAAATACAGATACATCGTGGGGCCGGATGCTATAGAGCGATTTAAGGAGGTTGCAAACGCGGGTTATTTGATTTCCTACAGTCCATTACTCTCCCACGAGGAGACAGAAGTTCTGGATCACCTACGCGGAGAGATGATGCAAGGCAATATTGAAGTAGGGGACTATGTGCGTGCGTTACGCCAGCGTTGGGAAGCAAACCTCGCAGAGGGCTATTAACATATTTCGAATGAACGTAAGGATTGCATTGAGATTCTCCGACAATTACAGAGCACCAGAGTGTATTTCTAAAATGCCTGAAGCGCAATTGGCTGGAAACTCCGTTGCAGTTACGGCGTCTTTGCCTCCATTTCCACGTTGATTTCCCTTGACTTAGCTCCGGGGCCTGCCGGCCCGTTCGACGGGGGTCTGCCGACCCGTTCTCGCTGAA
>CACYQT010000060.1 GCA_902776645.1 uncultured bacterium | reverse complement strand
AACCAGAGCATGTGCTTCGCCATCGGCAACACCTACGACGCCACCGGCTGGAACGGCAACTGGCTCCAGTGGATCTACCCGTACGTCGGCGACAAGAAGACCTACCTCTGCCCGAAGAACTCCAACGTCAAAGCCGCCGCCTACCAGAGAAGCGATCTTGACGGCATCCCCGGCGACATCTACCAGTCCTACATCGCCCATGCCGCGTCCGCAGTCGAAAACTTCACGGGCAACACCAACTCCCGCTTCCCGATCCCGCACTGGGGCACGGGCCACAGGACCAAGATCTCCGATTTCAAGGCCGCTTCCTCCCTCATCTGGTTCGGCGAATGCAACCGTCGTCAGGATCCGTACTTCTGGAGCTCCTGCGGTGGCACGGAAGGTTCCAACGAACACTTCTCCATGATCAACCACAACAACATGACCAACTTCGGCTTCGCAGACGGCCACATCCAGGCCATGAAGCCGCACAACACCTACGGTGCAGGCGGCAACATGTGGGACTCCAAGGCCGGCAACGCCGTCCCGCAGACATTGATCGAAATGATGAACGAAGCCACCACCAAGATGCTTGCCAACTAATGACATGAAGATGCGCAAGCTCCGCCTTTGCGCATACAGCATGAAGATGACGCGGGCTCTGTCCTGCGCAAGATCATGAACGCCCCGTCGGCAGTTTTCCACTGCCGGCGGGGCTTTTTTTGCGCCTTTCTCCACCCCCATATTAAAAAAAATTAATTTTTATTCATTTTTTTATTTGCAAGCTTTTCATTTGTCATTATAATAGTATTAATGAAAAATTAATATATTATAGATGAATATCGATATGTATTGATTTTCATGAATATGATTTTCGTCCCCTAGTTAAAACAACCAAAAGGAGAAAAAAGACAAATGAAACGGATCGTCATGTTCACCCTGAACCAGAGCATGTGCTTCGCCATCGGCAACACCTACGACGCCACCGGCTGGAACGGCAACTGGCTCCAGTGGATCTACCCGTACGTCGGCGACAAGAAGGCCTACCTCTGCCCGAAGAACTCCAATGTCGGCGCCGCCGCATACCAGAGAAGCGACTTGGACGGCATCCCCGGCGACATCTACCGCACCTACACCGCCCATGGCGCGTACACCATCGAAAACTTCACGAACAACACCAACTCCCGCTTCCCGATCCCGCACTGGGGCACGGGCCACAGGACCAAGATCTCCGATTTCAAGGCCGCTTCCTCCCTCATCTGGTTTGGTGAAACCAACCGTCGTAACGACCCGTACTTCTGGAGCAGCACTGGTGGTACCGCCGGCTCCAACGAGCACTTCTCCATGATCAACCACAACAACCTGACCAACTTCGGTTTCGCCGACGGCCATGTCCAGGCCATGAAGCCGCACAACACCTACGGCAACGGCGGCAACATGTGGGACTCCAAGAACGGCAACGCCGTTACGCAGGCCTTGATCGAAATGATGACCGAAGCCACCACCAAGATGCTTGACAACTAATGACAAGGGAGGGGCACGCTCCTGCGTGACCGTCGCGCATATGCGCGACATCTCCTGACATCTCAGCCCCGTCGGCAGTTTTCCTGCCGAGCGGGGCTTTTTTTTGCGTATGGAGATGCGCAAGCTCCGCCTTGCGCAAAAACAAACAAGACAAAACATGACAAAATTGACCATGTTGGATTGATTACCGCCTTACCTATATTATATTTATTGGCAATTGTTTTCAGTCTTATGCCAATTTCAAGGAGGCAATCATGGAAAAAATCAACTACGCACACCCAAAAGACCAAATCGTCGAATTCATGAAACGCATCTACGGATACGGCATGACCACCACCAGCGGTGGCAACCTGTCCATTCTGGATGACAATGGCGACATGTGGATCAGCCCCGGCGGCATCGACAAAGGCACCCTCCAACGCGAAGACATCGTCTGCGTCAAAGCGGACGGAACCATCGTCGGCCGCCACAAGCCCTCTTCCGAATATCCCTTCCATCGCGCCGTCTACAAAATGCGCCGCGACGTCCGCGCCCTGCTCCACGCCCATCCGCCAGCGCTCGTCTCCTTCTCCGTCGCGGGCCAGATCCCCAACACATACGTCCACCCGACCGCCAAACGCATCTGCGGCACGGTCGGCTACGCCCCCTACGAAGTTCCTGGCAGCGAAGCACTTGGCAAAAATGTCGCCGCGGCGTTTGCGGCCGGCCACAGCACGATCCTGCTGGAGAACCACGGCGCATGCTGCGTCGGCTCCACGCTGCTGCAAGCCTTCCAGCGTTTTGAAACATTGGATTTCTGCGCGCGTCTCATCAGTTCCGCCATTCGTGTCGGTGAACCCAAATATCTGAACGAGACCGACTTGGAATTCCATGGCCTCGACCGCAACCACGAATTCCATCCCTTCATGCCGGATACCCACTCCAGCGAGGAACTGGAAATGCGCTACCAGATGACGCTGCTCATCCACCGCGCCTACCGCCAGCAGCTCTTCACCTCCACGGAAGGCACATTCGCCGTCCGTCTTGACAACGACAGCTTCCTCATCACGCCCTCCGGCGTGGACAGAGGCACCATCGAACCGGATGATCTCGTTCTCGTCAAAGGACTTGCATACGAAAACGGCAAACAGCTCAGCTCCGCCGCATGGTTCTTCAAGGCCATTTTCGACAAAGAGCCCGACATCAACTCCCTCATCATCTCCAATCCTCCCAACCTCATGGGATACGCCGTCTCCCACGAACATTTCGACCCGCGCGTCATTCCCGAAAGCTACATCCTTCTCCGCGAAATTCCCGCCTTCCCCTTCGGCGAACATTTCCGCAACATCGACGCCATTACGGACAAGCTCTCCCCGCGCTATCCCGTCATCATCATCGAAAACGACTGCCTGTTCACGACCGGCAATAGCCTGCTCCAGGCCTACGACCGCATGGAAGTCGCCGAATACTCCGCCAAGGCCACCATCAGCGCAAGAGCTCTCGGCGGCATGAAACCCATTACGGACAAAGAGATCGCGGATCTCGTCAAAGCGTTCAATCTGATTCCCTGAGGCAAACGCATCATCATCAACGCGCCATGAAGACACGACTTCTCGCCACCATCCCCCTGCTGCTGGTTTTTCTCGTATCCTGTTCAGATTCAACCGACAAGACACCGACGCTCCTCAACGTCTCCTACGATCCCACGCGGGAGCTCTACAAGGAGATCAACCAGGCGTTCGCCGCGCAGTACGGGCAGCCCGTCCATCTCGAACAGTCCCACGGCGGCTCCGGCAAGCAGGCCCGAGCCGTCATCGACGGGCTGGAGGCGGATGTCGTGACACTCGCGTTGGGCTATGACATCGACATCCTCTCCACGCAGGCGAAGCTTCTTCCGGCGGACTGGCAGGAACGCCTCCCCGAACACAGCACACCCTACTATTCGACCGTCGTCTTTCTGGTCCGCAAAGGGAATCCGAAAGGGATCCATGACTGGGGCGATCTCGTGAAGGAAGGCGTCGAAGTCATCACGCCGAATCCAAAGACCTCCGGCGGAGCACGTTGGAACTATCTCGCCGCATGGGCGTGGGCGGACAGGCAGTTCAATCATGATGAAGCGAACGTCATCGACTACATGAAGCAGCTCTTCCGCCATGTTCCCGTGCTCGACACGGGCGCCCGCGGCGCGACGCTTACGTTCGCGCAACGCGCCAAAGGCGACGTCCTGCTCGCATGGGAGAACGAAGCGCTGCTCGCCCTCCGCGACTATCCGAAGGAGGAGTTCGAAATCGTCTGCCCGTCCATCAGCATTTTGGCCGAACCGTCCGTCGCCATCGTGGACGCGAATGTCGAAAAGCATGGCACGCAGCAGCTTGCGAAGGACTATCTGGATTTTCTCTACACGCCCGCCGCGCAGGCGATCTGCGCAAAGCACTTCTACCGCGCCTCCCGTCCGCAAACCATTGACGCGTCGCTTCTTGTGCCGTTCAAGGAGCTGACGCTCGTGAACATCCGAGACGAATTCGGCGGCTGGGCCAAAGCCCACGCCAAGCATTTCGCCTCAGACGCCCTCTTCGATCAGATTATGAAACGCTAGTCGCTTTTATCCCTTCTGTCCCTTTCGTCCCTTTCGTCGCTTTCGTCGCTTTTCCAGCCCGTGGACACGCGCAAACACAGCCTAATGTTCGGCATCGGCATGGCCTACATGGGCATGCTGATCCTGCTGCCGATGGCCGCCCTCGCCATCCGGACGGCGCAGCTGTCGCCGCAGGAGTTCCGCCGCGTCCTGACGTCCGCCGAAACCATCGCCGCCTTCAAGGTCAGTTTCGGGCAGGCGTTTCTCGCGGCTCTCTTCAACACGATTGTCGGACTTCCCGTGGCGTGGACGCTTGCGCGATACAAGTTCCCTGGTCGCAAATTTTTGGAACTTTGGATCGACCTGCCGTTCGCGCTGCCGACCGCCGTCGCGGGCATCGCCATCTGCGGCCTCTACAGCCCCCGCGGCTGGATCGGGGCCTGCCTGGAGCCGTTGGGCGTGAAGGTCGCCTACAGCGTCAACGGCATTTTCGTCGCGCTTGTATTCGTCGGCATCCCCTTCGTCATCAGGACGTTGCAGCCCATCATCGAAAATCTCGACACGGCCGAAGAGGAGGCCGCGGCCTGCCTTGGCGCGTCGCGGTTCTACACGTTCCGCCGCGTCATCCTCCCGTCGTTGCGGCCCGCCATTCTCACAGGCTTCTCCATGGCCTTCGCGCGCGGCCTCGGCGAATACGGCTCCGTCATCTTCATCGCAGGCAACATTCCGGGCGAATCCGAAATCCTCCCGTTGCGCATCGTCCACGCCCTCGAAAGCTACGATTACGACGGCGCGGCGATTCTCGCCACCGCCATGCTGCTCGTCTCCTTCATCATGCTCGCCGCCATCAACGCCCTCCAGAGGAAACGACCATGAAACACACGCCGACTTCCATTTCTGAACCGACGTGGGCGCGACGGCTGCTCATCGCCTTCGCCTTCCTCCATGTGGCGCTGCTCATCATGCTGCCGTTCGCCAGCGTCATCGCGCAGGCCTGCGCAGACGGAATGTCCACGTTCCAAACGGTTTTCCGTTCCTCCGACACACGCCACGCCATCAAACTGACGCTGCTCATCGCGCTATGCGCCGTCCCGCTGAACGTCGTGATCGGAATCTGCCTCGCGTGGGGCGTCACCCATCTGAAACTGCCGGGCAAACGGCTCATCATGGCCGTTCTCGACCTCCCGTTCTCCGTCTCGCCCGTCGTCGTCGGACTCCTTTTCATTCTTCTGCTCGGCAAGAACAGTCCCTGCGGCGCATGGCTGGAGGCCCATGGCTGCAAAATCATCTTCGCCTTCCCCGGCCTGCTTCTCGCGACGCTTTTCGTCACGATGCCGTTCGTCGCGAAGGAGCTGATTCCGCTCATGGAAGGCCACAGCCGCGATGAAGAGGACGCCGCGCGCCTTCTCGGCGCGGGATGGCTCCGCATCTTCTGGAAGATCACGCTGCCCGAAATCAAATGGGGCCTTCTCTACGGAACGATCCTCTGCACGGCCCGCGCCATGGGCGAGTTCGGCGCCGTCGCCGTCGTCTCCGGAAACATCCGCGGCCGCACGAACACGCTGCCGCTCCATGTGGAGGCCCTCTTCCAGGACGGGGAGCTCTCCGCCGCCAGCGCCGCCGCCTCCCTGCTCGCCCTGCTCGGCCTCGTATCCCTCGCAGCCAGAACCATTACCGACATACGGAAACGAAAAGGGCGCACGCCCGTACTCCCTACACAACATCATTGACCGATCATGAGCATCCAAGTCAAAGACATCCATAAATCCTACGCGGGCACGCGCGTCCTCAACGGCATCTCGCTGAACGTCGACGATGGCGAACTCGTCGCCCTGCTCGGCCCCTCCGGCTGCGGAAAAACGACGCTCCTCCGCATCATCGCGGGACTCGAAGCGCCCGACAGCGGAGACGTCATCTGCGACGGCGTCTCCACGCAGGACATCCCGCCGTCCGCCCGCCGCGTCGGCTTCGTCTTCCAGCATTACGCCCTCTTCCGCCATCTTTCCGTCTTCGAGAACATCGCCTTCGGTCTCCGCGCGAAACCGCGGGCGGAACGACCGTCGGAAGAGCAAATCCGCGAAAAAGTCAATTTCCTGCTCAATCTCATCCAGCTGGACTGGATCGCCAAACGCCTTCCGTCGGAACTCTCCGGCGGGCAGCGGCAGCGCGTCGCCCTCGCACGAGTTCTCGCCATTGATCCGAAATATCTCCTTCTCGACGAGCCATTTGGAGCTCTGGACGCAAAAGTCCGTCTCGAACTCCGCCGTTGGCTTCGCGACCGCCACCACGATCTAGGCGTCACGACGATTTTCGTCACCCATGACCAGGAGGAGGCTCTCGACGTGGCGGACCGGATCGTTCTCGTCAACAACGGCCAGATCCAGCAGGCCGGTTCGCCGGACGCCCTCTACAACCATCCCGTCTCGCCGTTTGTCTGCGACTTTCTCGGCTTTGTCAACACCTTGAAAATCAACGGGAAGGAATATTACGCGCGGCCGCATGAAATCCGTTTGTCCCGCGAAGCGACGGAACAATCGCTGCCCGTCGTCGTCCGTTCCATCCGCACCGCCGGTCAGCTGGTCCAGATCGAACTGGACGACGCGGACGGCCGCCCCTTCACCGCCGCCATCCCCCATGAGCAGTTCGAGCAGCTGCAAGCCGTTCCGCAGGAACGGCTTTTCGCCTCCCCCATCGTCAAACGAACTTTCAATTAACAATTAACAATTAACAATTAACAATTAACAATTAACAATTTATAATTCAGCATTCAGCATTCAGCATTCAGCATTCAGCATTATCTAATAAAAATCCAATATCCCATGCCGGGCAGCATGAATTTTGTATAAGAGCCGTTGTTCCCATCCGTGGTATAGACGCTGCCGTCCAATGTACGGCAGTACAGCCCGCCGACGGCGTTCCAGCCTTTTTTCAACGTCGGTTCGGCGAATCCCATGCGGCCGTCAACCGCCATCGGCTGCTTGCACGGCGAATACACCCAGAAGGCCTTGCACGGCGTGAAATCAACGGCCTGCAAATCCGTCGCGTCCGTGTATCTCGTCCCGTTCCAAGACACTATCTGGCAAGGTCTTCCGACATTCAACGCCTCGCCCAGCAACGGCGACGAAAGGAAATTCCACCCCCTGGCCAGCTGCCATGAGAACGACCGTTTCTCCGCCAGCAGAATCTGACGGCGGAACATGAGATATTCCCCCTTGCCCGTCAATGCGACAAGCGACACGATATGGTCGTTTTCATTCAGGCCGTCCGTCGGTCGGAGGCCGATATTCAGCACTTCGTCCAACTCCGTCTTCAGCGAATACATCAACCATGAGACAGATCCGTCGCTTTCCGTTCTCAAACCGATGCATCCGTCTGGCAGCTGTCCCATGTTTTCCGCCGCCATGCCGCTCTCGCAGGCCACGTTCATGACGCACGCCCCGCCGGACGCATTCATGGCGACGCCTTTCGCCACAATGGACAGCTTGCCTTCCTCGTCAGGCATAAGACGTTTGAAATCAGCCACGGCCGTCACTTTCACGCCTTCGTTGAGCGTGATGGAACGAGTCTTGTCTTTGGCGCCGATGATGACCAATGCGTCGTTCAGCCATGTCGAGAATCCCGCCTGATGCCGCCTCCATGCGTCTTCGCAGTTCTCCAGCCAGGCAGGCTCCTTGCATAGCGACAGTTCGACAGTCAATGCAAGTGTCCCCGTATAACGGTACTGCCAGTCCGGAGCCTCGCCGTCGACTTGATACCAGTCGCATGAATTCATATGGCTGATTTCGCCGTCGTAGCCTTCCTTGTACGCGTCCGCCAGCGCCCTGAACAATTCGTCGTCCGGCGATCTCGCATAGCCGTCTTTCCGTTCGGCGTTGTTGCCGTAGGGATAGCTGATCAGGACATCGCCGCTGTGCAGATGGAGCGCCGCCTTGCACGGATGTTCCATGCAGAATCGCATGAACGCCGTCGTTTCAGGCACTTCCGAAGCGGGGAAGCGATTCACGCCGGGCACATGGTCGGCCGTCGGGACATAGCCGCCCGTCATCATGCTGTCGCCGTTCGCGAACGTGCCGAGCGACTGCAGCGCGCCGTCCGGAAACGAGCGGTTCATGTCGTGGTTTTTCGCGTTGTAACGTCGCGGACGGGCGGCGGACGCGCCGTCCGGATTCATGGCGGGAATGATCCACAATGCGCATCGCGCCAACAGCGGACGGTAGAAGGAATCCGCCCCGCCGGTTTCCAAATCTTCCAGAATGCTCTCCGTCAGCCGCATCGCCATCCATGTGCTGATCCGCTCATCCCCATGGATGCCCGCCGCCACCATGAGCTCCGGGCAGGCGCCGTCACCGTCGAAGCAACTGAGCCGCAACGCCATGATGTCACGCCCTTCGACGCTCCGGCCGACATACGCCAACTGGCAGTATTCCGGATACCGAAGGCACAGTTCGTCCAGACGGCTGTTCAGGCCGTCGATCGTCCAATAGACCATGGGCGTCGCCGTCCGCGTATTGACTGGCGGCTCGGGGCCGCCGGGCTCGCGAAGCGCCGCGTCGTCCCGTGAGCGATTACGCGCCGTCGCCGTGACAACCGCCCCGCGGGTGGCCGTCATGCGGCTTGTCATCGACAAGCCGCCGCCGCGTTCCCACGCCTCCGCGACGGCCGCCAGATGCTCCGCCGTCGTCGTTGTCCGGTCCAGCGAATTCAGATAGGCGATGGCCTCCGCGTTGGAGACCAGACCGTCCGCGTCCGCGTCCAATACCCACATGATGTCGATATCTGTCTCCACGCAGCCCCAGTTGCCGTCCGAAACCATGACGGACGCCATGCGGTTGAACATCGGCAGCGTCGCCGTCCCGTCGTCGCCGCTGCGGACGGCATGACGGCTCGCGCCGTCCGCCGTCCGGATGCAGACCGCCGCGCCGACGACCGGTTCCCCCGTGTCCGCCCATGTGACGGTCGCGACAATCTGCGATGTCGCGGCAAGCCGCGACAAGGCCACCGCGCATTTGCGGCCGCCGCCCATGCGCCCCAGCGCGCTGCTGTCGCCAAGCAGATGCATCTGTTTGGCGAAAAACTCGCTCGTTCCCGACCAGTCCGCGGATCCGGTCGTCTTGAGGTAGTCGAGCCCCGCCATGATCGCCGAACAAGTATAGGCCCCCTGGCAGGTCAGACGCGATGCCGACTGGCGCTTCAGAATGTCGTCCGTCATGCGGCGCATCGCGAAGATCGGCGGATTCCAGTAAACTTCGGCCGTAGCGCCAAAGAAGCCAATCGCCCCGCCGTCCGCATTTCTCAAAAACGCCTCGCCCAGACTTGTATTCGTGAAGGCGAAATTCGCGCTCGAGCAGCAGAAGCTCGCCACGAACGGAAGCATGCCTCCGTTATGCAGCGCCGCCGCATGGCTGTTCTGGAACCGCCCGGTGGTCCACTGGTTGCTCAGGCCATGCCCCAGATAATAGACCAGCGAACAGCCTTCGTTCAATGTGGTTCCAATGACGTTCGTCGTGATCGTCCTCTCCGTCGCGTACAATTTCTTTCCGACCTCGATAGCGTTGCCTTCCAACAGTTTCGGGCGTTCCATCTCAAGAAATTCCGCATCGCGCACACCCTCGGAAATACCACTTGTGCCGATCTCGTCGGAGCCGATGAACACGCCCGTGCCACGCCAGACGCCGTCGTCGGTCGATTGCTCGTAGGCCATGATTTTCCCGCAGACCGCCGACAGTTCGGCGCCAGTGCTCACGGCCATGCGCGAGATGAACATGTCCGCGTACAGATCGTCGCCGTCAACCCACGCATACGGCGTATCCGTCGTCGGCATATAGGTTCCCGGAGACTCCGGTTTCTTGCTGGTTTCATATGGCGGGATGTTGCCGCGGTCGCCGAAAATCACGACATGGCTCACCAGAGAATCATAGTAGGCGTTTCGGATATAATCCGCAAGGGCATCGACGCCTTCGCCCATCGCCGACGGATAGCCCGCCACGATGACCGCATTGCCGAGCCGCTCTTTCCAGATGGCGAAAGGAGCCAGACGATACGCCCATGCGTCCGGAACGATGAAAAGCAACGTTCCGATGACGCCGCCCGCCTCGCCGCCGCGCAGCAGATTCGCGTTCTTAAAACGACTGGCCAGAAGACAGCGGAAATTCCATTCGTCGTCCCGCATGGCGTAGTCCTCCGCCTCCGCGTCGTCCTCCGTGATCTCCGCTTTGAAACTGCGCGTCACCACCATGACGCCGTCGTGGAAATCATAGCGCATCGGATGAATCGACACCGACATCCCCTCCGCCCCGCGGATGACATACCGTTCGTCGGCCGCCACGGCCTCCGCCGGATACACGCCGTCGCCGCCATAGACCGACGCATCTTCTTCAACCGGAGGAATCTCCGCCGTCTTTGGCTGTTCGCCGACGGACGGTTTCGGCGGCGCGCAAGCCACCCTGTCCTCCTGGACGTCGATGACACGGAAATGGGCCTTGCGACCTTTCGCCACGACGAAATCCCGTCGGATGACAGGCAGCGCGGGCCTCCCTTTCACCATCGACGGCCATGCGCCGTCCAACTGGACACGGCTGTACGTTTTGCCGTCTACGTTCTCTTCTTCAACGGTGTATTCCCCCAGTTCGAAACGGAAACGCGTCCGCCCCGGAACGGCGGAAAGCAACGTCACGCGAAAGGCTTCGTAACCTTGACGATGCGCAACGGCTGTCTGGGTTGTTTTGTTTTGAGAAACGTCGGCTTTCTGATTCACAGCGGATGGCGCCGTCTGTTTTTGCGATATGCTTATTTGTTGCGGCCGAATGCCTTCCGCCTTGGCCGACGCGTCAACCAAGGGCTTTGCACGCCTTGGCGCAAGCCAATTTCCGCCAGCCAATATGAAAAGCAGCAAAACCGCTACGAAAATACACAACCAACGCTTCATAAAAATGTATTGCCCTTTATTACCTTATTTATTGTTTTGCAAAATCTTCCCCCCGCCGCCGACAGCTTCTTTCTAGAGCTTCTAGAGCTTCTAGAGCCGCTAGAGCCGCTAGCCTTTCTAGGGCTTCTAGAGCCGCTAGAGATTCTAGAGCCGCTAGAGATTCTAGAAAATCTAGCCTTTCAGCCGCATGATCTCCGCCTTCAAAGATTGGTTTTCACGCCGCAACGCTTCAACTTCAGCCTTCAGGCTGGCAATCTCCTGATTCTGCTCTAGCCGCTTGCCCTGACGGGCGGCGGTCATCCGTTCCCGAATACCGCCTTCAGACATAAATTTCTTCTCTAATTTCTCCAGATAGGTCATCAGCATTCTGTCCACCATGTGACACAATGTAATCGCGCAATTGGCGAATTCCTCCGCAGAAAACCTCTCAAACAAAGGAGCGTATTCCTCTACGCGATTATGAATGCGGCAAAAACGCAGCATTCCATCATATCGCTGATGCTGGACTTCCCAAATCTCCAGCGAATGGGCCTTCAGATAATCACGGTAATCCTCTCTCAACTCCTTGAGACTACCCCGCGCCGTATTCAAAAGCTTTATCTCCGTTTCCATGGATGTCACGCCGTCGGCGCAACCTTCCACGATATTCTGCTTGCCGGAACGGGCCGCCTGTGTCATCTGATCCACAGTGCGATCACCATACGGGGGCAAAAAACGTTTGCAAAAGACGACGGTCATTTGGTAAAGGACATCCGCCTTCTGGTAGAAGTGCATGTCTTCCCACTTCAACTGGTTCTGAAGGATTTTGCTCATATTTCTCCCTTTGAGCCCTTCCACACCAACCTCCCAAATCAGCCTATCCGGTTTTCATTTCACGCTAATATACATTCTCCTATTCATTATTCAACAGCCTGTAAACTAACTCTCTCGTATTTTATTCTACTATCTTTCTAAATATTGGCAATCAAACAGCTTAGCAATCTTATTATCCAAGCAGCAAAACTAGCATTCTAGGTGGCTAGCAGTCTAGGCTTCTAGTTTTCTAGGCTTCTAGCATTCTAGGCTTCTAGCATTCTAGGCTTCTAGCAGTCTAGGCTTCTAGCAGTCTAGGTAGGCTTCTAGCATTCTAGGCTTCTAGCAGGCTAGGCTTCTAGCATTCTAGGCTTCTAGCATTCTAGGCTTCTAGCAGGCTAGGCTTCTAGCAGGCTAGGCTTCTAGTTTCCTAGGCTTCTAGTTTCCTAGGCTTCTAGCATTCTAGGCTTCTAGTTTTCTCGGCTTCTAGCATTCTAGCCTCCTAGCCGCCTAGCCTCCTAGCCGCCTAGGCTTCTAGCCTTCTAGCCTTCTAGCCTCCTAGCCTCCTAGCCTCCTAGCCTCCTAGCCTCCTAGCCTCCTAGCCTCCTAGCCTTCTAGCCTTCTAGCCTTCTAGTCGCCTAGCGGCCTAGGCTGCTATTCAAAAAGGCGGAGCCATCCGAAAATGGTTCCGCCTTTCTGACGATCACAAATTAATTCCAACAAACATTCCTGGATTGCTCACGGCTTCCAGTATTTGCTGTAATTATCCTTGTTGAACAAAGCCTGGAAGGCTTCCACATGGCCGTCCATGAAAACAAGATTGAAGCTTCCGTTGTGCGGAACATTTTTGCTTCCTTTGATGAAATTATTCACCTTCGTTGCACGATCATCGGCGGAATCCTCCTTGGCGGGCTCGACGGCAAAGTCCGTGGCTTCCACCGCGCGAACCATTCGCGCGGGCTTCGCATAATCGGACAGGCGGTTGATGAAGAGCTCATTCGCCTTGTCGTAGTCTTCGTATGCCCCCTTCGTGACATTCAGCTTCATCTTGCTGACGGTGTCCACGTTGCAACCATACGAGACATTGAAGCTTTCGCGAATATCGGAATCAAGCCAGCTGTACTTGTTGTCGCTGCGGGAAGATTGCGTGTAGCCGACCTTCACAGGGCATTCCAAAATTCTCACATCGCCAATGTACTTGTACAGCGCATCATAATACCGATAGGTGGTGTCCGTGTCATCGGTTCGCTTGAAATATGCGCCGCACACCTTCTGGTCATTATCCGTAATGAACATCATGTTCGCCGTGCCGAGCTGCTTCATGTTGTTCGTGCAGCTTGTGGCCTGCGCGACATCCACAGCCTTGCCGATCGCCGGCATCAGCATGGCGGCCAAGATCGCGATGATCGCGATCACCACCAGCAATTCAACCAAGGTAAAATGTTTTTTCATTGCTTTGCTCCGTATGATTAATGTTAGTTGAATATATTCTATATGCCGTTCGGATTACTTGCTGATGTTGTGGCCCGTCGAACTCGACCACGTCGTCGGGAACGAATAGATGTTGTCTTCGTTCACCTTGTTCGTCGTCGTGCTGCTCGACTTACGGTCATGGCCCGTGCACCAGACAACCGCCGAAAAACGATACGTGTATTTATTGTCCTTCTTCTCGACATAGACGCCGGGGATGCAATCGGCCACATCGGCTTCCTTGATGGTGATCTTTCCATCATAGTCATAGTCCAGCACGACATTGTAGTTCTCACCCCACGGATCCGTGAACACGCCGGGCTCGTTGCCCTGGATGTCCAGGAACTTCGTCCAACGCTTGTTCAGCTTCTTCAACGCCTTTTCGTCATCATTGCTCAAGCCTTCCGCGTCCGCCTGAAGAAGATGGATCAGCTTCTTGTAGTTGCCAGCCGACAACGCCCCGTCCTTCGACAATGTCGTCGCCATGGGCAGCACGCCGTACGCGGACTCAAACTGTTTGATGGCGTTCATCAGCGTCGTGATCTCCGCCTGCGCCTTCGCCTTCTGCGCCTTCGCAGGGGCGTACATGATTCCCGCCATCAGCATGCCCGCCAGAATGGCGATGATGCCGATCACGACCAACAATTCAACCAGCGTGAAGTTTCTTCTTCTGTTACGCATCTTCTTGTTCCTTTATTAATATGGTTATGACTTCTTGTCTTGTTTACCGTTGCTTCCACGAGCAGATGTCGTCGCTTTCATCCTTTCCGGCGTTGGCCACGGTGTTCGTGTCCGTGCCCTTCTTGCCATGCTGCTTGTCCGGTCCTTTCGACCACAGGTCGTATTTCGCCGTGTTCTTCTTGCCGGGATATTGATACCAGAATTGCTGTCCGTACGCGTCGACCAGCGGGCCGAGCTCGCCTTCCATGTACGCGCGGTTCTTCTTGTTCTTAACACCGCTCTTGTCGTTCATGAACAACTTCCAGCCGTCGGCGGACAAATCGACTTCCTTCGCTTCATCCTTGTCGATGATCGGATAGAAGCCATAATCCTGCTTGAACGACTCCAACGCGTTGATGAACTCCTCCATCGTCGCGATCGTCTTCGCTTCCTGCGCGCGCTTCGACGCATAGTTCATCCCGCCGAACGTGATCGCCGCCAATACCAAGATGATGCCAATCGACACCAGCAACTCAAGCAATGTGAATGAATGTCTACGCATGTTCTTCTCCAATTACAACATTATTGCCGTTTCGGCTGCGGTTGGGGCTGTCTGGGCTGCATCTGCCTCATCTGCCTCATATATTTGCGTTGCATCATCAAAACCGTATCGCCTTCTTGAGACGATATCCATTCGCGCGCAGGAAACTGGATACGATTCTGCATCATCTGCTTTTCCAGAGCGATGTACTTTTTGATGTTGTTCTCCAGCATCACCTGATCGTTCTGCTTGAAACTCTTCGTGATGATCTGGCAGGCCTTCGCAGCCTGCTCGTAGGTCATGCAGATGACATTCCACTGCTGTTTCTGCTGCGGATTCTTGGCGGCTTCCATTTTATCCTTCGCCGTGCGAGACGATTCTTCGTACAGTTTTTCCGCCTGGTCGCACCATGTGGAAATCGGGCTGTAAAAAGCATTGAACAACTTCTTCGTATCTTCCTTCGATGTCTTTTCCGCATTCGACAACGAATATGTCCGATAAATCTTCAGATGCTCTTTTTGAGCCCTGTTGAACTTCGCCGTCGTCGGATCGGTGTTGTTTTCATTCTTGTTCTGGGCGACAAGAACACCGACGGCGCATAGCAAGGAGAATAAAACGATTCGGGATAGATTCTTCATATTATTTCTCCAGATACTGGACGCGTTCCACTTTGATTTCATTCCGCCATGCATCGCGCACCAACTGGACCAGCATGCGCTGTACACCGGCAATCGAGCAATAGGAAGTCTTTGTTCCCGCTGGCCTATAGGAAGATGTCGAACTATTATAGTCTTCATCCGCACGGATGACATGCGTCACTTTGACAGGATTGATCAACGTGTCTTTAATGGCATCGAATGTCGTTTCATCCGGAATATCCCGCATTTCGCGCAACGCCTCCGCGACGATGTAAACCGAATACGTGTCCAGACGCGTCGTCAGCAGGCCGGCGGTCTTGCCGATCAGGGCCTCCGCGTCACGGTCCGTCTTGACATCGCTGTCCAGCATGTCGAACAGGAGGTTCGCCATCACGCCGCGATTGAATGATACAGGATATTTGTCCGTATCCGCCAGATCATCTGCATCGATAGTCAAATTATACTTGACGGAATCGCCGGACGGCAAATCTTCGCCATCGTATGTCTCACCCTCAATATCCTTCAAGAGAAGGTCGATGGCGCCAAGATTACGCGTATTCGCATTGACGCGTCCTTTAGCGAAGCGCAGAGGACCAATCTTCACATAGTCCAGAATGGCGGCGTCACCACCTGAATATTTGCCGACTGTAGATCCTGCTGGAGCCGCTGGATCATCTGGCGCATTTGGATCCTTGAATTTCTTAAGGTTAATCGTCTGGTAGGGCGCGCCACGATGGATGGCGCCAAGCTCCCACAAGGACTGCATCGGAGCGTTGCGGATGTATGCCGTCGAGAAGCTACGCGTATTGCTGCCCTCAAACGTCACGTCATGCTCCCAATCCTTGTCGTTGGGCTTGCCCTCCAAATCAGCGACTGCTGTCTTGAAATTGCTGTTATCGCGTCCTTTTTCATCGTCACCCAACGTATCTTCCGGTTCGGTTCCAGCATCGGCATCATACTTCTCAATCTTCCAGAGCTTTTCATCCCAACCCGTGTCGTTCTTCTTGGCAATCAGATTGCAACGCGGATCATTGGCCTGCATGGTCAGGATATAAGGTCCGGTGAACGTCGTCGTCGTGGGAGAATATGCGTCTGCTTCAAGCAATTCATAATAATTTGCGGCTTCTTTCGGGAAGAAGGCGACATCACACAAGGTATCGTTCTTTGCCGTATCTTTATAAACGATTGCGATTATCTGAGAAATTTTATAACTGAAAAAGTATTTCACTTCATCCGCACCAGCTGCCTGTAACTCGACAGGTTGCGGGAAATCGTTGTTTGTCTGGCCTTCTTTAGGAAACACTTGTCCATTCAATTCCATGACCTGATAACCCAGATGGAAATTCGGTATTTTATTAGCGCTTGTCAAGGCCACATATCCGTCATCTCCGCCCATGGGATACGTTTTAGTTGTTCTTCCTCCATCCTTTTCCCTAAGAAAAGCTTGCCCCGAAGCAGGATCATATTCAAGGACATATTTGACTTCTGTCACCGTAAACTCACCGATAACGCGGATTTGAACATGCAAATCATCTGGAACGGCTTCACAATCCCCAGTTTTATCGCCATTGCAATAGATATTGACGAGCTCCGCCATCGCTTTTATATTCATTTTAAAACTATACGTGTCTCCAATCATAGAAATGTTGGCATCACGCGTCATTTCCACTTTCAAATCAATTTCGTTGATATAGGGGACGCGTTCATTACCGCAATATGTAGGTTCCACAAAATCACTCGTCGGACTTAATTCAAGAGTAAAATCTGTTGTGGCGATATCGTCTTTATCAGAGTAGTCAATGAGATTGGCCGCCACCTGATCGGAAACGGATTTATCATTGTCATCCTTCATCTTGTCCAGGAACGGGATGCCACCGTATTTTTGGTCACCGGTATCTTCCTTTGGATTCGTGTCCACAGTGCCATCGGCCTTCATTTCATACCAGAAACCTTTCTCCTTACCGTCAAAATACACGGCAAGCTCGCCATCGGCGAGTTCTTTCCAGAATTCCGCGCGTTTAGTGCCAGTCAACTGGTCAATCTTCTTCTTGGCGTTTTCCTGTAGATTGCTTTGTTCCGAAGAGGTCAATTCCCAGAAGTTATTTTCCATTCTATCAGAATATTTGACATTGGCATCCGTAGTGCCTGGCAGCTTTTCAAAAGCGGTAAAGCCGGTCAAATCAAAACGGTTGCGTTCCTTCTTCGCATCGGCATCCCAAAACGCCTCGATGTCTTCTCCGCTGAAGAACGTATAGTTGAAGCTCTCTTTCGTGAAATCCTTCTTGCCCAAGGCATTGGACAGATGGGCGTAGGACATCCACGGAGCCTTCTTCACCTTGCTGCTGCCATCAGGCAATTTATCCCAGAATTTCTTCTTCAGCTGGATTTCCTCCATGCTCAAGCCGAGACGGACCGTGTTCTCGCCTTCAACGGAGCTCCCGTTGGTAACATCCTTCTCATAATTGCCTGAATTGTTCAATGCGATGTAATAGACATAATCCTGGCTGTCTGACTCATCATACGTTTCAGTGACTTCATCATAAGGAGACGCGATACGGCTGAAATTGTCAACAACATCCTTAATTTCCAAATTGTTGTAGATATCGCCTACCAGAGGCGCGAACGGGACCTTTCCGCTGAAGCTCAAAGCGGAATTGACATCGATCTTGCTGCCTTCCTCCAAAATGATGTAGCCATAGCGGCCGATGACATCCGTGCAGGTCTTGTCATCCGCATTCTTATAGGTGACCGTGATGGGCTGCACAAATGTCTCTTTACCGCTAACCTTCTCGATAAGCGTCACTTGAGGCAGAGATTCATAATAGACATCGTTCGTTTCATCAAATGTCTCCAAGTGCAGCAAATCATTGAAATGATCCTGTTCGTCATCTTCGATGGTACCAATATGCAGGTTTTTGCTGACGGCGCACAACTGTATCCCCTTGTCGCTGTCCGGAGCTTCCTGCAGACCGAAGGTAATCGGTTCTGAGTCATCCGTCAGTTCCACGGAAGGATACGCCAACGGCTTGTCGTCGTCGTCGCGGAAATAATACCCCATATCGGAAATGACGCGATTCAAGGCCGACTGCGCGATCAGTTTCGCGCTCATCTGGCTGCTGTTCGCCTGGGCGACCTGGCGTTCCGTCCTCGCGGTGAAGACGAAACTCATGCCCATGATCAAAACCAATGAAAGAATACCGAGAACCAGCAGCAAGGCGGAACCACGTTCATTCTGTCTGTCTTTTTTTGTCTTTTGCATGGCTATCACCTCTTGATTTATCTCATGTCATTGAAGAAAATGACTTTGGAGAACAGGCGGGAATTCTCTGACTTGAGCTTTTTCGCCACTTTTTTATCTTCTTCAGAATTGGTCAATACTGATAAACGATCCGCTATTTTTTCGGCGTCATACAGCGTCAGCTCAATCTTGATGGCATTGGGCCGAACCTTGGCGATCCCTTTATTCAATGCAGTTGCAGACGTCACAAAATCGTCATTATTCAACGGAATGATCCTGAACGCGCTGACCGCATCCATCAGTTCATAGTCCGATGTCATCTTCGTCACCATGCCGCTGGCATATTTGGTAATCAAGGCATTCCGCTCAGCAGCGGTGGTCTCTCCTACAAAATCCAGCCCGAAGAAACTCCATGGCTTCAAATTGGTTTCATCCAATGCCTGTTTGTTGTCGATGGCGACGCGGTACAGCTTTTCGTCTTCTTCGCAATAACAATAGATGACCAGATAATATCCGACAAGCGTCTCTTCCTTTGAAGTGTCAAGCTTAGTGGATTCACCGGAAGTCACCATCATCAAAATGTGGTAATTCTTACTAGAATATTCTCCTTTATTATAGAACATGGGAATCTCCCTGCCCGGTTCGTTCGAGATGATCATGTTCTGCAAATCGTTCTCCATCAGGCCAAGAACGATTTGCGCATCATCGAACAGCACGGCCTGACGATTGCTGGACGTGAATATCCTCTGCGCGCCAATCACATATTGGAAGAGAAAACTCATCATGACCACGAGAATGGCCATGGTGACCATGATTTCCACCAAGGTGAAAGCCCGCTTTTTCGCTGTTCTGTTTTTATTCAGCATGTTCTGTTTTCTCCATTAACTCGTTGCCTGATCGTCTTTTAGGGTTCTAACACAAACGCTCCAGGCTTTGCGATTTCGTATGAGAAATAACGCTTCTGGCGTGCGGCATAAGGCATTTCCTCAGGCCAACTGACTTCAATGACAAGCTTCGCAGCTTCTTCAAAACCAATGTCTTTGGAGGCGTCCGCCGGATCTTCGCGGACTTTTTCCTTCCATGCCAAGACGACCGCACGGAAATCAACCATCTCATATGTGATCGTGTTGTCGCTCTCCGTATCGCCCGCATCGGCCAACGAAGCATCCTTGTCCGCGGATGAATCATGATGGCTGATCAGCAGAAACACGCCCTTTTTGGCGGGTTTCGCTTGGAAAATATTGCCGTCTATGCCTTTGGTGGAGTCTCCAAGACGTTCCCATTTGTCTTTGTCCGTATTGTCATCGGTATAGTTCGGCTTGCTGGTATCCAATTTCGTATCGTTCTTTATCCATTTGGTCCATGATTCGTCCAAGGTGTCTCCATCATTGAGCGCCATGAACTGAATCATGTGGAACATTTCATCCGCCGCATTGGACGAATACGTCTCCATCGCCGCGTCACGCGTCGCAGACGCCCCGATCGGGAACAACGCCATGATGCTCACAACACCGATGGCCACAACGCCCAGCGCCAGAATCACTTCAACTAGATTGTACTGCCGAAACCGTCTATTCATGTGTCATCTCCAACTGGTTGAGACGAATATCATTTATCGTAATTGACATCCAGATAGGTCACTTTTCCCGTATATTGGTTGATCTTCATCAACCGCATGTTGTTCGTATTTCCGTTGGCAAGAACAAAGGAGCTGTCTCCTGTAGGAACGCCTTCCACCAACGTCACATACATGTTCTGCCCGCCGACGACGCGGCCGTTCGGCTGGAAGATGATGGCACGGACCTTGTCATTCGTCTTGCCATCGACCATTTTGGCCGAAGTGGCATCTTTCACAATGACCATCGTACTGCTGTCATCGCCTTCCAATTTGTTCGCGTCGAGCCATTTTTCGGCAACATGGCGTGATTTCAATTCAGTTCCATTGTAATCCTCCAGGCATTCAACGCCCGTCGCACTGGAACTGGTCGTCACGCCGTCGCCGTCCGCTTCCGCGATGACGGCGCCTTTCGGCAGGAAGCCCCATTCCGTTCCAGGGAACCATTTCACAAACTCAAATTCCTTGCTGTTGTCGGTCTCTTCCACGATGGCGGCGCGGAAAGCGCGGAAATGGTATTCGTCTGTCGTCTTGCCGTCGGCGGGCTGATCAAAATCCTTGCCCGGCATGACGATGGCGATATACTGGCGTTTCGCGACGGCTTCCGCGCGGGCCAGCGACAGCTGGCTCGAAATCATGCGGGAGGAACCGTCAACCGCGTTGCCGAATGAAATCTTCGAGAACATCGGCACCGAAAAGCCCATGATGATGACCATGATCGCGATGACGACCAGCAATTCCACTAATGTAAATCCAGATACTCTGCGCATTCTATAACCTCTTGCTTCGGTGGTTCCGTTCGCAATACCGTTCCTTCTTGTTACATTATTGTAAAGCAAGAAACATGCCAAATTTTCATTCAGCCGCCTTGCCTTTCCCAAACGTTTTGAACGCCCTTTCTTCCTTTTCTTTCACTTTTTTGAGAAACTACCATTTTTCATTGAAAAACGGTCGTGTTGCGCCCTTACAGGCGTTTTCCGTGGGTTGTCACCCACGGATAAAATCTTGCCACCGCTACGCGGTTCTGATAACAATATTCTTGCCAGCCGTGGGTTACGTTCGTGCCAATGGCACTCTCTTCACCCACGGCTGGGATCCTGCCGCCCCTGTCTCCCGTGGGTTACGTTCGTGCCTATGGCACTCTCTTCACCCACGGCTGGGATCCTGCCGCCCCTACGGGGTTCAATTAATCATTAATCATTAATCATTAATCATTTTTTTCTGCGACTTCGACCGGTTTGGACATCTCGCCGTACGGCTGCACGGCGACAACCCAGAACACCGCGTCGGAAGCGGATTCCGGCCGGGACACCTGGATTTCCAGACTGTTCTTCGAAACCTTCAGCCGCGGATTCAGATCCTTCATCGCCTTCGCGAGATAGTCGGCGCCCGCCTTCTCCGGCGTCATGCCCCACGTCTCGCGGGCGGCCTCGCAGATCTGCTTCGCCGCCAGCAACGGATCAAGCCCTTTGATGCCCTTCGCAGGCTTCTGGATGACGCCGACCAGACGGTCCGTCGGGAGAACCGACGCGTCGGAATCTTTGTCCAAAGCATAGATGCGGAGCGAGACGGCCTTGTCCGCCGGATCCTCCCATGCCACACGGACGCCGTCGCCGACGAATTCGACCTTCGTCTTCGGCTTATCCACCGTCGTGGCGACGCGCGGCTCAAGCCACGGCGTGCTGTTCAGGAAATCCAACGCGAAGGCGGGGCCGTTCAGCTGCTGGACGGCGTCGTTCTGATACCACTTGCCGTCGTTGGTGAAAATCGTCCGCATCGCATATTCCCATGCGTTCTTCATGGAATCGTTGATCCGCTTCTTCATGGCGGCGTCGACCTGCGGCAGACATTGCGCGAGAATCGCCACGGCGGCGTTGGAGCTACAGAGCTCAAACGCCATCCTCTTCGGATCGCTCGCCTTCAAATCCCTCGGCTGGAACGCATAACGCGTCCATCCCGCCAGCTTCATCATATCGCCTTCGACGGTGGCGCGCTCCTGTGCGCCCAAAACCGCTTCGGCCATTTCCGCCGCCTTCGTCACCGGCTTGCCGCCGATGCTCAGCCATTCCGTCTGAACGGCGACTTCGCCCGGGCGCGGGAGATTCTCCGGCGAATAGCAGTTGCCGAGAATCGCCTCCGTCAATTCCAGACTGTCGCGGCCGTTCAGCTTCCACAGCCCCGTGGTTTTGCCGCGGATGGCTTCCAGCCAGGCGCCCAGCGTCTCCAGCCAGCCTTTTTCAAATTCGGGGGTCTGGTTCTGCTGCGTGCCGACGTTGTAGATCTGCACCAGATACGGCACCGCGTGGAGCATGTGGCTCCAGTCGCCGGACGCCATTCTCAAATAGGCCTTCAGGCCGTCAAGACGCGTCAAATCGCCGAACGCATGATTGCCCTTCAGGAAGTTCCATTTGCGCAAATCCGCCAATCCGAAGAAGATGTGCATGGGCAATTCATCGTAGTCCGGATTCGGGGCGAGACTGCCCGTCACAGGATCGACCATGGCGTCCTTCGCCGGCGTGTTCTGCGCCGTGGCTTTTTCATAGGAAATCGTTGAGAACCAAGCTTTTCCGGAAGCCGGATTCTTTAACTGGACATACAGACCGCCGGCAGCGGGAAGACGGACTTCGCCATCATCCGCCTCGGTTTCCTCATCCGTCCGCAGACCGATCATTTCCGCCCATGAGACGACCGGTTCGTCTCCGACCGCCTCCGCGGCTTCAATCGTGCCGCCGGCCGTCGCCAGCGTGTAGGGAATGTCGACGGCGATCTGGTAGCAGAACCACGGGAACGTGCCGCGCGTGCAGAAAATGGACGGATACGACGCGATCAGCGAGCCCTGGCTGTCCTTCAAATAGAAGCAGAGCCACGGCGCGCCTTCCCACAGCGACGTGCGCAAGCCCGTGCCTTCGCCTTTGATCCAGATGTAGAAACGCAGCGTCGTGCCGCGGAAGGCCGCCAGTTTGGCCAGCGAAACCAACGGCTTCGCGGGAATCATCGATTCGCCGCCATTCAGGACGATCGGCGGGACGTTGGAAAACTTCACCGGCGTCTGCAGAACCGTCGCCTTGTCCAGATACTTTTCCTGGTCTTCATCGATAAACTCATCCCACGCAAGAGGATAGGAAGCGGCATCCTTCATGCCGTGCATGAAATAGCGCCAGTCGTCCGCGACGACGCCCTTCCGTTCCTGCCCCTGCCAGAGATTGTCGACGCGATACGGGCCGATCTCGACCAGATGGCCGCCGCCCGTGCGATACGGCTCGAATTTGCTGACCGTTGGCTCGGCCGCCTTCTCCTCCGTGGCGCTTTTCGCCTCCACGGGGCGGGCGAGAGCTTTGAGGAGATCTTCGTCAAGGTTCTGCCCATGAAGGACTTCCGCAAAGAGGACCGACATGCAGGCCATGAACAACGCCAGAATCAAACGCTTTGGATTGTCGAACTTCATATCTACGCCTTAATTTTTGATTAAGATTTTAACGAATCTAGTACATCATTTAACATTAGCATAGGTTTTGCTAAAAAGCAAACAATCATCATGTGAAAAACGCAAAAAAATGAAGTTTCTATGAAGTCCGGCCCCGCAACGCATCCGGCCCCGCGGGAGCGGGGCCCTCCCGCTATTAGCTGATGGCGGAGATTTCCTTCCATGCGGGGCTGATCATGTCCGCCAGATCGTCGGCGGACATGGCGCGTTGCGCGCCTTTCCACAAATCGCCGGCCAGCCCGTGGAGGAAGACGCCCAGCCGGGCGGCGTCCGCCGCCGCCATGCCCTGCGCAAGCAGGGCGCCGATCAGGCCGGTCAGCACGTCGCCCGAACCGGCCGTCGACAGCGCGGGGCCGCCGCTCATGTTCAGCGTCATCCGTCCGTTCGGCTCCGCCACGATGGTGAACCGCCCTTTCAGGACGACGACGCAGCGGAGCCGTTCCGCCAGTTCGACGGCCTGCGTCATTGGCGGTTTCGATTCGTCCAGCCCGAAGCCGTCCATCAACGCCTTCATCTCGCCGAGATGCGGCGTCAGGACCGTTTCGCCGCTTTTGCGCGGCAGCAACTGCGGATTCTTCGCCAGAAGACGCAGCCCGTCGGCGTCGATCACCAACGGGAGATCCGTCTTCAGCAGTTCCTCCAGAATCCGTGGATCCGCCTCGCCGGCGGTGCCCGGCCCGTAGGCCGCCGCCGTCTTATTATATAATAAGGTATAGAGTTCTTCCGCCATCGAAGCCTTGAAACAGCGGTCGTCGGCGGCGCCCAGCCGACGGAAAATCAACGACGCCAACGGCGGATTCGCCAGACAGCCGCCCGGAACGCCCAGCGTCACGAGCCCCGCACCGCCGCGGACGCCGCCCATAGCGCTCAGAATCGGGGCGCCGACATAGCCACCGCTGCCGCCCAAGACGAGCAGATGGCCGTAAGTCCCTTTGTAACCGTCTGCGCGACGGCGGGTTACCAGCCGTCGCGCCTCCTCCAGTCCGAACGCCTCCGCGGCCGCATTCGCGCCATCGGCCAAATCCTGCGGCAGATTGATGCCGACGACTTCCACGCGGCCGCAGACCGACGGGCCGTCCTTCAAAAACATGCCCTGTTTCGGGAAGCCCATCGTCACCGTCAGATCCGCGACGACGGCCTCCTTGCCGTCCCCCGTGTCGGCATCCAGACCGGACGGCACGTCCAACGCCATGACCGGCAGGTTGGATTCGTTTATCTGCTTGATAATCCGTTGGTAAGCGCCTTGCGGAGCGCCTTTCAGGCCTGTTCCCAACAGGCCGTCGACGATGACGGAGCCAGCCGACAGGGCGGACGGCGGCAGTTCCATCACGCCTTCTTCGGCGTCCACGACATGTTTCGCGATTTCCGCATGATGCTTCGCGTCGCCCTTCAAGTCATCGATTTCGCAGACGCTGTAGAGCGTCACGGGAATCTTGCATTCGCGCTGCAGAAACCGCGCGACCACCCATGAGTCGCCGCCGTTGTTGCCTTTTCCGGCCAATACGACAATCCGCAGGCGCTGCCTGGCGGGCCAGCCGTCGATCCATTGCATCAGGCGGAGCACCGCCCCGCTTCCGGCCAGCTCCATCATGTCCGCTCCGGAAATGCCGTCCGCGCGGCCGTCCGCCGCGCGTCTCATCGCCTCGGCCTCCAGCCGCCGCATTTCAGAAACTGTTACAATTTTCATCTTGCCCCTTTATGACGCATTGCCAAACTTCACGTTAACGTCTTATCGTCTAACGTCTTCCAGCTCTCGTCTCATGTCTCATGTCTCATGTCAAACCGCATGATGGCAACGCCATCATGCCCTCCCCACACAAAAAAACGCAGACCAGCCAAGCCGGTCTGCGTCTCCAGTCAATCAACAATCAATGCAAGTCTTATTCCTCTTCAGCGGCGAGCTGTTCGGCGACTTCATCACTGATCTCCATGTCCGTATAAACTTCCTGAGCGTCATCGTAGTCTTCGAGGACGTCGATGAACTTCTGGACGGAACGGGCCGTGTTGATGTCGTTGATGGTCGTCATGTTTTCCGGAATCAAAGCCATGCTGGATTCCGTCGCCGTGATGCCGGCCTTTTCCAACGCGGTGAACACGTCGCTGAAGGCTTCCGGAGCGGCAAGGATTTCCGCCACGTCGTCTTCAACCGTGATGTCTTCCACATCGACGCCGCCATCGACGAGAATCTCGAACAGCTTCTCTTCGTTGGCCGCTTCGCCTTCGACGACGAACTTCGCCTTGCGGTGGAACTTCCATGAAACGGAGCCGCTGGCGCCGAGGTTGCAGTTGTATTTGTTGAAGAAGGAACGGATATCCGCCGCCGTGCGGTTGCGGTTGTCCGACAGGCAGTTCACGATGACCGCCACGCCGCCGGCCGCATAGCCTTCGTAGCTCAGCGATTCCATCGCCACGCCGTCGCCGCCGCCGGCGCCCTTCTTGATGGCGCGTTCGATGTTGTCGTTCGGCATGTTGGCGGCCTTGGCCGCCGCAACGGCGGAACGCAGACGGGCGTTCAGATCAGGATCCGGACCGCCTTCCTTAGCCGCCATGATGATTTCTTTGCTGACGCGCGAAAACACTTTACCACGCTTCGCGTCCGCAGCACCTTTCTTGTGTTTGATGGTTGACCATTTATTGTGGCCTGACATACACAGCTCCCTTTGTCTTCATTCGTTACGATTCAGGCCCGCCAACGGTTCATCGACAGACCAAATGATAATTGTTTACCATAATGTAATGCAATGTTTTTATTTTTGCTATATCAGAGGAAAAAAAATCTACAGGATTTTTCTGTTAGAGCTTTTCCAGGCATTCTGGATACTCTGAATTCACCAAAACTTCTAGAGCTTCTAGCCCCTCTAGAGCCTCTAGCGCTTCTAGCCCCTCTAGAGCTTCTAGAGCTTCTAGAGCTTCAGCTTTTAGCTCCGCCGGCTGCGGCCGTGACCACCAGGTGGTCGCGGTGGACGGCCTCCTCCGCTTCCGGGGCATGCCCCAGAAGCTTTTCCAATTCAGCGGATTGCGCACCGCAGATCAACGACAGCTCCACATGGCTGAAATTCACCTGCCCGCGGGCGATCTCCTCCCGTTCGACGTTCAGAATCCGCACCGTGTCGCCCCGCTGGAAGACGCCGCGCAGACCGAGAATCCCGCCGGGCAGCAGGCTTTTCCCTTTCTTCTCCACGGCGGCCGCCGCCCCGCGGTCGACGATCAGTTCGCCCTTCGGCTCCGCGAAAAACGCCAGATAGCGCTGATGCGCATGCATCCGCATCTTGCGGGCCGGCAGGAAAAGCGTCCCCACGTCCTCCCCCGCGAAAATCTTCGACAGGACGCCGAAATCGAAGCCATCCGCGATCAAAAGCCCTTCGCCGGAACGCGTAACCATGTCCGCCGCATGCAGTTTCGTAATCATGCCGCCGACGGAGAAACGGTTGCCGTCCGTCCCCTGCGCCATCGCCAGAAGCTCCGAATCCAATTCGCGCACGACGCTCAGCCGCCGCCCCAACGCCCCCGTCGTCATGTCCCGTTCGCGCATCCCGTCGATCGTCGTCAAGAGAATCGTCAGATCCGCCCGGACCAGACTGGACACCATGGCGGACAGCGTGTCGTTGTCGCCGACCTTTATTTCATCCACGCAGACGGAGTCGTTTTCGTTGATGACCGGCAGCGCCCCGACGGACAGCAGCGACGCAAGACATTCGGACACACAGAGATGCCGCTCCTGATCATGCAGATCCGCCGCCGTCAGCAGCAGCTGCGCGCAATGGAAGCCCAACGCGGAGGACGCCGCCTCGTACAGCCCCATCAGCTCGCATTGGCCGACCGCCGCATGGGCCTGTTTGGACGCCATGCTCTTCGGGCGGACTTTCGTCTTCAGAAGCTCCATGCCCGTCGCCACGGCGCCGCTTGTCACGAGAATGACCTCCAGCCCGCGTTCACGCAGAACGGCGATCTCTTTCACAAGCTCCGTCACCCGCTGGCGGGCCGACACGCCGTCGACATCCATCAGCAGCCGCGAGCCGACCTTCACCACGACGCGTTTCACGTTTTTCAGCAGTTTCGCGCGTTCGCCATTGTCTGTGAAATCTACTTTCATTGGATATTTTCTCTTTTATTGTCTTCTAGGATTCTAGGCTTCTAGGCTTCTAGGCTTCTAGGCTTCTAGGCTTCTGCATTTCGCTTTAAGCTTTAAGCTTTCAGCTTTCAGCTTTTAGCTAGCCCTTGGGCCAAGGCCTCCCGCATCGCCTCCACGGGCGCTTCGCGCCCTGTCCACAGCGTGAAGCTGCGGCATCCCTGATGCAGCAGCATGCCGCGGCCGTCCGCGTTCGGATGGCCGGCCTCCCCCGCCAGCTTGCGGAAACGCGAGCGGCCATAGACCATGTCCATGACCGGTAGCCCTTCCGGAAGCAGCTCCACGGGAAACGGCAGCGGATCATCCGCCTTCAGCCCCAACGACGTGCATTGCACCAACACGTCCATCTCCGGCAGGGCATCTGCGATCGCCGCCGTCGCGTCCAACGGCAGCACGTCCGCCGTGCCGCCGACGGCCCGCACGCCTTCCGCAAGACGCTCCGCGCGCTCCAGCGTGCGGTTGACCAGCAGCAGGCGGCTCGCGCCATGCAACGCCGCGTAGACGGCCGTCGCGCGGGCCGCGCCGCCCGTTCCCAGAAAACAGACGCGTTTTCCATCAAAACCAAATCCAAACGCCTCTTTCAGAGCGACTTCCAGACCGTATCCGTCCGTGCTGAAACCTTTCAGACGGCCGCCGTCGTTGACCACTGTGTTCACGCTGCCGAGTTTCCGCGCCACGTCGTCAATCTCGTCGACCAGCCCCACGGCCGCCTCCTTGTGCGGAATCGTCACATTCCAGCCGCGATGCGTCTTGCGCATCGACTGGAAGACGTCCGCCAATTTCGTCGGCTCCGCATCGATCAGCTCATAGCGGGCCTCGATTCCAAGCGCTTGGAAACCAGCCTCCTGCATGGCAGGAGATTTCGAATGTCCGACCGGATGGCCTATCAATCCATAACGTTCCATCGTGTTTTTTCTTCCATATAAAAAGACCGCTTTATATACCATATACTATATAGGTTGTCGGCAAGATTTCCATGCATACGACGAAAAAGAAACCAAGGGCGGCCGATTCAAAACGCGCCGCGGCATGCGCGGCCTCCTTGGCAAGCCCCTGACGCCTTGCCGCCTCTTGCCTTGCCATGCGTCCATTTTGTACCTGAAAACACATCAGGTATACAAAAAATGTCAGGCTGGTATACAAAAAATGTCAGGTTGGCCTGCAAAAACGCATGTCTGCACCGCCAGTTGAGCGTCTTTTCGCCTCGCCGACAACTTGGCACGGCGTTTGCTAATTGCAATCACACATGTTCAAACAAGGCCATCATTGAAACTGCCCAAGGAGATAAAAATGGATACCAGCATCATATTTTCCGATTTTATTTGTTTTTTGCCGTTTACAAGGCAAATTTTATTTTGGTGTAATTTTATTTCAATCAACGGATTTCCAATTCATGCGCATCGCAACCGCCATATCAGAAGCCCGCCGCCGCCTCGAAGAAGGCGGCGTGGAAAACGCCGGCCAGGAGGCCGGCTGGCTCGTCTCGCAGCTGCTCGGCGACAATCCAATCGCCATCCCCTGCTCCACGGGCGCGGATTTCCCGCCACATCTCCAGGCGGAGCTTGACCGGCGTGTCCAACGCCGCATCGACGGCGAGCCGCTCCAATACATCATGGGCGACGTCGATTTCCATTGCGTCAACCTGCTCGTCGGCCCGGGCGTGCTCATCCCGCGCCCTGAAACGGAGCAGCTTGTGGATCTGGCGCTTGATCATCTCGCCATCGACGGCCCCGTTCTCGACCTCTGCACGGGCAGCGGCGCCATCGCCCTGGCCGTCGCCGCCTCCCGCCCGTCCCGCACGGTCTACGGGACGGACATCTCCCAAGAAGCCCTGTCATGGGCGGAAAAGAACCGCCAACGGCTCAAGGCGGACAACGTCACGCTGCTGGAAGGCGACCTCTTCCAGCCGCTGCCGCAGGATCTGCGGTTCGCGCTGGTCACGGCGAATCCACCCTATGTCTCGACGGATGAATACGAAACGCTCGAACCGGTCGTCAAAGGCCATGAGCCAAAACTAGCTCTCGTCGCCGAAGAGGACGGTCTCGCCATTCTCCGCCGGATCGCCGAAGAGGCTTTCGACCGTCTGCTGCCCGACGGATGGCTGATTTGCGAAATTGGCGACCGACATGGCCCGCGAATGAAAGACATTCTTCAAAACTTGCATTATAGTATAGTAATGGTAAAAAAGGACTACGCGGGGCATGACCGCTTCGCGATGGCAAAACGATAAGGCGTCGGCCGCAGGCCGCGCCATGACAAACACATCATAGGGTATGATATCATGACATTGTTTTTTCTCAGAATCTTCGCCAAAGTCGCTCTCTGGCTCCGATACAGAATCCACGTCAGAGGGCTTGAAGACATCAAGAAGCTCGGCAACAAAGGCATTCTTTTCATGCCGAACCACCCCTGCCTCATCGATCCCGTCATCATCTCCACAACGCTTGTAAAGGACTTCAAACCGCGCGCCCTCGCCACGGAAAAGCAAGTCAAGACGACACCGCTCCGCTATCTGCGCAAGCAGCTTAGGATCTTGGAAATACCGGACCTGGGCGTCGTCGGCAAGACAGGCATCGACAAAGTCGAAAAGCAGATCACGAACTGCGTGGACGCCCTGCGCGCAGGCGACAACGTCCTCTTCTATCCGGCCGGCCGCATCTACCGCAGCCGTTTAGAAGACCTCCGCGCCAACGGCGGCGTGAAGCGCATCCTCGAACTGTATCCGGAAGTCCGCATCGTGCTCGTCCGCACACGCGGCCTCTGGGGCTCCTCCTTCGGCCGCGCCAAAGGCTACCAGACGACGTTCATCGAAACCATCGTCGGCAACCTCAAGGCGCTGCTGTCCAACTTCCTCTTCTTCATGCCGCGTCGTGACGTCACCGTCGAATTCGTCAACTGTCCGGACGACTTCCCGAAGAACGGCGAAAAGGAGGCCATCAACCGCTATCTGGAGGCCTTCTACAACGAGAACGCGCCCCACAACCTCTACGTCCCCTACCATTGGTGGGAGAAAGGCGGCCCGCGCACCATGCCCGAGCCGGAGAATTTCGCGCCGAAGATCAACACCAGCGACGTTCCGGAAGACGTCCGCAAGACCGTCTACGCCAAGATCCACGAGATGACCTCCAACAAGATCATCCATGACGCGGATCTGCTCGGCGCCAATCTCGGCCTCGACTCCCTGATGATCGCGGAACTGCAGCTGTGGATACAGGACACGTTCGGCTACCAGGTCAACAATCCGGAGACCCTCCGCACCGTCGCCTCCGTGCTCATCGCCGCCATCGGCAAGAGCGACGGCATCCAGCCGCTCCGCCCCGTCCCGAACGAATGGTTCATCAAGCCGAGCGACGTCCCGCTGGAAGTTCCGGAGAGCACGAAAGTCACGGAGGCCTTCCTCAAGAACGCCGCGAAATTCCCCAACCGCGTCCTGCTCGCCGACCAGAACAAAGGCGCCTGCTCCTACCGGAAGATGGTGCTCGCCGTCATGGTTCTCAAATCCGCCATCGAGAAGATTCCGGGCGAACGCATCGGCATCCTCATGCCCGCCTGCATGCCCGTCGTGCTCGTCTATTACGCGGCGCTGTTCGCGAACAAGGTGCCCGTCATGATCAACTGGACGGTCGGCCTCCGCAACATGCGCCACTGCATCAAGAACGCATCCGTCGAGCATATCCTGACGTCGTCCGTCGTCATCGAGCAGCTGGAAGGCCGCGGCACGCAGTTCGAGGAGATCAAAGACATGTTCATCTATCTGGAGGAGCTCGCGAAAGGCGTCTCCTTCTTCACGAAGATCAGCTGCCTGCTGGCCAGCAAGTTCAACTGGTCGTCGCTCCGCAACGCCCCCGTGCAGGACACGGCCGTCATCCTCTTCACCTCCGGCTCCGAAAACCTGCCGAAGGCCGTCCCGCTCACCCATGGAAATCTGCTGAACGACGCCAAATACGCCATGAAGCACATCGACATGACGTTGGACGACTGCATCCTGGGCATGCTCCCGCCGTTCCATTCCTTCGGCGTCATGATCAATTTCATCATCTCCGCGTGCTCCAACTGCCGCCTCGTCTTCCATCCGAATCCGACGGAAGGCGACATGCTCGCCCGCATCGTCGCCGCCTACCGCGTCACGATGGCCGTCGGCACGCCGACGTTCATCGCGGGCATCTTCCGCAATGCGCCGATCGAACAGGTCCAGTCACTTAGAATGACGATCACCGGCGCGGAGAAATGCCCGCAGAGCACCTATGATCTGATCCATTCGAAGTGCCCGAAGGCCGCCGTCCTGGAAGGATACGGCATCACGGAATGCGGCCCTATCGCCGCCTTGAATCCCATCGTCAATCCGAAGCAGGGCACGCTCGGCAAGCCGATCGGCTGCGAGGAATGGACCGTCCGCGACGAAAACCTCCAGCCCGTCCCGCCGAACACGACGGGCATGCTCTACCTCCGCGGCGCCAACGTCTTCAGCGGCTATATGAACTTCGACGGACCGTCGCCGTTCGTCATGATCGACGGCAAGGAGTTCTACCAGTCGGGCGATCTCGTCTCCGCGGATGAAGACGGCTTCCTCACGTTCAAAGGACGCAAGAAACGCTTCGTCAAAATCGCGGGCGAAATGGTCTCCCTGCCCGCCATCGAGGAAGTTCTACAGAGAAAATACAAGTCGGCGGACGAAACATTGGCGATTGCCGTTGAAGCCGTTGGAACGGAAGTACATCCGGACATCACGCTGTTCACCACGCTTGATCTGGACCGCGACGACGTCAACCGCACCATCCGCGAAGGAGGCTTCTCCGCCATCCACAGCATCAAGCAAATCGTTAAACTTCAAGAAATTCCCGTTCTC
>CACYQT010000059.1 GCA_902776645.1 uncultured bacterium | reverse complement strand
CAATACTTGGAGGACGGCATTCCGAAAAGCATCGAGCAGACACGCCTCCGTATCAAGGAAAAGATCATCCTCAAAGGGCTGAAGACACCTTTCGAGCCTGAACTGGATATCCAAAAGTACAGGCGCATCATCGTCTATCTTGATCGCATGGGTTTCTGGAAAGAAGCGGAAGAACTCGCCAAAATCGACGCCCTGGGCATACCGAGCCTTTTGGAAGAGGCGCTTCAAAACGCCTATAAGGCGACAAAAGCCGCCGGTCTGGAGAACGGGACCTCCCTCGCCTTCTCCGTCCCGTTCCCGAAGGAAAACCACTTTGAGGAAAAACCGAAGCCCAAGAAATACAGCGAGGCTCTCAAAGATTACATCAAGAACGTACCGGACCAGGATATCGCCTTCACCGCTTTCGATATCATCAAGGGAATGTCATCCGCCGATATCTATTGGCATGCCAAGCTCGCCAAGGCCGCCGTCTCGCTGCCGCCGAATGACGACTTGGACAAATATGTCCTCTCCATCCCCTCCCTGTTCGCGCAAGTCCATGAAAGACGTGTCACGGTCTGCCTGCAGATCGTCCCATGGGATTTCGACGACACGGACACCCCGTATACACGCACCTCCTACAGGCGCTCCAGCTTCACGATCGCGAAGATCCTCGCCAATCTCGGTGCCGACTTCCATAATCCGATCATCGACATCGTCTCGAATCCGCCGCAGGAAAAAGCCTGGCTCAACTCTTACTACATCCAGGAGCCGAAGGCCGAAGACGACCCCTACCGCTATTACCGCTGGTAATTTGCCAACAGCCTCCCCCCCTGTTTTTTGGGGAAGGTGCCGCATAACGGCCTCCCCTTCCGGGAGACGTGCCGCATAACTGCCTCCCCTTCCGGGAGACGTGCCGCACAACTGCCTCCCCTCCCGGGGGAGGTGCCGCAACGCTAAGCATTAAGCATTAAGCATTAAGCATTAAGCATTAAGCATTAAGCATTAAGCATTAAGCATTAAGCATTAAGCATTAAGCATTAAGCATTAAGCATTCAGCATTCAGCATTCAGCATTAAGCATTAAGCATTAAGCATTCAGCATTGAAAAAGACTGCCCGGAAGAAACTCAAATCAAACGCCGCTCAATCTCATGTATAATCCGCGAAAACGTCGCCTCCATGGCGGCCGTATCGCCCTGCATTCCCTGTATCCGTTCATGCGGCAACAATCCGCTCTTCTCAATCACGCTTAACCATACCCGCGCGTCCCGCAGCATCCGGCGGCATTGCCGAATCTTCCGCGAAAACGCACGGTCAGAATCCATTTCACAAGCCGCATGATAACGCGGCAACAATCCCATAACCGCCTGCAACAGCCCGGTCGCCACTTCTTGTGCAGCCTGGCACGACGGCATCCGGCCCGACAACGCCACTATTTCAGCTGTGTATCGGACGAGACGCCCGTCCAGACTTTCCGCTTCCATGTCCATTCTGTCCTGCGCCTGTTTTGGCCATTGCTTTTTTTCTTTCTCCGAGCAGTCCTGTTCTTCTTCATTCTTTCTCAGTCATATAAAATCATTCAAAGTCATAGCATTCTTTATTATTCCTTATTACTCTTCATGACTTTCTATTACTTTCTATGATTTTCTACGATTCCTTATGACTTTCTATGATTTTCTATGACTTTCGATGACTTTTCATGCTTTTCTTTTACTTTTTCTCCGTCATCTTCTGGATTTCCTCCTCCATGCCGTCATGCTCCGCATAGAGCGCGGCCAGACGCGGCTCGGCGGCGGACAGCAATGCACGGCGCTGGTTCTCCAGTTCCTGCAGCTTGCTCGCAAGAACATCGTCCGCCGCCGTGGCCGCCTTCTCCAACTTCCTGATCTGACTCTTCTTGTAGAGAAGCTTGCCACGCAATTTCGCCACGGGCGCCTTCTCCTTCTTCACCTCCTCCTCGACTTTTACAACCGCTTTTTCTTCCTGCGGCCCAAGCTTTTCCGTCTCCTGGGCCATGGCTCGCCAGCCTCCGCACGACAGCAACATCGCCAACATGCAACGACACAGCAACTTTCTCATAAATTGTCCTCCTTTGGCGCCACCAGCCGGACCCGTGCCGCCCATTTCACACTCACGTCTCTCGTCGGAGTCCATCAGGCCCGGCCAGCGGCATTTTTGATGCATTTCATAAAAGGCATAAAAATGGATTTCCGCCGATTGACATAATAAAGATAAACCAGTTTTTCATTAATGCAAATATATTTTCTTGCATTTTCCTTGAAAAATGAATTTTCCAATGTATTTTTCTTGAAAAACACGCCAACCGGCAAAATCAGCCGCCATCACAGGAAATTTTCGTTTATTATATTATGGTATAGACATGGAACACATTTCAAAGCAGGAGCACACCGATCATGGCGAACCTCAACAAAGTCCTTCTCATGGGCAAACTGACACGCGAACCGCAAAGCAAGGCCCTCCCACAGAACGGCACCCCCGTCTGCGACTTGGGGATGGCCGTCAACCGCCGCTACAAGACGCAGTCCGGCGAAGAGCGTGAAGATGTCGTTTACGTCGATTTGACCGCATACGGATACCAGGCGGACTACTGCATGAAAAACATGACCAAGGGCTCCACGGTCTATGTGGAAGGCCACCTGCGTTTCGAATCATGGCAGGACAAGGATACGGGCAAGAACCGCTCCAAGCTGCGCGTCATCGTCGACACGATCCTCCATCTGGAGAGGAAAAATCCGCAATATCCTGAACAGCAAGCTTATCCGCCCATGGGCTACGGGCAGCAGCAACCGCCCTACGCGGCTCCCGCCTACGGTCAGCCCTTGCCGAACTACGGCTATTTGCAACAGCCGCCCGCCTATCCACCACCGCAACAGCCGCCATACCAGCCGCCGCCGCAACCACAGCAGCCAGTCCCGCAACAACCGCAAGCGATTGCTCAGCCCGCACGACAGCCTGCGCCGCAACAGCCTACGCCACAACCGCAACAGCCTGCGCCGCAACAGCCTACGCCACAACCGCAACAGCCTGCGCCGCAACAGCCTGCGCCGCAACAGCCTGCGCCGCAACAGCCTGCGCCGCAACAGCCTGCGCCGCAACAGCCTGCGCCGCAACAGCCTGCGCCGCAACCACAAGCCACTCCGCAGCCTGTTGCCCAGCCGTCACAGCCGTCGCAGCCGTCGCAGCCGCAAGCCGCGCCGTCACAACCCGCTCCTCAACCGCAACAGTCGTCGCAACCCGCTCCTTCGTCGGCTCCCGCAAATGAAGAAGTCGTGGACGACATGCCGTTCTGATTTCACCATCCCCAACCATGCCAAGCTATTACGTTCCAAAAGATTTCACCGTTGGCGAAACCGTCCGTCTTTCAGCGGATGAAACCGCCCACGCCCTGCGTGTCATGCGCCTTGAGCCAGGCGAACGCCTGACGCTTCTCAATGGCCGCGGCGGCCGGGCGGCGGCCGTCCTGCTGGACGACGGACCGACACGCAAGATCCGCGAAGCCAGCTGCCGCATCGAATCGACGGAAGCCGTTTCGCGTCCACAACTATCGATTGTCCTGTATGTTGCGCCGCCGCGCAACAAAAACATGGACACGGTATTGAAATCCGCGACGGAGCTTGGCGTCGCGAAAATCGTTCCCGTCATCTGCCGTTACGCCGTCTCCCGCCCGGACGCGTCCGCCGCCGAATCATGGTCGCAGACGCTCGTCACCGCCATGAAACAGTCCGGCAACCCATGGTTGCCGGAGCTTGGCGCGCCGATAGCCTTCTCCGACGCCTTGTCCGCAAGCGCCGAAGACGGCTTCTTCGGTGCCGTTCCACGGGAAGACGATGTCCAGGCGGCATCTCTGCCCTGTACGCCATCACGCCTTTCGTTATGGGTCGGTCCCGAAGGCGGTTTTTCGTCGGAAGAAGAGCAAGCCCTTCGCAAAAAGGGACTTATACCACTGACTGTCGGTCCGTGGATCCTCCGCGTCGAAACCGCCGTCACCGCCCTGCTCGGTTCCTTGCTGACACAATTCCATTGACATGATTACCTCCGCCATCAAAATCGACGATGAACAGTGGGCGGAGTGGCTTGACGCCGTCGCGGCCACTCCAAAAATCCGCCACATCGAATGCGACGCCGCGCTGTTCTCCTTCAGTCTGGATTTTCTGAAATCGCTGGACAGGCATTCCCTGTATGGCGCCCACGCGCGGGATATCCTCCCGCCGGAGACGGCCCGTTTTCTGAACGAATCACCCAACGATCAGGCATTCAACAACTTAAGAAAATCCATCATCCATTCCATGCTTTCAGCGGAGAACGCAGGCGTCTCCCATTTCAGCCTTCAGATGTGGCTGGACGAACCATTTCCAGACGAAGAGAACCGCATTCGCAGAACCGCCGCCTTCCTCCGCAAACTTCTGCTGACGCCGTTGGAAAAACCGTTCAAACTCGATCTCCAGATCCGCTTCCCGTACCAATATCCGCAATCAAAGGAATGGGAACGCGCTCGGGACATTTGCGACATGGCGGATTCAAAACGGATCGGACTCTCCCTGCAGCTCCATTCCGGCGACTTCCAAGATACGCCGCCGGCCCCGCAGGAAATCGTCGAAGGTATTCTGCCGCATCTCCATGTCGTTGAATTCCACTATAATCCATCTCTTTGCGAATCGCTCTTCGAAGACGAACTCGACGAATGGGCCGATTTGCTGAAAGCCAACGCCTTTGACGGACTTGTCGTGTTTTGTCCGCATCTCCGTCAAGACGAAAACATCCTCCAGCATTGCATGGCAATCCAGGCCTGCGCGGACTTTTTTCAAGAAGTCTGAGGCTAACTACAGTGAAGAAAGGGACATAAGCGACATAAGGGACATAAACGACGAATGGTCATAAGGGCTTATATTCATGGCCTGTATGACTCCCCCTCCACGAAGCGTATGAAAACCGCCGATTCAAGTCCACCACGTTTATCTGCGGTTCCAAAATCACAATAAATCTCAAGCAATCGTTGGAAATCTTTGGAAAAACTGCCATATTGTTAACATGACGTTTTTTCAACCCTCAAGCCCGCCCGCCTGACCGCCATGCAGATGCTTTTTTCACTTCCCACAACTGAAACGCGCAAAACGCTCAGCCAGAAACTGACCATGCGGCGCGCCGTCGCCAAATGGTTCTGGGAGAACAATCCGCCAAACGGCATCGGCATCGACGTCCCGACACGTCCTCTCTCGCTGAAGGTCGATCTCGCAGTCGTCTGGTCTTCGCTGCACAAGACGACATCTTCGCGTTTAGGCGTTTTCCAACCGACACAAACGGCCGTCGTCCTCTGCTGCCAGACACGTGAAGACTGCTGGCCGGAATGTTCGGACGCGGAGAACATCATCCGCGAAATCACGGAGCTGAAGACCGAACTCGCCAAACAGGAGACCGACATCCGCGCCGCCGAACCGGAATTGCGCACCACTGACATGCTGTTTGACGAATTCGCCTCATGGGACTATTCGAAATCGCAAAACAAAGCCTATCATCAGAACCGCCATCGTCTCGCCAATCTGGAAACCGCCCTTTTCAAAGGCACGCGGCTCGCGCGGATCGACGCGTCGCAATGCGCCAATTTCCGCTATTTAGCCGTTCCGGAAGGCACGCTCGCGCCCAATGAACTCGTCGAAGACTGGGGCCTTTTCTCCGTCAATCTCGAAACGGAAACCGCCACGCTTGTCTCCGAGCCGAAACAGCAGGAGATCCCGTCCGAAATGCAGTTCCATCTCATCCAGAACATGTTGTTCGCCAGTTCACGGCAGGTCAACGACATGCTCGGCCTCAAATTCAACGACGACGGATCGCTCTATCTTGTCCGCCCGCCGTCCGTCCATCATAAACCATTGAACTCCTAATTTTATACGGAAACACCATGATCATCGACGCACTTTCCAACTGCTCCTCCTACGCCAACGCCCACCCGCGCTTCCAGAAGGCCTTCGCCTTTTTGATCTCCCAGCCGCTCGCCACGCTTCCATGCGGACGCTACGACATCGACGGCGATGAAATCTACGCCATGATCCAGGAGCCGTCGCTCCGCCCGCAGGAGGCGGCGAAGCTCGAGGCGCACCGCAAATACATCGACATCCAGTATGTCATTTCCGGCGACGAAACCATGGGCTGGTCCCCCGTCGAAGGCTGCGGAAAAGCCACGGAATTCGACGCGAAAAAGGACTGCGGCTTCTTCTCGGACAAGCCGATGGCGTGGTTCCCCGTCCGTCCGGGCTGCTTCGCCCTCTTCTATCCGCAGGACGCCCACGCCCCATGCGTCGGCGAAGGCACCTGCCGCAAGGTCGTCATCAAAGTACTGGCATAAGCGATCCTGTTCGTGAAGCACGCCCTGAAGCTCATCCCGCTGGCCATCGCCTTGGCCTTCGTCATCGTCAACGCACGCATCATCTCCGTGCGTCCCATGCACCATGACGAAGCCAACCAGGCCATCCGCTTCGGAGACCTGCTGGAAGGGCGTGGCTACCGGTACGATCCGCAGGGCCATCATGGCCCGACGCTCTACTACGCGACGATTCCCGCCGCCCGCCTTTCCGGTGCGCGGGACATCGCGCATTGCACGGAGGCGACCGTCCGCGCCGTCCCGCTGGCCGCCACCGCCCTGCTGATCTTGCTCGTCGGCTGTCAAGGCGCCATTATTGGCCATTTGACCGCCATTCTCGCCGCCGCGCTGACGGCCATTTCCGCTCCGTTCGTTTTCTATAGTACCTATTATATACAGGAACCGCTGCTTGTCTTGTTCGCCGCCGCGGCCATGGCCTGTTTGGCCCGCTGGCGGCCCAACCAACCACGCTCCCCATGGCTGCCATGCGCCGCGTTTTTCATCGGACTCACCGCCGCCACGAAGGAGACATGGCTCATCACCATTTTCGCCATGGCCTGCGCAATCATCGCTCTCGCCATCCTTTACCGAAAACGCATCCATTTTTCCCGCAATGAGTTAAAGCGACAGCTCCCCGCCTTTTCCATCGCCGTCGCCGCCTTCCTCCTGCCAGTCATCGTCCTCTATTCCTCCTTCTTCACGAATTGGAGCGGACCGGCGGATGCCGTCCGCGGCCTCTTCCAAGGCGCCGCCCAGTCGTCGCAGGCGGAATTCACACAACCATGGCACTATTTCATCAAACGGCTGATATGGCATAAAACCGCCCCCGGCCCCGTCTGGACGGAATGGCCGGTCATCCTCGCCGCCATCGTCGGAACCGTCGTCGCCTTCCTGCCGAAACGTCCACTGATAAAACGGTTGCCGTTGCAGTTTCTCGCCATTGTCGCCGTTGTCCAACTGATTGTTTATTCCGCCATCCCCTACAAGACGCCATGGTGCATCTTGAACGTCTGGCAGCCCGTCGTCGTTCTCGCCGCCGCAGGCTTCGCCGCATTTTTGACAAACAAAAATCGTTGGTGCAAAATCATTTGCGCATGCGTTTTGGCGACCGTGGCGTTCCAGCAGATCCGCCAGTCGCAACAAACCTGTGGTCGCTACTGCGCCGACCAACGCAATCCGTATGTCTATTCGCACACGCAACGCGACCTATTGAATCTCGTCGCACGCGTCCGCGAAATCACAATGGACAAGCCGGAGGCCGACAACGCCATCGTCGTCGCAACCTCCTCCCATCAAGACGCTTGGCCGTTGCCATGGTATTTCCGCGACCGTTCGGACGTCGAATACCGGACGGACTGGCCGGACGATTTTCCGCCGCAGCCTGTTTTCATCATCGCCACGCCGGATTTGGAAGTCGATCTGCAAACCGACGGCTATGTCTGGGAGACGCACTCCCTCCGCCCGAATTTCTTCTTATTCCTTGGCGTCCGCCAAGACCGCTGGGACGAATGGCTTGCACGCCGAATGAATCAAACGACACCGACGACTCCTTAAAAATGCCGATTATTATTGACTTTTGGCAAATCTGTGCCATATTAAAGGTTTTGTCTATCCTCTCAGCATAAAACAAAACACATCATACATAATCCCACAAACTCAGGAAGCAATCAAATGCCGAACGAAGAAGAAGCAAAACAAGCGAAAAAGAAGATTCCGTCCGCCCTCAAGAGACACAGGCAGAGCCTGAAACGCCAGATGGTCAACAAGATGCGCAAATCCCGCGTCAAGAACATCGAAGCGAAGTTGAACGCCCTCATCAAGGAAGGCAACAAGGAAGAAGTGCAGAAATGCCTCTCCAAGTGCTTCTCCGAACTGGACAAGGCCGCCAAGAAAGGCACCATCCACATCAACAAGGCCAACAACAAAAAGTCACGCCTCACCGCACGTGTCGCCAAAATGGCCTGATTCACTTGATGTGATTCGCCTAAGCGCCTTTTAAACGGGATATTCCGGAAAAATCAAGGCATCAAGTGGATATTTCCACTTGATGCCTTAAATTTTGCCTGTATTTTATTCGTTTTTCATATACCTTAATTATATAGCAACCAACAGAGAGCCCTCCACCAACCATATCGCGTCAAGACAAGCCATGGACTACAGAAATCTTACCAAAAACCTCGGCCAGCTTTTCTTTGAATGGACACAAAAGTATCTGGAAAACATCGCGTTGGTGCAGCTCAACGACAAAAACGAACTGACAACGGTGACCTACCGCCAATTGAAGGCGGATGCAGATGCTCTCTGCAACTTCTTGCAGGAAAACGGCATCCAGAAAGGCGACCGAGTCGCCATGATCGCCTCCAAATGCATGTTCCACCCGCGTTTCTTCTACGCCTGCTGGACCATCGGCGCCATCGCCGTCCCAATCTGCGAAACGCTCGGAGACAAGGAGATGAGCTTCATCATCAACGACTCCGACCCGAAGGTCATCATCACGGACAAGGCGCTCAACGCGAAGGTCACCGCCAACGCCAACGGCCGCAAGATCGTCTGTCTGGACGACATCCCCGACGGCAGCAGCCGCCAAGGCACCGCCCCGCTCAACGGCATGGAATTCTCGCCGGACGAAATCGCCGCCCTCATCTACACCAGCGGCTCCACCGGCATGCCGAAAGGCGTCATGCTCTCCCATAGGAACTTGAGCGCCAACGCGATGGATATTCCGGAGATCTTCCAGCTCCACAAGCAGGAGCGCATCATCTCCCTCCTCCCCTACTGGCATGCCTATGCGCTGTCCATCGAAATCGTCGCCATCATGTGCTGCGGCGTCACCATCGCCATCGCACGGGATATGAAGGATTTCAAGAAGAACATCGCGCGTTACCAGCCGACGGCCATGATCGTCGTGCCGCGAATCATCGAACTCTTCAAGGCGTCCATCGACAAGAAGATCGAGGCCACGCCCGAATCGAAGCGGAAGCTTATCGACAAGGCGATCTACAACGCCTCCCGCATCTTCACCGCCCGCCCGCGTCTGGACGGCGGCATCCTCCGCATCTTCACCCACCACACGTTCTACGATCCGCTGGTCTTCAGCAAATTCCGCCAGGCCTTCGGCGGCAAGCTCCGCTTCATCGTCTGCGGCGGCGCGCCGTTGGACCTCGAACTCCAGATTTTCTTCAAGTATCTGGGAATACCGCTTTTGCAGGGATATGGCCTGTCGGAGACATCCCCCATCGTCTCCACGAACCTGAAGGAAGACCACCTTCTCGGCTCCATCGGCAAGCCGTTCCCGTGGCTATTGCCGGAAAACGGCGGCGACTATACCTTCAAGGATGAAGAAGGCCACATGGGCAAAGACGTCCATGGGCAGCTTCTCGTCAAGGGAACCTGCGTCATGAAAGGATATTGGAACCATACGGACGCGTCCGCCAAATCCTTTGAGGACGGCTGGCTGAACACGGGCGACGTCGCCTACCAGAAGGAAGGCTACTTCTTCATCGAAGGGCGGAAAGGCAACATGATCGTCCTGATCGGCGGCGAAAAGCTCCATCCCGAACATGTGGAGGACGCCGTCAAGAATTCGCCGCTCATCACGGAAGCCATGGTCATCGGCGAAAAATGCAAGAACGTCTATGTGCTTGCGAACGTCAGTAAAGACTTGGCGAAAGGACTTTCCGACGACGAACTCCACAAGAAGCTCAAAGAGGAGATCCAGCGGACGACCACCCATCTGGCCCCCTACCAGAAGCCGAAGGACGTGCTCGTCCTGCCGGATTTCACCATGGAGGACAGCACCCTCACCGCCACGATGAAAATCCGCCGCTACAAGATCCAGGAGCTCTACGGCGACAAGATAGAGGAATTCCTCAAGGCCAACGGAGAGGAAATTGCCACGAAACACGAAGTCGGCATCGCCTCCTCGAAGGTCTTCGAATCCCTGGCGGACATGCATATCGATTCCAAATGACGTTCAATGCATAATTCATAATAAAAAAAGGATTCGGCATGGCAGCAAAACAGAAGACCGATCTGGAAATCACATTGGCCCGTGTGCAGATGCCCTCCCTGAACAGGACAGGCTCCCATCAGCATGTCGTCACGGTCGAACTTATCTACCCGCGGCTCGGCGTCGCATCGAAATCCGCCGCGAAAACAATCGTCCTGAAGAACGGAATCTGCGAGGCCGACCTCCTGCCATGGACGCGGAAAATCTGCTTCAAGGAGTCCGTCGAAGGTTCGTTCGGCGTCCATGTCACGATTTCCGAACGGCTTAGCGCCACGCAGATGCGCAAGATGATGCGCTTCATCGCCGGCAAATCGCTCGACATCGGGGCAGATGCCGTGGAAGACGCCATTCCCATGCCCGTCGTCGACGAAATCGCCGTCCAGCCGCTCATCTATCTTTCAAAGCAGTTGCTGACGACAACGCAGGCGAAAATTATCGCGGAGGGCTATCTGGATCTGAAGGCCGGGCTGTTCAGCGACACGCCGTCGCTTATCAGCATCCCCCTGCTCTCCTGCCGCAAGATCGCCCTCAACGGGAAGCAGATCCTGAAGGAAAACGCTCCGGACGGATCCGTGGAGCTCTCCGCCGTCGCCATTTAAACGCGGAGGCGCCGACGGCGTCCCGTCGTCGGCATTCAAACGCGGAGGTAACGACGGCGTCCCGTCGTCGGCAATACAAAACATCACCATAAATATTTGACTTCTCGCTAAAAAAACGTATATTTATAGTTCGCATTGTCTATAACCGCATAAAATATCAACCAATCGTCATCCGGAGCACAACAACTCATGGCCACGTTCATCATCGTCCTTCTCACGATCATCTCCATTCTTTCCGCCATCTTCGTCATCGGCATCATTCTCATCCAGCAGAACAAGGCCGGCGGCGGACTCGGCGCCGTGAGCGGCGGCTGGACGGAATCGACCTTCGGCGCCTCCGCGGACAACGTCCTGACGAAGGCCACGACATGGGCCTCCGCCATCTTCCTGATCTCCACGCTTCTGCTGGCCGCCGTCACAGGCCGCTGGGGCGTCGGACGCAAGTCCATCATCGAATCGGCGGACATCGCCGAGAAGCCGGCTGCCGTGAAGGTCGAAGAGGCCGCCAAGCCCGCTGTGGAAGCCGTGAAGGCTGAAGAGACGAAACCCGCCGAAGCGGCCCCCGCGAAGGCCGAAGAAGCGAAGCCCGCCGAAGCGGCGAAGCCTGCGGAAGCCGCCCCCGCGGAAGAGAAGAAATAACCTTCCTTTAAGTTTAGCTTAATTACTACAAAAAAACAAGGCATTCGCCTTGTTTTTTTTTTGTTTTGTTGCTATTTTAATTAACTAGAAAAATAAACGCCATCGACAGTCGTGGGACACAAAGATATATGTTCACCATAACATCAACAGTTACAAACAAATATGGTATTCATTGCAGGCCGTCGGGCGTCATCTCGAAAGCAGTCCAAGGCTACAAGGGCAAAGTGGAGATCAAAGGCCCTGACGGCAACGTCGCCAATCCAACCTCCGTCCTTTCCATGCTCTCCCTTGGTTTGACCTGCGGCGATCGTGTGACCATCTCGGTCGACGGTCCGGATGAAGAGGAAATGGCCAACAAGCTGGCCGAGCTTTTCGCATCCCATTTTGAATTCGAAAAACAGAACTGACCACACGTATTCTGTTTTTCTAGAACACTCGAATTCTAGGCTTCTAGCATAACCATAAAGCTTTAGGCTTTAAGCTTTTAGCTTAAAAAAGGAGGTCCGCATGCGCAATTCGAAGCTTCCCGAACCCCTTGTCGGCAAATGGATCTGGGGACCGCCCGGATCCGGCGGTGCGTCGCGGCATGTTCTTTTCCGCAAAGACTTTACATTGGCGGAAACGCCTGGCATCGCGGAACTGTGGATCGCCTCGCCCGCCGATTTCCAGTTGTTCATCAATGGACGCTTTCTGACGGCCGGGCCTGTCCAGCATCCCGGAAACGCCTTATACGCATCGCGTTATGATATCACCCACCTGCTGCAGGTCGGCGTGAACAGCATCGCCGTCCATGCCGTCTGCCATGACGACGCATGCGCCGCGCGCAAGCCCGGAGCGGAAAAACTCTGGCTGCAGCTTCTTTGCGACAACGCGACGACCGTCGCCACGGACGATTCATGGATCTGCCTGAAGCCTGACTGCTTTCTGGACTCCGGCCTCCGCGCATCCGCTTCGGACGCCAGCACGGACATCATCGACTTCAAGAAGTATCCAACCCGTTGGACGGCGACTTCTTGCGAAAACCTTCTCAAACCGCTCATGAACACGGGAGACGGCGGCGCGCAACCGTTCTTCTGGCTGCCGCCCAAAATCATCCTGCCGTTGGACGAAGGCCTGCCGCTGGAGGCGGAGACGGGCCTCCATCCGTCATGGGACGCCACGCCGAGCGGCCTGCCCGTCTTCACAGGATCGTTCCATCAGAAGAACGAAGTGCTCACGATTTCCTTTGCGGATTGCATCAAAGACAAGGCGCCCAACGGTTTATATGCGGCGGAAACATTTCTTTACTCCACGCAGACACAACCGCTGACGGCGCTCTGCATCTGCGACGAGCCATATCGTCTGTTCATCAACAACAAGCTTGTCAAACAGCAGGGCGTGCCCGCTCCGGCCGCAAGAAATCTTTCGAACGCCTCCTTGTCGCGGACGCTTCTGCCAGACGAACTCGTCCCGAGCGACATGACCGTCCGTCTCAAAAACGGCTGGAACCGCATCCTTCTCCTGCAGCATTGCAGCCACCCCTACTCCGGCATGACGGTCATCTGGGCGGAGCTTCCGGACAACGCCTTCCCGCTCCACCGCAAGCCGGACTTCTCGTCGCCGCATGGCTGGAATCTAACGGGGCCGCTCAACGCGCCGTTCGCGCTCGTCAATCCCGCCTTCCCGCTGGACAGCCTCCCGAAGACGCCGTTCCTCTGCGACGACAGCCGCACGAACGACATCGCGGCCTTCTATCTTTCCTGTGAATTCAAAGCCGTCGACGGCGCGCCGCCGCGGCTGCCCATGGTCCTCCATACAGGCGAAACGCTTCTGCTCGACTACGGGAAGACCATCTACGGTCTGCCTGAAATCCGCCTCTCCGGAGCGGAAGGCGACATCGTCGACGTCATCGCGGGGAACCATCGTTTCAACGACGAAATCATCGCCTTGGAGGAAGGGCGGCGCCGCAATGTCTCGACGGCCATCCTCCGGCAGGGCCTCGAGCCTGTCACATGGATTTTCAACTCACCGGCAGGCTTCCGCTATCTGATGATCGTTGCGCGCAAAGTGGATACGAATGTGACGATCCGCTCCGTGTCCGTCCGCGCCGCCGGCCGCGAAACGCCCAGCGACAGCCATTTCTCCTGCTCGGACAGCATCCTGAACGGCATCTGGAAGCTTGGGCAGAACACGCTGGAAGTCACCAACCAAAGCATTTTCATGGATTCGCCCAGCAAGGAGCAGGCCCAATGCATTCCGGACGCCATGATCCAGTCGTGGGCCGCCTGCTATGTCCAAGGCGCGTATGACGCGGCGACGGCCGCCCTCTCCGCCTTCGCGAAAGGCCAGATCGAGACCGGCGAACTCAACGCCATCGCGCCGTCGGGCTTCTTCCAGGCCGTGCCCGACTATTCGCTCCTCTGGCCCGTCTGGCTGCAGCGGCACATCATGCACACGGGCGACATCCAGTTCCTCAAAACGCTCATCCCGACGCTCAACGGCCTTTTATCCTATTATAATGAAATCGCCGTCGCGGCGGACGGGCCGCTTGGCAATCTCGCCCCCCTGCTCGGCACGTGCTGTTTTCTCGACCACGATCCCGCCATCGAACGCGACGGCGTCGTCACCGGCCTCAACGGCATCTACTGCCGTGCGCTGCTGGCCGCGTCATGGCTTGCGGAACAGGCCGGCCTGCTGGATTCCGCCGCGGCCTACAAGCAGCGCGCCGCCAACGTCGCCGCGCAGATCCGCACGCTCTGCTGGGATCCGGAAAAAGGCCTCTTCGCGGACTCCTTCCACCACGGCCGCCGTTCCGAAAAATGCTCCATGCAGTCGAACGTGCTGGCCATCTACGGCAGCATTCCGCCCCATGACGACATCGACGGAATCTGGCAGAAACTGTTCGTCCAGCAGGAGCCGTTCGAACGTTTCACCATGCCGGAATTCGACAACCCGTATTTCAAATATTTCATCTTGGAAGACGCCTTCGCGCTCGGCAAATCCGAATGGGGCTTCAAGCTCATCCGCCACTACTGGGGGGCCATGATCCAGGCGGGCGCCACCTCCGCGTGGGAGCTCTTCCATCCGGGCGACCCGCTGCTCGCCAAACGGACCGTCTCGAAATGCCACGGCTACGGCGTCTCGCCGAACGCCTTCATCATCTCCGAGCTCGTCGGCATCCGCCCCGCGGAGCCGGGCATGCGGATGATCTACTTCAATCCGCTGCCGGGCGACGTCACATGGGCGAAAGCCACCATCCCCACCCCCAACGGAACCATCTCCGTCAACTGGTCGCTCCGTCCGGACGGCGTCTTCGACGCCTCCCTCTCCGCCACCTTCCCCCTGGAAGTCATCCCGCTGCTCAATCCGGCCATCGCCGAATCCGCCCTTTTCAAGGTCTCCGAAAACATCACCGTGCTCACTCCCGAATAAGAGGTAGCAAGGGCGTCCCGCCCTTGGAAAAAACGTGGTAGCAAGGGCGTCCCGCTCTTTACGGCGATGCGAACTTAACAAACACGATGATGGATTTTTGCCGAACAAGACAGTTTTATCAAGATGAAAACTTGAACTTCCGCATTTAAATGCTAAATTAACTACTTCATGATTATCTAACAACCACGCCCTCAGGGGCAAGACACATTTGAAAACGCGGAGTCCAACACATGTACGCCATCATCAAAACCAGCGGCAAGCAGTATAAAATCGAAGTCGGCACCGTCTTTGATGTTGACCGCGTCGCCGCCAATGTCGGCGATGTCATCGACCTCAAAGACAGCATCCTCATGACCTCTGACAACGGCACTGTCAACATCGGCGAACCGACCGTCGCCGGAACCGTCAAACTCGAAGTCAAAGAGCACTTCCGCGGCACGAAGCTCATCGTCTTCAAGATGAAGCGCCGCAAACGCTCCCGCGTGAAAAACGGCCATCGCCAGGAAATGACCAAGCTCGAAGTCAAGGACATCGTCCTCGGCTAAGCCACGGCGACGCACTATCTTAACGATTGATTTTCTCCAACGCGAGGGCACAAGGCTTTCACTTGTCCCCTCGCATTTTTTTTAATTAAACAAACCAGCCAATCCCACGACCATGACCAACGCCCTAGACATCCTGAAAGAACGCGGATTCCTTTACCAGATGACCGATGAAACCGCCATGCGCGAACGACTCGAAAAAGGCCCCGCGACTTTCTACGTCGGCTTCGATCCCACCGGCAGCAGCCTCCACATCGGGCATCTCCTTCCCATCATGGGCATGCGCTGGCTCCAGAAGTGCGGGCACCGTCCCATCGCCCTCGTCGGCGGCGGAACCGCCATGATCGGAGACCCTTCCGGCAAGACCTCCGCGCGCCCCATCATGACCGTCGAGACCATCGACGAAAACGTCGCCTGCCTCAAAAAGCAGCTCTCCAGATTCTTGGATTTCTCCGACGGGAAGGCGCTCCTCCTCAACAACGCCGCGTGGCTCCGCAACTTGAATCTGCTTGAATTCCTCCGGGACATCGGCTCCCTTTTCTCCGTCCCGCGCATGCTCTCCCACGAATCCGTCAAGATGCGTCTTGAAACGGGCCTTTCTTTCCTGGAATTCTCCTACCCGCTCATGCAAGGCTATGATTTCTATATCCTTAACAAAGACTACAACTGCGAGTTCCAGTTCGGCGGACAGGACCAGTGGGGCAACATGACGGCCGGAACGGAACTGACGCGCAGACTCGCCAACAAGACCGTCAACGTCGCCACCTTCCCGCTCCTCCTCAAGAGCGACGGCACGAAGTTCGGCAAGACGGCCGGCGGCGCCGTCTGGCTGGATCCGGAGCGCACATCGCCCTTCAACTACTACCAGTTCTGGCGGAACACGGAAGACGGCGAAGTCAAAAAGCTGCTCGCCCTCTTCACCGCCCTCCCGATGGACGAAGTGAACCGCCTCGGCGAACTTCAGCCGCCGACCATCAACCGCGCGAAGGAGATTCTCGCCTACGAGGCCACCGCCCTCGCCCACGGCCATGAAGAGGCCATCAAGGCCTACGCCGCCGCCGGCAACGAATTCGGATTCGCGGATCCGGACAACACGATTCCGACATCTTCCCGCATCGCCGAAGCGAAGCCTGTCCAGCTGGAAGCCGACATCCCGACGTTCGAAATCAGCCAGGCCGACATCGACGCAGGCCTGCCGATTTTCATTCTGCTGACCAAATCCGGCCTCTGCAAGACGTCGTCGGACGCGCGCCGTCTCGTCAAAGGCGGCGGCTGCTCCATCGACGACCGCAAGATCACGGAGGAAAAATATCAGATTTCCGCCAATGACTTCGTCGATGGCTCGTTTACATTGAAGGCGGGCAAAAAATCCCGCAAACGCATCAAACTCGCCTAATACCTTATAAATAATAAAGGCCTACAGAACATGAGCATTGATCCAAGAGCCGTCATCGCGCCTGGCGCAAAAATCGGAAACAACGTAAGCATCGCGCCCTACGCCATCATTGACGAACATGTCACCATTGGCGACGACTGCCAGATCGGCCCGCATGTCTATCTGACGGGCAATACGACCATCGGCAAAGGGACGGAAATCCACGCGGGCGCCGTCATCGGCGACAAGCCGCAGGACATCAGTTTCGACGACGCGACCGTCAGCTACGTGGACATCGGCGAAAACTGCCGCATCCGCGAATACGTCACGATCCACCGCGGCACGGAGCCCGACTCCCATACGGTCGTCGGCGACCGCGTCATGCTCATGGCGTTCTCCCATCTCGGCCACAACTGCAAGATCGGCAACGACGTCATCATCGCGAACGCCACGCTCCTCGCGGGGCGCGTCGAAGTCGCGGAGCACGCGACGATTTCCGCCGGCGTCATGATCCACCAGTTCGTCCGCATCGGCCGTCTCGCGATGATCGGCGGCGGCAACGCCATCACGCAGGACGTCCCGCCGTTCTGCCTTCTGCAGGACGACTGCATCCAAAGCGCGAACATCATCGGCCTCCGCCGCTCCAACATGAGCGACGTCGCCCGCAACTCCATCCACGAAGCCGTCAAAATCTACTTCTTCCAGAAGCTGGCCCGCATGGGCGCCGTGGAGGAAATCCAGAAGAAATGCGCCCCCTGCCCCGAACTGCAGGAGTTCATCGATTTCGTCCTCACGACGAAACGCGGCATCACTTCAGGACGCCCTGTAAAGGAAAAAACACCGTAAAAACCGCCTGCAAACGGTTTTTTCATGGTTTTATAGATTTTTCTGTCAATAATCCCTAAATCTGTTACGTTATTTACGCGTTGATTTCATTTAAACACATCAATGTAATAACGTAACCTAAAAAAAGGAAACAACCATGCGCAAGTGTTTTACCCTAATCGAACTGCTCGTCGTCATCGGCATCATCGCCGTCCTCGCCGCCATGCTCATGCCGGCCCTCGGCAAAGCCCGCGAATCCGCCAACCAGTCGGACTGCACCAACAACCTCAAACAGATCGGCCTCGCCATGCAGATGTACGCAGGCGACTACCGCAGCTGCTTCCCCTGCCAGTCCAGCGGCGACGATGTTGACTGGGGCAAATCCCACAACTCCGGCGGCCTCTACTTCTGCGGCTACTATGACTACCTCAAGACCCCGAAAATCCTCCTCTGCCGCTCCGCCAAGCAGAAGTCCTTTGACAACTACAACACCAAGCCCGAATCCATGACCTACACGGACACGGCGGACGGCGCCTCCACCGAACATACCAGCTATCTCTACTACGCAGGCTTCTCCACGGATGACATCTCCGCCGAAGAGGGCTTCGTCCGCGACAAGAACAAGTGCCACAAGAACCTCGGCATGGTCCTCTATGGCGACAGCCACGTCGAAAAGCACCAGGTCGGCGTCAAGTCCGACGAAAAATGGTACAACCTCAACGGCAAGTTCGGTATCACCGAACTCTTCGAAGACGAAGACCTCGAAGTCGAAAGCCACACGAACAGCCTCTGGTAATCCATACAATCGATCTTGCTCCTTCAATCCCCGCGGATTTTTTCCGCGGGGATTGTTTTTTTCAAAGAATGACGCAAAAATCGTGACATTTTTTTCCATTCTGTCATTTGACATTCAAATCAGGCGTATTATTTTATTTTCATCAATATCTTCCATCACAATCACACACATGCAACATCAGCTCAACAACGCAATCAGTTTCTATTGGTCCTGGCGACGCTCCGTCACGACCTCTCTGCTTGCGTTTGCAACCAATCGCTGATTGCCATCAACAACGATAGTAAAGGTCGGGGCGGATTAAACTGAAACCAGTTGAATCCGCCCTTTTTGCGTCTCGTGACGGAGCCTTGATTAAAAATCCACCTTCATATAAAAAACAACGAAAGAGAAAGGAAACAACAATGGCCAACTCATTCCACTCCAGCGACATCCCCTACAAAATCTACCTCTCCGAAGACGAACTCCCGCAGGCATGGTACAATGTCCGCGCGGACATGAAGACCAAGCCCGCGCCGATTCTCAATCCCGCCACCCACCAGCCCTGCACCTTCGAAGAGCTCAGCCATGTCTTCTGTGACGAACTCGTCAAGCAGGAGCTCGACAACGACACGGCGTATATTCCGATCCCGCAGCCGATTCTCGACTTCTACCGCATGTACCGCCCGTCGCCGCTGATCCGCGCCTATTTCCTTGAAAAGGAACTGGATACGCCAGCGAAAATCTACTACAAGTTCGAAGGCAACAACACCTCCGGCAGCCACAAGCTCAACTCCGCCGTCGCGCAGGCCTACTACGCGAAGCAGCAGGGCCTCGACGGCGTCACGACGGAGACGGGTGCCGGCCAGTGGGGCACGGCCCTTTCCATGGCGTGCTCCTTCTTCAATCTCGCCTGCCATGTCTACATGGTCAAATGCTCCTATGAGCAGAAACCGCACCGCCGCGAAGTCATGCGGACCTTCGGTGCAGAGGTAACCCCTTCTCCTTCAGATACAACGGAAGCCGGACGCCGCATCCTGCAGGCCCATCCGGGCACGACCGGATCGCTCGGCTGCGCCATTTCCGAAGCCGTCGAAAAGGCCATCACCACGCCGAACACGCGTTACGTGCTCGGCTCCGTCCTCTCGCTCGTCTCGCTCCATCAGAGCATCATCGGCCTTGAAACGCAGGCCGCCTGCAAGAAATACGGCATCAAGCCCGACATCATCATCGGCTGCGCGGGCGGCGGCTCCAACCTCTCCGGCCTCATCGCCCCGTTCATGGGCGAACAGCTCCGCGGCGAAGCGAAATACCGTTTCATCGCCGTCGAACCCGCCTCCTGCCCGAGCTTCACGCGCGGCAAATACGCCTACGACTTCTGCGACACGGGCCATGTCTGCCCGCTCGCCAAGATGTACACGCTCGGCAGCGATTTCATCCCGTCCGCCAACCATGCCGGCGGCCTCCGCTACCACGGCATGAGCTCCATCCTCTCCGAACTGTACGCCGAAGGCCAGATGGAGGCCGTCGCCGTCGAGCAGACCTCCGTCTTCGCCGCCGCGCGGCAGTTCGCCCGCGTCGAAGGCAACCTACCCGCCCCCGAAAGCTCCCACGCCATCCGCGTCGCCATCGACGAAGCCCTCAAGTGCAAGAAGACCGGCGAAGCGAAGACCATCATTTTCGGCCTCACGGGAACGGGATTCTTCGACATGACCGCCTACAAGAACTTCAACGACGGCACGATGACCGACTATATCCCGACGGACGCCGAACTGCAGCGCAGCTTCGACCTTCTCCCGAAATTCTGACCGAACAACGTACGGGCGGGGCGCTCTCCTGAGCGACCGCAATGTACGGGAGGGGCGTTCTCCAGAGCGCCCCTCCCGTCATTTTTTGGGCTGAAAAGTTGCAACTGGCTATTCTGGAAGTAGATTACTTTGATTAGTTTTTTCAAAACCATCAATGACAACGCATCAATCAAAAGAAACGGAGTAACGAAACCATGAAGAAAGCTATTAAATTGTTGACACTTGCCATGATGTGCGCCTTGGTGCTCGTCGGTTGCAAGAAAGCGGAAGATACGGCCGCCAAGACGTTCACCGTCGGTTTTGACGCGGAATTCCCGCCCTACGGCTTCCTCGGTGAAAACGGCGAATACAAAGGCTTCGATCTTGATCTCGCCAAGGAAGTCTGCCAGCGCAACGGCTGGACGTTCGTCCCGAAACCGATCGACTGGGCCGCGAAGGACGCCGAACTCAACTCCGGAACCATCGACTGCATCTGGAACGGCTTCACCATCACGGATGAACGTCAGGAACAGTACACGTGGTCTTCCCCCTATGTGCAGAACAAGCAGTACATTCTCGTCAAGAAGGATGGCACAGCCATTTCACTCACTCAGATCACCGAGGATGCCATTGTCCTCAGCAAGGAGGTCATTGAGATCGACGGCCGCCGCCAGCTCGTCGCTTTCGTTGTCAACGCCAACATCCCTGTCAAGGCCACTGTGACCGAAGGTTCCGACTGGCTCAGCGTCTCTCCCACAACGAGAGCCCTGACCGAGAAGATATTCACATTCACCGCTAAGAGGAACAGCACAGAGGCCGCTAGAACGGCGACAATCGAGTTCACCGGACAAGAGATCAAGAAGACCTGCACTGTCAACCAGGCCGTCTTCACAGGCGATCCTTCCATGGACGTGACTGAGGCCGCCGCTGGTGACGAGGGAGACGAGGTCACCCTCAAGAGCTCCCTGATCGTCGCCGGGACGACTGACGGCTACGTTGTCTCCGACGGCAGCAGCTACCTCTTTGTCCAGGATGCCTCCAACGCGCCCCAGTGGGCTGGCGACTCCGTCAAGTTCGAGGCTGTCTCGACAAGGTTCCACGACCTTCCTGCCCTCGGTTCTGTCAAGAACTTCACGACCGTCTCCGAGAAGAACACAGTCAAGGTCTCCGGCACGGACATCACTTCCAAGATCGGCACCTTCAGCACCGAAGTCCCGACCGCTGTCAAGGTCACTGGAGACTTGGTCATCGACAAATCCGGCAACTAC
>CACYQT010000058.1 GCA_902776645.1 uncultured bacterium | reverse complement strand
CCGAAGGAAGAATATGACCTTGCCGTAGCCTATATTGAGGGCGGCGCGGCGCATTATGTTGCCGAACGTGTCAGAGCCAGGCAGAAGGTCTGTTTTATCCACGTGGATCTGGTCAAGGCCGGCTACACGGCACAGCTTGACCGGGACTGCTACAGCGCCTTCTCCCGGATTTTCTGTGTTTCCGAGAATGTGCGCGAATCCTTTGTGAGCCTTCATCCGGAGCACCGGGACAAGACGGAAGTGCTGTACAACGTGATGGACATAGAAAGAATCAAACGCCTGGCGCGGGAACCTGGAGGCTTCCGGGATTCATTTGAGGGCGTGCGTCTTCTGACGGTTGGACGTCTTGTCGCGCAAAAAGCGCTGGATGTCTCGGTGGAAGCCCTGGCGCTGTTAAAAGAGCGGGGGATCCGCGCGCAATGGACGGTGCTGGGGGAAGGAGAGGAACAGCCATGAAAGAAACTTCCATTTCAATGCCCTCAGATTTCACCTCGGCCGTTCAAGACATCAAGCTCGCCATTCTCAAAGCCCGGGCGAATGCGTCGCGTCTAGCGAATTCGGAGGCTCTGAAACTCTACTTTTTCGTGGGAGGATACATTTCAAAGAAAACCCGTTCCGCCCAATGGGGCTCAGGAGCAATAGACGCTCTCTCAAGCCAGTTGCAGGCGGAATTGCCGGGATTGAGGGGATTTTCAGCTACAAACATTAAAAACATGCGGATATTCTTTGAAGCATGGTGTGATATAATGGTGCTCCGTCAGATGCCGTCTGACGAATTGGAAAACAATCTCCTCGAAACATTTCTCAAAGACAATCCTAGATGGAATCCCACGCCTCCTTCAGGACCGTATGTTTGATTTTGCGCCATCAGAAATTATAGTGATTGAAAATCACCAATAATAAAAATCTATTAGGGAGTAGATATGATTATCAAAGAGCTTGATCCGTTCCAAGGCAAAAAAACATCGGATTTCACAGGTCGCAAGGCCGAAGAGGAAATGGCGTTCAAATTAAAAAGAAGATTTTATGACAATAAGGAACTTTTTGTCATAAACAATCTTCGCTTTGACTGGCTTGACTCCCATGTCCAGATTGACCATCTCATTCTCTCAAGATATGGCGTAATTATTATTGAAAGCAAAAGCGTCCGCAGCAAAGTGAAGTATGAAGGAGAGCAATGGTGTCGCCTCTGGGACAATCATTGGATTGGCATGAAAAATCCAGTCGTTCAAGCAGAAGAACAAGGCCGGGCATTAAAAGAACTTCTTCGGAAAAATCATGACAAACTTCTTGGGAAAATGATTTTTGGTCTTGTGCAAAAAGGTTTTGGACATTTGCCTGTACAATGTTTTGTTGCTATATCAGATACTGGTGTACTTATTCCTCCTGAGGAAAATGATCTTTACAAAAATCAGGTTTTTAAGGCTGAATTAATCCCAGACAAAATCGAGGAATACTATAAAAATTTGAAGCATGCAAATTCTGTATTTGCAAAAAATTACGAACCATGGGATATGAAGGAAGACGAACTTAAACGCGTTATTGATTTCCTTCTTTCGATTCATGTGCCGTCTGTTTCAAATGATATAGACGAAGAGTCTTCTGAATCTTATTCCACCTCAACCGATAACAATGCAGAAAACCAACAAATTATTAGCAAAACAATATCCAATGAACAAGAAGAAATACAATCATTGACAACTAATAACACTAATAAGACCTCTTCACAAATATCTGATAAACAAGATGACTATGCAGTAACAAGCTATGAAAAATGTCCTCAATGTGGTGGCAAAATTTCCATTCTTTGGGGTGCGAAATACAAAAACTACTATTGGCATTGCGATGCATGCAACAAAAATATTTCCATCAACTTCAAATGCCCCAAATGCCACGAAAAACTCCGTATAAGAAAAAGCGGACGTGAATACTACATCTACTGCGAGTCGTGTGGCATCAATGAATTGTATTTTACTGATACGAACGGTCAATAGCCGCTAAAGACAATGGAGGAGGATAATATGAACTGGAAAATCTGCGCAATCATGTCCGCTGTTTTCGCGGCGCTGACGGCGATATTCGGGAAGCTCGGCGTGAAGGATGTCAATTCGAATCTCGCGACGGCCATCCGCGTGACGGTCATATTGATTTTCGCGTGGGGGATCGCCATCGGCACTGGCGTCGCGGGGCAGATGCAACGGCTGCATGGCCGGACATGGATCTATCTCACGTTGTCCGGCATCGCCACAGGACTGTCTTGGCTCTTCTATTTCAGAGCGTTGCAACTTGGCGAAGCCTCCAAAGTCGCGCCGTTGGACAAATTGAGCGTCCCGTTGACGATTATCCTGTCAGCGGTCATTCTCCATGAGACGCTGACGTGGCAGACCGTCGCAGGCGGTCTGCTCATCGTCGCGGGAACGTTCGTTCTGCTTCTATAATCCCCTACGAAATTGGGCGATGTTTCGTGCATTGCGTGGCCAAGGGGGGGACGCCCTCGTTACCTTGGCCACGCCAAGGGCGGGACGCCCTTGCTACCTCAATCGCGCCAAGGGCGGGACGCCCTTGCTACCTCTCAGCCACGCCAAGGGCGGGACGCCCTCGTTACCGAATCAAATCTCCTTGCTGACGCGGATGGAGCAGAATTTCGCGCCGCACATCGTGCAGAAATGCTCGCCGTTTCGGCTGCCCTGCAACGGCGTGGGCGAATTCCGTTCTTCGATGGCTTCCTGCCGCATGGCGCGGGCCTTTTCGGGATCCAACGCCAAATCGAACTGCTTTTCCCAGTCGAAGGCGGCGCGGGCGTCCGAAATCGCGTTGTCCTGTTCCATAGCGCCCGGAATATGCTTCGCGATGTCCGCCACATGGGCCGCGATCTTGTAGGTGATGACGCCCTGGTGGACGTCTTCGGCGTTCGGCAGGCCGATGTGCTCCTTCGGCGTGACGTAACACAGCATGGCGGCACCGTGCCATGCGCCGACGGCCGCGCCGATGGCGCTCGTGATGTGGTCGTAGCCGGGGGCGCAGTCCATCGTCACAGGGCCGAGAACGTAGAACGGCGCGTCGTCGCACCACAGCTGCTCAAGCTTCATGTTCATCTCGACTTCGTCCAGCGGAATATGGCCGGGGCCTTCGATCATGACCTGTACATTCGCGTCACGGCAACGTTTGGCCAGTTCGCCAAGTTGCGCCAATTCAGCGAATTGCGCACGGTCGGACGCATCCGCAAGACAGCCCGGACGGAGGCCGTCGCCAAGCGAAATCGTCACATCGTACTGGCGGCAGATCTCCAGAATGTCGTCGAAATAATCATAGAACGGATTGTCGTTTCCGGTCTTCGCCATGTACCGCGCGATGAGCGCGCCGCCGCGGGAGACGATACGCATCTTGCGCGCGCGGGCGGCGGGCAGCATGGACGGACGGATGCCGCAATGCATCGTCATGTAATCGACGCCCTGCTCCGCCTGGTCGCGGATGACGGACAGGATGGCCTCCTTCGAAAAATCGATGGCGTCGTCGCTGCCGCCGCGGCAGGCCAGTTCATAGATCGGGACGGTTCCGACGGGAATGACGGAATGGCCGATGATCATGCGGCGCGTCTGGTCCAGATTGTCGCCGGTCGAAAGATCCATGACGGTGTCCGCGCCATAAGAGATGGCGGCGTCCAGTTTCGTCAGCTCCTGCGAAATGCAGCTGGAGGTCGGCGACGTGCCGATGTTCGCGTTGATCTTCGTCTTCAATTCGCGGCCGATGCCCATGGGCTTCAGGCTTGTATGCAACTTGTTGGCGGGCACGACGATGCGGCCGTTGGCGACACGTTCGCGAATCCATTCCGCGTCACGGCGTTCGTATTTCGCGACAGCGGTCATTTCATCCGTGACAATGCCGCGCTTCGCGGCTTCCATCTGGTTCAGTTTTTCCATTTTCCACATGCTCCTACGAAAAAGACGGGAGCCAGGATGTCGGAATATCGTTCACTTGGCATGCGCATGTCTCCCTACGCTGACATTACTCAGATCAGGTTCACGGGTTTGATCTCAGCCGCGGACATCCGTCCGCAGCACCCCGGCATTCGCGTGAATGCAATAATAATATACCATTTGAGAGGCATAATTCAAAACAAGGCGCATCTTGAAAACAGCATAATCGTGCGTCGCCATTTGCATATCCGTCAAGATATGCTTACGTTAATTGGCAAGGTCGGCGACCTTTGCATCAATAGCACGAACGTCCGCATTCAATTCCGAAAAACAGCCAGGAGGGATAACCACATGAAAATCATCATCATAGGAGGCGTGGCCGCAGGGGCCAGCGCCGCAGCACGTCTACGCAGGCTTGATGAAACGGCCGAAATCATCCTGATGGAAAAGGGTGAGGCAATCTCATACGCCAATTGTGGACTGCCGTACCGCATCGGTAACGTCATTGCGGAACGTGGCAATCTGCTCGTCATGAAGCCGGCAAAATTCGCGTCTTGGTTCAATATCGAAGTCCGTACAAAGCATGAAGTTACAGATATCGACACAGCCAACAGGACAGTAACCGTCAACGGTCCGGACGGACAATATTCGGAAAGCTACGACAAGTTGCTGCTCGCCACAGGCGCCATGCCGGCAGGAGAACGGTTTACAGATGAAACGCATCCGCGGCTTATGCATCTGTGGACGCTAGCGGACATGGATCGCGTCGTTCGCAAATTGGAACAAGGCGCCAAAAGCGTCATTGTCGTCGGGGCAGGTTTCATCGGATTGGAAGTCGCCGAAAATCTGAAAGAGAGAGGACTGGACGTCACCGTCATCCAACGGGGCGGACATGTATTGCCGACGCTGGACAAGGAGATGGCGCAACCTCTTGCCTCTGAATTGGCAAGTCTCGGCATCAACGTAAAATTCGGATGCACGGTAAAGGACTACGGTGAAAAGGAAGACGGTCTGCATGTACTTCTCGACAATGGCGAAACGCTTTCAGCGGACATGGCCATCATCTCCACAGGAGTCCAGCCGAACACAGCGCTGGCCCAAAAGGCAGGACTCCAATGCGGCCCACGAGGCCATATCATCGTCAACGATCATCTGCAAACCTCCGATCCCGACATCTATGCGGCCGGCGACGCAGTGGAAGTCGTCGATCCTATTTTCGGCGGCAAGACGGCCATCGCATTGGCGGGTCCAGCCAACAAGCAAGGGCGCATCGCCGCAGACAATATAGCAGGCGGAAGTTCCGTCTATAGAGGAACTTTTGGCGTCAGCGTCGTGAAAGTCGGCGGTCTGACAGCAGGTTCCGTCGGGCTTACGGAGGACAGATTGAAAAGCATGGGCAAGCCTTTCCGCAAGCTTTACATCCATCCGTCGTCGGGAGCCTCCTATTATCCGGGCGCGATGCGGCTGGACATCAAGTTGCTTTTCGGCGACGACGGCACCATCTACGGTGCGCAAATCATCGGACGCAAGGGCGTGGACAAGCGGATCGACACCATCGCACAGGCCATGCGCAACGGCCTGAAAGCTCCGCAACTTGGTGAAATCGAACTCGCATACGCGCCACCATACAGCTCCGCGAAGGATCCTGTCAATTTCGCAGGCTTCGTGGCGGAAAACATCCTCACAGGCGTCAGCGACGTTGTTTATCCAGACACGATTCCCGACGGCGCATTGATTCTGGATGTCCGTGAACCAGAAGAACATGCGCTTGGCGCTATTCCAAACGCCATCAACATCCGTCTCGGCGATCTCCGCCAACGGCTAAACGAATTGGACAAGAGCAGACTGATCGTCTGCCATTGCCAAGTCGGTTTGCGCGGTTATCTGGCAGAACGCATTCTCAAACAAAACGGTTTCAAGGCGGCCAATCTTTCCGGCGGCTGGCTGACATGGAAAATGTTCCATCCAGACGACACAATTGTCGCAGCCAAACCGAAGACGGTTCAGGAGGCGGCCTCAACCGCCGCCATCATGACGTTGGATGTCCGCGCCCTTCCCTGCCCTGGTCCCGTCATCAAGCTGAAAGAAGCTCTCAAAGATGTATCAGCCGGGCAGGAGGCGAAAATACTCGCGGCATTCTCTTTCGAAGGCGACCTGCCCCGCTGGTGCAGTTCCAACGGTTGGACAATCGTGGCAAACAAACACCACGCGGATTATTTTGAAGCGGTCATCCGTAAGGAAGCAGTTGCGGAACCGTCAGCGGCGACGATGACAGCCATGCCGCATTCCGCCGCCATCGTCCTCTTCAGCAACGACTTCGACAAGGCGATGGCGGCCATGATACTCGCCAACGGTCTTGCCGCCTCCGGTGCCAAAGTCGGCATTTTCTTCACATTCTGGGGCTTGACGGTCCTGCGCAAGACGCCTGAAATCAAACCGCGGAAGAATTTCATCTCCAAGATGTTCGGCTGGATGCTGCCATCCGGTGCGAAGAAACTTGCACTTTCCAAAATGAACATGATGGGCATGGGCACATCGCTCATGAAATCGGTCATGCAAAAACAGAACATCGCCTCTCTGCCGGAACTGATCCAGTCCGCGAAGGCGGCAGGAGTCAAATTCATCGCCTGCGAAATGGCCATGAATGTCATGGGCATCACCCGCGACGAGTTGATCGCCGTCGATGAAGTTGCAGGCGTGGCCGCATTCGCAGAACTGGCCAAGAACAGCAACAACACGCTGTTCATTTAACACAAGGAGAAACCATGCAATTCAAAACATTGATACGCCCGGAACATCTGAACCACAATGGGCATCTGTTCGGCGGCTACATGCTGCTATGGGTTGACGAATATGCCTATATCGCCGCCATGGAGGACTTTCCAGGGGCGCGTTTCGTCACACGCGCCATGGATTCTGTTTCCTTCACGCAGAGCGTCTCCAACGGCGATGTCATCACATTTGATATCAATCGTCAAAAGACAGGGCACACCTCCGTCACCTATTCTGTTGATGTCACAGCCCTTGGTGTGCCGACAGGCATTCGACGCGATGTTTTCCATACGAATGTAACCTTCTGCAATACAGATGGGAATGGCAACAAAGCATCATTGCCAGAAACATGAGAAAAATGGCTTTTCCGTGAAAAAACTTCCGTCTCCGCTTTGTGCGAAGCTCCATAGCCATTATACTATATTATTATAAAAAGGCCCTTTCCATCACCATGAACCACCTATGAACCGCACCGCCGAATTGTTCAACGAACTGGGCGAATATTTCGCCGCAGGCTTTTTCGAAGACGAAAACGCCCCGTACAACGCGCGTACCGCGACGGCCATCGTCCGCCATTTCGAACACGCCCCCGCCCCCGAGTTCAAAGGCTACTGCGGCCTGCAGGGCTACCAGGCGCTGTGGTGCATGAACCATTATAAAATCGTCAACTACCAATACAACTTCGGCTTCGCGCTCAACCGCGCGGCATTGGACAAAGCTGTACAGGACATGACACCGTTTGACAGGACGTTACTGGAACGCGCCTTCAACGAATTGTCCTTCTGCATCATGCGGCTTGTACCGCAACGCTACAGCATCGGCGGCAACGGCTGGATCCACACCGTCCCAAACTACGAACGCGTTCTGGAAGAAGGACTTGTCGGTTACAAAAAACGGCTGGACGCCAAACCGGACAACGACTTCTACCGCCCGCTGAAGCAAGTCATGGACGCCTTGATCGCCTTTTTCAACCGCTGTCCGGGCCTCCTCGGGCGCGTCCCCAACCATCCCGCGAAGACGTTCCAGGAAGCTCTCGTGTCTATCGCAGCCATCTGGTATCTCGATGGTTGCGACTCGTTTGGACGGCTTGACAACATCCTCGGCAAATACTACCATGGAGAACCGGAAGCCTATGACGCCCTGCGGGAGTTCTGGACGCAGACCGACATCAACACCGCATGGCACATGTATCTGGCGGACAAGCCTGAACATCATGATTTCACCATGCTCTGCATCAAGGCGCAAAACGGCATCCGCCGCCCGAATACAGGCATCCGCATCGATGAAAACACAAGCGACGAAACATGGCAGACGATCTTCGACTCATGGGAGGCCCACAATCCGACGCCATCCCTCTACAACGACGCCATTTACAAAGAGACGTTGCCGCAATTCACGGATGTCCTCCCGGAGGATCTGGAGCATTACGCCATGGGCGGCTGCACGGAGACCATGTTCGAAGGGCGGTCGCAGGTTGGCTCCATCGACGCCGGGCTGAATCTTCTGGAAATATATAGGAATTCAGACAGTTACGAATCCTTCAAGGCGGCGGTGAAATACCACGTCAAGGCGGCCTGCGAGGCGGTCGTCCTCAACCATGAATTCGCGGCGAAATACAATCCGGCCATCATCCGCACGCTGTTCGTCGACGACTGCATCGACAAAGGCCGTGATTTCCGCGACTGCGGCGCGCGCTACAACGGCTCCGTCATCAATCTGGCGGGCGCGACGGACACCATCAACGCCATCGCGGCGGACCGCGGCATCAAGGGGATGTTCGGCAACGACAATCCAGAAGTCAACGCCATCGCCCATGAACTCTATGACTTTGTCTTCAAGGAGATTACGTCACAGCGGACTTACGGCTGGTGTCTGCCGAGCGTCATCCTGCTGACAACTTACGCGGCCTTCGGAACATACGTTCCCGCTTCGGCGGGACGGCCGACCGACGGCGCGCCGCTGGCCGATTCGTCTGGAGCCTATCAGGGCACCGACGCAAAAGGCCCCACGTCGCTCATCAATTCCGTGCTGTCCATCCCGCCGAAACACGGCATCGGGACGCTCATCTTCAACCTGCGGCTAAACGTCGAAATGCTGAAGACGCCTGAAAAGCGCGCCATCGTCAAGTCGTTGATCACGAGCTTCTTCAAACGCGGAGGCATGCAGATCCAAGTGACGATCGTCGATCAAGAGACACTTCGCAAAGCCTACGAAAAGCCTGAAGACTATCCGAATCTCATGGTACGCATCGGCGGCTACAGCGAATACTACACACGGCTGAGCCGCACGCTCCAGGCGGAAATCCTAAAACGAACCGAACATTGCTGTTGACTGTACCATCATATTCAAGATATTAATCCAAAAGGAGTTCCACATGAAACACTTTCTACCGATCATCGCCCTGCTCCTGTTGCCGTCGCTCCATTCGGCGGTTGTCAAGCAAGTCTTGAACTCTCAAGCGGACCTCAAATCCGTGCCATTGGAGAATGTCGCATGGAAGGCGTGGGAAGACGGCTATGTTGCGACAGACGAAGGCTTTGTCTGCGACAATGGCAATGACGCCAAGCTCCGCCGCGGCCTCGGCAAACTCGTCGTCTTGAACCAGAAGCGACCGCTTGCCATCCGTGTCACCGCCGAAAGCAAGGCGGAAAGCGCCTCGACGGCGGATGAATCAAACTACTCCCTCTATCTGGACATCAGCTATGCGGACGGCACGAACGAATGGGGCGTCAAGTCATCGTTCACGCCCGGAACGCACGACTGGGAGGAAAAGGAAGTCGTTTTCATGCCGGGCAAGCCAATCGAATCCGTCAATTGCTGGCTGCTGTTCCGCGAACATTCCGGAAAAGCCGTTTTCCGCAATCTGAAATTCTACCAGGCGCCTTTTGATCCCAACGGCGCGAGTTTCGACGGCGTTGCCGTCATCAACCAACGGTCCGCCAACGGATGGATCATCCGCGACCTCAAGCAGAACACGCCGTTTGTGACGATTGAAGACGGCAAGGCCTTGGGAATCAACATCAAAGCGTCCTCTTCCACGGCCAATGGCGCCTATTTCCAAACCGCCGAACTCAGCGCCCCTGGCCTGAAAGAAGACAGGATCCTGCATCTGGCTTACGTCCAAACACTTCCGGAAGGCGACTGGCAATGGCTCCCCTTCGCCCGCAATCCCAAACGCACGACCTCCGGCGAATACATGTTCGCAAGCAACACAGGCTGCGGCGCGGCCGGACATAACGGCACGCAGCCCATCGCCGCCGTTGGCAACGACGGCAACGGCATGGCGATCGGCATGGATCTGGACACGCCCGCCCATGGCCGCGCCGTCTTCAACGCCGAAACGGAGGAGCTGTTCGTCGCCTTTGACATCGCCCTCACGCCGGAAAAAAATACAGCAAAAGTCAAGGTGTTTTTGTTCAACTTCGACAACAAGAAGGGGCTTCGCAGCGCGTATGCAAAGCTCTATTCCGTTTATCCCGAAGCATTTAAAGTCCGCATCAAAAAACAGGGGCTTTGGATGGCGTTCGCCAACATCAGCGAAGTCGAAGGCTATGAAGACTTCGGTTTCGCCGTGAAGGAAGGCACGACGGAAACAAAATGGGACGACGACCACGACATTCTGACGTTCCGCTACACGGAGCCGATGACGTGGTGGATGCACATGCCGAAGGAAATGGAAAAGACGCTTGACAACGCCGTCGCGGAAGCCGCCCGCCAGGCGGAAGCCGGCAAGCCGCAGGAGGCCAAGACGCTCGCAAGCAGCGTCTATCACAATAAATACGGCAAGCCAGCCGCCCGCATCCGCAATGAACCGTGGTGCAACGGCGCCGTCTGGAGCATGAATTCCATGCCAGGCATCAAAGGCGAATTCACAGACTTCAACATCAAATGGAACGACGACATCAAGAAACGCCTCTACGGGCCTGACGCGAAGTTCGTTCTGGACGGCGAATACATCGATTCCAGCGAAGGTTACGTCACGGATATCATGGATTTCAACCGCGCCCACTTCGCCGCCGCGCAAACGCCGCTGACCTTTGATTCGCGCACGTTGAAGCCCTGCATTTTCCGCGGCCTCATCTCCTATGAATATGTCCGCGCCATCGAACGCGACATGCACGGCATGGGCAGGCTGATGATGGCCAACTCCACGCCGCACAACATCTGGTATCTCGTCCCGCTGCTCGACTACATGGGCACGGAGCACAACTGGAACTACCGCCGGAAATGGCAGCCGCCGTCGGACATCGAACTGCTCTCGCGCCGCGCCCTCTGCGGCGGCAAACCGTACTGCTTCCTGCAGAACACGAATTTCGAATATTTCCCCCATGAGATGGTCGAACTCTACATGAAACGCACATTGTTCTACGGCTTCTACCCGAGCTTCTTCAGCGCGGACGCCGCCACGAAGCACTACTTCAAGAATCCCGCCCTCTACAACCGCGACCGCGACCTCTTCAAGAAATACGTCCCGCTCTGCAAACTCGTCGGCGAAGCCGGCTGGCGGCCTGAAACGATGGCCCATGCCGCCGACGCCAACCTCTGGCTCGAACAGTTCGGCGACCGCTACTTCACGGTCTTCAACGCCACGGACAAGCCGATTACGTCTTCCGTAACCATCGAAATCCCATGCAAATCCGCCATCGACCGCGTCACCGGCAAGACCTACACGGCGGAAAACAACGCATTGGCCATCACACTCGCGTCAGAAGACGTGATGCTGCTGGAAATACAGTAACGACGGCGTCCCGCCGTTGGCTGCAGAGCTAAAAGCATAATACCATAAGCGACAGGATTCTATCTCCTGTCGCTTATGTCGTTTATGTCCCGTTAATTCCAAACGGCTTGTATTTGCTTTCAGCTTCAGGCTCTGGAATTTCATTCCAGAATATCCGAAGCAGTGTTCACAGCCGTGAACTCGTATGTCCCGTCGCCCAAGTCCTTTGTGTGGCCGAAGCGTGATTTCAGGCCGGTCTTGCCGACGCGGATGACAGCCTTTACGTCGCCCGGTCCGTCCGATGTGACGACGACAATCTGCTTCGAATCGTCGGCCGTGTGCAGACGCGCCTCGACCATCGATTCGCCGACCATCTCCTTGAAGAGTTCGACGGATTCCGCCGTCGCGACATAGAACGGCTCCAGCTCCCTGGTCAGTCTTAAGACATTGGAAATGATCGGCCAGCGGATTTTGCTCGAGCCCGGATCGTATTTCTCCTGCGTCGCGATGGAATTGTAGGCGTAGGGGATGACGGCCCGCGCGCGATGGTTCAACGCCAACAAGTTATGGGAACGCATCTCCTCTTCGGTCGGATAGCGTGTATCGCTGTACGGCTGGCCTGTATGCGGGCATTGGTAGATGCCCCAATTGAAAATCTGCGGCAGCCACCACAGGCCGATCCGCGCGTCTTGATTCGCCGTCTCCAGACAGATGCGGATGTCCTTCATGGATTGCGTCGTTTCGTCGCGAATCGGATATTTGTCCGACATGAACAGATCGCCCGTCGGGCCGTAGAAGACAAAATGCAGCGGAATATAGGTTAGCGTGAAGACGGGATGGAACGGATCCAGTTCGCTGATGAGCAGTCGCATTTTCAGAAGCATCGGCATTTCGTCCAGCGGATTTTCGTCCGAAATATACCATCCAAGCAAAGCGGGATGGTCTTTCAGGCCGTTGACGACCACGCGGATGATGTTGTCCATCCCTTCGACGCCTTCGAATTTCTTCACGTCGCCATGATGGCCATAGATGTCCAACATGCAGAAAATCAACTTGATACCATTTGCGTGGAGGATGTCCATGCTACGGCGGATTTCCGCGATAGAGGTGTTGTCCGGAGCTGTCTTTTCCGGCAGGCGGAAATGGAAGGATAGATATGGCAGGACGCAGTTGACGCCCATGGATTTCATGCGGTCGATGTCGGCCTGCATCATGCTGACGTCCTCCCAGAACATGCCCAGCGGGAAGAACGGCTTGCCGTCGATGGAAACGCGGCCGGATTCATCCAACGCAACGGCGCCCTCCGGCGGCGCCGTGGTCGTATACTGGAACGGATATTCCGCCTCCGCGACGATTTTCATGCTCTTTTTGTCCCCCAATTTGAACTGGACATTCGTCACGCCTTCAGGTAGCTGTCCAAATTGGAATATTGAAAAGCTGTCATTCAACGACGCGGCAAACTCCCTTCCGTCCGGCAGGAGGGCGAACAGGATGAAATCCTCTTCGCCTTGATCGCAGTCCAGTAGCGCCGTGCGCATCTTGACGGCGCCATCCTCTTCAACGCGAAGCATTTTGGGCAGAATCGGATAGATGACGACATCGGCCTTGCTTGCCAATTTGATGGTGATGTTGTCCCACTGGCAGGCCTCGCAACTGCACTCCTTCAGGAAGAACACCAGCAACGCGTTGGCGCCGTCCATCGTGAACGTCCCATCAATGTGCGTCCAGTCGCACTTGCCTTTTTTGACATGCACCGTGAAATATTTGGAGCGCAGATACTTGCCATGGCTGTCATGAAAATCGAAACCGATCGTCTGCACATCGTTGTCTTCCAATAATTCTCCGTCCTTCGAACGGATGCCCGACAGTTTGACGGACGCCTTGAACCGATAGACGCCGCCCTGCTTCAAGCCGTTGACAGGCAGTGAACTGTACACATAGTCTTCACCGGGCTTCCTCTGCAGAATCAATCCGCCGTTGCCGTTTTCGCCGAAGCCCCAGCCGCACTGGTAGCCCTTCGGCAGCGTCATCCCGTCTGGAAGGCCCTTTTCAAAATCTAGCGAGACAATGACGCTGTTTTCCGTATCCTTTTGATATGGAAGGAAATCCGACAGTCTGACTTTTTCCATTTGTGTTCCGTCCATCTGAATTGGCCGATTGTTTTAAACAACAACGAAAATTTACATGGAATTCAAGGCGGAAACGTTCATTTGCCACCTAGATACTCCGCGAATTCGCGTAGCATGTCGTTGTGCAGCAAGCCGTTAGAGGCGAAGACGCGGCCGGCCTTCTCGTCGATCGGATTGCCGTCGAAGCCCGTCACCTTGCCACCGGCCTCCTGCACGATGAGCCGCCCCGCCTCATAGTCCCACGGCTTGATGTAGAACTCCCAATACAAATCGACGCAGCCGTCCGCCACATGGCACAAATCGATCGCCGCGCTGCCGCTGCGGCGGAAGCCCTGCAGCTTGCGGATCATTTTCGCGGACAAATCCACGTTGTCCGGCTTCACATGGGATCGCACACAACCGAAACCTGTCGCCCCGATTGCGTTCACAAAATCCGGAACGGCAGATACATGGATCGGTTTTCCGTTCTTCTTCGCGCCTTCGCCGCGAATCGCCGTGTAGATGTCCTTCAGATACGGCAGATAGACGACGGCTCCCGTCGTGACGCCGTTCTCCCGCAGCCCGATGGAAATGCAGTAGAACGGATAGCCGTGCAGATAGCTTGTCGTGCCGTCGATGGGATCGACGATGAACACGCGTTCGTAGCTGTTCAAATCGCCGTAACTTCCTTCCTCGCCGTAGAATGCGATGTCCGGAAACGCCGCTTTCAGATGCTCGCGGAGGAACGTCTCCGATTCGCGGTCCGCCACGGTGACGATGTCCGTCTCAGACGATTTGTGGAACACTTCGCGGCTCGTCAGTTGTTCACGCCGCGCCTTGATCATCTCGCCGGCCTGCGCCGCGATGTCGGAAATTCTGGTGATGTCGATGCTCATGTGTTTACTCTATGAAATGAATGCGTGAATCGCCGCGCACGTCTTCGGCGACGACTTCACGCGATGAAAAGCAAATGATGCAAGTGTCCGGACGGCACTTGGATAGCCAGTCAGCCGTGATCATGCCGACCGTCGGAAACGGTTTTTCATCCGTCAGCGGAACTTGGATGCAGATGACGTCCGCCGCCGTGAGCGAATCCAACGGCAGAAACGTCTCCAGCCCTTCGCCCGTCAGTTCGCAACCGCCCATCCCGTTGCCCCACAAGCTGAAGAAGCTTTCGCCAAGCTCCGTCGCCTCGTCAAGATTGCGCGGCGGATCGCAAAGCAGCGTCTTCACGCCCTGTTTCTCCGCCAGTTCACGCAGCCGCGTGCCCAATTTGCCGACGCCGACCAGCCCCACGGTCTTCGCCGTCGCCAATCGTTCCGCCAAGATGTCTTCTGCTGTCTTTTCCATTTCCGATACGCACCTGCTAAATCAAAAAACATGCATTTTAATATGATTGACCTCTGAAAAAATACAATTTTCATTGACCATTACAGGTGAAAACACAATAAAACGGCTATATTTTACAAAGGAAGTAACGAGGGCGTCAAGCCCTTGCACGACGGCATGGACGCCGTCGCAACCAACTGAACCGACGGCGAGACGCCGTCGCTACATTCAACCAAAGGAACCTCCATGAAATTCTCTGAATATCGTGACCGCGTCTATGGCTGCTGGCTCGGCAAATGCATCTGCGGCTCCATCGGTGCCCCGTTGGAAGGCTGCAAACAGCTCTTCGAATACAAATTCGATCCGGAATTCTGGAAAATCAGCCTCCCAAACGACGATCTCGAACTGCAGGTCCTTTGGCTGAATGTCATCGAAAAACTCGGACTTGATCTCGACGCAGACGATTTCGCGGAAGCCTTCGTCGCCGCAGTTCCCTATAATCCAGGCGAATACGCTTACTTCAAACGCAATTTCCGCCGTGGCATCCATCCGCCAACCTCCGGAACATACAACAATTACTACTACCATCAGGGCATGGGCTGCTGTATTCGCGCAGAGATTTGGGCCTGCCTTTGTGCAGGCGACCCGCAGCTCGCAGCTCGCGTCTGCCAGTTGGACGGGCAGATCGACCATTCCGCTGAATCCATTTATTCCGAGATGTTTATAGCGGCTCTTGAAGCCGCCGCTTTCGTCGAGCAGGATTTGGACAAACTGCTGGACATCGCCGTCGGCGTCATTCCCGCAGACTCGAAACTCGCGCGTCTCGTCGCGGATACACGCCGTTGGTGCCGTATGTTCGACGACATACGCACCATCCGTGATGAAATCCTCCGCCACTACGGCCATCCGGACTGCACGAACATGTTCGAAAACATCGGCATCACGATCATGTCGTTGCTGGGCAGCAACTTGAATCTTGAAAAAGCCACGATGTTCGCCTTGAACAGCGGCTTCGACACGGACTGCACATGCGGCATCGCGGGCGCCATCGTCGGCATCATCAAAGGCGCGAAACAGCTACAGCATGAATTCGGCGTGAAGGATACAGGCTATACGGCCAATTTCGAACTGAACCGCCCGTCCGACCGCATCGAACAGCTGGCGGACGACATCGCCCGCCTGTCGTCGGAAGTCGAACGCCAGTGGAAACGCAAGCTCGTGTTGGAGGACGTTCCGCCGGAAGTCGCGAATTTCCGCCTGCCCATCCGCGTCAGAACCTGCACATTCACCGTGAAATACGACGGCGAACCTGTCATTTTCCCTGGCGGCGTCGCCTATTGCGAACTGACCATCCGAAACCATACCGACAAGCCGTTGTCCGGCCCGCTCGTGATGACCGCTCCTGAAACGCTGTCGATCGACTGCCCGAAACAGCTGACCATCGGCGCCCACGGGAAGAAGACCGTCAACGTCATCGTCCGTCATCAAACACCACAGGCAATTGCGGACAAACAGCTTATCCATGTTCAATTCGCCGATTGCGGCTACACGTTCGGTTTCGCCGCCGCCGTCCCATGGAAGGTCTATGGCCCTTATTGGGAGAATTTCTACACGATTCCGCAGATGGAGCTGAACAGCGGCTCGTACGGCCGTTTCATTCAGCAGGGCAAGTTCCCCAACATGTCCTCCGCCATCCGCAACTACCATCTCAACCTCCGTGCAGGATTGGACGTCGTCGGTCTTAATGAAGAGGCTCTCGCCAAAAGCTACTGCGGCCGAGAAAATACAGTCATCTACGCCACAAATGATTTGATTCCAGTCGATAGCGCCTTTGGCTACCAGGGCCCCGCCGTCTTCTATCTCGCCATGGAGTTCACGACGCCTGTCGATCTGCCCGTCACCTTCTCCGTCGGCCACACCGGCCCGTTCGTCCTTTGGATCGACGGCGTTGAAAAAGTCCGTTCGGAAGACGAGACATGGCTCACGCCTGAAAATATCAATTTGGATCGTGTCAACCTTCCCGCCGGAAAGCACCGCGCCGTCTTCAAAGTCGTCCGCCAAGGCCGTACAGTCGATCTGTGCCTCATCGTCCGTGCGCCGTCGCGCCGCGGCGAACGCGGCGACGCCCATGCGACGCAATTGACATTCCTCAACGAATAAGCCATTCATTATAAAAGGATTCCATCATGAAAATCGGTTGCAATTATTGGGCCTCCAACGCTGGAACGCACATGTGGGACGATTGGGACGAAGCCGTCGTCCGCCGCGATTTCGCCCTCATGCGGGACGCGGGCATGCAGCTCGTCCGCGTCTTTCCGCTGTGGTCGTCCTTCCAGCCGCTGACGCTGCTCCGCCGTTGGGGCGGCATGCGCGCCGAACTGCTCATGAACGGAAAACCGCTGCCGGACACGCCATGCGGCCTCGCGGGTGTCGATGAAACGATGCTCCAACGATTTAGAACCATGTGCGACATCGCGCAGGAGAACGGCATCGAACTCATTGTCGGCCTCGTGACCGGCTGGATGAGCGGCGTCCTCTACGTGCCTCCCGCCTTCGAAGGGCTGAATGTCATGAGCGACCCGCTCGCCGTCAAATGGGAGGTCCGTTTCGTCCGCTGTTTTGTCCGCGAATTGAAGGACAAGCCCGCCATCAAGGCGTGGGAGCTCGGCAACGAATGTAACTGCATGGCCGTCCTCAAATCGCCGGAAGAAGCATGGAACTGGACGAATGCCATCACCTCCGCTATCCGTCTCGAAGATACGACACGGCCCGTCGGCTCCGGCATGCACGGCATCATGCCCGCCGTTGATGAAGAATTCGTCGCACCAACCAATTGGAGCATCGAGACGCAGGGCGAACTCTGCGACTTCCTCACGAGCCATCCCTATCCTCACACGACCTCCAAATCATCCGCCCGCCTGGACCGCCACGATTCCATCCGCCTCGCCCTCCAGGCCGCCATCGAGACGCGCCTCTACGGTGACATCGGCCGCCGCCCCGCCTGCGTGGAGGAGCTTGGCACGTTCTCATCAAGTTATTGCAACGACGAAACAAAGGCCCTCTTTGTCCGCAGCTCCATGTATCAGGCCTGGGCCCACGGCTCCTCCGCCTATCTCTGGTGGTGCGCCTTCGAACATTCCGTGCTCGACTTCCCCCCCTACACATGGAGCACATGGGAACGCGAACTCGGAATGTATGACGAAAACTTCCGTCTGCGTCCTGTCGGCAAGGCCCTCCGCGCCTTCAAGGAGATGCTGGATGCTCTTCCCTTTAAGGAACTTCCGATGTTCCGCCGCAACGCCGTCTGCGTCCTCACACGCGAACAGGATTTCAAGAGCTTCATGGAAAATGGCTGGGGCGTCTTCGTCCTCGCCAAACAGGCCGGTTTCGACATTGAATTCCAGTTCATCGACGAACCGCTACGGAACAGCCAGTTGTATATTGTTCCCGGTATCATCGGCACCAACTGGAGCCGCAGTTTCGAATACAAGGCCCTGATCGACAAGGCGAAACAAGGCGCCACCGTCTATTTCTCCCTTGACGGCGGAGACCTCTCGCCCTTCGCCGAAGCCTTCGGCGCGACCGTCGTCACCCGCGAAACCCGCACGTCCGCCGCCAAGTTCGATTTCGACGGCATTCATTACCAGCTGAACGCTCCCTACCGCCTGCTGATCCAGCCAGATGATGCGGAAGTCCTTGGCGCGGAATCTGATGGCAATCCGATTCTGCTCCGCCACGCCATCGGCAACGGCGAAATCTATCTGATGACGGTTCCCATGGAACGCCATACCGCCGTCACGCCAAACGCTTACGCCACCGACGCTCCAGCCTGGCATCGCATCTACCGCCGCGTCGCCGCCAACGTCATCGCCAAGCGGATCGCCCAAAGCGGCAATCCGCTCGTCACGCTCACGGAGCATTTCTTCAACGACGATCATGCCGTCGTCATCGCCGTCAACAACAGCCCATCAGAAGTTCCTGCAACGCTGTCGTTTGCCGAAGGCTGGACCGTCAAATGGCAGAACAAATCCACCATCCTCCCACAGGACGGTGCCGTCTTCGAACTCTTCCGCCCATAACTGACATTACTGCTTTCACTAAGGGATGTAACGGCGGCATCCCCGTCCTTGTCAAAAACGAAACGACCTTGCTACCACAACTTATTCACATGAACAAGCAAGCAAAAGCCATCATGTTTTTCTGTTTGTCATTACTGATTGCCATACTCCCCTGCGTGGCAAACGATAATGACCAACTTGCCTATCTAAAGCAATGCGAAGAATGTGCACAAAAACATGTGCATGCTGTAATTGCCGCAGAAAAACAACCGGTTGCCTTCGCAGAAGCCTTGAAAGCCATCCGTGACACCATCGCGCAGGATAAAATACAACTTGACGAAGACGGGGATGAAGATATTCCTGAACTCCGAGCAAAAATTTATGTAACAATGCAATTGGAATTGATACAGAAAACAGATCTCCCCCCCGCTGTGCGCACAGTATTCCTTGACATTCTTGGAGAAGGACTTGTCAATGACAACGTCATGTGGCAGAAACAGCATATCGTCCGTTTCCTTTCCAAATATCTCTGGACGGAAGACAAGATCTGCATATCAAAGAAATTTATCAGGAATCTTGAGAAAGCTGCCAAAGACAAAGACAACCTATTTGGCAAGAACATGGTTCTCGCCCTTGGCTTCGTCCACGCCCCAAGCATCAAGAATATCTTGAAAAAACATTCTGATTTCAAGCCGTCCGATATATTCACCACTCTGAACAGCTCGCCAGGCTGGGGAGCAGTCCTGATCAGGGCATGGCGCGGAGAGGATAAATATATTGAGAAAATGATATGGTGGGCGGAAAAAGAGGAGGCGGGTAATCGATGCCGATCTCTTTTCGAAGACATGTCCGTCGTCCATCAAGACGCTTGTGTCAAATATCTATATGGATATCTTAAATCCGACAAACGGTTGCCGCCCGAATGGTCATCCGACCCAGGCGATTTGATGGGCGGCTACGCCGCCTTCGCCCTTTCCAAGATGCTCGACGGGTTTCCAGAATGCAAAGATCCATATTTCTACAAGCCGGAAGAACTGGAACCGTATCGAAAATGGATGAAAGAGCAGAAAACGTTTAAATACAAGAAAAAACTCTCTAATTAAGACACATCGCCATTATCTATGGTATTTCTGAAAACCATCAAGACAACTGGTTCATCTGTAAAAAAGAAAAAAGTCAATTGATAACAAGCATCCCAGAACTGAATTGAATCGACGGTGTCCCACCTTTGGATATGGCATATGCATTCCATCATCACAATAAACATGATAATCATAATTATATAAATGATTATCATGTTTATTAAAACCTCTGATAATTTATATGTCTATAGCATAATAAATACATTATATATTATGATTTTTTACTTATTTGCGCCATTGGCTGCGAAAAAACTTACAAGAATCCCAAAACTTGCGGCATACAACCTCAAACATAATACTCTTTCAGATAGGCGTTAGCCTCGCTTCGCGTCAGATGGTAGCATTCCATCAGCTGTCGGCAAGCCATTTCCAAAGAAGCCCCCAAACGGAGGCATGTGGCAATCAGATTGCAAATTCCATTCTTGCGCTCTTCTTCGAGAGCCTTCAATGACTTCTCACGCTCCTTCTCGAGAGCCTTCAAAGACTTCTTCCGCTCCTCCAGGCGGCCTTTTTCCTTCATCTTCTCAATTGCCAGACACATGTTGTTATGCTCCTTCTTCCTGGGGACCGTCAGACCGGCCCCCGTTAATTCATTGAACGCACGATACAGCAACGACGGCGCGTCGAGGAACAGCGGATCCTCACGCGCCCTGCGCAGCATCTCCACGTCGTCGTCCTGCGTCCGCAGAAGCCATGAAGCAGAAGAAAAATCAAACATAGTATTCTTTCAGATAGGCGGCAGCCTCGCTCTGCGTCAGATGATAGCACATCATCAGCAGTTGGCATGTTTTTTCAAGAGTTTCTCCCAATTTGCGACATCCCTCAATCAGATTGCAAATACCATTCTTACGCTCTTCATCAAGGGCCTTGGTAAGCGCCTTCGATGATTTCTCACGCTCCTCTTCGAGAGCCTTCAAAGACTTCTCACGCTCCTCCCTGCGGCCCTTTTCCTTCATCTTCTCAATTGCCAGACACATGTTGTTATGCTCC
>CACYQT010000057.1 GCA_902776645.1 uncultured bacterium | reverse complement strand
TGGAGGAGCTGAAGGGGCTGGCTGCCTATGCGGAGTTCGCGGGGCTGGTGGATTACGTTTTCTCCAAGGCCTGTGCAGGCTGTCCGGATGAAAATAAATAGAAAAGAATGGAGGCGTTTATGAGCAAATCGATGTTGTTGACGTTGTCGGCCCAGATGCTGCTGGCGGTTGGCTGCGCGACGTTTGCGCAAGGCACGGTCGTGACATATCCCGCTCCCGCCGGCATGGCGGATGCGAGCGAATACAAGGTGACGGTGAATGAAAAGCCTGTTGACGTATATCCTTGCAACGTCCAGTTTTGGGAGGGAAAATACTATTTCGGCTCCTTCGATTTCGAAGGGGAGGTCACGGTGACGGTGACATCGTCCAAGCCGTTGGACAAAGTGGACATCCAGCCCGCGCGTTTCGGCATCAAGCCGACAAAAGTCTCCGCCGACACGATTTCCTTCAAGACGGACAAGCCGTTCCGGATTTCCATCGAACGCGACGGCCGCGTGAAGCCGTTGCTGCTGTTCGGCAATCCATTGGAGAAAGATGTTCCAAAGGAAGGGGATGCGAATGTCCTGTATTTCGGGCCGGGGCTTCACAAAGTCGGCAGGCTGGACGTGAAGGCGGGGCAGACGGTCTATCTGGCGGGCGGCGCCGTGCTGTCCGGCGGCATCGAGGCGAGCGGCGACAACGTCACGATCCGTGGCCGCGGCATCGTCGATGGTTCGGAATATCCGCGTTTCAAAGGGCCGTGCGCGTTTCCCGTCCATACGGTGGACGGAAAGAACATCAAAATCGAAGGCATTACGATCCGCAACGCCTGGAGCTGGACGCTGGTGACGAACAATTGCCGCAACGTGTTGATCGACAATGTGAAAGTCGTCTGCTCGAACATGATCAACGACGACGCGGTGGATCTTTGCAACACGTCGGACGCGGTCGTCCGCAACTGCTTCCTGCGCTGTCAGGACGACAACATCGCCATCAAGGGGATGGATCAGAAAGGCCGCGCCGCCTGCGAGAACATTCTCGTGGAGGATTGCGAATTCTGGACGGACTGCGCGAACACGTTCCGCATCGGCTATGAATGCGCGGCCGAAGCCATGCGCAACATTCGCGCACGGAATATCGACGTCCTGTACTACAGCAAAAACGTGCGCGGGCCGGACGAATTCTGGGCGAACGTCATCTTCTGGCTACAGCCGAGCGGCGGCATGGAGATGTACGACCTGCATTTCGATGACATCCGCGTGAAGACATGCGGGCTGGACACGGTGGTTGTTCAGGCGAAGGCGCAGTGCTGCGGCGTCGGCGGCACGAAATATGAGAACGCGGGCAGTCTGCGCGACGTGACGTTCAAGAACATCAGCATCGACGGCGTGAAGGACAACTTCAAGGGGCTCATGAACTTCCAGGGCCGCAACGAGAAGGAGACGATCCGCGGCATCACGCTGGAGAACGTGACGTATTTCGGTGAAAAGATCACCCGCGAATCCCCCTGCGTCATGGTGCGGGAATTCGCGAGCGAGATTAACTTCAAGTAACGACGGCGTCCCCGCCGTTGTAGCGACGGCGTCCCGCCGTCGGATGATATGGACGCAGTCCGCCGCCGTCACACCCGACGGCGAGACGCCGTCGCTACAATCGGCGGGACGCCGGGCGGGACTCCCTATTTCCACGCGAACACTTCGCATTCGCCCGGGCCAACCGTCAATGTGTCGACGTATTTGTCTGCGGCGACGGACGTTCCGTCCTTGCGGATGCGGGTGACGCCTGGCTTGAAGGTGATCGTCAGGCTCATGTCGTCATGGATGCCGGCGTTGACGATGACGAGATATTTCATGTCGTTTTTCGTCAGCAGGGAGACGACGGCGTCCTTCCCGTGCGTGTCCAGTTTCGTGACCATGTCCGGCAGCGTCTCCAGGCGTTTCGTGCCAAGCGGGAGCTTCTCGCCCGTATGGCGGACGAATTCGACTTTGGAGCGCATGAAGACGAAATTACGTTTCTGCAGTTCGGCGTTGACTTCGCGGACGAAATCATAGACGGAACTGCGTTTCTTGTCGAGCGTGATAGGCGCGTCGTGGAAATTCCATGTCTCCGTGCCCGGATTCCAGTAGGTGAAGTACTGCAGGCCTTGCGCGCCATACGCCAAGTTGCTGTACATCTGGAGCTTAAGTTGCGCGACGTTCGGCACGGGATAGCTCCCATGAGCCGTCGATAACGCAAACGCCCAGAAGGGCTTGCCGAGCTTGCGGGCTTCTTTGGAGATGATTTCCAGATTCTGGTAGTAGTTGCCGCGGATTTCGTTGTTGACGATGCCGTAGTGGTCGTAGGAAATGAACGGCGTGGGCACTTCCTTCGCGCAGTAGTGGATGTAGTCGATGTAGGGCATGAACGGATCGGTGGCACCGACAGGATAGAGGTTGAGATAGGTGAAATGGTTGGGATCGATGGCGCGGATTTTTTTGTTCGCTTCCGCAAGGACGGGAATGTGGACTTTCTGCGGTTCGTCCTGCAGATGGTAGCCTGCAAGGCCCGGATGGTTCATGACCTGCGGGACGATTTCCTCCGGCTTGCCGATTAAAGCGCCGCACATGAAGAGGTTGCGGATGCCGGCCTGCTGTGCGCAGTCCAACGCCTTCTTGGCGTCCGCCAAGCCGTAGATGTGGGAGAAGTTGAGGTTGAAGCCCGCCTCCTTGAGTTCGATGAACCGTTCGACGGAGAGGTCCGCCGGCGGGATGCTGTACCATGACATGATGGGGATGGTGTCTTCTCCGGGGAAGAGATCGAATGGCTGATCTGCAGCGTTTGTTGTTGGTTTGTCGATGGTTGCGCAACTGCAGAGCAATAAGCTCGACGTGACGGCGAACAGGAGGTTTTTGATTTTCATGGCGGTCCTTTGGTTGAAAAGATTGTAATTGAAAAAGCATGTCTTATACTTAATAGTAAATTGAAAGCCGTGAAAAGTCAAGCCAGAAGGAGCATGAAAGATGTCGAACAACGGATATGTGCCGGAACCGAAGCCGATGAAAGGGCCGATTGAAGTGTCGGCGTTCTATTATCCGGGCACGGAGCAGATGGCGGAATGGGATCAGGTGGAACAGACGTTTCCGCACATCAAGCCGCTGCTGGGCTGGTATGACGAAGGGAATCCGGAAGTCATTGACTGGCAGATCAAATGGGCGGTGGAGCACGGCATTTCGAGCTTCTGCGTCGATTGGTATTGGAACAACGGCGTCCAACGGCTGGAACATTGGGTGAAGGGATATTACAAAGCACGTTACAGGAAGTACTTGAAATGGTACATCATGTGGGCCAACCACAACGAGCCGGGGGCCCATTCGACGGCGGACCAGATCCGCGTGACGCAGTTCTGGCTGGACAATTACCTGAAGACGCCTGAATACTACACGATCGACGGCAAGCCCGTGGTGGTCGTCTGGCTGCTGGCGAATCTGGACCGCGATTTCATCGCGGAGGCGGCGAAGAACGGCGAAACGCTGGCTCCGGGCGAAGGAGCGAAGAGGGCGTTGGCAATTTCGGACCGCATGGCGAAGGAGGCGGGGCTGCCGGGCATCCATTTCATCGACATGTATCACAGCTGGAAGTATGAGCAGCCGCGCATCGATGTGGCGAAGGCGGCCGGCTACAGGGGGCAGATGCTGTATGGATTTGATCGCGCCGCCTTTTCAGTGGCTCCGGAATTGTCGAAACCGGGCGATACGCGGAATAAATTCTCCTATGAGCATGTCGTGGTGGCGGTTCCAAAATGGTGGGAGACGATGTGCAAGGATACGTCGTTCCCGTTCTGGCCGATCATTCCGACGGGATGGAACGACATCCCGCGTTCGTTCGAATTGTCGTATGTCATCTACGGGCGGACGCCGGAATTGTTCAAGAAGGCCTGTGCGGGATGCCGTGCGTTCTGCGAGAGGACTGGCTTCAAACGCGTAATTGTCGCTCCGATAAACGAATGGCAGGAAGGCAGTTACATCGAACCGAACGCAGAATACGGCTTCGCCATGTACGACGCTTTGCGGGATGTATTCTGCGACAGGCCGGCGGAAGGATGGCCCGCGAATGTGACGCCGCAGGAGATCGGGCTCGGCCCGTACGACTATCCGCCGATGGAGCATCTGGCGAAGACGTCATGGAATTTCAGCCATGACATGCAGGGCTGGTATCGTAATCCGTATGGGACGGCCTATCTGAAGACGGTCGACGGCGCGATGCATTTCTTCCGTTCGGGGGCCAACCGCTACGCCATCCGCACACGGATCGCGCCGTTCGATGCGTCTCAATTCAAAGCATTTAGGGTGAAGATGCGGGTGACGGCGAATCCTTCCGGACTGAATCCCGCGAAAGGCACGGAGATGCTGAAGTTGATTTGGGGCACGCCGGAACTGCCGATTTTCTCAAAGGATTTCGTGATTTCGGACAAGCCTGTATGCGGCCAGCCGGTGAAAATCGACGGCGAATGGCATGAATACACGCTGCCCGTCAGCGAGAATCCATATTGGAAAGGAATGGTGGACGAACTGTGGTTCGATCCGGCGAATCTCTCCAACGCATACGTGGATATCGCGGAGATGGAGTTTATATGATAGGAAGTGGCGGCGGCGTCCTCGCCGTCGCGGGTAGTGGTGGCGGCGCTTATTGCTGATGGTCTTCATGCCGCCTTCAGTAGCGCAAGGCTTTGAAAAGAATGATTTGCGGTCGAAATTTTCGACTGCAAATCCTCTTAACTGTGGTTCCTTTATTGTACCAATTATGGGGAAATAGGCAATGGATGTTCTTTAACATCAAATTGATGTTAATTTCCTTCTTCCAATTGGTCACCGACTTGGTGGCTAACTAGTGAACTTATGACTTTCATTTACTGTCACCTATATGTTTTCCCTGTCATGAGCTTGTGCCAACACCTGTCTGACTCCTTCTATGACTGGTGCAAGAGTTTTATATGGCTTGGGGATGGAACGAAGTGTTTTGTAAGTTGCAATGCCGATAGGTTTGGAAATATCCTGAACAGCCAGTTGCACGAATGGCTTGTTCATTTCTTCACATAGGAGAAGTCCGATGGTTGGATTCTCATCAGGTTTCTTCTCCAGTTTATCCAGAGCTGAAAGATAAAGAGCGAGTTGACCGAGGTAGGAAGCACGGAACTTGCCCATTTTTAGTTCGACAGCTACCATTGAATGAAAACCACGATGATAGAAAAGAAGGTCAATAAAAATTTCTTCGTCTGCATAAATCAGCCTCTTTTCGCGTCCCATAAAGCAAAAATCGCTACCGCCAAGAGCTTGGATGGTTTTTTCTACATCAGCAACGAGCGACTTGGATAGCATCCTTTCATCTACATCTTGATCATGAATTGCATCGGCATTGTCAAGATTGACGAGCTCCAACAGATATTCGTCGCGAAAAGAACGGACAGCCCTAGTCGCCAACGCCATTGGTGAAAGCGTCTTTTCGAAATTGTTGGGTAATGCCCCGATATGATGGTAGTCGTCAGCTTGAAGATGTTGCAGCAGTGTCTGATAGGACCATTGTGATCTTGCTGCGGCGCAAATATAGTACCATGCCTCATCTTTGCATTTGACAGCACGAAGTATTTCTCTGTGGTGGGAGAATCCAATTGATAAGAAGGCATTCTCAGGTTCAATTCCCAATTCGGCAGACGGCATCTGCCGAATTGGAGTTAATGCACTTTCGGCAGATGCCGTCTGCCGAATTTCGCCACTTGTCAAGTGTCGAATTGAAAAATCATCAGCCCAATATTCAAAGAACAATCTCATGTTTTTGATATTCGACGCAGAGAAGCCCCTCAGTCCTGGTAGTTCGATCTGAAGCCGCTTGGATAATGCGTCTATCGCGCCAGATCCCCACTTGGCAGAACGCGTCTTCTTTGATATATAGCTACCTACGTAGAAATAGAGTTTTAGAGCTTCAGAATTTGCAAGATGTGCCGCTTTAGCCCGCGCTTGAAGGATGGCTAACTTGATATCATTGACTGTGGAGGCGAAATCCTCTGGAATCGAAACGGAAATCTTGTTCATGATTGTACCTCCATTTTACATGTTGTTTTTAGTGAATAAAAAAAATCATAGCAGTATATAGTGAAATCAGTTTGCATCCTGACACATCGTCACAAATCCATGCCCATGCAGCCAGGCGATGACGTCTTCGATGACGGAGTCCGGCGTGCTGGTGGCGGTGCCGAGGCCAAGCGTCTGAATGTTCTCAAAGTTCTCCGGCTTAAGCTGTTGGGCATTTTCAACAAATTGCGCATGGCCTGTTGAAATGCCCGCCAGTTCCGCAAGATAACGGCCGTTGGCGCTGTGCTGGGAACCGATGATAAGCATGGCGTCGCAGGTCTGGGCGAGACGACGGACGGCCTCCTGATGCTTCTGGACGGTCGGGCAGACATGGGCCTGGTTGTCGAACTGCGGGATTCGTTCGGAGAGACGTTTGGCGATGGCGTCGACGATTTCCGCGTTGCGCGTCGTCTGCGAAAGGAAAACGGCGCGTTCCATCGGCGGCAGCGAATCGACGTCGTCTATGGATGATATGACGTGGATGTCACGCGCGACAGCGTGGTCGAGAATGCTTTGGACTTCCGGATGCTTCCTGTCGCCGAAAAAGACCAGCGGGATGTCCGGATTGAAGCTAGCGGCTTTTTCCTGAAGCTGGACGACAAGCTTGCATACGGCGTTGGACAGACGGAGGTTGCGTTTTTTCGCCGCTTCCTCCGTGGCGGTCGTGACGCCGTGGGCGCCGAACAGCGCGACGGCTCCGACGGGAATTTCATCCACGCTGTTGACGAAAATCGCGCCTTTGTCGCGCATGGCTTGCGTGACGACGGAGTTGTGGACGAGTTCGTGGAGCACGTAGATTGGTTCGTCCGGATATTCGCCACGCAGTTTTTCAAACGTGCTGACGGCATGTCGGACGCCACCGCAGAAGCCGAGCGGTTCGGCGAGAAAGATTTTTTTCGTCATGGATGGTGCCATTTCAATCATTTTGTTTTTTGCAGAATGGATTCGGCGCGGGAGAGGTCTTCCGGATAGGTGATTTTCAGATTGTCGGAGGAATCCGGAACGATCTGGACATGGCCGCCGTCGTGGAAAAAGACCTGCGTGTCATCCGTGAACGGCTGTCCGGCGGCATGCCGATAGGCTTTCAGTAACGGTTGCAGCTGAAAGACCTGCGGCGTGGCGACTTGCCATAGACGGTCCCGCGGCTGGACGCCTGTCATGCGGTTCGTGTCGTCCGCCACGAGTAGCGTGTCGGTGACGGGATGGGCGGGTGCCGCGCCTCCGAATTTTTCGGCGGCTTCCACCAGTTTCATGAGAAGCTCCGCCGTGGCGAGAGGTCGCGCCGCGTCATGGATGGCGACGATGCCGTCTGTGAACGACAGCGCGGCGAGGCCGTTCTGCACGGATTCCGAGCGGGTTGCGCCACCGGTCGCATAGCGGATTTTCGGCGAATCCAATTTGTATTGGATGATTTTGCCATGGAAGTCCTCCTGCCGTCCGGAGGGCACGACGAGAACGAGTTCCGTCGCGCAGGGCAGGAAGGCGCGGACGGAATGGAGGAAAACGGGCAGGCCAGCGAGCAGGGCGAACTGCTTGTCCGCCCCAAAGCGCGTGGAGGAGCCGCCTGCGACGAGAATGATGCCTAAGTTACTCATGATCAATGGACAGTGATTCTGAAAACATGGCCTGTGCCATCATAGATGGAGCCGGTGTGGACGTATTGCGGGATGACGGTATCGACGGTCTTGCCGTCGGCGTCTTTGTAGGTGGCGATGATTTCTGTGTAGTAGTCGCTGTGCATGTGGCCGCAGAAGACGGCTTTGACGATGTCTGCATTGGAGACGAGCGTGTCATAGACGGCGAGCGTGTTCGCGTCCGATTGCGGGCGGCCCGCGAAACGGTCTCTGTAGTTATAGTTATAGGGATCGTTGCGGCGGATTGGCGGCCAATCCGCTTCCTTCGGATTGCGTGTGCAAAGCGGTTCGTGGACGAAGATCAGGACGATCAGGCCGTTGTCGCGTGCTTTCTGGATATCGGCCTTGAATGGAGCGATTTGGCTCTCCCAGAAGCGCGACGCGCCGTTGTCCATGACGATGGCGAGCACTTTGTCCTTCAAAACACGCGAGACGTAGGTAATGTCATGCGGCCAGAAGTTGTCAAGCAGTTGTCGCCGTGATGCATACGATGTCGGATCGCCGACTTTGCCCTGCATGACGCGCGTCGTGTCATGACCGCCGAGGCAGGCGAGCAGATTGACGTCTTTGCGGAAAAGATTTTCGACAGTGAGCTGCTGGCAGCCCCATGACAGGTAGTCGAGCACGTCGCCTGCGACGATGGTCTGGTCGGAGTACCGCGCGAAATCCATGCAACGGCCGATGACGCCGACGGATGCGCCGTTGCGGAGCCATAGGCGGTATTGCCGCGTGCTCATGATGGACGGATTCTGCTCCTCTTCGTCCCGTTTGTTGACGTAGTTGTAGTGGGTGTCGTTGAGCATGACGATTTCGACGGGCGGCGTGTCCGGCTTGCGGCTTTGGATGTGCGCCTCGCGGATGAACGTCCCGTTGGAATATCTTCCGATCCATGTGTTCAAATCATCCGGCGAACCTTTGATGGTTTCCGGCGTGTCCTGCGGGCGGGCGTTTTTTCGGATGCCCTCCAGCAGGGCGGCGATGGATGGATCGGACGGTTCGACGAGGGCGGCCTTTTTGAAGAGATTGACGGCCGCGGCATGCGTCAGCAACGTGGAGTCGTTGGCGCAGAGGGATTTGAATCGTTCGTCGAAATCGGCTGGCTTGCCCGGGGCGGGGCCGCGGAAACGGCGGATGATGTCGTCCGCTTCATCCGTCGAAAGCGGTGTTTCCGGCCGGAACAATCCGTCTTGTGGCGCGGCGACATAGCCGTTGGCGACGGCATGGTAGATGGCGCGGTCGTGCGGATGGTTGTAGTCGATGTCCGCGAAGGCGTTGTGTTTGCCGAGGCTGTCGATGGTGGTGGAGAGATTGGCGACAAGGCGGATGATGTCGTCCGTCGTCGGCGCATGGTAGAATGACAATACCTCTATATTATAGATGAGCTGGAGAAGTTCGGCGCGGGTGGCGGCCGCATCGGGCAGATTTTCGCCGTTGCGGCGGAATTTGCGGAGCAGGCTGAGTTTGTCGAATGCATCGAATATATCGCCAGTGGTGGCGATGGTCAGGTTGGCTGCGGCGGCGAGACGTTTCAGCAGTTCAAGGCGGGTGATGGTGTTCATGGTGGATCTTTTGTTGGGGATGAAAATGGCAATAGGCATAACATAGCCGCGCGGATGTTTTTTTCGAATGGTTTTCATGGAAAAAGACGGTGGATAATTTGGCGGAGCATATTACAGTATAGATTGGGGCAGGTTGCATGGAGACAACGGCATTTAGACAGGAGCTGAAAGATGGAACCGATTAAAGTTGGTATTGTTGGATTTGGACGTAGCGGCTGTGGCATCCATGCGAGCGCGATAAAGGACATGCGCGATATGTTCGACGTGGTGGCGATTGCGGATTTCATTCCCGAACGCCGTTCGCACGAGGCGTTTCCGAACGCGAAGCCGTACGCTTCCGCCGAGGCGTTGATCGCCGATCCGAACGTGGAGATGGTCATCGTCTCGACGTTCAATTCGATGCACGCCCCCGTGGCCCGCATGGCGTTGAAAGGCGGAAAACATGTCCTTTGCGAAAAGCCGTTCGGTTTCACGACGGCGGACGTCGATTCGATGATCGCGGAGGCGAAGGCGGCGGGCAAAGTTTTGCAGCCGTTCCAGCAGCGCCGCTTTGAAGAGGACTTCCAGAAGGTCCGCTCCATCATCCGCTCCGGTATCTTGGGCAAAATCAGCTACATCCAGATTTGCTGGGATGGTTTCGGACGCCGTTGGGACTGGCAGACGAGCCGTCAGTACGGCGGCGGCCAGCTCTACAACAACATGCCGCATCTGGTCGACCACGCCATGGAGCTGTTTGGCGACGGCGAGCCGGAAGTGCAGTGCATGGTGGCGTCCTCCCTGTCCATCGGTCCCGCCGAAGACGAAGTCCATCTGACACTGACTGGCAAAGACAAGCCGATCATCCGCGCCGAACTGATGGCGACGAATCCCTACGCGCGTGAACGCTGGTGTGTCTGCGGCACGAACGGCGGTCTGCACGGCGGCACGAAGAAGCTTGAATGGAAGTATGTGGATTGGAGCAAGATGCCGAAACGCGTCGTCGATATGACGCCGCTGGAAGGCCGTGTCTATTGCTCCGAGAAACTCGAATGGACGACGGATTCATGGGAACCCGTGACGGCCGCCGACGCGGGCGCCGGCGCGAAGCCCGCCCCCGGCCCGACGAAGCAGCTGTATCTCTCCCTCTATGACGCGATCCGCAAAGGAACGCCGCAGCTGATCACGGCGGAGGCGGTTCGCCGCCGCATCGCCGTCTTGGAGCAGTGCTACAAGCTGAACGGCATCCCGTTCCCGGAAGGCGTTATTCTCTGATATAAAGGGACTAAAGGGACATAAGCGACTAAAGCGACATAAGGGATAAAAGGGACTAAAGGGATTGCAAAAACCATCTCTTTAGTCTCTTATGTCGCTTTTGTCTCTTGCAAAAAGTTTTGGTGATTGGTAATCATTTCATGAGTGATCGTGTAAAATTGGAGTTCCATCGGTACGATTACGCCGCGTTCATCACCTTCTTCGCGTATGCGTCCAGTTCCGTGATCGTGCCGGTGGCGTTGATACAAATCGCGTCGTCCCTGGGATTTCCGTTGGCGGAAGGCGGCATGGGCGCGGGCGGCGCGCTGCAACTTTCGCGAACGATCTCCATGACGACGCTAATGGTCGTCAGCGGTTTCATCAGCGCGAAGCTTGGCTTGCGCAAGTCATTGGGGCTGGCTGCTTTCGTCATGGGATTCGGCTGTCTGTGCGTATCGCTGTCGAACAGCTACTGGCTGATGTTCGCGGCATTGCTTTGCGCGGGATGCGGTGAAGGCTACATCGAGGCGATGGCGACACCGTTCGTCCAGAAACTGCACAAGGAGAATACGGGGCAGTACATGAATTTCGCCCATTCGTTCTGGTCCATCGGCGTGACGGGAACGACGATCGGCGCGGGATTCATGCTGATGTGCGGCGTCCCGTGGCGGCCCGTCGTGTTCTGCGCATGCCTTCTGGCCGTGGTGGCGGGGCTGTTCCTGCTGTGGCCTGAAAAGAAAGGCCGTGAGTTTCCGGAAGAGCATGAAGCCGTTTCGTTTGCGACGGTCGTGAAGCAGACGAAGGACATTTGGGCGACGCCGAAATTCTGGCTGTTTTTCCTGCTGATGTTCATAGCCGGCGGCGCGGAATTTTGCATGACATTCTGGATTGCGAGCTTCATGCAGCTGACGATGAAGACCGGCGCGTTTCTTGGCGGCTTGGCGACCGCCGTGTTCTCGCTGGGCATGGTGACGGGCCGCATGGGATGGGGCGTCTATGTGCCGCAGAAGCGGCTTGGGCAGTCGCTCATCGTGGCTTGCGCGATCGGCATGTTGCTGTCCTGCTCCATACCGTTCCTCCAGCCGGACATGGCGATCGGACGGATCGGCACGCTCATCCTGATGTTTGTTTTGGATTATCTGATCGGCATCACGATCGCGCCGTTGTGGCCGACCATCCAGACGTATTCCGTCGATCGCCTGCCGAAGCATCTGGACGAGACGATGGTGTTCGTCTGGCTGTCATGTGCGGGCGTGCCCGGCTGCGGGATATTCTCGTGGCTGATGGGGGTGCTCGGCGATGTGTTCCACAGTTTGAGCATGCCGTTTTTCCTCCTGCCCGCCAGCCAGTTGCTGCTGACATTGGTGCTGTTGGCGGAGACGCGTCACAAAAACGTGATTAAATAATCATAGGAGATTGAAGATGAAACATTTGCTGATGACTGGCCTGGCGATTGCGACGATGTCGATGTGCGTCCATGCGGAAGCGGAGCCGACGGTTCCCGACACGCAATGGAAAGGGAAGAAAGTCGCGTTTCTCGGCGATTCGATCACGGACAAGATCCATGTCGGCACGGAGAAAAACTATTGGCAGTTTCTTGAGGAGATGCTGGGCGTCGAACCGTGGGTCTATGGCATCAACGGCCATACATGGGCGGGCGTTTTCGAGCAGGCGAAGAAGCTGAAGGCGGAGAGGGGCGGCGATGTCGACGCGATTTTCATTTTCGCGGGCACCAACGATTTCAACGGCGGCACGCCGCTGGGTGAATGGTGGACGGTTGCGGAGGAGGAGGTCAATTCCCATGGCCGGATGATGAAAAAGCCGCGCCGCGCGTTCCAGAAGAACATGGCGACCTTCCGCGGCCGCATCAACACCGTCATGGAATTTCTGAAAGAGAACTTCCCCGACCAACAGATCGTGCTGTTGACGCCGATCCATCGCGCCTTCGCGACATTCGGCGGCGCGAACATCCAGCCGGAGGAGTCGTTCCCGAACGACATCGGCCTCTATGTGGATGAATACGTGAAGGTCATCAAGGAGGCCGGCAATCTGTGGGCCGTGCCTGTGATTGATTTGAACGGCGTCAGCGGCCTGTATCCCGTGACGCCCTCCCATGCGAAATATTTCCACGACGCGAAGACGGACTTGTTGCATCCCAACGCTTTGGGCCACTACCGTATGGCGAAGGCCATGATGTATCAGATGCTGACGCTTCCTGCGGAGTTCAAGTAGGCAGTTTTTTTACTCTTGCGTCCTTTGCAGGAGGGAGGCTGTTTCACGGCGGGCGATGGCGACGGCGGGCAGGATGCCCGCCAACGCCGCGACGATGACGGCGGCGGCGTAGCCGGGCAGGAGGCGCGTCCAGGGGATCGTCAGTGGCGGGGCGATGACGCCGAAGATTGGCGCATAATCGACCAGTTTCGTGGCCAATATGGCATAGTACAGTCCGAAGCAGAAGCTTAGGACGCATGCGCATAGGCCGATGAGCAGCGATTCCGCCAGAATCATTCGGACAAGACCGCCGCGTGTGACGCCGTTGGCCCGCAAAACACCGATTTCCCAGCGTCTTGCGCGGACGGAGACGACAATCGTGTTGAGGACGGCGAAAGTCGAAAGCAACAGGATGAGCAACGGCATCTTCGCCATGGCGTCCAATACGGAATAGGAGCGGTTGGCAAGGGAGTTGTTCAGGCTTTCGTTGGAACTGACCATGACGAAATACTTGTTGATGCCGGAGTCCCAAAGCGTTCCGCCTGAATAACTACTGACGGATGTGGCTTGCGGTTTCAGCTGCGCGGCTTCGGAGGCGACGGCTTTCATATAGTCGCTGATTTGGGCGTATGTGAGATCGGGCTCGTGGTCGAACCAGAAGAATTCATTGTCGATGGCGCCGAAATCCTTTATCAGCATGTCGTAGGGGGCAAAGAGCAGGGCGGCGGTGCGGCCCGCGCTGACGCGGACGCCGGAACACTTTGAAAACCAGACCCATGGGAAGTCGATGACGGCGACGACTTCGTAGGGGGCGAAAGCGGAATGCGTGTTGTAGATTTTCCGGTCGCCTTGTTGTGGCTGCGGATTGCGGACTTCCCGTTTGCGGACGGCGCTTTCTTCAAGTCCGAAGGAGTCGCCGACGTGGAGGTTCATGCGTTTGGAGAGCGTTTCGGGAATGACGCAGACGCGGTTGTCCGGTTGTGAAAACGCCTCTAGAACGGATGCGCGGCTACCTTCCACATAGCGCAAGTCCAACAGCGGATGATCTTTGCGGAAGGCCAATTCTGGCTGGATGCCCATGACGACGGCGTTGCCGGCCATGGCTCCCGCCTCCTCTTGCAGGAGCCGCTGCATGGCGGGGGCGAAGTTCGGCTGGGCGACGGTGACGGGCATGAATCGGTCGCTTTTGACGCCAGGCATCCGAGCCGTCTGTGTAGCGACGAAATCGCCTGCAAGTCCTTCATGGAAGCGGACTAGCGTGTCCGGAATGTATTTCGGCGTCCAGAACATGTTCAGCATGGATGAGCCCCAGATGTTGATGGCGGTGAAAAGGCCGAGGCCGATGGACAACGCAAGCGTCGTGCCCAACGTCCGCCAGTAGTTTCCCGTGAGAATCTGCGAGAGGAATCGCGGATGGAACGCAAGCAGTTTCGCCAATGGCGGAGCGAGCCATTTTTCCGTGAAGGCGATGGTCCACGGGATGAACAGGAGGAAACCGATGCCGAGCAAGGCGCTGCCGATGGTCGTGAAAAGCAGCAGACGCGTTGGCGTGTCAAGAAACGGCGGCAGGAAGACGACGACAGGAATCAATGCGAGAAGGAGAACGCCGAAGATGCCTGAACAGAACAACTTGCGGAACGATGGGACATGAAAGTCCCGGACCATGGATTCCGTCGGCGAAATTCGTGTGGCGCGATAGGCGGGGATGATGGAGGCCAGAAACGCGCCGCAAAGCGAGCAGGCTCCTGTGAAAAGGACGGCGACAGGGGAGAGGGTGACAAGCGGGAGGCCGCCAGTGTCGGCATAGACGAGTCCTGTCAGCAGAAGCCATCCGGCGGCCATGCCGCCGATCCAGCCGATGATGCCGAGCGCAAGTCCTTCCAATATAATATAAAAGGCGACCTGAAGGCGCGTGAGGCCGATGGCGCGCAACATGGCCAGCTGGCGTGTGCGGGTGGAGACGCCCATGCTGAGCGTCGTGAAAATGATGAAGACGGAGGCGACGATGACGATGCCGACGGTTGACCAGGCCTGTGCGACGATTTGTTGCGGCGACATGCCGCCTTCGCTCTGTTTTTGCTTGACGCGCGGATCGTATGATTTGAGATTCCAGTCTTGCAACGTGCCGCCGAGCTTCTGCTCGATGTCACGGTAGAATGCATCGTAGTCGGCGTTGTCGACGAGTTGGACGAAGACGATGTTGGACGGGATGTCGCGGTCGAAGACGGCGGCCATGTCGTCCATGGAGATATAGACGGATGGTGTGGTCGGCGAGACTTCCGCGCCGCCCATGCGGCGGCCGCGGCGGCGTGGCGGTGGCGCAGGTTGTTGCGTCGCAGCGCCTTTTGGTGGATTTGGCGGCGTTGCGGCGGGACCGCCCATGGGCTTGCCGCCGAGACCGATTCCGAAGCCGAAGGCGTACATGCCGCCGGTCTGGCCGCGGATGTCCTGCGGCAGTTTCTGACGGAGCTTGCCGACGACCGTGAATTGCGTAACGCCCGCGTCCGTCGTGACATCCAATTTGTCGCCGAGCTTGATTGTGCGCGAAGCCTTTTCGCCCGGCACGGCAACGATGATGTCTTCCGCGGCGGAGCCGACAACGCATTCATAAGGAGCTTGTATCCAACGGCCTTCATCGATTTCGAACGGCGGTTCGTTGTCGCCGATGGCGAGCAGGGCGGGGCTGCGCCGTTCGCCCATGCCGCTTGGCTTGAGGGCTGCGGTATAACCGTTTAGCATGATTTGAGCCTGCTGCTGCATGGCGTAGGCGATTTTTTTTGCGGACGGATTCGCCTCCACGGCGTCCGCCAGTTCGACGGGCAGTTCACGCGGCGACGCGATGGCGAGCGAATACGTTCCATAGAACGGTTGCGTGCCGTCGTCTTCGGAAAATGCTCTGGGATTGATGGTTGCGACAAACCAGACGATGAGGCCGCATGTCGCCATGATGGCGAGCAGGGCGAAGGCCATCATGGCGCGCCGTCTGGTGAAATCACGATAGACTAGTTTCTGCAGGAATGACATGGGAAGTATTTATTCGGCGATTCTGCCGTCTTTCAGATGGATGATCTTGTCCGCATATTGCGCGACGGATGGCTCGTGGGTGACGACGACCATCGTGTGGTGGCGCTCCTGGCAGAGGCTTTTCAACAGATTGCAAATGATCTCGCTGTTGGCGGAATCAAGATTGCCGGTCGGTTCATCCGCAAGGAGAAGCGATCCGTGGGAATCCGTCGCAAAGTCGATGAGCAGGGCCCGCGCGATGGCGGCGCGCTGCTGCTCGCCGCCGGAAAGCGTGTCCGGATAATGGTTGCGGCGATGGCCAAGCTGAAGGCGTTCAAGGAGTTGCGTGACAGCGGCGTCCAGCTTCGCCTTGTCGATGTCATGGAATCCCGCGAGAATCGGCAGGAGGATGTTCTCCTCCGTCGTCAGCGTCGGAATCAGATTAAATGATTGGAAGATGACGCCGATGTTCTGCCGTCTGAACAACGTCAGCTGACGGTCGTTGAGCGTGGCGAGATTCGTTCCGTTGACGACGACGTCCCCTGACGTGGGTTGCGACAGTCCCGCGATGAGATGGAGAAGGGTGGTCTTGCCGGAGCCGCTGGGGCCCATGACGGCGAGAAACTGGCCTTGGGGAATGTCGAGCGACAGGCCGTCGATGGCGGTGACGGGCTCCGGACCGTTGCCGTTGAAGACCTTGCGGAGGTTTTTGATGCTGACGTGCGGTTCCATGATGATAATAAGGTGGGTGAAAGATTATCAAATTGATATAGAATAGCCACGTTGTGTGAAAAATGCAAGTGTTGAGCGCAATTTTACTCATGATGAAGGGATAAAAGGGATTCAAGGAATGGAAGTAAAGTGAGATAAAGCAGAAGTCCAAAAAACACCGTTGTAGTTGAATCAGCTGGATTTGATGGTAGATTATTTTCAATTATGTTTGTCTTTCTCGCAAAAAAACTAAAAAATGGAGGCTAAAACATGTTGAAACGTCTTGTGTTGAGTTTGTTGGCGTTGCCGATGCTTGCGTTGTGGGGCGATGTGAAGCTGCCCGCGTTGTTCGCGGACCACGGCGTGTTGGCGCGCAGCGCGAAGACGCCGATTTTCGGCAAGGCCGCCCCTGGTGAAGTCGTGACTGTCAAACTGGCTGATTTGCAAGGGAAAGCGACGGCGGACGCGGCCGGCAAATGGCGCGTCGATCTGGATGTCTCGAAGCTTGGCGACGGGCCGTACGAACTGACAATCGCGGGAAAGAACACCATCGTGCTGAAGGACATTCTGATCGGCGAAGTGTGGCTTTGCTCGGGGCAGTCCAACATGGGCTTCCAGCTGAAGCGTGAAGAGCAGGCCGAACGATTGATCGCGACGAGCGCCAATCCGAAAATCCGCCTGTTCAACATCAGGCTGAAGGCGTCGCTGAAGCCTGAAGAGGATGTTTCGGCGAAGTGGGAAGTCGCTGGTCCGACGAATGTTGGCAACTTCACGGCGGTCGGTTATCTGTTTGGCCGTCTGGTGCAGGAGAAGATCCAGAAGCCCGTCGGCCTCATCAACAACGCATGGGGCGGCAGCGCCGTCGAGGCGTGGATTCCGATGGACGTGCTGAAAAGCATGGAGGACCAGAAGGCATGGAGCGAGAAGACGTTGTCCGACTATGTCAATTTCGACGACAACTGCGCGAAATACATAATTGAATACGACAAATGGGTGAACGCCGTCGGCCGCGCCGAACCGATGGTCAACGAACCGCCGGCGGATGCGAAATGGACTGGCGGCCAGCGTCTTGAGAACCGCAACGTGAAAGGCGGCGGCATCGTCTGGTTCCGCAAGAAATTCAAAGTGACGGAAAAGATGGCGCAGAAGGGCTTCCGCATGTATTTCGGCCAGATGACGGCTCCCGTGACGGCGTACATCGACGGCGTTTTGATCGGCAAGACGACGATGAAGGCGGCGTTGGCGGGCAGCTATGCCGCTGTTGACATCCCGGAGAAGAAGCTGGCGGCGGGCGAACATACCGTTTTGGTTCGCGTCTGGGCCTCTGAAGACATGTTCCGCTTCCTGAAGAACAATTCCAATCTGGAAGGCAATCCGGATTTCAAGAGCAACTGGGAGACGACGATGACGGCCTATCCTGAACTGACGGCTGAACAGCGCGCCGCCCGTCCGAAACGCCCCGCCATGCGCCCTCAGGAGAACAAGACGCCTGAAATGCTGTACAACGGCTTGATCTACCCGTTGCTGCCGTATGCGATTTCCGGCGCCGTGTGGTATCAGGGCTGCGCCAATTCCGGCCGCCCGGCCTGCTATCCGAACGCCATCCGCGCGATGATCAACCAGTGGCGTCATGACTTCGGCAGCGAGTTTCCGTTCTATTACTGCCAGCTGGCCAACTACTTGGCGAAGAGCAACGATCCGAACAACGCCGGCTGGGCGCAGATCCGCCAGGGGCAGGAAGGCGCGTTGACGCTGCCGAAGACTGGTCAGGCGATTTTGATCGACATCGGCGAAGCGGGCGACATCCATCCGCTCAACAAGCTGACGGCGGCGGAACGTCTTTCCTCCGTCGCGCTTCATGATACGTATGGTTTCACCGACCTGCCGTTCTCCGGCCCGCGCTGCACCGCCAAGGAAGTGAAGGACGGAAAGATCCAGCTGACGTTCGGCTACACCTACGGCGGTCTTGTCGCGAAGCCGCTGCCGGCGACGTATGATGTTGCGAAGACGCGTCATGAGACGAAGCCGCTGGTTCGCAATTCGCCCGACAGCGAAGTCGAAGGCTTCGCCGTCTGCGGACGCGACGGCAAGTGGGTCTGGGCCAACGCGAAAATCGACGGCGACACCATAACCGTCTGGTCTGACGCAGTGAAGGAGCCTGTGAAGGTCCGCTACGCCTTCCAGTCGAATCCGACCTGCAACCTCTACAACAAGGCCGGCTTCCCCTAATGCTTAATGCTTAATGCTTAATGCTTAATTTATGAGCAGACACGCCGCCATGGGGCAAGACGCTTCATGGCGGCGTCTCTGTTTGATGGTTTGTTGCGTGGACCATTACAGCGGAGCAAACAAAACATGATATAACATATTGATATTACGTTGTTATAGTCGATAATCAGCTAAATCTATGTTTTTTTATGGGATTTAGCTGATTATAGCGTTTTAACATTGGGAGAGAAGATGATAGAGAAGTAAATGGTGGGAAACAAAAATAATTTCAACGCCATGGATTGCTATACTATTAGGATAATAGTGGTTGGTTTGCTTGACAGACCGAGAGATTCATTTATGTTTATTAGTTTCGAATGTCTCTTTCTGAATGTCCTGCCACCTTGAGGTGATCTTGTGCGAAAACCATTGACCATATTCTGTTTTTTCATGTTGCTCTTCTGCCTGCCGTCATTGCGCGGGCAGAATCTGAGGGATATTGTCGGCAATTCCGACGAACTGTCGATCACGGCGGATCACATGGAGGCGGACGTGGAGAAAGGCGTCGCCCATGCGAAAGGGAAGGTGAAGATCCGCTACGGGCTGTTGACGGTGAAGGCGAACGAAGCGAGCCTGAACCAGGATACGAAGGATTTTTCCGCGAAGGGAGACGTCGTCGTGTCGTTGGACGACGGCACGGCCTGGGCGGCGCAGGTCGTCAAAGGCAATCTCGCCACCAATGAGCTGTCGTTCGGCGAATATGGTTTCGACGGGAAGGTGTGGCACAGCGGCGGTAGCGCGGGTTCCAACGACAAGGAGGGGAACAAGATGCTGAAAGACGCATGGATATCCACATGCGACCACTATCCGAACCCGCATTACCGCCTGTCCGCTTCGGAAATTCATCATTATCCGGACAATACGTTCACCGCGAAGCATATCGTGATCCGTCTCGGCGCCGTGCCGATTTTCTATTTCCCGTATATGGTCGGCACGACGGACGGGACGGCCGGCATGATCATCAGGCCAGGCTATTCCGGCAAACGCGGCGCTTATCTGCAACTCGGTCGTATCTGGAAACTTGCGAAGGATGACAAGGATGCGGACGGAGAGGCCCGTGTATTCGTCGATCTGATGTCGAAGCGCGGCGTCGGCGCAGGCTCCAAATTGGACTATGAATCGCAAAAGCAGGAGATCAATCTGAACGTCTACGGTCTTCTGGATGAAGATCCGCCGGAGACGGAGGACGGTTTCAACCGCCGTTTCCGTGTGAAGGACGAACGCTATCGTTTGAATTGGTATCATCGGTATAATTTCAGCGATGAACTGACGCTTCGCGCCAATGTCGACTGGCTGAGCGACATCGACATGCTGGAGGATTGGTTCAAGCATGAATACCGCCAGATTTCACAGCCGAAGACGTTCCTGAGCTTGGACTACGAAGGCGAATGGTATCATGCGGGCATCTCCGCCAGGCCGCGCGTGAACGACTTCTACACGGTCGTGGAGAAACTGCCGGAAGCGACGTTCGACGTCCCGCGCATCGGGCTTGGCAAGACGCCCTTCGAATACCAGAGTTCGTCCAGCATGGGCTTCTACTACATGAAATGGAGGGACTTCGACAGAAAGCGTTTCGAACTTCTGGAGGAGGACTACGATCCGGATGAGCATCTTGATCCGCGCGACTACCATACGTTCCGCGCCGATACATCCCATTTCATCTATCTCCCGTTGGACTACAATGATTTGGTGGAATTCATCCCGCGGGCCGGCTTCAAGGGGACGTACTATTCGCGCAGCAGCAAAATCGGCCTGAACGAACGCGATCTGGCGGACATGCTGGACGTGGACAACGCGGACAACGTGTACAGCAAACGCCCTGTTCGCCATTATGACGCGGACGGCGGCGAAGTTTTCCGCGCGGCTTATGAAGTTGGTTTTGAGGCGAAAAGCCGTTTCTTCAGCGACTGGATGGGCATCCAGCTGGACGCGTTCGAAAGCGAAGGGCTCCGCCATGTCATCGAACCGTATGTGAACTACACATTCTCGCCTGAACCGTCCCATGACCGTAAATACCTGTATTTCTTCGACGAGACGGACCGCCTTGAACGGCAGCATTTCATCCGTTTCGGCATCGACCAGCGGATCCAGACGCGGCGTAACGGCCATGCGGAAACGCTGCTCCGCTGGCAGACCTACGCGGACCTCCATTTCGACCGCGGCATCGACAACTACGGCGACGACGTCTGGAGGAAAGGCACAGGAAACCACGGCGGCGACTTCGGCAACCGCATTGATTTCATGCCGACGAACACGCTCCACACGTGGGCGACCGTCCTCTACGACATGGGCGAAGGCGACATTCAGCGCGGCGAAATCGGAACGCGCCTCGGCCGCGAAGACTATCTGAACTTCAGCATGCGCTACGTCTATCGCAACGACCACATCTCCCGCAGCACATGGTCGCTCGGCTCCACGCTGGTGGATCTGACTGGCGAGAGCTCCTATTATAAGAAGTATTTCGAAACATCGGACACGATTCGCGGCAAGCTGAACATCCCGTTGAACCAGAAGACGTCGCTTGAAATCGAAATGGAATACGACTTCGACAAGCAGCGCATGTCCGAACATTACTATACGCTCCGCCGTGAACTGCACTGCTGGGTGGTGTCGCTTGGCGCGGGATGGGACAATAACGAGTTCGAAGTCATGATCATGCTTCATCTGACGTCCTTCCCGAAGGTGAAGATTGATCTGAATTTGTAAGGGAACCACAGAATACACTGAATTAGAACCACTAATGAACACGACTGGACACGAATGCTTCGCCGCCGGGCCGGAAATTTCATGTGGATTTTGTTCATTTATCAATGAATACTGAATGTTGAACGGTCAACGGCTGCGGCGGCTCGGCGGTTCGAATGGTGCTTCGCAAGGGAAAAAAGAGAAAAATAAATCGATTGTCGTGCATACCGTGTCGGAACAAACGCGGCGTTGCATTGTCAAAAGGGATTCATATGATTGGTTAAACAGCCAAAGGCCCCACGCCGGCGGCGGAAAATGAAATAGCAGAAGAAAGAAGGTGATTGGTATGGCAGAACCACGTCAATTCAAGACAGAAGTTCAGAAATTGTTGGATTTGGTCATCAACTCGTTGTATTCGAACAAGGAGATCTTCCTGCGGGAACTGATTTCCAATGCGTCGGACGCCATCGACCGCGTCCGCTTCGACGCGTTGAAGGATGAAAGCCTGCTGGGCGATGATACGCAGTGGAAAATCAAATTGATCGTTGACAAAGACGCCAAGACGTTGACAGTGCGCGACAACGGCATCGGCATGACGGCGGAGGAAGTCGAGAACAACATCGGCACGATCGCGAGTTCCGGCACGAAGAAGTTCCTGGAGCAGCTGTCCGCCAACAAAGAAAATCTGCCGCCTGAGCTGATCGGCCAGTTCGGCGTCGGTTTCTATTCAGCGTTCATGGTCGCCGACGAAGTGACGGTGCTGACGCGCCGTGCGGGCGCGGACGGAAAGGGCGTGAAATGGCAGTCCAAAGGCGACGGCTTCTACACGCTGGAGGAATGCGACAAGGCGACGCGCGGCACGGATGTCATCCTCCATCTGAAGGAAGAGGCGGAGAACTTCCTGGAAGAGTGGGAGATCCGCAAGCTGATCAAGAAGTATTCCGATTTCGTCGAACATCCGATCTGCATGGATATCCGCCGCGAAGAGTACGAGCGTGACGCTGACGGCAAGCGGATTGAAGGCAAAGAGCCGAAGGTGACGATTGAAGAGGAGACGCTGAACTCCCAGAAGGCCATCTGGCAGCGTCCGAAGAACGAAATCAAGCCGGAGGAGTATTCCGAATTCTACAAGCATGTCTCCCATGACTTCCAGGATCCGTTCGAGACGATCCATTGGAGCGTCGAAGGAAACGCCGAATTCAAGGCGTTGCTGTTCATCCCGAAGAAGCCGTTGTTCGACATGTTCATGCCGGACCAGAAGGACAGGGGCGTCCAATTGTACGTCCACCGCGTGTTCATCACGGACAAGTGCGAAGAGCTTGTGCCGTCGTATCTTAGCTTCCTCCGCGGTGTCGTCGACTCATCCGATCTGCCGCTGAACGTCTCCCGTGAGATGCTTCAGGAGGCGAAGGCGATGAGCGTCATCCAGAAGAATGTGACGAAGAAGGTTCTTGACACGCTGGCCGACATGCAGTCCAAATCGCCCGACCGCTATCTGGAATTCTGGACGAATTTCGGCTCGATTCTGAAGAGCGGCATCCACATCGATTTCGCGAACAGCGAACGCATCCAGAAACTGATGCTGTTCGAAAGCACGGCGACGGAAGCCGGCAAGCGGACGACGCTCGAAGAATACGTGAAACGCATGCCCGAAAGCCAGAAGGAAATCTACTACATCACGGCGGAAAGCTCCGCCGCGGCCGCCAATTCGCCGCAGCTGGAAGCCTTCAAGAGCAAGGGCTATGAAGTCCTCTACATGACCGATCCGATCGACGAATGGATCGTGCAGGACATCCATGAGTTCCAAGGCAAACATCTGCATTCCATCATCAAAGGCGATGTCGACCTCGACACGGAAGAAGAGAAGAAGGCCCATGAGGAAGAGCGCAAGGCGGAAGAGGAATCCAATAAGGATCTGCTTGCGAAGATCAAGGAGCTGTTGGGCGACAAGGTCAAGGAAGTCCGTCTGTCCAAGCGTCTTACGGAAAGCGCCTGCTGCATCGTGAACGACGAATATGGTCTGAGCGCCAACATGGAGAAGATCCTGAAGGCGATGAATCAGGAAGTGCCCGAAGCGAAGCGCATCTTCGAAATCAACGGCAACCATCCGTTGGTGAAGGCGATGCACGACATGCTTGGAAAGGACGACAAGGCGCAGCAGCTGGCGGATTACGTCGAACTGCTGTACGGCCAGGCCTGCCTGACGGCGCAGATCCCGCTGGACAATCCGCTGTCCTTCGCCAAGAAGGTCAGCGATTTGATGGGGAAATGCTCTTTATAATGCTGAATGCTGAATGCTGAATGCTGAATGCTTAATGCTTAATGCTTAATGCTTAATGCTTAATGCTTAATGCTTAATGCTTAATGCTGAATGCTTTAGCATGATCGCACAAAGAAGCCGAATGCGGATATGAAAATCGCATTCGGCTTTTTTGTCTTCAATATCTGTCGAATAAGATTTACGAAGAAGAAATGATTTTGTAGACGGCGTCGTTGGCGCGTAGCTTGACGGGGCAGGGGAAGGTGGCGGTGGCTTGCGGCGACAGCGTCGGATCGTCTTCACGGCGGAACGCATCGACATGGCATTCAACGACGCCGGTCGTCGGCCCCATGATGACGAGATCCTCCGTGTCGGAAATCGTTCCGTTCTGTAGCCATAGCCGTGCGATGCCCGACTTCTGGTAGTAGTTGATGATTTTTCCGACGAGCGTCCGTTTCCGCGTGGCGGCGTTGTTTTCGTTTTCCGTGAAATCCGTGATGGGGCGTCCGAGGAAGAAGCCGTTGGAGAAGTCGCGGTTGAAGACGGAGCGGCATTTGGCGACGAGTTCCTTTTTCAGCTCGTCCGTCAACTGATGGACGGCCCATGCGTCGATGGCCTGCCGGTAGGCGGCGATGACGGTGTGGACATAGTCTGGCGGGCGGTTTCGGCCTTCGATCTTAAGCGAATCGATGCCTGCGTCCAGCAGTTTGTCGATGAAGGGCAGGGTGCATAAGTCCTTCGCGGAGAAGACATGGTTGTCGTTTGGATAGACTTCGTAGTCGCCCGGGCCGTCTTGGCAGATGACGCGATATGGGCGGCGGCAGTTCTGTCGGCAGAGGCCGCGGTTTCCGGAAAGTCCGAGCGTGTCCTGCGAAAGGAAGCAGCGGCCTGATTCGGAGACGCACATGGCGCCGTGGGCGAACACTTCGATTTCGATATTCGCCTGCTTGCGGATGGCGGCGACTTCACGGAGCGTGCATTCACGGGCCAATACAAGTCGTTCCGCGCCAAGCTGTTTGTAGTAGAGGGCGGCCTGCGTGTTGGCGATGGAGGCCTGCGTCGAGATGTGGACGGGAATGTTCCGTTCGCGGCAGCCAATGATGACGGCCGGATCCCAGCAGATGACGGCGTCCGCATATGGCGCGATGCCGTCCAGAAGTCGTTGCAGTTTCGATAGTTCGCGCGTGTAGATGATCGTGTTGACGGTGACGTACAGCCTGACGCCGCGGTCGCGGCAGAGCGCCGAGGCCGCTTTCAGCTGCGCCGTCGTGAAATTGGTTGGCGCGCCGCGCATGTTGAAGGATTTCATGCCAAGATAGACGGCGTCGCAGCCTGCCTGGATGGCGGCGGCGAGTGCGGTGCGGTTGCCGGCTGGTGCGAGAAGTTCTGCTTTTTTCATGGGAAGACTTTGTTGACAGGATGAATACATTATACTAATGTATAGGCGTAAGTTGAAATCACAACATGTCATAAAAAATATCCATGGAGAAAAAATGATGAAAGTCATGAATGTTTTGCTTGCGGTCTGCGGTTTGAGCGTGATGGCGGCGGATGTGCGGGTTCGGGTGGCCGACGGCGTGCCGCAGCTGCAGGTCGATGGCGTTCCCGTGCGGGCGCGTTGGTTTTTCGGCGGTCCGGAGGCGCAGCAGCTTGTCGTCAAGCCCGGCGGCCAGTGGATTGAGTTCGACACGGCGGTGGAAGAGCCTGGAAACACGCCGTTGACGATGCATTTCCGCTTTGACCACAAGCCGACGAATATCTGGCTCGACCGTTTTGAAGTGATCGACAAGACGGACGGAACCGTTTTCTACAAGGCGGACGATTTCAACCAGACGCCGGACAAGCTCGACGCTGACTGGATGTATTTCCCACGTGATGAACGTAATACGGTCGGCACGTTCGGCATCGACCCGACAGGTGGCCTCGACGGTGGCCCCGCGCTCCATGTCACGTTGAAGGATCCGGCGAACGGCAAATGGCCGGACTTCCATTTCTACACGGTCGCGAAGCCGATGAATCTGCAGGACGGCCATATCTATAAAGTAAAGGTATGGATCAAGACAGACGTCGAGACCAAATTCATCTTCGCGGGCTACCGCCCCGCGTCGCCTGTGTTCATCCGTCGGTTGAGGAGCAATATGGTAGGCGGGATGTTCCGTTCGCAGGTCGCGTTCGCCCATGAGGTCGGCGTTGATTTCATCACGCCGTCCGTTCCGATGCCGTGGCCGAAAGAAGGCGAAGAGATCAGCTGGCGGCAGGTGGATGCCGTCGTCGAGCAGGTTTTGATGGCGAATCCACAGGCGAAAATCATTCCGCGCGTGGGACTTGAACCGCCGCAATGGTGGAAGGACGAGAATCCGGGCGAGACGATGAAATGGCTGGAGAACAAAATCAACCATGGTTCGGTCGTCAGCGTGTCGTCGCTGAAATGGCGGAAGGAGGCGGGGGAGCATCTTCGCGCGTTGATCGAATACATGGACACGAAATATCCGGACACGATGGCAGGCTACCATCCCTGTGCGCAGAACACGAGCGAATGGTTCTATCGCGACAGTTGGCAGCAGGAGTTCCATGGCTATTCGGATTGCGAACAGGCTGGATTCCGCCGCTGGCTGGCGAAGAAATACGGGACGGACGCGGCGTTGCAGGCCGCCTGGCGGAATCCGAACGTGACGTTGGCGACGGCTGTGACGCCGCTGCCGAAGGAACGGCGCGAGGCGGCCGTCTATGGCATGCTGCTGCTGCCAGGCGAGGCGCAGCCCGTGTTGGACCACAACCTGTTCCTTCAGGACGAAATGACGGACGCGCTGATGTCCATCGCGCATGTCGTCCGTGACGCGACGAAAGGTCATAAGCTCTCCGTCTATTTCTACGGTTATGGTTTTGAGTTTTCAACGATGGGCCGCATGAGCGCATGCGGCCATCTGGCCATGCGCCGTCTGCTGGAATGCCCGGACATCGACATCCTCTGCTCGCCGCTGTCGTATTACGACCGTCTGTCTGGCGGCGGCGGCCATATCATGACCGTCTGTGAATCCGTGACGAATTCCGGCAAGATGTGGCTGGTGGAAGACGATACGCGGACGTATCTTGCCGCAGGCGGCTCACTTGGCGGTCTCAGTGACTATGTGAGGACGCCGTGGGAGTCCCAGCAGGTGCTGCTGCGCAACACAGGCGAGGAGATCGTGCGGAATCTCGCCTGCTGGTGGATGGATCTGTGCACGCTGGGATGGTACAACGACAGAGAACTCTGGAAGGAGATGCGCCGTCTCGGCCCGATGGAAGTCCAGAAACTCGCCAAACCGATGCCGTATCGCCCGCCGGTCGCTGTTGTATTCGACGAATATTCAGCCGCTTACACAAAGGATGGCGGCCGCGTGTCCGGCCCGATGATCGGCCATCAGCGCAAGGAGACGTCGCACCTCGGCGCGGCGTCCGGACAGTATCTGCTGGATGACCTGCTGGCGGGAAAAGTCTCGTCAAAACTTCTGATGATGTTGAATCCGTGGGTGTTGGACGATGTGAAACGCGCCCAGTTGAAGAAAGTGATTGACGGCAGGTTCGTCTTCTGGCTGCATGCTCCGGGCATCATGGATCCTGTGAAAGGATTGGATTTGGCGGCGTCGAAGGCGTTGACGGGCTATGAACTGGTTCGCGTGGAGAATGCCGAAACGGTTATCACCGCGACGGCGACGGCGCGCGGCCGCGAACTCGGCCTGCCCGAAAACTGGCCCGTCATGGCCAGAACGCCGCTGCTGATGGCCGTGAAGCCTGCGGACGGCGACGAAATTCTGGCCACATGGCCGGATGGCTCGGCGGCGGTCGTCATGCGGGCGAATTCCATCTATTGCGGCACGCCGCGGTATCCGTGGGCGTTGGCGCGTCTGGCGGCGCAACGTGCTGGCATCCATCTCTATACGGATACGGATTGCGTTTTCTACACGGACGGCATGAACATGGTTCTGCATGGCACGAAGGACGGCGTCGTCACGATCTCGCTGCCCAGAAAGGCCATCGTCTATGATGTCGTGACCGACAAGGCGGTGACGACCGAGGCGGTTGACAAACTGGAAGTGCCGTTGAAGTTCGCGGAGACCCGCATCCTGCGGTATTAATTGCACGTAAAGGATTTATCATGGTCAAATACGTTAATACTAAAATAGAAATCGGACTGCCGAAACCGTTGCGTTTCCTGCATGCGACCGACAACCATCTGTCGCTTGCGGACGAACGCGACAATGAGCGGAAGCGCAAGCTGGCCGCCGCCCGCCACAAGGCGTTTGTCGGCGACACGAACCGCATACAGGAAAATCTTGACGAAATGGTCGATTACTGCAGCAGGAACTGCGACTTGCTGCTGCACACGGGCGATTTGATTGATTTCGTCTCGTACAAGAATGTGGAAGTCGGCAAGTCGTATCTGGACAGGACGGACTATTTCATGTGCGCGGGCAACCACGAGTTCAGCCAGTATGTCGGCGAAGCGTGGGAGGACGAGGCTTACAAATATCAGTCGTTCAATCTTGTCCAGACGATGACCAAATACGATCTGGAATTTGCCTCCCGCGTCGTGGGCGGCGTGAATCTCGTCGGCGTCGACAACGGCTACTATTATTTCCTGTGGAGCCAGCTGGCGGCCTTGAAGGCGGAAGTCGCGAAGGGTCTGCCGATTCTGCTGCTGATGCACAATCCGATCTACACGCCGGATTTGTACGACGAGATGATGCTTCGCCGCAAAAACGCCTGCGCCTACGTCTGCGGCTGCCCCGCCGAGAAGATGGCCTGTTATGACGCGCATCGCCGCAAGCAGCAGCAACCGTATTTCGCGACGAACGAATTCATCGACTACGTGAAAAACGAGCCGTTGATCAAGGCGTTCATTACAGGCCACTTGCATTTCAACTACGAAGGCGAGCTGGTGCCCGGCAAGATGCAATATGTCACAGGCGGCGGCTTCCGTGGCGACGCACGGTTGATTGAAGTGGTCTGAACGGGAGGGGCATGCTCCTGCATGACCAGTTGAAATGGAACCGAAGACTCTGCAAATCAGGCCGATAGGCGTTTTCAGCAGCGTGGCGCGATATCCGTATGACGTGCCGCGGCAGGGAGCCGTCGCGGGTGACAACATCGGCGTGATTCGTCTCTATCCTGAATATGCGGAAGGACTTGCGGATCTGGAAGGCTTCAGCCACATCTGGGTGCTCTATTGGTTCCATCTGAATGACGGATGGCATCTGAAAGTGCGGCCGCCGCGGCATGTCGAACGAAAGGTCGGTGTGTTCGCGAGCCGTTCGCCATATCGTCCGAATCCGGTCGGCATGAGCGCCGTACGGCTGCAGCATGTGGAAAAAGGCGAAATCTGGATCGCCGGCCATGACTTGCTCGATGGCACGCCGATCCTGGACATCAAGCCCTATCTTCCTTATGCCGACTCGTTTCCGGATGCCTCCCTCGGCTGGACAGGGGAGGAGGAAGGTCATGAATACGCCGTGGAATTCTCCGAAGAGGCACGGCGGCAGGTGGTATGGCTGGAGGACCATGGCGTGTCATGCCTTCGCCAGTTCGCGTTGACGCAGCTTGGCTACGAGCCGTTGGACGCCGCGCGCCACCGTCTTCTGACATTGCCGTCCGGCGAACTGGCCCTGGCCTACAGGACATGGCGCATATCCTTTGAAATAAAGGATATGCATGTAGTCGTGACACGCATTTCAAGCGGCTATACGGAGTCGGATCTGGCTTCCGAAGAGGACAAATACCATGACAAGGCGGCCCATCGCGCCTTTAATCATGAACAATTTTGATTTTTTTTCATCGTTTGATTTGCAATCCGACAATTCGGCTGTATTGTAATGTTGTTGACACCAAAAAGGGGCATTAGCTCAGTTGGCTAGAGCGTCTGCATGGCATGCAGAAGGTCATCGGTTCGAGCCCGATATGCTCCATTCCCTTAAATCCTGTAATTCCAACGAATTACAGGATTTTTTATTGTTTCCTTTTGCCGGTTTCTTTGTCTTATTGTTGATTCTATTAACGGATTATAGGAATACTCCTATTCGATTTTCTCGCTAATCATCAACAATCTCCCAATGGCCGCTGTAACCGCTGCCAATGTATTTAACATTGGGAATTAATGGTATTCGCCTTTGTAAAGTCCGCAGACTTATCCCTGTTCTATTTGATATTTCCTGTATGGTGATTTTATTGTTGTTTCGGATGATTTGAATAATCCTTTCAGTAAGCTTGTCTTGACCGCCACCTTGACCGCCATCTTGACCGCCATCTTGACCGCCATCTTGACCGCCATCTTGAGTGCCATCTTGAGTGACAGCGTAATTCAAATTAGGCAAAATGACCGTAAACTGCGTCCTGTCTGAACGGAAATAAGGTTTCTTCTCTTCTTGGTAATTAGCTTGGAACTCATAGGAACGGATGATTTTGCCGAATCCGCTTCCACGCCGTTCCATGTAGCCGAGGCGTTCAAATACATCTGCAACGAGGGGATTTCTGCGAGTCGAAGGAACAGTTAATGGGTCGCGATCCTGAATGACCGTGCCATCGGGCATTCCCCCAGGTGAGTATATCTCCATTCTGTCATCGAATATGTCGAGGTGTATCTCGCTGCCGATGATAAGGTTGTCGCGATGCACGAGTGCATTGATCAGTGCCTCGTGGTAACTGCGCTCGGCATATTCTGGCATTTCCTCCCGCGAGTTCGGTGTTTTGCGCCACATTTTTCTGGTATTTCGCAGAATGAATGTCTCGCTGTTTTCCATAAGGGAAATCAGGCTTCCCGAATATTCCGCATCATCCAGGGCGTCAATTACACCGCCGCTTTTATCCAATCCATTCCAACGGGTGCAGAAGACACGCGACCAGCGCATCGGGCATTCATCTGCCAAGAGAGCGCCTGCATTGGACAGGTAGCCTGTTTCATCAACAAGCCCGAAGGAAAACATATCACGATCCTCAAAACTTTTTCCGGTCCACTTCCTATACCGTTCATGCAACTTGGAAAAGGCAAAGTCGTTGACAGGATACGCAGAACGTTGCATGTCCCATGTGCTGTTCCTGCCTTTCAAAATCAGACGTTTCTGTTCTGTCGCATCCGCTTTGACACTTTCATTGCCGACACGGATATAGGTCTCGAGTCCACCATCCGCCGAATAGTAGTATGGGGTATCATTGCCTTTTCGAATATCAAGAATGATCAGAACCTTGTCATCAATTTTTTCAAAGCGGAGGTTGAACTCTGGAATCGGATCCATGCGTGCCTTGATGATTTCGCTGATTTTCTCTGCGGTGGCTTCTGGCTCCTGCAGACCGACGACAGTGCCGTCATTTTCAAGGCCGAAGATCAATGCTCCGCCATCGCCATTGGCAAATGCACTGATGCTTTTGCACCAGCTTCTTGGTCTTTTTGCCTCCAGTTCAAGCTTCTTGTCGTATGCAGTCGCTTCACCTATCAGCTTTTCAATATCCAGTTGAATCATGATCCAAGAGTCCTTATTTGGTAAAACTCCTCATATTTATCTTCTTAAATATACATGTGAAAGAAAAGATTTCCAAGAAAATAGCGGGAATAGTCTTCTATTTTCATGCTAAGACCTTCGCCATTTAGCTTCTCAAATGACAAAAAACTCCTGTCAAAATTATCCATTCCGTTCCACACGGTTGAAATGCGTGACTGACGAGATAGATTAAGCGAGTGACGAGCAATTGGTTCTTAATCTCGAAAATACTCAAAACAGAATCTGTATTTAAGAAACAGATATGAAAAATAAGCGAATAGTTTTGCTAATAATGATTAGTCTTATGCCATCAATTATTGGCATGTTGCTCGCTTTTTTATGGAATGGAGGCAGAAGTGGTGGCATTGACCTGCATCCATTTCTCATATATCTTGCAGAACCTTTTCATTCAGGGAGTCTCTTCTATAGTATGGGAGGGGCCGCTACAAGACTTACAGTAACTATAATCGTTGGAATTCTTTATATACCGATTGACGTTTTTGTGTTTCTTTGCCTATGCATTTGTCGGGCTGTTGTGAATGCTGCAATCTCCAGCTGTACCCATAAGTCATCAGATGAGTAAGTGTTGTTACTGACAAAAAATCTCGCCAACCTCGTCAATTCCGTGATATACGGTTGAAATTCGTGATGGACTGGATAAATTAGGCGAGGGAAATGTACGACAAAAACACGCATTTCAAATGCATACTGATTTTTGACCGCAATATGAAAAGCATGGGAATGTGACAACAATGATAGTTAAAGACACAGATTCTGCAAGACGAAAATGGAAGTACTGGTTTCTTACTGTCTTTTTGTCATTTTTGACTTTTGTCGCTTGTCTTTTCCCTGCTTGGCTTCTTCTTTGCTATCTTCCTATGGGAACAGGAAGGATTTTGGGAGCTGTATTGATTTTGGCAATGATTTATGTCGCTGGCAAGATTGTTTGCGCGATTGAAAATCATATCGGCATCTCAGTAATACTACAAAACCCCAACCGAGATAAACTCGTAAAATGGCCTCCTGACTGGTATCCTCCTTGGATGAAAAAGGCTAAAAGACTAGATGAATCCTCTCGATGTGATACTCGTGTTGAATCCAAGACAAGGAAGAATAACAGGAAAAAGAGAGAGCATAATAACTAACTTGTAATATCATGAAACACTTTCTCTGCAAAATCTTCTTCTAGGATGAGTCTGCGCCCCACGTTGTCAATTCTGTGCCATTCGGTTGAAATACATGATAGACGGGGTAGATTAGTTAGGTAAAGGATTGAACCACAACAAACTGATTGATGGAACGACGAATGAAAAAGTCAAAATTAGCAAATGCCGTCAAAAAGGTATTGATAGGTTTGGCTGTGTCCATTGCCGTTCTGTTTGCCCTGCTTTTTGTTGTGGGCATTCCCACCATGTTTTATACATCATACAAATCTCTGCGAGTCCCGATTTATCAAATTGTCATGACGGATTTTGAACTCGTTGTACAGCCAGAAGGAATAAGTGACAATCTCCGTTCCGAACTACAACAAGAATTGCAGAGTTTTATCGATAAATTTGAAATCAAAACACTTCAATGCTTTGTTTTTAAGGATCATCCCAATAGGCCGACTTACTGCATACTGATGGTCGGTCGTATTCCGGCAGACGCGGATTTCTCTGAATATGCGCCAGAAAAGCATCCGCTGAAACGCAACATCATGTTATTTTCCACATTGAAACTTTGCGGAGCCGAACCGCAGGAAAGTGAAGATTATCTAGAATTAAGCGGTTGTTTCTTCGACTATCGTGTTTTCATTTACCACAGTCACATCATTTTGGAAAAGGCGACGTGGAATCCGACTGTCCTGCGGCGTGATGAACAGAAACGGGCTTTGTTGGAAAAATACATTTCCCCTCGAAAGAAATGACAGCATGGCATGGCATATCACAACGCTTCCGGATATTGTTGCAGGCATTCTATTCCGAGAAAACTTCCACCAGTTGTGCCAATTCCGTGTCAAGTGGTTGAAATGCGAGACTGACGGGATAGATTAAGCGAGTGACGAGCAATTGGTTATCAGGTGTGAAAATACTCAATCCAGAAAGTTAGGGAAAATATAACAATGAAACTCAAGTTTGCTTTATTGCTGCTTTGCGGATTTGCCTCCCTTAATGCCTCTGCTCACGGTATCGGGGCCATCTCCCTGATGGAGGAAAAACGTTGGACGGCTGTCCAAGTGGGAATATGGCCTCTGCAACTGTTCGATGCAGGCACAAACGTATATGGACTAAACTGCAATTTATTTCTTGCCTACCAGAACAGGGATATTTATGGACTTTCAATTGCCCCGTTCAATTTCTGTGGTGGTGACGTAAAGGGAATCACCATCGGCCTTTCCTCTAGCATAGAGGGGCACCATTCTGGTGTCATCGTTTCACTGTTGTCACGTACTTCCAGCAACAAAGGCATTCAGATTGGAGTTATTAACAGGTGCAAAGAAGATTTTGATGATGAAGACAATTGTGGCGGCTTGCAAATTGGTTTGTTCAACGACTCGGATGCTCCAGGCTTGCAAATAGGATTGCTTAACCATAATTCAAAGGCGTGGATTAAATGGCTTCCTCTTGTCAATTTCCATTTTTGAGAAGAGAAAACACATCTGCCGACAACCTAACTATCGTGAATTACAATGAAAGACTCAAAAAATTGGAAATCAGAACTTTCATTAGTCGGTCTATCCGCCGGACTGGTGATGTTTTTTCTGAGTTTCTTTCTACTTGGTGACCCTGCTATTTGGCTGCTTGTAAGTTGTATCCCTCTTTTGCTGCCTTTAATTTTCGGCTCTTGGCTGAAAATGAAAATACCTGCTTGTTTATTGATTATTGTAGCAGGGCTGTTTCTATGGCATTCAATTGAGACAACCAGACCGATCAAAACAGTCTCCCCAGGTGGAACTGTAATTTACCTTTTACGGGGACCCAAAAATAACAACTACTGTTATATTGTTCAAATCGGTACACAGATTTTTCATACCGATGCATCCATTTATCACAAGATACAATGCGTATGGAAAAGCGATGATATTTTCATTCTGGACAGTTCTGATGTCGGACCAATAGAATTTCACAAGGAAAATGGGATTTGGACAACTTCCCCAGAACATCTTCATCCGCATCCTTCGCTTGGCCCGATTATTTTTCAGTAAAACCTGAAGCCATGTTTGCTGATTGCTGAATAATAGTTGAAAATATCTCTCATGTATCGCGAAACAAGCCTATGTGCTGTAGGAAATGACCACGGCTTTCAGATTTTCACGCTCGAAATCACCATAGTAAAAGATTGATTGAAACCTGTGGTCAGTTATGGGTAAAACACAGCATAGGTTGACTGAATGGAGACCGTCAGTGGCATCATCAACATTTCATCCACTCAATTTAAGTCTAAAAAGTCCTGAAATAGCCATTTTTTTGCATTCAGGACTTTTTTTCTGTGTTTTGGCCTTATATTAATCTCATTCGGTTTCAATGGCTGCGTCATGCAGGCATGGGGAGAAGAGAAATTATGGCGACTGGATTCGAAAATCCAATGCAAAAAAGCAAAATGACCTACCAACCTCCATTCTCCATATCCTCACGGGCAGTTTCACTGGTCGCGGAGATTTCTGCGCTGGTTGAGCGTTATGTCATTCGCCTTGAGCAGAGCGATGCCTTGAAGCTGCGTCGGGCAAATCGCATCAAGACCATCCACTCATCGCTGGCCATCGAGGGGAACGCACTCTCGCTGAAGCAGGTGACGGACATTCTGGACGGTAAACGTGTGGTCGCGCCACTCCGAGAAATCCAAGAAGTAAAGAATGCCATCGCAACATACGATCTGGCCCCAAAATTGAATCCATTTTTCGTGAAAGATTTGTTGAAAGCGCATCACACAATGATGGCGGCGCTTGTGGAGGGGGCCGGTAGTTTTCGGACTGGCGGCGTTGGTGTCTTTGCTGGAGAGCAAATCATTCATATTGCGCCACCTGCGGGGCAGGTTCCACAATTGATCGCCAATCTATTCGGCTGGCTTCGCAGCTCCAAAGATCACCTTCTGATTCGCAGTTGCGTATTCCATTACGAGTTTGAATTCATCCATCCCTTTGCCGATGGAAATGGCAGAATAGGGCGACTCTGGCAATCGCTTATCCTTGGCAAACTGAATCCTGTATTTCTGCATCTCCCTGTAGAGACAATCGTTCATGATAACCAGAGTGACTATTATCAGGCCATAAATGACAGCACGGCCAAATCCGATTCCGGCATTTTTGTCGATTTCATGCTTGAACGAATTCGGGAAGCACTGAAAGAACACCAGAACACGGCAGTTGGCGGAGTAAATGGCGGAGTAAATGGCGGAGTAAATGAGCTTGAAGCGGTGTGTTCCTATATTCGGCAGCATCCTGGTCTTCGCGCCAATGCAATCGCTTTGGCTATGTCTTTATCCAAGCGTACATTGGAACGCCATTTGCGACAGTTGAAGGATGCTAGTCGGATTGAGTTCCGTGGAGCCCCAAAGACTGGCGGGTATTATTGCAAGGATGTACGGCTTCCGTAAGAAAACAGATGTTGACTTGCATTTAGTCAATGGAGGATTCACTCTTCTTTCGGCTTTTGCGGGAGAAAGCCCAAGATGAACATGGCTATGATGAGGGCGAGGGAGAGGAATACAAAAGCGTAGCCGATGGCTGCCGTCGCCACGCCGATACGGCATGCGTGGTTGAGACAATGCATGTGGGTGAACAAATATTCAAAATCATGGATGAGATTGTCGCCGTTTGAAAAAGGCGCGACCAGCGGTAGATTGCGGAATGGCGCGTCATGCATATAGGTTGCCATCTCGATGGTTGCGAAACCAAGCCAGCTCAGGCAGAGCGAAAGCGCAGGACAGTCGCCATGCCAGACGAAATAGGCGCCGATGGCGATGGGAGTCAATAGCTGAAAGAAACTTCCAGCCAAGACGACTGCCACCTCCGGTAGGTGCATCATGGCCACCACGGTGTGTCCTACTTCGTGAATGGGGGCGTGGATGACATAGAATACAGAAGAGACACCATCCTTCCAGTTGCCCCAGAATCTTGACAGCTGCCAGCATAACAGGATGAAAATGAAAGCGTAGAGCAATCGTTTCCATCCTGTGATGGCAAAATGGCGAATGATGAAATCCATACGGCGTGGGAAGAAGAATACCATGGCGAATAATTGAAAGACGTGTCAAACTGTAATATAATGATCCAGCGTTTCCCTTCCACTCAACTTCCGGCAATATCCGATACCAAACTTGGAGTGGCCTACCCGTAACCAAACCATTGAAGAGGAACCACGAATGGACACGAATGCACACGAATTTTAACCACAAAACAGTCCACAAAATACACAAAAAACTCAAAAAAGCCTCGCCGCCGGGCCGTCAATCCGTTGAAGGATTTGTTTGAATAAAATGAATTCTGGATGCTGAAAAAGCCAACGGCTCCGGCGGCTCGGCGGTTGTCATCGCTTCGCGAGGTGCAAAGGATGTCATGCGAAAGCTCGTGGCCATGGAGAAAATCTTCGTGAAAGAATCAAGAAAATGAACGATAGTAGTACAAAGAACAGAATGCGTCTGGAGGCTGTTTTTTGCTTGTCATATTTGACAAATAGGCGGCATTCGCTACTTTTTATAAATTAACTGTGAAAATAACGCTTGCCCTCCCAAATGCCACCAATGCTACGTTCACTAATCGTTCTCCTGCTCATGCTTGTGCTACCTTCCCTTCACGCCATGAAACACATCGCCGTCATTGATACCGTTTCGCATGCGACTCCCTCCCGTCTGACGCCGGATGGCGCTGTCGCAGGCAATGGCGATGTCGCTCTCATATGGGGCGGTACTCCTGCCAAGCATGTCATATATATTGGTAAAAGTGATTTCTGGGAAGCTTTGCCAGCCCGTGCGGGCAAAGGAAAAGGCGGTATCCGCCCTTTCGGCTCCATCGAAATTTCCGTCCCAGATGCCGCCGCAGAATGGCATATTGAGCAGGATATGGATGTTGCGCAATTGCGCGGCACATTCGGTCCGTTGCATATCACGCTGACGCCGCTAGCCACGGAAAATACCATCCTTCTCCAATTGTCTGGTCCAAAATCATCCACCGTTGCCGTCAATCTTCGTCCGTCTGTTGCTAAGCGCATGACCGTCACGACATCCAATGATGATGGCATGCAATCCTTTACGGAAGTGTTTGATTCGCCAGCTCTTGAATGGCCGACTTGCGGGGCCGCCTGCCTCAGAAAGCTTTCGGATTCTCTTTACGTCATCGCTTTGGCAACCAATCATGAATCGGCAGATTGGAAGACCATTCCAACGAATCGTTGCCGTTCTTTGACTGCTGATGACTGCCAGAGCCTTCTGCAAAGACATGCGGATTGGTGGCGGGATTTCTGGTCGAAATCAGCCGTGCTCTGTCCATCCAAACCGGAAATCGAATTGAATTGGTTTGCAGGGCAATATCTTCTCGCCTGTGCGGCACGCAATCCGAACTTCCCGCCTGGGCTTTTCGGCAATTTCATCACTGCAGCGGAGCCTGGCTGGGGCGGTGACTACCACATGAACTATAATTATCAGGCGACGTTCTACGCGGCGACATCCTCCAATCATCCGGAACTGCTGGATGGCTACCATGTTCCGTTGGAGGAATTTATGCCAACAGGACGCGAATTCGCCCGCGATATCGCCCATTGTCATGGCATCTATTATCCGGTCAGCATTGCCCCGAAAGCTTTGCGGCTCGAATACAATCAATGGACAGAAGAGGAACATGGCGAGTCATTTCTTGGACAGAAAAGCGATGCCGCCTTCGGTGCGGTCGTCATGGTCATGCGATGGAAGGGAACCATGGACCAGAATTACGCCACGCAACATCTTTATCCCTATCTTCGTGAATTGGCTGACTTCTGGAAAGACTATTTGGTCTTTGAAGATGGTCGTTTCAACGACCATCGGGATGCCGCGCACGAAGTTCCTTTCTATATACCGGATTTCAGAAAGAAATATCCGCAGGCAGTTGAACGGGAAAAGGATATGAATCCTATTCTCTCTCTTGGACTTCTACGGATGATCTTTCAGACATTGCTTGAACTTGCAGACGAATATGGTCTTGGTAAAGATCAAACAGGCGAATGGTCCCACATACTCAACCATTTACCGCCATTCCCGACCTTTGTTCGCGAAGGAAAACGCATTTTCAGATTGACGGAAAGAGGCCACGAATGGGTCGGTGGAAACGCCGTCAGCCTTCAGCATATCTATCCCGCTGGACAGATTCGGATGGATTCGTCGCCAGAATTGCTTGAAATTGCCCGTCAATCCATTCTTGAAACCGACCGATGGATGGACGGCAACGGGACATCCACTGTTTATCCCGCCGCCGCGCGTGTCGGCATTGATCCGCAATTGATTTTGGACAAACTGTCCGAACATGCGAAGCGATTCCAATTTCCGAACATGATGTTCAATCATGGCGGAGGCGGCATGGAAAATGTTGCCGTTTATGCCAACACAATTAATGAAATGCTGCTTCAGGCTAATCATGGTATTCTGTCGATCTTCCCGAATTGGCCGAAAACTCAAGATATCGCATTCCAGAATTTGCGTGCAGACGGGGCCTATCTGGTCTCCGCCGAACAGAAGGGAGGCGTTATCAGTGCTGTCAGAATCCTTTGTGAGCGCGACGGTTGTTTGAAAGTCCGTTTGCCTAATGGCTCATTGTTTAGCCAAAATGTCAAGTCTGGCGAACAAATTACCATTCCCGCCCATCTCTTCGCACGATGAGAAAAAACACAGAGTGTGTTTGATTTTTTTTCTACAAAACAACAAATGGAGTGTATAGTAAGGCTCGAAATAAAAAAAATCTATTCGGGCCTTTTTTCTGTTCAGTGAATTGGGTCAATTTCAAACAAGGAGTTGAGAATATGAAGGCAGGATTTGCGGTTGGCGACATCACCCCTGAACTGGGCATTTATCTTACTGGATACGGAAATCCAGCACGGCTGGCGGAAGCGGTTCATTCTCCGTTGCGTGCGACGGCGATGGTGCTTGCGGACGGGGCTAACGAAGCCGCGGTGGTCAGTCTGGACTGGTGCGGCATATCGGAAGAACTGGCATCCGCTATGCACCATGCCATCAACGATGCGACCGGTATTCCTGCGGATCATATTCTCGTGTGCGCCACGCATACCCATTCAGCTCCTCAAGTGTTTGCACGACGTACACTTAGCAGAACGGATGTCGATCCAGAACATCGTGGCGAGGCTTATGCTCGGCGTATGATTCCCGTGATCGTCGAAACCGTTCAGCAGGCTAAAAACAACATGCGGGAAGCGGTCGCCTCGTAGATCTTCCCCGCGCCTCTGAACTCCTCCAGCACCCATTCCTCACCGGCCAGCCAGGCCAGCACGCGGGCCTCGATGGCACTGAAGTCAGCCACGATGAAGCGGCACCCTTCTTTTGGAATGAGTGCTGTACGAATCAGCTCCGAGAGTGTGTTGGGCACCGAGCCGAACAGCAGCTCCAGCTGCTCCGTATCCCCGGCCTTCACAATGGCCCCGGCCAGATCGAGGTCCTCCAGATGATTCTGAGGCAAATTCTGAACCTGCAGCAGGCGTCCGGCCCATCTGCCGGTACGGTTCGCACCGTAGTATTGCAGCATCCCGTGGACGCGCCCATCCCGACACACACAGCGGGCAATGGTCTCGTACTTCTTGATGGAGGTCTTGGACAACTCCAGCCGGAGGGATAGCAGCTCCGAAACCACGCCCTCCGTGTTTGCTGCCTTCTCCTGCACCAGCTTCTTGGCCAGGGA
>CACYQT010000056.1 GCA_902776645.1 uncultured bacterium | reverse complement strand
GCCGCCGTCGCCGATGTGCATCACTTCGTCTTCATAGCGAATCACGCGGAACTTGCCGAAATTCCCCCTGGACGTGCGGAACAGGATGATCGACCCGCCCCGCAACGGGCTTCCCTCCTCCTTCGAATACGTCAGCGACGTATCCGAGAATTTCTGCTTGGCGATATAACTGACTTCGATTTGGTCGAACGGCGTCAGATTGCCGGTCATCACCAGAACTTCACAGCCGTTCCGCGGCTCCAGCGTCAACGTCTTCTGCCCCACTTCATACCGCCAGAAGAAATCCACATCCTCCGCGAACTTTTTATCGTCTGGCGCAGGTTGCGACGTGATCCACTCCTCATGCTCGCCTTTGCGCGTCTTGCCGTTCAGATCGGCCTCCCATGGCATGTTCGTCTTGATGAGCGTATTGCCTGTCGTGTAAAGGCTTCCGCTCCATTCCTGCGTGACCTTCTTCCCCTGCTTGGCGTTCAGCAGAAGCTGCTTGATTTTCTGATCGGCATCCAGATCCATGACGGTCTTCCCGTCGGCGTCCGTCCATTTCAGGCTCGAATTCGCACCATTGGCCAGCAGCCAGCGGATCACCAGTTCGTCGCATTTCGTCCGAACGGCATGGTACAACGGCGTCTCCTCCACAAGCACGCCGTCCTTTTCAAGTTCGCAGACATTGTTCACCTGAATGCCGCGGTCTTTCATGCTTCCAAGCAGTTCGACGCGGTTCTTGTGCTTCATGGCCGCCGGCAAGGCGAGGCCATATTTCGGCGATTTCATGGATTTGATCCGTTGCAACACCATCTTCACGAAGCTCTTGGACATATTCTGCTCAATGGCGTTCGTCAGCACGGCGGCCCCCAGATCGTCCGGCAAAGCGCCTTTGCGCGCATCCAGCCAGGCGTCCAGAACTTCCAATTGCGCGGCGCGATTGTCACGCAGATAGCCATATTGGCACAGCGCCACGATGCCGGCGACATCCTTTCCGACACGCTGCGTGTTGTTGAAATACGTCGTCGAATCAAACAGCACCTGCGGATCCGCCTTGTATCGCAACAACATCAGCAAGGCGGGGAAGGTTTTCTTGCCATTGTCCAACGCAACCTGCAACGGCAATCTGAACTTCTCGCCACGAACTTTCGGCCGCCAGTTCGGATCGGCGCCCTGCTTCAGCATGAACTCGACTGCGTCCCAATGGCCTCTTGCACAAGCCTGCTGCAACAGCGACGTACCGTCTTCGGCCACCCAGTCCAGCTTCGCCCCTGCGTTCAGCAACTCCTTGACTTCCTTTGCGTTGCGTTTTTTCAACGCGGCGTCTAGCTGTTTCTGCAACTGGGCGGCGTCCTCCACGCTCAACTCCGCCTCCGCCTCATTTCCTTCGGCGACGGCTTTGTCCTTTTCTTTGTTCTTTTCATCGGCCGCGGGATTGTCGTCTTCATCATCCTTCCAACGTTCCATAGGCTCCGCTTCGACGGCCTCCTCCTTTTCCGTTTCAGGCTCGGAAGCCGCCACAAGCGTATCATCCTCTTCGTCGACGCGAGGCGCAACCTCCTCTTCCGTAGCATCTTCCGTCTTTTCAGCCACTTCCGTCTTTTCAGCCGCTTCCGTCTTTTCAGCCGCTTCCGTCTTTTCAGCCGCTTCCGTCTTTTCAGCCGCTTCCGTCTTTTCAGCCGCTTCCGTCTTTTCAGCCGCTTCTGTCGCTTCCGTCGCTTCTGGTTCATCCGCATCATCCGCATCCGCGATATTCGCCACCGCCGCAGGCTGCGCATCCACGGCCTCAGCCGTCTCTTCCTGCGGCTCGACCACGTTGTCGCGCACATGGACGATCTTCTTCAACGCAGGCTCCAGAAACGCAAGCTGCTTCGGCATCCGGAGGCTCCCCTGGCTGGAATTCGCCCAGCCGTAACCGACGCCAAACGACAGCAAAACCAGAACCGCCGCCGCGAACTTCATAAACCATGAACCTCCTTTCTGCTCCGGCCTTGAACGCAATTCCGCGGACAGGCCTTTTATCGTTCTAACTGGCTTGTTCGAAACTGTTTCCTCCATTTTCTTCACCCGTGCCGCAAGCGACTCGCCGGACAAACGGCTGGACGAATCGACCTCCGACAGGGCGGCCATCACTTCCCGCACCGCCGACGGACGGACGTCGTGCTTTTGGCTGATCAGACGATGGACAAGCAGGCAAAGATCCGCCGAAACATCCGGACGGCGTTCCCACAACGGAATCACCTGGCCGCCGCCTCCGAAAGGAGACTCGCCGCTCAGCATGCCGTAAATCATCACGCCAACACTGTAGAAATCGGACTGCATGTCCAGAAGGCCGTTTCGCGCCTCAAGGCTCGCATAACGGCCCGTCATGCCCGGAAAACCGCTGCTGCCCAGCCAGACTTTTCCATCATCTTCCAGAAAAACGCCTTCCAGCGTCAGGCTACCATGCGCCACCCCCGCCTTTTCGAATTTTACCAACTGCGATACGACGGATTTCGCGATTTTCAGGCAACGTTCTTCATCCACAACGCCTTCATCCCGCAGGATGTCCGACAATGAACGACCGTCATGCCAAGAACATACGACAACCGAATCCAGAACATTCTCCGTCTCCAAGACGTTCAGGACAAGACCTGTCTCCGCATGTTCGGCCAGCAGCCGCTCATGCTCCATCGCCTGCGCCGCCGCCTCCTCGTCATATGACGCAACGTTGCGGCCAAAGCATTTGACCAGGCATGCGCGGCCTTCCGCCTCGTCCAACGCGCGGAACACTTCGCAGACACCATCGTCATGAAGGAGTTTCTCCAGACGGCAGCCGCCCGGAACATCACCCGCACGATGACGCCTCGCTGTCGTCCCCCATGGGTCTGAAAGCCTTTCAACCATCATTTTCTCCTTGCTCTTATCGTAAATCCGACACTTATTTCCATTCGTAATTTGAAAAAATCAAAATGCATACCATTATATTATATAATATCTATTCGATTTTTCATCTTTCAACATCCGTTTCACATCCTATTCTAGCAAAAAAACATGGCTTCCAATTCTTTCAGCAACGACGAAATTTTGACAAAAGCGACAGAAGTCCTTGATATTGAGATAGAAGGGCTCCAAACCATCCGTGCGAACCTCGGCCAGCCGTTCGCCGACTGCGTCAGGCGGTGCTTCGACACCATCGCCCGCGGCGGCAAGCTCGTCGTCACCGGCATCGGCAAAAGCGGCCACATCGGCCAGAAAATGGCCGCCACGCTGGCGTCCACAGGATCCCGCGCCGTCTTCATGCATCCCGTCGAAGCCATGCACGGCGATCTCGGTGTCGTTTCTCCGCAGGACACGCTGCTCGCCCTCAGCTACAGCGGCGAGACGGATGAACTGCTCGCCGTCATTCCCGCCATCAAACGCCTTGGCATCGACATCATCGCCATCACGCAGAAGGCGGAATCGCGCCTCGGCGAATGCGCGGATCTCGTCGTCCCCATGCCCGTCCCGCGTGAAGCCTGCCCGTTCAATCTCGCTCCCACCACGACCACCACGGCCTTGACCGCCCTCGGCGACGCGTTGGCCATGACGATGCTCCATCTGCGCCACTTCCAGCTCAACGACTATGCGAAGCTCCATCCCGCAGGCGCCATCGGCCGCTCCATCACATTGAAAGTCAAAGACTTCATGCGCACCGGCGAACACGCCGCGAACGTCCGTCCAGGCACGTCCGTCCGCGACGCATTGCTCGCCATGACCGCCGCCCGCTGCGGCGCCGTCGCCATCGTCGACGACGACAACGCCCTCCTCGGAATCTTCACCGACGGCGATTTCCGCCGCCGCATCACGACGGACACGGCCGTCATCGACGCGAAGATCGAGACCGTCATGACGGCCAATCCCATCACGATCAACGAAGACTCCATGGCCGTCGAAATCATGAAGCTTCTGGAAAAGCGCAAGATAGACGACATTCTCGTCACGACGGCGGACGGCAAGTTCGCCGGCCTTGTCGACATCCAGGATCTTCCGAAATTCAAAGTCATGTAATGGCTTCTGTCTTTCAGGGCGGCCACGCCGGCGTCGCGACCGCCCCGCTCCATATTTGAAACATGTCCAGTATCAAACTCTACAACCGCAAAACCAACAGCATCGTCGAGGAAACCGTCCTCGGCGACCGTTTTATCCGTCTGGCGTACGCCTCCCCGATGCGCCATGTCCTTTCGTGGCCGCTATTTGCTCATTCCTGCGTCTCACGGCTCATGGGCTGGTTCGCGAACAGGCCGTCCTCCGTGGACCGCATACCGGAAACCATCGAAAATCTCCATATCAACATGGACGAATTCGAGATTCCGGAAGGCGGTTTCCAATCCTTCAACGAATTCTTCACACGCCACTTGAAGACGGGGGCCAGATTTTATCCGGCGGAACTCAATGTTCTCGGCTCTCCCGCAGACTGCCGCCTCTTCGCATGGCAGAACCTGCAGAACGACCTCTGCATCCCCGTGAAAGGCGACCAGTTCACGGTCTCGCAGCTGCTGGGGAAACAGCATGCGCAGATCGCCGAACTGTTTCTGGGCGGTTCGCTCTGCGTCTGCCGCCTCTGCCCCGCGGACTACCATCGATTCCATTTTCCGGACGACGGCCGTCTGGTCGCATCATGGCCGGTGAAAGGAAGATACAACTCCGTCAATCCGCTCGCGCTCAACCAGAATCTCAACGTCTTCACGACGAACTACCGCGAAGTATCCCTGCTCGATCTGGCCAATTTCGGGCAGACCATCTTTATTGAAGTCGGCGCCTTCGCCGTCGCCTCCATCACCCAGACCAACGACGGTCCGGTCTTCATGCGCGGCGAGGAAAAAGGCTTTTTCTCCTTCGGCGGCTCGACCATCATCATGGTCTTCCAGAAGGACCATGTCTTCTTTGACGACGACATCCTTCAGCATACCGCCCAAAACATTGAAACGCTCATCAAGGCCGGCGAACATATCGCCACAAGCCCCTGATGATTATCCCAAGAGGACGACATGGAAAACAAAATAATCTCCAGCAATCTAGAAGACTATTTGGAAGCCATTGCCGAACTGGTTGAAATCAATGGACATGCGCACACCAAGGCCATTGCGGAGAAACTCCGCATCACGATGCCTTCCGTGACGAACGCCCTCCAGACGCTGGCCGCGCGCGGCCTGGTCACCTACCAGTCCCACACGCCTGTCACGCTTACGGCCGCCGGCGCGCAGCAGGCCGCCATCATCCGCAACCGCCATCTCGCGATGCGCGTCTTCTTCTCCAACATCCTCAAGCTTGATTCGGCCGAAGCGGACGAAGTCGCCTGCAAGGTCGAACATGTTCTCGGAGAAAAGGTTCTCTCCCGTCTCGTCTGCCTCACGGAAGCCATCGCCAAACGAGACGACTGCCGCCCGCTGCGTCTTTTTCTGGAAAAAGTCATGCCGCAGCTTCATTCGGACGAAGACGACGAAGACGAACTCATCCCGCTGCCGCAGCTGCCCGCGGGCAAACGCGCCATCGTGGGACGCATAGACGAATCGCTGAAAAGCCGCAAGAAATTCGCGGATCTCGGCCTCGTGGACGGCACCTTCCTGCAAATGGAAGGGCCGTCGCCAAACGGTGAATTCCTCAAAATCAAAGTGCTTTATTCGTCGCTGGCCATCCGTGCCCAGGAAGCCGAATTCATCATGGTCAAGCCGACGGAAGAATAAACGGCGGCAACAACGGCGTCCCGCCGTCGGACGATGTGCCGTCAGCGTGACGCCGACGGCACATCATGCGGAAGCGGGACGCTTCCGCCACACCAGGCGCCACTTCTTATTCAATGTGCACGAAAATCTGCACGACTTTCTGCGGATCGACGCCACGGTCCCATTCGTCCGGACGCGCATACACGAGTTCGACCATCGTGTTGCCCGGACGGCGACCTTCGATTTCAACCTCCGAATGCGTCTTGCGGCCAAACTGGTACCAATGCGGACGTTCATGGTCCACATCCACATCAACGATCACCGGATTGAACCGCGCGAACCATTTATATCCGTCGCCGACGCGCTCTTCAAGCTTGAATTCGATTTCCTGCCCGACACGCATGGAAACCTGCAGCTGTTCGGGGGCCTCCGCAAGCTTGTAGTACTGCTTGTGGCGCAATACGTGCCAGTCTTTGTAGTGTTCGCGTTCACGCGGGTCGCGCAACGGATGGTTCTTGTGGCCGGGACGATATTCAACAGGCGGTTTCGGCGCTTCAGGCTTTACCACGACGGGCGGCTGCGGTTTCGGCGGCGGCGTGTGGACGGGCTTCACCACGACGGCGGGCTGCGGTTTCGGCGGCGGTTGCGGAGCGGTTGGTTTCACAACGACGGGCGGCTGCGGCTTCGGCGGCTGCGGCACAGGTTTCACCACCACCACGTTCGGCTGCGGCTTCGGCTGCGGCGCGGGTTTCACCACCACGACGGGCGGCTGCTGAGGCTTTCCGGGCTGGGGCTTCCCCGGCTGCGGCTGGCCGGGCTTCGGACCGAACTGGGCAAAACCGATCTGCGGCAACGCCATGGCGCCAGCGACGGCCCATATCCATAAATTCTTCTTCATGTCTGTGACTCCTTTTTTAATGTTGTTAATGGAATTCGCTTGTTCTTCTGATGTTGAAAAACTCTTTTCTTTAATTTATCCTTTCAAACACTCCCTTCAAGTTGACTATTCACTAATATCCTATAATGTATGGTATTTCTAAAAAACATCGTCATTTTTTTCAGGAGATCAAAACATGAATCGATTGGCCAAACACGCTCTTGCATTCGGAATGCTCCTCAGCTGCGGCATTTACGCACAACCTTCCATGGCTCTCTATGATTTCAAGGAAGCCGTTCCGGAAAAACTCGTCGAACATCGCCAGGCCTCCACGAAGTGGCTCGGCGAAGGCCGTTTCCACATCCATCTGGAGCCGCAGGGCCAATGGCCGGGCATCACGCTCAACGCGCCGAACGGCCATTGGGATCTCACGCCCTACGCGAGCATCTCCATCACGCTGAAAAACGTCGGCGAACACACGCAGAACATCGGCTTCCGCGTGGATAATCCAGGAGCGGACGGACGGTCGAACTGCCTGCAGGAGACCATCGAACTGTCCCCTGGACAGCGCGGCACGCTGACGGTTCCGATCGCCCGCAAGGATACGGAAATGGCCGTCAAACTGTTCGGCATGCGCGGCTATCCCGTCGAAATCGGCGGCTCCATGGGCGGTTCGACGAAAACCGTCGATCCGACGAATATCATCGGTTTCCTCGTGTTCGGCCTCTCGCCAGCCTTCCCGGTCGAACTTGAAGTCGAATCCGTCGTCGCCCATGACGAATACGCCGGCAACAAAGCCAAGCGTGTCAAGCCGGAGGAATTCTTCCCGTTCATCGACACTTACGGCCAGTTCATCCATCGCGACTGGCCCGGAAAGGTGAAGGACGCCGCCGATCTCGTCTCCCGCATCGCGTTGGAGGAAAAGGATTTGGCCGCTCATCCAGGCCCTGCCGGCTGGGACAAGTGGGGCGGCTGGGCGGCGGGCCCGTCCTTCGAAGCCACGGGCTTCTTCCGCACGATGAAATACAACGGCAAATGGTGGCTCGTCGATCCGGACGGCAAGCTCTTCATCAGCCATGGGCCGGACTGCGTCGGCCTCGAAGGCTCCACGCCGATTGAAGACCGCGAGACATGGTTCAAGGATTTCGCGGGCGACGATCCGGAATTCAAAGACTGCATCGGAAAGGACTGGCATGTCGTCAACGGCTACTATGCAGGCCGCCAGCCGAAGAACTTCAACTTCCTGAAAGCCAATCTGAAACGCAAATTCGGAAAGGACTGGTACAAGCTCAGTTCCGAAATGGCCCACCGCCGCCTCCGCAGCTGGGGCATGAACACCATCGCCAACTGGTCGGACCAGAACATCTTCCTCCTGCGCAAGACGCCCTATTTCGTCAATCTTGGAACATACGGCAAGAATCTCGAAGGCAGCACAGGCTACTGGGGCAAGTTCCACGACGTGTTCGATCCGTCCTTCGCCGCCTCCATCAAAGACAACGTCGAAAAGCAGCGCGGCAAATCCGCCGACGATCCATGGTGCATCGGCTATTTCGTCGACAACGAAATCGCGTGGGGCGACGACGTCTCGCTCGCCATCGCGTCGTTGCAGTCGCCGAAGGACCAGGCCGCCAAGATCGAATTCATCAACGATCTGAAAGCTAAATACGGTGAAATCAGCAAGTTGAACGCCGCATGGGGCACCGCCCACGAGTCATGGGACGCCATGCTCGAATCCCGCGAAGCCCCGGACAAAGAAAAGGCGGGCGACGACCTCCGCGCGTTCTACACCAAATTCGCCGAAACGTATTTCCGCACGATCCGCGACGCACTGAAATCCGTCGCGCCGCATCAGCTCTACGCGGGCTGCCGTTTCGCATGGGTCAACAACATCGCCGCCGAAGCCGCCGGAAAGTACTGCGACATCGTCAGCTACAACCTCTACCGCCGCGATGTCGCGGATTTCAAATATCCGGGCTCCATGGACAAGCCGCTCATCATCGGCGAATTCCATTTCGGCGCGTTGGACCGCGGCATGTTCCACACGGGTCTCGTCTCCACCGCCAACCAGCAGGCCCGCGCGGACCTCTACAAGTCCTATGTGGAAGGCATGCTGCGCCATCCGCAGTTCGTCGGATGCCATTGGTTCAAATACCGTGACGAACCGACCACCGGCCGCGGCCTGGACGGTGAAAACTACCAGATCGGCTTCGCCGACATCGTCGACACGCCGTATCCGGAAATCATCAACGCCTCCCGCGCTGTCGGCTACGACATGTACAAATACCGCATGGAAAACAAATAATTCCAGAATACTGGAATACTAGTGAAAAATGAAAATCACCCAAGTCGAACCGATTCTCGTCGGAGCCCCCACGCCCGGTTGCGGGCTCCTTTCCAACAGAAACTATTTCTACATTCTTGTCCACACGGACGAAGGCATCACAGGCCTCGGCGAAGCGACGCTTGAAAGCCATGACGATTCGCTGCTAGGCGTCCTTAAGGATCTGTCGGATCTCGTCGTCGGACGGGATCCGATGGACGTCGGCCTGCTTGTCCAGCATCTCTTCAAGGAGCGTTTCTGGAAAGGCGGCGTCGTGAAAGCGTCCATCATCTCCGGCATCGAACTCGCCTGTTGGGACATCAAAGGCAAGGCTTTAGGCAAGCCTGTCTATGAACTGTTCGGCGGCAAAATCCGCGACAAGATCCGCGTCTACGCCAACGGCTGGACAGGCGGCGCGACCGATCCCGCCGTCATCAAAGACAAGGCGGCGGAAGCCATCGCCGCCGGATACAAGGCGTTCAAATTCAGCCTCGCCATTCCGACGTGGCCCATGCGCGATCTGGAGACCGTCAAACGCATCCGCAAGGCGGCCGAAACCATCCGCGACGCCGTCGGGCCGGATGCGCCGTTGCTTTTCGACGGACATGGCCGTTATGACAGTGATCTCGCCATCCAGATCGGACACGCCCTCGAAGATTTGAATCTGCTGTTCTTCGAAGAGCCTGTCCAGCCGGAAGATGAAGAAGGCATGGCCCGCGTATCGGCCCGCGTGAACATTCCAATCGCGGCCGGTGAACGGCTGACGCTCAAGCAGGAGTTCCGCCGTCTGCTGCAATCCCGCGCCGTGTCCGTCGTGCAGCCGGATCTCGCGCATTGCCACGGTTTTCTGGAAGGCGTGAAGATCGCCGCCATCTCCGAATCCTTCAACGGCTTCGTCGCGCCGCACTGCCCGATGAGCCCTGTCATCACGGCCATTTCGCTGCATCTCGACGCCATCGCGCCAAACTTTTTGATTCAGGAGCGGCTCTTCCTGAACGACTGGCGGAACGACGTCATCACGCAGCCGCTCGTCGTCAAAGACGGTTTCCTTGAGCTCAACGACAAGCCCGGCTGGGGCGTCGAACTCGACATGGATCTCTGCCGCAAGCATCCGCGGATCGTCGCGGGAACGCCGTCGCTCCATCGGCAGGACGGTGCCCTCGCAGATTGGTGATACAATTTTTCAAGGGAACACACGCCCCTTGGAGACTGGAAGTTCTGGTATATCTGGAAGCTCTGGAGACAGTTTGATTCCAGACTATCCAGACTATCCAGAATATCCAGTGACTCCGGCGGAAGACGGAAGCTTTTTATGCTGACGTGGTTGGCAACTTTGCGCGTCTTTATTATATTAGGTAAAGACACAATTGTTCATTTTTATCTAGGTGAATCATGCTGCTCGGCCTCGACATCGGAACATCCTCCTGCAAAACAACCATTCTGGACTCCCAGACTGGCGAAATCATCGCGTCCGCCCGCCATCCGTTGAACTACCTCTATCCGGATGACGAACGTGCGGAAATCAACGCGGAGGAGCTCTGGCAGGCCATCATCTCCGTCATGACGGAAATCGCCGCGAAACATCCGAAAGCCGCGGCCGCCCTGAAGGGCATGTCCATCAGCATCGTCTTCCCGACGCTTGTCCCGCTGGATGCGAACGACAATCCGCAGCAGAACGCCATCCTCTACAGCGACCGCCGCGAACAGCCGCAAATCGCCGAACTCAAGAAGCGCCTTGGCGAACACGGTGTTGAAGACATTACCGGAAACGCCTTGGTTTCAGGAACTAGCATCCTTCCGGGCATCCTCTGGCTAAAACAGAACCGCCCTGAACAGGACCGCCAGACGAAAACCTACGCGACGCTTGCGACGTTCATCATCCGCCGTCTGACGGGCATCTTCGGCATGGATCCCGCCCATGCGTCGCTCTCCGCCCTCTGCCCGAAAGGACATGAACACGAATGGTCTCAGACCATTCTGGACGCCGCGGGAATCGAAGCGGACAGACTGCCGCCCGTCTATGAGAATCTCACCGTCGCAGGCACTTTATTGCAAAGCATTTCGGACTTGACGGGGCTTCCCGCCGGCCTGCCCGTCGTCTGGTCCAACGGCGATTCCGTCTCCGCCGCCTTCGCGGCGGGCGTCGCGCGGCCGGGGGAGGTCTTCGTCGCGGGCGGCAGCACGGACTGCCTGCTCGCCTGCGCAGACCATCCGTCCGGCAATCCGCTGTTCTGCAACGTCCGCCATCTTCCGAAGGACATCTGGGCCACCATCGGCTCCATGAACGCCGCAGGCGCCTCCGTCAAATGGCTTTGCGAATCCTTCCTAAAATGCCCCGTGGACGATTTCACGAATGAAGCCGCCTCCGCCCCTTCGGGCTCCCGCGGCCTGCTCTACCTGCCCTATCTTCTCGGCGAACGCACGCCTGTGTGGGATCCGAAAGCCACGGGCGTCTTCTTCGGTTTGACGCTCCATACGGGCCGCGCGGAAGCCTGCCGCGCCGTGCTCGAAGGCGTCGCTTGCGCATGGCGGCAGATTCTCGAACTCCTCCTGCAGACTTCCAACGCGAAACCGGACAAAATCGTCGCGGCAGGCGGCGGCAGCACGAATCATCTGTGGAACCAAATCAAAGCCTCCATGCTCAAATGCCCTGTCGTCTCGCTTGATTTCAACGACGTCAGCAGCCTTGGCGCATGCCTTGCGGCGGGCCTCGGCGTCGGCGTCTATGATACCATGCAGCAGGCGTTCGACGCGACCGCCAGCCTGCGGAACCCGCATCCCGTCATGCCAGTTCCGGAATGGGAGGACGCCTTGGACGTCACCTACCAACGCTATCTCACGCTCTATCCAACCTTGAAACCGATTTTCTGACACATCATGCATAAATCATTCATCAAAAACATTTTGCCAATCATTTGCCTGACGGTTCCGCTCGTCGCCCAGCAGACCGAGCCGAAGCCCGGCGAACAGGCCGCCATCTTCCGTTTCGAAGAGGCGCCCGGGCAGGAGGACGTCGCCAAACAGAATCTCACGAAAGGCATCAAGGCCATGAGCGACGGCATCTTCAACATCGCCGCCGATTTCTTCAAAGACTACCGGAAGAGCGTCGACCTCCATGAGCCGGACTTCGCGCAGGCGTCCGCTTATCTTGCGGAAGCCCTTATCGGGCAGAATCTTCTGAAGGAAGCGGAAGATGTTCTGAAAGATCATGAACAGCGCTCCCCCGGCCTGAAGGCCGCCGATTCGCAGATCAAGGCCAAGCTCGCCTACGTGTGGGGGCAGACATGCTTCATGCAGAAACGCTATGAAGACTGCCTCAAAAAAGCGCTTCCGCTGACGAGAAAGAACGCGGATCCCGCCTATATCGAAAAGGCGACCATCCTCTGCGCGGACGCCTATGCGCAGCTTCATGACTGGCAGTCCATCAAATCGCTGCTGCTCAACTTCATGCAGCTGCCGTCCATGAACACGCAGAACTTCGAGATACAACGACGCCTCGTCAACGTCCATCTGCTGACCGGCAATCCGCAGGCCGCCGAAGCCGTTCTCGCCAAAATCGAGCCGTCCGGTAAGCCGGAAGACCTTCTTGCGCTTAATCTTATGAAGACGCTCTGCCTTGCCAGCCAGCAACGCACCGATGACGCCGTCAAAGTCTTCAAGACCATCTCCGCCCAATGCCCGGAGACCGCCAGCGAAGAATGGTGGAAAGTCATCTGGACGCTTGCGGACGCCCTCTACGCGAAGAAAAGCTACGCCTACGCGGAGGCCATCCTCCCGCTGGCCATGCAGACGGCCACCAGCGACAAGGAGAAAATCGCCTCCTGCCTCCTGCTCGCGAAGACGCAGATTGAACTCAACAAGAGCAGCCAGGCACAGGATTCACTCGAACTCATCCGCAAAGAGCATCCCGACTACCCGCAGCTGAACGAAGTCGTCTTCCGTCTCGCGCAATTGTACCAGTCCAACAACTCCTTCCGCACGGCCGCCGAACTGTTTTCGCAAATATCGGGAAACAAGGAGCTTGACTCTGAATTTAGGACGCAGGCCGCCTTCGAGCGCGCCAAATGCCTCGTCTCGGACGGACAGTGGAAAGGCGCCATTGAGACATACACCCACGCGGAGGATATCGCGTCCAGCCAGCAGTCGAAATCGCAGGCCCTCTTCAACGCCGCCGAACTGGCGGAGAAGATTTCCGAAACGGAATACGCCATCAAGCTCTACAACGACATCGCGGACAAATATCCCGAAAGCACGCTCGCTCCGGAGGCCCGCATCCGTCAGGGCAACGCCCAGCTGAAACGCAAGAACTACGAACTCGCCGCCGTGACGTTCCGCCAGTTCACGGTCGATTTCCCCACGCACAAACTCGCCCCCTACGCCAAACTGCAGCACGGCGCCGCCCTCCGCATGGGCGCGGGCAGCCAGGAGGACGCGCGGAAAGCCGCCGCCTATCTGAAGGAGATCGCCGAAAACATGCCCGATCCCGACCAGGCCGCGCAGGCCCTTCTCGAAGCCTACCAGGCCGCCAACAAGGCGCAGGACTTCAAGCTCGCGCAAGATATGTTAGACATTCTGATTGAACGATATCCGGAATCCGCCCACATTCCGCAGGCCCTCTACCAGCGCGTGCTCATCAAGCTCAGCCAGGCCAACAACATGGACGCGATCAAAGACGCGGAGCTCTTCTTCAAGCAGTATCCGCAGCATCCGCTCGCTCCGGACCTGTATATCATCACGGCGGATCTCTACGTCGGCATGTCCGACTGGTCGAAGGCGCAGCAGCTCTATCTTCGCCTCCACAACACGCAGCCGAGCTCCAAGCTCAACACGATGGCGCTCTACGAAGCCGCTTTCTGCGCATACAAGCAGAATCTGCCGCAATCCGCCCTCGACATCCTCCAGTCGCTTGAAATGGCCACTTCTTTGAACAAAGACCGCAAGCTTTCGGAATCGGAGACGCTCTTCCAGGCGAAGGCGCTCATGCTCAAAGGCGACGTTCTCGCCATGCTGAAAGACTATGAAAAGGCGCGGCAGTCCTTCACGGAAGTCATGACGCAGGCCGGCGACGGCGACCTCAGCTACGCGGCGCTCGGCCGTCAAGGCGAAATGTGCCTCGTTCTGGCGGAATCGGACACGACGAAAGTAAAGGATCTCGAAATGCTCAAAAAGGCCGAGCAGTGCTTCCAGAGAATCGTGGACAGCAAATCGACGGCGAGCGTCGATCTGAAGGACATGGCGCAGTACCGTCTCGCCGTCTGCCATGAACGGCAGGGCGACAACGAAGCCGCGTTGGAAGCGTACCGCAAGCTCTGTTACGCCTACCAGGCCGCCCAGATGAGCAGCGTCGTCCACAGCTGGTTCTACTACACGAAGAGCGCCCTCGCGGCCGCGCAACTGCTTGAACGGCTTGGCGGCAAGGAAAACCTCCGCCAAGCCATGCGCCTCTATCAGGATCTCGCCGACGCGGAACTGCCCGCCTCCAAGGAGGCCCTCCTCCGCGCGGAGGAAATCCGCAAGGCGTACGCCTTCGGCAAATAAAAAAAACAGCCTCCCGACGCCGGGAGGCTGTTTGCGCTGATGGCTGGATTTTCTGGATTTTCTGGAATGTGGCTAACCACTAGCCACTAGCCACTAAATCCTGCCCCGCGCAGCGGATGACAACCGCCGAGCCGCCGGAGCCGTTGATTTTTCAGTTTTCAGATTCCATTATGAACCAACAAAATCTTCAGGTGATTGTCGGCCCGGCGGCGAGGCATTCAGTGTAATCTGTGTATTCTGTGGTTTATAAAAATTCGTGTCCTTTCGTGTCCATTCGTGGTTTCACTAACCACTAGCAAAAAGCCTCAGGCTTTTTGCTTCTTGGTCTTGCGCCATGCGGCGCGAGCCTCTTTCAGGCTCATCTCATTGGCGCCGCCGGCGAAATCCGGATCCTTCGACTGCGTCGGATCGTCTTCCCATCCGCAGACATCGCAGATTTCATAGTCGCCAAGCTTCTCGATGCGTTTCCGCCCGCAGCACGGGCATGCGAATTTAACCGTTCTCGCCATGGTTATTGCCTCCTCCAGTAGTTGATGCCCGCATTCGGCCTGAACATTGTCTTCGGAATGCCCTGCGACGTCGTGACGCCGAACGTATTGCTCGTCTGATGGTAGTATTTTATGTCGCCGGTCTCACGATCGACTTTTTTCATCGTGCCCAACGGCGGCTTGCTGAAGAAATACAACGCGGCGTCGCCATATTCCTTCGATGTCTTGAATTCGGGGAACTCCGCCTTGTGCTTCTCCCAATGGCGTTCCAGATTGCTGTAATGCCAACGGACTTTCGGCACGAAATCCTTCGGCGGAAGTTGAAGGATTTTCGGATTGACGGCCGCCGGCTTCTGCTCCGTCGTCGGCTTCTGCGCCGTCGTTGTTTTCTGCACCGTCGTCGTCGTTCCGGATTTCGCGTTGACGGTATGCTGGACGCCGCTGCGTTTCTGCACGCCGACATCCAGCTGCTGGGCGTACAACGTCGCCCACGGCGTCGCCATCAGCAAGCTCATGACGATGAAGGCCAACCATTTGTTCAAATGCTTCATTTTCATCTGCTCCTTGTATGAGATTCTAAAACTCTTCGTCTGATATTTCACACCTATTTACTTTACACGTTTTTCTGTGTTTTCCTATTATGTTGAAGTGTTTTTTACTGGGACTACTGTGACATCTAGGACTTCTGAGACAGATTAACAACACATTTGTTCCATGTTCCATGCCCCAGCCGTCCCAGTTGTCCCAGCTGTCCCATCAAGAAACAATATACGCAAACGCCGCATACGGTTTCAGGCGGATGTTCATTTTCAGGACATCGCCGTCCACAGTGGTCTCCAGCGGCGTGATGTCGCCCGTCAGCGGATCGGCGATTTGCGCGCTCTTTCCACCGTTAACGCAAAGCTCTCCGTCGTAGGTCTTTCCGCCCATGTTCGTCAGGAAGACGATCCGCGAACCATCCTCCAGAATGCGCACATGGGAGAGCATGCTCGCGGAAATGATCTCGCCGTCGATGATGGATCCGGAGCCTTCCGCTCCAGTCAGCACGCAGTCGAGACGGTGCGGCTTGATCGTGACAGGACGCGGCATCGCCGTCAGTTTCGCCATGCCCGGCAGCGTCCAGCCGGACGTCAACGGCACGATGTTCAGTTTCGGACCACCGATGAACGGCGCGAATTTCGACGCAAAGTCCTCCGCCAGACCGCTTTCGCGGGCGATTTTCGGCAGATCGCCGACCACCACCACGCCGACGCCGTTTTCCAGCATCTTCACGAGTTTGTCCACCGTGCTTCTGCACATGATATGCGCGGCGGGCAGCACGACGCATTCGTAGCGGCGCGCCTTGTAGCACAGGCGGCCGTCCGCCAATTCCGCGTCCCGCAGCAGGTCTTCATCGACGTAGTCGAAATCGATCTGGCGATGCAGCAGCTCCCACGATACCTTCGCGAAGGTGTCGTTGACGCGCATCGTCGCCTCCGAATGGTCGATGGCGCGTTCCGTCACGCTTGGCGTGTAGGTCGCCCACATCGCCGCCTCCGGATACAGGACGGCGACGCGCGAATCGCGCCGCCCCCGCCGCAGCAGTCCGCCGAGCCGCGCCGTGTAGGTGTTCAGCGGCGGAATGTCCTTTTCATCGAAATTCTCCCAGCCGTAATAGCTCGTGAAGTTGTTGATTCCCATGGCGAAATGCCAGTTGACGGACGCGCGGACCCATTCGATGCCGATCTGGCGGTTCGCCATCCGCGACGAATGGTCGGAGAATTCCGTGAACGTCTCCTGCTCGCCCGAAACATCCGCGAACGACGCCAGCAGCCGCGCGATCGGAATGCTGCCCGAATACATCAGCTGCGACGGCTCGCTGGCCAGCTGGTCGATGCCCGGCCAGTCCATTCGTTTGCCGCACTTGTACATGCTGCCGTAGTTATAGACATGGGCCTGCAGCCGTTCCTCCTCCAGAAAATGGCCGGACGACTTCATGCCGTGCGCATGGCACCATTCCTGTATCGTTCCGAAGTAGTTGGCCGCCACGGAATCGCCGATGAACTCCCAGAAGTCGCAACGCCGTTTCAGCATCTGCGGGCCGCGTTTCGTCACGACCGCAACCACCGCCAATTCAATCGGATAGCCGTATTTTGCCGCAAACTGCGCAGGGTAGTCGCGATGCCACGGGACGATCGGATAGACCGCCGTGCGGATGTTCCACGCGATCAGCGACGGTTCGTCCGTGAAAAACGCCAACACGCCCTTTCCAAATTCATCCTGTAGTTTTTGCGCATATTTCTCATGCGTCACACTGATGAAAGCCTCCGTCGCCGCCTTGTCGGAAAGACTGATGTAATTGCGTGGCTCCGAATAGCTTTCCGCCGCATGCGTCCCGTCGAACAGCCGCCGCGAACTCATCATGAAGAGATGGTATTCGCCTTTCGGAATATGCATCTTCAGCGTGCCGTGTTCGTTCTGCGTGTCCGTCACGTCGATCGCCTCGCCGCCGTCCAACGGCAGCAGCATCGCCCTATATAGTTTGTCTCCAGGGACATCCGCACGATACGGGCCTGGTCCGGAAAGCGTCCGCCAATATTCATAGCAGTACAATCCCTGCGCGATGAAATCCGGATTCATGTCCGTCACGGCGCCGCCGGCCGTTCCGGACGGATAGCCTTTTTCATCATAGATCCAGACATGCATGCCGCGCTTCAGAAATTCGTGGAAACCGTCCGACGTCCGCTGCCATTCCGCGTCGTCGTCGGGATACCCTTCGCCGTACGGGACGTTGCCGACGATTCCCGCAAAGCCAAGCTGTTCAATATGTTCCGCCCGTGACGGATTCGCCGCGACACCGCCATGGATGATCGGATAGATCGCATGACGGCGGTCCGGATTTTGAAAGGATTTCTTCAGTTTCATGTCTTTCTGCATGTCCATGTGATTGACTCCTTGAAGGAATTGTGTTTGCACACTTGCAAAAATGATTTCATTGAAATAAATTAACAAACAATAATCATGTAAACATGTTTTGCAAGCCGAAACAGCCTCCAACCTTTGCGAAAGGAGCCATCCCATGATCAATTTGAACAAATGCAGGGAAATCCGCATCAAACGCGCCAACACGGACTGGTGGATCAATGAAAAGTCCATCGTCGGCGACAACGGCTTGACCTACATCGCTTACATGACCGACATGGGGGAAATCCATATCAAGGAGCTGGACGCCAAATGCAGCCGCACGCCGAGCCGAGACACCGTCGTCTGCCGCCTAAACTGCAACTATGCAGATGAACACAACTCGCCGTCGCTCTGCATTTTGCAGGACGGACGGATCGTCGTCGCCTACACAGGCCATGCCGCCACATCCACCCTTACCTACCGCATCACCACGCGCCCGTACGACATCTATTCCTTCGGGCCGGAAATCGTCCTGAAATACGAACAAAGCGTCACATACGTCCAGTTGTTTGAAAACATCTACAAACGCGAACTTTGGCTGTTCACACGCGTCGCCGCCGTCACATGGGAGTTCCGCTATTCGAAGGACGGCGTCCATTGGAGCGATCCGACATGCTTTCTCGCGTCGGACGCGGGCGGACTCTTCTATATCGACATCCGCAAGCAACTCGTCCCCAGCCATTACGGCATCAGTGAACGGTGGTTCTTCGCCCTTTATGGCCATCCGCGCATCTCAAAGGACCACACGATTCACAGCGCTTATTTCGACGCGGAGGGATGGCTTTTCACGCTGGACGGCCAGCGTCTGAACATGAACCTGTACGGCGACGCGGAATTGCAGGACGGGACGAAAATCAACGGCAAGCTTGACCTGCAGGAGCTGTCCGTCGTCTATAAATCGCCCGAAAAGACAACCGTCCGCCTGCTGGAAGTCGCGCCAACCGTCCCCCTGCGCATCGGTTTCGCGACCTTTGAGATGGACAATCCTGATACGATAACTTATTACATCGCAAGCTGGAAGGAAAATGCTTGGCAGATTTCCAAGCCTATCGCCAAAGGCGGCGAATTTCTCGCCAAGCAGCCGCAGCTGGACGGCTCGCAGACATATGTCGGCGGCATGGCCTGCTACTACGGCGTCGGCGAAGAGGGATTCCATCCGAACCATCGCGGGAAAATCGACACGAATCGCGTCTATATCGCCCGCGCGGACGTGGACAACCGCCTGCTGGAGAGCTATGTCAGTTATGACGACGGCAAAAGCTACATGCTGGAACAAGTTGTCAAAGCCATTCCGCGCAAGGAACATCTGAAAATCTGGCGTCCGATCGTTCCGATCTACGCGCAGGACAACATGCCCGTCTACTGGCATGAAGGCATCTATTCCGCGCATACAGGCGGCTGGCACTGCGACGCAGTCATGCTTGTGGAATACGATGATTGATAATTTTCTAGCATTCTAGAAGTCTAGCATTCTAGAAGCCTAGCATTCTAGAAGCCTAGCATTCTAGAAGCCTAGAAGAGTAGCTAGCCATTTTGCATGATTTTCAATTTATGCAATGTGTAAAGCGCGATCGTCGATGAGCAGATGATCGCGGCGAAGTCCGCGATCGGAATGCACCACCAGATGTTGTGGATTCCCGTGAAATGCGACAGCAGGATGAGCGACGGCAGGAAGAACACGATCTGCCGCAGCAGACTCAAACAGATGGAGACCGTCGCCCTGCCGGTGGCCTGGAAATAGTTGAACGTCAGGATGTCGATGGCGATCAGCGGAAACGTCGTCATGAGAATCCGGATGCCGCGGCTGCCCATCGCCACGAGCGACGGCGTCTGGTTGAAGCAACGGACGAAATACGGCGCGAATGTGAAAAGGATGATGGTCGCGCAGCTGCAGATGATGATTCCCGTGATCAGCGCCGTCTTGTAGGTCTGACGCACACGCGCCCAGTTCTTCGCGCCGAAATTGTAGCCGACGATCGGCTGCATGCCCTGTGCAAGACCGAACAGCGGCGTGACGAAGATGAAATTGACGGACAGCACGATGCTCCAGCAGGCGATGCCGTCGTTCGCGAGTTCCTGAGATGCCGAATATGCGTTGAAGCAACGGTTAGCGGCGATATTGATGGCGCTTGACGCGATTTGGACGCAGCACGGGGAAAGTCCGATGGAGATGATGCGCCACAACAGCCGCGGATTCGGCTTGATGTTCTTCAGCCGCAGGCGGATGACGCCTTTGCCCGCAATGAAATGGTAGAGGACGAAAGACGAGCTGATCATCATGGAAAGAATCGTCGCGTAGGCCGCCCCCGCGATGCCGAGCTTGAAGACGAAGATGAAAATCGGATCGAGAATGATGTTGGAAATCGCGCCGATGAGAATGGTCGTCATGCATTTGTTGGCGTTTCCTTCCGCCCGCAGCTGCGCCGCGAAGCTGAAGCTCAGATGCTGGAAGATGCTGCCCCACAAGATGATGCTTAAATAGGAATGCGCGTATGGGATGGTGCCCGCGTTGCCGCCGAAGCCCAGCAGGATTTTGTCAAGAAAGACCAACGCCAGAATCTGGAGCGTGATGACGGACATCAGGCAGAGGAACATCAGCTGCCCCAACGCCTTCTCCGCCTCCTCCTTCTTCTGCTGGCCGAGAAAGATCGATATGACCGCCCCCGTGCCGACGCCGCCCATCATGCCGAACGCCGCGATGATGATCATGATCGGCATCGTCAACGCCAGCCCCGCCAACGCCTCCTTACCGACGCCGTTGCCGATATAGACGCGGTCCACCAGATTGTAGAGCATGTTGATGACGGTCGATACGACCGCCGGCCACGATAGCCGCAGCAACAGCCGCCCGATGTTCTCCGTCCCGAGAAATGTGGAATCCTTCAATGCCATGGTTGTTGATTATATGAATTAGACATTTGTCAATTTTTACGTCTTTTGACGTAATTTTTCATGTGTTGTCATGATAATATACCATCATTTTAAAGTTTTGTATAATCATATGTCAGCATAAGTTGCTTTTTCGGATTGCATGGCTACCTTTTATTCAATAACATGATCCGCAACCGTAATTCCGTTCGCCACTGCCATGAAATCACTGAAAGAAAGTTTTATCGCCACAAGCAACATCCCGAACGCGACATCCGCCTACCATAACGAACCACTGTCGCTTCTGTTCAACCTTTGCAAAGGCGGCCTGCAAGGGCTGTGCCGTCCCTTCCTCTACGGCGACCGCATCATTCGCATGCAGCCCAACTGGATCCGCGACTACATGCTGACGCTCAAGGGCTTCAAATACACGGAATCGGACATCACATCGTTTCCGGATCTGCTGCTGGAACATCAGACGCCGAAGGGCTTCTTCTTCGAAATCCTTGCGCCTGTGACGGATATGCATTCCGGCGTGCCGCGCTTCACGAACGAATTCGAATGCCATCTCCTGGAGCCGGGCATGGAGTTCGGCATGTGCCGCCTCGAACTGGAGGCGGACATCGAATACCTCATGGTGGAGGGCGCCTATCAGATCTGGCAAGCCACAGGCGATGACAAGTGGTTGCGAATCAACATGCCGCGACTCGAAAAAGGCCTCCGCTACATGATGACGGATCCGCTTCGGTGGGACACGCGATACCAATTGGTCAAACGGCCCCGCACATTGGACACATGGGATTTTCTCGATCGCGAAAGCTCCAGTTACGACCGCGCCGTCCGCCCGGACGATCCCATGGGCATTTTCCATGGCGACAACACAGGTCTTTTCTACGCCAAGATGTTGATGGCCAAGCTTTACCGTGTTTTGGGCGACGAATCGTCCGCCGCCCGCCATGAAGAAGAAGCCGCCGATTTGAAAGAACGCATCATGAAGCATTTGTGGAACGGTCGCTTCTTCCGCCATTTCCTGCCGTTGACGGACGTCGACTACGGCGTCGACGAGACATGGCAGATGAGCCTTTCCAACGCCTACGCCCTGAACCGCGGCATTCTTTCCATGGATGAACGCCTCTCCGTCATCGCCGCCTACCGCGCCATGCGGGACAAATACAAAGGCGAAATGGACGATTTCCGCAATCTGGAGCCGCCCTATCCTGTCTTCAAAGGCATGAAGGCCGGTCAGTACGTGAACGGCGCCGTCGCGCCGTTCGTGGCGGGCCAGCTGGCCACCGCCGCATTCGATGTCGGCGAGGAAACTTACGGCGTCGATATTCTGAAAAGGATCGGTCGAAAAGTCAGCCGTGACGGCAAATTCTCCTTCCTGTGGAATTGGGAAGGCAACGACATCGGCGGCGGCCCGCGCTGCTGGTGCGCCGCGGAGATCATGAACGCGGAATGCACGGGTCTGGCGGGCGTCGTCGATAATGGCAAGCTGTTCGAACACGTCACGCTGTCGCCGCGTTTCGCCGCCGCGAAGGAGAAACGCGCATACGTCAAACTCGTCTATCCCGCATCCGATGCAAGCGTCGAATACGAATTCAAAGCGGACTACGATGCGAAACAGCTTGATTTCCAGCTGGTATCGAACCATCAAACGGCCAATCTGCGGATGTATGTTCCGGATGGCGCCGTCCCGACTTCCGTTTCCATCAACGGCCAAGCCGTTGATTTCCAAGATGAAACCGTCGGCAAAAGCCACTACGCCGTACTGAACGGCCTGCCCAAACAAGCCCACGTAACTGTCCTCTACCAATAACCTGTCCCTTTCGTCCCTTATGTCCCTTTCGTCCCTTTTATAAAGGTATCCCCATGAAACATCTCATCCTTCTGCTTCTGGCCGCCCCGTTCCTGCTGTTCGCGCAAACGCCGAAGGAGCGGCGTGACAACTTGTTGAAAAATCCGGACTTGCCGTCGCTTCTCAAGGCGGTGGCGGATGACAACGCGATCATCCGCCACACTGCCGTGCGGCTTTTGGCCCAACGTGAAGACGCCACCACTCAGCTGGTGGCGCTCCTCAAATCAACGGATCCGCTCGTCCGCCGCGGCGCCTTGCAGGCCCTCTGCCTGAAAAACGCCGCGACCGTCGAACTGCTTGGCGACATGATGGACGACACGGATGTCAACGTCCGACTCATCGCCGTTTCACAGCTGGCAGCGGATAAGCCAGCCAAAGGCAAGCAGTTGGAGATTCTGGAGAAGACCGCCCGCAAGGAGAAGAACGCCGCCGTGCGCGACATCGCCTCCAAGGCCATCTGGCCGTTCTACCGCAATACCGTCCTCCTCCGCAACCGTAGCGACTGGGACCATGACGTGAAGGTCGTTCAGGACATTCTCCTGCCGGCGGCCGATTGGCGTTTCTCATTGGACGAGAACAATCAAGGCCATCTGAACAACTGGTTCAAGACAAATTTCGACGATTCCGCATGGAAGACGATTCCGATCGCCGTGACGTGGGAGGACGCAGGCTTCAAATACGACGGCCTCGCGTGGTATCGCAAATCTTTCAAAGCGCCGTCGAAACCGGAGAAATTCAACGCCGTCGAGCTTCATTTCGAATCCGTTGACGAATGCGCATGGGTCTGGTTGAACGGCATTTACATCGGCCAGCACGATCTCGGCACGAGCGGCTGGCAGACGCCGTTCTCGCTGGACATCACGAAAGAGATCAAATGGGACGCGGACAACGTCATCGTCGTGAGAATTCTGGACACGGCAGGCGCCGGCGGCATCTACAAGCCCGTCCATCTTCAGGTCTTGGAATAACAGGAGGAACCCACGATGAAACAAGCACTTACCATCATTTTCGCCGTTCTTTTCCTCTCCTCCGCCCTGCCCGCCGCAGACATCATCGGCCAGTGGATTTTCAATGCCGACAAGCCATTGGAAGACGCTTCCGGCCACAATCACGCCATCAAACTGCGCGGGAAAGCGCAGATCGTTGACGATGAACGCTTCGGAATCGCCTTGAAATCAACGGGAAGCGTTCCGTCCGCCGACAACCGGCAGGGCGCCGATGCAGGAAACCACGCGGATTTCACGCCGCAAGGCGCTTTCGCCTTCGATTTCTGGCTGAATCCGGACGAGGCGATTCGTACTGGGCGAGACCATTTCTTCCTGCTGGACAAGAAGATATACCATTATTTCAGGGAAATGGAAAAGGCCAATCTCGGCTACTGCTGCTATCTGCTCACAAGGGGAAAGGACCTCTACACCATCAATGTCAATCTCGGCTTCAAGACGAACAGCGTCGTGCTCGAAAGCCGCCCCGTCCACCTGCCCGTCAACGAATGGCATCATCTCGCCTTCTCCTATGACGGCGAAGGCACCGTCCGGATCTTCATGGATGGCCAAATGATTGCGAAGAAGCACTTTGCGGATTACAAAGCCGTCGCTCCCAGCCCCTATCCGCTGACGCTCGGCGACCGTTCCACCAGCAATTACAGCAGTTTTGTCGGAAAAATGGCGCAATTCCGCTATTATCAAGGCGTTCCGCAGGAATTCGGCCCCCATCCGTCCATCTCCTTCAACCAAGGCCGCACCGTCTTCTACCATAAAGAAAAGAACGCGGCCGTCACGCTGACCATCGACAACGACAACACGGAGTTCATGGACGACGGCATCGTAACCATCACCGTGAACGGCGCCAAACACGAGCTGCCTTTCAAAAAACTCGCCCCGCGCGAAATCCGCCATGTCACCGTTCCCATCGACACAACCCTCAAAGCCGCGTCATACCAGATGTATGCGACGCTGAACACGCTCCACGCCCAAAGCACGTTCGACATCGTCCCGCGGGAAAATCCTTTCATGCCCGTCGTCATGTGGGGCACCTGCCCGGCGGAGGAACTGCAATATATCGGTTTCACCCATGACCTGCGCCATTTCAGCAATTTCGTCGATGTCTGGAAGGCGAAGAAACCGCTTGATTTATCTGAAGTGGAGGATGTTACGCCGAAATTCAATCTTCTGAACGAGTACATGAAGAAAGGCCTCCATGCCTGCTTGACGACCGCTCCGGGCCGTTGGGTCGAACAGACGCAGAAAAATCCTGAATACAAGCGTGTGAACCGCAGCGGCAAGCCGCTCGAGACCACGAACGGCGCCATGGGCCATCCGGACATCCAGCAGTTCGGCTACAACGTCGGCGCAAGCGTCGCGAAGACGTATTTGCAGTTCCCGAATTTCGACGCGGCGCTCATTCATTCGGAAGTCCGCGACAGCACGGCGCTTTCTTTCCAGCCGTTCGAAGTCAAAGCGGCAGAAGAGTTTCTGGGCGGTAAGATTCCGCAGGAAGTCCGCGCCAAGACCGGCGTCCCCTACCAGACGCTGCCGAACTTCCCGCCGAGCCGCGTCATTCCGGACGACGATCCCATCCTCCGCTTCTACACGTGGTTCTGGAAGGACGGCGACGGCTGGAATCCGCTCCATTCGCGCATCCATGACGGTCTCAAGTCCACTGGCCGCAAGGACTTCTGGACGTTCTTCGATCCCGCCGTCCGCGTTCCGTCCGTTTGGGGCAGCGGCGGCCATGTCGATATCGTTTCGCAATGGACGTACAGCTATCCGGATCCGATCAAAATCGGCCAATCCTGCGACGAACTGTTCGCCATGGCGGAAGGCTATCCGAATCAGAAGGTCATGAAAATGACACAAATCATTTGGTATCGTTCGGGCACGGCTCCCATCGAGCAGATGCCGAAGGAAGAGGACAAACGCGTCCAATGGGAACGCGACATTCCGGACGCGAAGTTCATCTCCATCGCTCCCGACCATCTGGAAATCGCGTTGTGGAGCATGATTGCGCGGCCCGTGCGCGGCATCATGTACCATGGCCGCGGCTCGCTGTTCACCACGACGGGCGGCAGCTACCGCATGACGAATCCCGAAACCGCCCCGCGGCTTTCGAAACTCGTCCACGACGTCATCCAGCCTCTCGGCCCGTCGTTGCTGGAGATTCCGGACGCGCCGTCCCGCGTCGCCATTCTGGAAAGCTTTGCCTCCCAAATGTATGCGCAATGCGGCAGCAACGGCTGGAGCAACAGCTGGGAGGCCGATATGCATCTCATCCTCCAATGGGCAGGCTACCAGCCGCGGATCATCTACGACGAAACCGTCCGCAAGAACGGCCTGGACGCCTACGACATTCTCGTCATGCCCAACTGCTACGTCCTCACGCAGTCCGTCTATGACGAAATCATCAAATTCCAGAAACGCGGCGGCATCGTCGTTTCGGACGAACGCCTCTGCCCCGCCGTCATGCCCGATCTCATCATTCCCGCCTACAAGCGGACGCGCAAGGCGGAAGTCGACAAAGTCGTCCTGCAGCATGAAGCCGCCAAACTCCGCAGTGCGCTCGATCCGTTCTTCACACGCAATTTCAAGACGTCCAACATGGATATCGTCGGCCGCATGCGCCGTTTTGGCGACACCGACTACCTGTTCCTGATCAACGACAAACGGACCTTCGGCGACTATGTCGGCCAATATGGCCTCGTCATGGAAAAGGGCCTCCCCAACGCGGGAACCGCCTGGCTTCCCGGCGATGGATACATCTACGATCTCGTTGCGCACAAGCAAGTTCCGACGACGCCCAAGGATGGCGGCCTGTCGTTTGACGTTTCCTTCGGCCCAGGCGAAGGAAAGCTGTTCATGCGGACGAAGGAACAGATAAATGCCAGAACCATCAATATCGGCGGCAATGGTACAGTGACACGCGGTTCGGAAGTACCATTAATCATCGAGATACATAGTGCCTTCGATGGAACAAATTTCCCAAACGCCGTCATTCCTCTGAAACTCACGATTCTCGATGCCGACGGCAAACCAGCCGAATTCAGCGGCTATCACGCCGCCGTCAACGGCGAACTGAAGCTGAATCTCTCCATCCCGTCCAACGAGAAGCCCGGCAAATGGACCATCATCGCCGAAAATCTCGCCGACGGCGGAAAAATTCAGTACTCCTTTACCGCTAGAATTTCTAGAACCGCTAGAATTTCTAGAACCGCTAGAATTTCTAGAACCGCTAGAATTTCTAGAACCGCTAGAATTTCTAGAACCGCTAGATTCGCTTAGCAACCTATTCTCCCAGAATAGGTTCTGCCGTCACGCGCATGCAGGTTCGCATATTCGCTGCCTTTCCAGGCGGCGGGAACGCAGCCCTCTATGCGCACGTCGCCGAACAAATCGCAGACGAAGGCGTCCTGCACGGCCTGCAGATAGACGCCGTGCGTCGTCACGTAGTAGATGCTCGACGGCCCTTTGCTGGATTCATAGAACTCCAGCCGTTCCGGATCGCGGTAGTCCACGTCGTCCGCCATGGCGAGCTCCTTCGCAAAGTCCTCCGTCCGACCAAGATGGGACGACGCCAGCCAGAACATCGCCAGCGTCCAGCCGTGGTACATGCGCGACTTCGCATCGCTGCAGATGTCGTAGCGTTTTTCGTAGGCGTTCCGTTCGTATTCGTCCAAGTCATTGGCCGGCAGGAAGATCAGCGGATTCAACTGGACGGGATGCTTCTCCTTGCCGAAATTCTCCTCCATCATGATTTCGCCCGTGCAGTAGATGCCGTGTTCGGAATCGATCAGGCGGTCGAATGCCAGCCCCGCCCGCAAATATTCATCATAGTCCTTCAGCCCCATCGCGGAGGCGACGCGGAACGTGTAACGGGCCGAATACAAAGCGCACAAGTAATTCCGTCCGTTTGGTTTGGCGAATTCGTCCTGCGACATCGACGGCGTGACTTCCAGGCTGTACCGTCCGTTCGCCTCCTTCACCATGTGGCTTGCGTAGAATTCCGCCGATTCGCGGATGACGGGCAACGCCACTGCCGCCGTCCATGCGGCGTCGTTCAGATGGAGCGACGTCTCGTAGGCCATTCGCGCGGGATACGCGGCGTTGTGGATTTCGTACTGATACGGATTCGGCGAATCGTTTTTCAACAAATCCGTGCCCGTGCCAATCGGAAACTCCCACGCCCACATCGTGCCGCGGCCGCCGTAGATGCGATGCGTGATGGCGCGGATGTCGTCGATCCGTTCACGATAGAATTCCACGATCCGTTTTGCCAGATCGTAGTGCCCCATGCGCAACAGCGCAGGATGGATGTAGGAGATGTCCTGCGGAAAATGGAACCGCCAGCCGGCTCCCGTCCAACCCATTGGGGCGGAAGGAATTCCGTCGGGCGAAAACGAACAGAGCACATAGTACATGGAACGCGCCCAGTCCGCCTGCCGCTGGTCGTCCGTCAAATCCAGATAGGAGTCGCCCCAACGCGTCTTCCAGCCATTTTCCGCTGATTCGCGCCATGACGCGATGGACGCCACACCGTCCATGACCGACCGCACGGCGGCGAACCGTTTTTCATTGGCGCTTCCGATCAGCAGCAGGCAAGTCGCGTTGTCGCTGAGCGTCAGCGTCCAATCCGCGCCATTTCGCCGGATGCCGTAACTGCCGTTTTCGCAGATGACACGCATGCCGACTTCCATCGTGACGCGGTTCGTCTGCATGCGGAAGCCGTTATCTGTCGGTTGCGGAGTCACATCAAACGATTCGTTGTAGGAACCGTTCGGATGCGTTACGGGCGACAGCGTCAGCTTCCAACCGCCGTGCAGTTCATACGCCAAAATATCTCGCTGATACGGATGAAAAGTCGTCTGTGCCGCAAGCGTTTTTCCATTCTGTGAAAACGACGTCTCCAGATACCCTTTATATAGGTATAGCGACTGGCGGTAGTCCGTCGGTTCCGCCTGCGGTTCGTCCGCCAGTTTCAGCGTGAAGAGCGACAGCCAGTAGTCGATGCCGTAATGGCCTTGCGCATAGTAGTCCGCATGTTTGAACGTTCCGACATCGCCGCCGGTCTTCTGTTTGTCCACCTGTCCGATCAAACCGTATGAATCGAACAGAGCGCCGCAGCTTCCACTGCCTAAATACAACGGAATCTGGCGGTTGGGATCAAAAGACGTGCGATGGATATCTCCGCGTGAAACAGCTGTGACAATCGACATGGTGTATTCCTTATGTAACGACGGCGTCCCGCCGTCGGTGGTGTGGCGGCGGCATCTTGCCGTCGCTCCTCTCCCTGAACCAATGTTTTTGATAAAATTATAAGATGTTTCAAAGAAATCAACATAACACGCATTATATTTTCTTTCATCAATGCGCATCATATCATCAAACATGGAATTTCACACATGAAAACCATCAAAAACGAAAACGGACAGGACTTCGATTTCACGGAAAACATCCCCTATCGGGAGGAATCATTCTACAAAAACGGCCCCGCCAACGTCGAACGCTGCAAGCTGGATCTGACGATTCCGCAAAACAAGCAGGGCTTTTCGACCGTCATCTGGTTCCACGGCGGCGGCCTGACGGGCGGCGCGAAGCACACGCCCATGGCGTTGACGATGGACGCGGAGCATCCGTCCGCCGTCGTCGCCTGCGGCTATCGTCTTGCGGGAACGGACGGCGCGAAAGGCGCCACCTGCATCGACGATGCGGCCTGCGCCGTCGCATGGGTTCTGAAGAACATCGCCAATTACGGCGGCGATCCCGCAAAGGTCTTTGTTTCAGGACATTCCGCAGGCGCCTATCTGACGGCGATGATTGGCATGGATCCGCAATATCTGCGCCGCTACGGCTGCGACTACACGCAGCTCAAAGGGCTCATGCCGTTGAGCGGCCAGTGCGTCACGCATTTCACGATCCGCGCCGAACAGGGCATTCCCATGACACAGCCGACCTGCGACGCATTCGCCCCGCTGTACCATGTCGGAACGCCCAATCTGCCGCCAATCCTGCTGACGACAGGCCAAGGCGACATGGAAATGTGCGGCCGTACGGAGGAGAACGCCTACTTCTGCCGCATGCTGAAACTCAACGGCCATCAGGACGTGACCCATTTGGTCTTCGAAGGCTACGGCCATGGCTGCGATTATCCGTCCTTCCCGCCGTTCGTCCAGTTCATCCACCGCGTCGCATGGTCATAAGAAGCTTAAAGCCAAAAGCTAAAAGCTAAAAGCAAATACATTTGCTTCAAAACCCACAAAGCACTTTTTTACACCGCATCCAATCGTTGAAGATTGTTAATTATGAATTGTAAATTGAGAATTGAAGAAGCACTACAAGCCTTGCGCACAAAACCGCTCAAAAGCACGACGTTCGAACGCGTGCAAATCCTGCATTCCTTGCAGCACAAATACGACGGACTGCCGCATCCGCTGCGTTTCGGAAACGTCCTTTATGACTTTTTCGATCAAGTCTCCACGCCAGTCGAGCCGCATGACATCATCGTCGGCCGCCATCTGGACAAGCCGTTGAACGCGGAGGAAGAGGCGTTCTTCCAGGCGTTTCTGCATGATCCGAAAAATCTCTACCGCACAACGCTTTACGAGACCGGCCACTGCACATTGGACTGGCAGTGGCTCATCCAGTATGGCCTGTCCGGCCTGAAGGAACGCGCCATGGCGGGCATTCCGAACGCGAAGGATGACGAACACGCTGTCTTCCTGAAAGGCGCCGTCCGTGTCTATGACGCATTCATCAATTTTGCCCGCCGTTATGCGGAAGCAGCTAAGAATGCAGGACTTGCCGAAGCGGCAGACGCCCTCTTCTCGCTGACGCAAGGCGCTCCCCAAACCTTCCACGAGGCGTTGCAGCTCATCTGGCTCGTCAATTTGGCTGACGACTCCTATCTGACGTTGAATCCGACGCTGACGCAAGGCCGTCTGGACATCATCCTTCTCCCTCTGTATGAAGCGGATCTGAAGGCGGGCCGCCTCACGGAAGACGGCGCGTTGGAAATCATCACGGATTTCTACTGCAAGCACAATCTCATCATGGGACGCGGCGAACACCAGATGGGAGACCATACGAACACGACCTGCTTCGAGCGAATCCTCAACTTCGACGCGCCTCAGTATCTGCCGCTCGCCGGAACGGACAAAGACGGCCGCCCCGTCGTCAATGCGTTGACGCTGCTATTCTCCCGCGCCATCACGCCGGGCTTCAAAAATCCGATTCCCGTCATCCGCTATTTCAAAGGCATGGACACAGCCTGTCCGGAACTTTGGAACATCCTCATGGAGAAGTCGTTGCAAAGCTGCTCCATGATGATCTACAATGATGCCGACATCAAATCAGGCTTGATTCGTGCAGGCGTCGAACCGGAAGACGCGAACGACTACGAACATTTCGCCTGCAACTGGTGTTCGCCCGGGCCGAACTCGCAGTGGATGTCATCGGCGCCGCGCGCCGTCCATTTCGTTCCGGACATGCCGGAAGACATCCGCAAAAAATTGCAGATCCCGTATGTTCGCACACGCTGCCCCAACGGCTGGCCCGCGGAATTCGTCAACGCCATGCATGAACTCAACGACAAGCCCGAACCGCCGACCAGCATTGACGATTTCTACGATCTTTTCTTCCAGTATTTCCGTGATTTCATCAAGATGAAGATTGACAATCTGGTTCTGGAACTTGAACTGCGCCAACGACATCCGTCCAAACTTCTGACGCTTGGGGACTGCATCAACCGCTGGTCCATCGAACGCGCCGAATGCAAGAACGCCACGGCAAAATACCACTTCCAGATACAGACGTTCTGCGGCATCGCCACGCTTGTCGATTGCTTCTCCGCCGTCGACCAGCTGTTGTTCATCGACCACAGCACGACGCTCAGCGAACTCGTCGCCGCCGTCGACGCCAATTACAAAGGGTATGAAACGCTGCTCGCCCTCTGCCGCAAAGCGGAGAAATTCGGTTCGGACGGTGCCTTGACCAACCGTCATGCGGAACGCATCGCGAAGATGTCATTGGAAATCTGCTACGAACTGGGCGCGGAGGCGGTCAAGAAATACAAACTCTTCCTAATGCCGTCGTTGCAAGGCGACACATGGCATCTCAAGATGGGAGCCATCTGCGGCGCGACGCCCAACGGCCGTCTCGCAGGCGAACCGTTCACCCAAAGCTCCCGCCCCGCCAACGGCTCCTGCAAAAAAGGCCTGACGGCTATGTTCTCCTCCCTGCTCCATCTGCCGTTCGATCAATACACGTCCGGTTCGCTCAATCTGGACGTGCAGCCGGAAAACTTCGCAGGGGAGGAAGGCCGCATCCTCTTTGGAAAACTGCTCGGCAACTATTTCAACCGTGGCGGCCTCCATGCGCAGGTCTCCTGCGTCAGCGTCGATGATCTGAAAGACGCGCAGATCCATCCGGAAAACCACCGCGACCTGCTCGTGCGCATCACAGGCTACAGCGGCGTATTCGTCGATATGTGCGAAACCATCCAAAACGATGTCATAGCGAGAATGAATCCATGAAAACCATAAAATTCAACGATTTGCAGCTTTCACCCGTCTGCCTCGGCGCCATGAATTTCGGCACGACGACTTCCGAATCAGACGCGTTCAAAGTGCTTGACGCGTTCATCGACGCAGGCGGTAATTTCATCGACACCTCCAACAACTACGCCCATTGGGCGGGCACGGGGGACGAATCCGAGACATGTCTCGGCAAGTGGCTCGCGTCCAGAAAGATACGCGACAAGGTCGTCATCGCCACAAAGGTCGGATTCGACCGCCATGGCGAAGGCGCAGGCCTGAAAGCCGCCCAAATTGAATATTGGTGCAACGAATCCCTCCGCAAGCTCGGCATCGAAACCATCGATCTCTATTATGCCCACACAGACGACGCCGACACGCCGCAGGAGGAGACGATGACCGCCTTTGACAAACTCGTCAAGGCGGGCAAAGTCCGTTATCTAGGCGCTTCCAATTACGATACTTGGCGCATTGCGGACGCGAACACGCTCGCAAAAGAGCGCAATCTGACGCCGTTCACGGTCAACCAGCAGCGGTTCACTTTTTTGGCGGAACGGACGGAAAAGCCGCCGAAATATATTTTCAATGAATACACGAGCCGCGAACGGCTGCGCTTCCTGAAGAACCGCAACATGCCGCTGGTGGCCTATTCGTCTTTGGCGAAAGGCGGCTACAGCGATCCCAACCGCCTGCCCGACTGCTACTTGTTCGACAACCGCTGGCATGTCCTGCAAGAGATGGCGAAAGCGAAAGGCGTCGATCCATCGGCGCTCGTCGTCGCATGGATGACGAATCTTTACCGCCTGCCCGCTTTCCCGCAGGTCATTCCGCTCTTCGCGTCATCCTCCGCGGCGCACTTCCTCTCCAATCTCCGCGGCGTTGACCTGCCGCTCACAGATGAAGAGCTGCAAGCGCTTACGCAAGCCTAAGCTCTAGTTTCTAGAGTTTCTAGAGCTTCTAGAGCTTCTAGAGCTTCTAGAGCTTCTAGAGCCGCTAGAACTTCTAGAAAACGCAAAACGGCCCCTGAAAGCATCGCTTTCAGGGGCCGTAACGTGCATTTGCTTTCAGCTTTCAGCTTTCAGCTCCGCCGCAGGCGGTTAGAGTCTTTCGCTCTTGTAGACGTCGAGGAAGTACTTGTAGGTATCGACGCGGAGTTCGCCGCAGGCCATTTCATCGCAGGCGATGTAGGCGTTGTTGTGGAGGTTCAGGGCGGAAATCGTCCACATCTGGTTGACGCCGCCTTCGACGCATTCCTTCAGGGCGCGGGCCTTGTTGTGGCCGCTGATGAGAAGCAGGACTTCCTTGGAGTCCGTCACCGTGCCGACGCCGACGGACAACGCCTTCGACGGGACCTGGCTCGGGTCGTTGTCGAAGAAGCGGGAGTTCACGATCTTCGTGTCTTCCGTCAAATCACGGACGCCCGTGCGGGAATTGAGGGAGGTGAAGGGTTCGTTGAAGGCGATATGGCCGTCAACACCGGAGCCGCCGAGGAACAGGTCGATGCCGCCGTAGGAGGCGATCTTCGCCTCGTAGCGGGCGCATTCGGCTTCCAGATCGGCCGCCATGCCGTCGAGAATGTTCACGTTCTCTTTCGGGATGTCGATGTGGTCGAAGAAGTTGTCATGCATGAAGAACCAGTAGCTTTCATGATGGGTCTTCGGCAGGCCGACGTATTCATCCATGTTGAACGTCACGACGTTCTTGAAGCTGACCTTTCCGGCCTTGTAGTATTCGATGAGGCGCGCATAGACGCCGAGGGGGGAGGAACCGGTCGGGAGGCCGAGAATGAACGGCTTGTCGCCCTTGTGGTTGTTGATGGCGGCCATGATATGGTTGGCTGCCCATTCGCACATCTTGTCGTAGTTCTGCTGGATGATGACCTTCATGATTTTCTTCCTGCTTTTTGTTGGTAATTTTCTACGTTCAAGAGACTCGCTTGAAACACTATAATAAATGTAGCGCGATTTTGCCATTTGTCACGTAATGGCAAGAAAAAACTTCCGCTTAAGCGGAGCTAAAAGACAAAAGCGAAAGCTCTAGAATCCTAGAGTCCTAGAATCCTAGAGTCCTAGAATCCTGAAGCCTACCCACTCTCCACTACCCACTATCCACTAAT
>CACYQT010000055.1 GCA_902776645.1 uncultured bacterium | reverse complement strand
TTTTTGCGATGGCCTCGGCAGGTCGCCGCTGCATCGAGCCTTCGACCACGGCGTAGCCGCTTTTCCGCAGGATGAAGTCGATCGTGTGCATGGCCATCTTCTCATGCGCCATGAGAAGCTTTGAGGCAGAATCCATATCTCTCATATTATGTCTAGACATAAATATATCACCTTTCTAGAATTCATCAAGTATTTTAGTTGTTTATGAATACTATAGCACTCTAAAAAGGAATATCAAGACATTATATAAATTTTCTTTAAAATTGAAAAAATATCAAATAATATCATAAAAGTCATCGTAAGTCATACGAAATAATAGAAAATCATAGAGATTACCAAAGAATCATAAAAAGTCGTAAATATGAATATTAATGATAATCCATAATGGCGTTGTGCAGTCACAAAAAACAATGAGAACACAAGGCCGAGATCGCCTTGCGAACATGACAATGTTTGTATTTTGGGGGATTGCAACGCCATGACGTCCTGCACACAAAAAAGGCTGTTGCTGACTTTTTATGGTAAGCAACAGCCTTGGAAGATGTTTCCGTGTAGCGGAAAACGATGATTATTCGCCGGTGATTTTGGCGACGATGGCCTGGAAGGCGATGGCGGTGGCGGTTTTGCCGCGGAAATGGACGAAGGGCGTTCCCGCGTCGGAGCAATCGCCGATGCCCGGATCGATCGGAATCTTGCCGAGGAAGTCAAGATTCATCTGTTCCGCGAGCTTCTCGCCGCCGCCCTGCTTGAAGATGTAGGTGATTTCGCCGCAATGCGGGCAGGCGAAACCGCTCATGTTCTCGATGACGCCGAGAATGGAGAGATTCAGCTGGCGGCAGAAGTTGACGGAACGGCGGACGTCCGAAGCGGCGACTTCCTGCGGCGTCGTGACGATGACGGCCTCCGCGTCCGGAATCATCTGGCAGACGCCGAGCGGTTCGTCGCCTGTTCCGGGGGGGCAGTCGATGACGAGATAGTCGAGTTCGCCCCATTCGACATCCGTGATGAACTGCTGGATGGCGCCCTGTTTCATCGGACCACGCCAGATGACGGGATCGTCGCTGTTGTGGAGGAAGAAAGCGACGGAGATGACGGAGATGCCGGCGGCATGGACGGGCAGGATCTTGTCGCCGACGGTTTCGGGCACGACGCCCTGCAGTTTCAGCATGGTCGGGACGGACGGTCCGTGCAGATCGACGTCGAGCAGGCCGACCTTATGGCCTTCCATGGCGAGGCTGATGGCGAGATTGACGGCGCATGTGCTTTTGCCGACGCCGCCCTTGCCGGACAGCACGACGATCTTATGCTTGATTTTGGACAGTTGTTCGGAGATGGCTTTGGTGGTGGCATCCTGCCCGCAGCTTCCGTTTTTCTTGGAGGCGCAGGTGGAGCAGTTGTGTGTGCATTCAGACATGATGTTTCCTTTTGTATTTATAGTTGTAGGGGAAATCCAATCAGGCTCCTTGGGGGCTGGCAGTGGCGTTTTTTATTTCTTCAGTGTTTTTTGTCTCCTCCAACGGAGCTTTCAGGAAATCGACGATTCGCGGGATGGCGTCGTTGTCTTCCTCCAGAACGAAGTGGCCGCATTCTGGATAGGTTTGGACCGTTGCGTCCGGAAAGTACTTTTTCCAGCGTTTGAGGAAGCGGTTCGGAAAGCAGAAATCCTGCTCGCCCCAGCAGATGAGCATGGGCTTTTCGCGGAGGAGCGACAGATGTTCCTTTATGAACCGAAAATCATTGTAGCTTGGATGGGAAGGCTTTGTGGGGATGTCCTGTGGAAAACGCTGGATGGCGACGCGCGATTCGAACGTGTTGTAGGGGACGCGGAAGCCGTCGATGGCGTTTTTCGACAACGGTTTGACGGTGCAGGATTTGAGGGCTTTCTTCAGCAGCAGGTTCCATGAGCGGACGATCAGCGAGCCGATTAACGGCCATCGCGTCAGATAGACGGAACGCGGAAAATGGCTGGACATCCAGACGACGGAATTCATGACGACGATCTTGCGGATTTTGTCCGGATGGCGGACGGCGTAGAGGAAGCCGATGGGCGCCCCCCAGTCATGGACAACTAGGTCGAACTGAGGCAGTTGGAGCACGTCATCGACTAATGCCTCAAGATTGCTGACATGCTTCGCGAGGCGATAGTCCCAGTCCTGCGGCTTGTCTGAATAGCCGCAGCCGATATGGTCCGGGGCGATGGCGCGGATGTGCTGCTCCTTCGCGGCGGCGATGAGCTTGCGGTACATGAACGACCATGTCGGATTGCCGTGGAGCATGACGGACGGAAAGCCCGAGCCGACGTCCAGATAGTGCATCCGCTGGTTGAAGGGCGTCCTGAACCAGTGCGGGTCAAAATTGTATTCTTCTTTCCACATTAAATGCCGTCGATGGCGTCTAGGGCGCCGTTGATGTATCCTGAATAGAAGGAAATGACGACGTAGCCGATATAGATCGCCAAAGGGATGAAGACGATAATTGGCGCGGCTGCGGCGAGTCTGGTGAGGGTGGTCTTGGCCTCCTCATGAAAGAGGTTGGCGAGTCGTAGGGAATATTCGTCCAATGTGCCGGTGGCCTCTCCTGTTGCGAGCAGGACAGGGGCCGGGGAGTTGGCGTCTCGGCTGGACATGACTTGCTGGAAGGCGTTTATGAACGTCTCGCCGGTCTTTTCGATGATATCTGCCATTCTGCGGAATTTACGCTTGTTGTTTTGGTATCGGCAGGCGTCCGCGGAGAGGCGGATGCTTGTGACGGTTCCGATGCCGCCGCGCAGGCAGAGCCCGAGCGACTGGAAGAAAATGGCGTTATCCTGCTTGTAGCGAAGCCCCCCGATGAGCGGAAGTGCGTCGAATATTTCACAAATGATGCTGCTTTTGCAGATAAAGGAAGAGACGATGCGATAGAGCCAGATGGCGATGAAGGGGGCGATCCACAGGCCGATGCATCGCCAGATGGCGCTATGAACGCTCATGCCTTTCGTCATGACATTGATGAAACAAATGATGGGGACCGCCAGAAAATAGGTCATGGCGGGATGGATAAGGCTGGAGATGACCTGAGAATGAAGGGCATGGCGGTTTTCGAACCATTCCGCCAAAGAGCCGAAATTCTGTTCCAACGTGCCTGATGCGGCTCCGACAGCGACAAGGCTGACCTCAAACGGCGTGAAGACGGAATATTGCTCCATGGCTTTCGGGAGTGGCATGCCGCCTTTGAGGTCCTGCAAGAGTTGCTCTGCCGCTCTACGTAGCTTGGGGGGCGCAGGTTGTGCAAGTGCGCGGAGCAAGGGGAGCCCCGCCTGAGTGAGGCTTTGCAGTGTACGGTAGAATTGTGCCTTGGCTTTGTTCATTCGGCGGTCAGAGATCGGTCAGCAAATCGTTGATGTACAAGAGGTTCATGAAACGGCAGTCCAGCGTGTGGCCCGCCTTGAAGGAAACGACGCAGCCGCAGAGGCGGCCGCTGTCCAACAGCGACAGCGCGGCGATGAAATCAAGGCAGGCCCGATGCCAGACGGCCTCCAGGACTTTTCCGTCATGGATGAGTTCCGGACGCGGCGTCGTGACGTATTTCGTCTTGCCGGCGATGAGAATGTTCTCTTTCGTGTAGCCGAGATTCCGCGTGTCCGCGAACAGCATGCCGACAGTTTTCGCGAGCAGCATTTCGGAGCGCGAGCAGTTCGTCCGCGCATGGGCGCCGTATGCATATGCTTCCGGCGTAAGGTCGAAGACAATGCGCTGCTTGCCGATGACCGTCGGAAAATCAATGGCGACGTCCAATGTCAGTTTCTTGGACGCGTTTTCGTCCGGCAGGAACAGCAGGAAGCTGTCATGCGGGCCGAGAAAGGCGACAGGCTGTTTGACGGTGCGGTAGCGGAGCGTGGCGGCGTCTTGCTTAATTACGCCAACCTTCCGGATGGCGTCGACGATGGGCATGGAGCCGACGTCGAACAACGGCGGATCACCCGTCGACGTGGAGACGACGACATTGTCGAGATTCATCCCAAGTCGGTGGGCGATAATATGTTCGGACATGCGGAGATAGTTGTGCGGCGAACCGCTTCGCAGGACGATGTTCCGCTTCGCCGTCCAGACGTTTCCCGTGAACACGTCGACGGGCAGTTGCTCCGCCTGGTCCGTCCGTCTGATTTTCCAGCCTGTGTCTGGCGGGGCGGGTTCGAAGCGGAGCGTGGAGGAATTGCCTTTCTTGTAGGTGGCGGGGCCTGTGACTTCAAACGGCGCGGCAAGCGTCGTCTGGACGGTGTCCGGCGACCAGTTGTCGGCGGTCATCGTCATGTCGACGGGAATGGCGTCAAGCATTTTTTGACGCGCATTCAGGCTAGATTCGTCTCCGTTTAAAAACAGCATGATATTTTAGGTTTTATAGTGCGCTAGAAGCGCTAGAAAATCTAGAAGCGCTAGAAAATCTAGAAGCGCTAGAAAATCTAGAAGCGCTAGAAAATCTAGAAAATCTAGAAAATCTAGATACAATCAAGCCATTGCGCAGAAAGATTTTCTGCGCAATGGCTGATGGCAGTGGCAAATCAGTCGATGGCGACTTCCTTGCCGGCGGCGGCGGAGCGGTAGACGCCGTCGATGATCTTCTGGACGGCGAGACCGGCCTCACCGGGGGCGCGGAGCGGCGTGCCTTCGAGGATGCCGTTGGCGAAGTTCTTCAGTTTCGCGACGAAGAGGGAGTCGCCGCCGGCGCTCGGGAGGTAACCGGCCTTGGCGTTGATCATCGTGCCGGCATGGTCGGTGAAGAGGGTGGCCGTGTCGAAATTGAAGCCGCCCTTCGTGCCCATGATCGTGAAGTTCCAGATGTCGTGGTCGATGTGGGCGGAGAAGGAGGATTCGATCTGCATGATGCAGCCGTTGTCGAAACGGACCTGTCCGATGGCGAGATCTTCGACGGTGAAGGTCTTCCAATCCCAGCCGGGCCACATGCTTTCGACTTCGGACGGCTTGTCGCCGATGTACGTCCAGATGTTGCCGGACGCGGCGATCGGGCGTGGTTCGCCGATGCAGTAGTGGGCGGATTCGATGATGTGGACGCCGATGTCGATCATCGGGCCGCCGCCCTGGAGTTCCTTCTGGCCGAAGACGCCCCAGTTCGGGATGCCGCGGCGGCGGAGGGCCTGGCATTTGACGAACATGATGTCGCCGATGTCACCGGCGGCTTTGGCGCGCGTAAACATCTCGCAGACGGGATGATAACGATACTGGAAACCGACGGCGAGCTTGCGGTCGTTGGCCTTCGCGGCATCGATCATCTGCTGGCATTCGGCGGGATTCATGGCCATCGGTTTTTCCGTGATGGCGTGGCAGCCGGCTTCGACGGCGGCGACGACGGCGGGGCAGTGGACGCCGTTCGGCGTGCAGACGTCGATCACGTCCGGCTTGATTTCGCGGAGGAGGTCGTCCCATTTTTCATAACCGGCCTCGATGCCCCACTGGTCTTTCATGACCTTCAGGCGGTCCGGCTTGATGTCGCAGCAGCCGACGACTTCGATCTGCGGGATTTTCTTGATGGCGCCCATGTGGGTCTGGCTGATGCCGCCGCAGCCGACGATGGCCCAGCGGAGTTTCTTGTTGACTTTCTCTTCCTTTTCGACTTTGAAGGATTCGGTGATGACGGCACTGTTGTTGGCCATGGAGGTCTCCTGGTTGATGGTGGTGACAATTGGAACGGGACGAAAACAATAGAAATATAATACAGAATAAATAAAAAAAAAGCATTGGAGGCGGCCATCGTCCATGTCCGTCTCCGTAAATGTCCTTTTTGCCGCCACAAAGGCGTTTCACGGACTGGAAAAATCACGTTCGGCGGCTACATTATATAATAAGGGAAAAGTAATGCGAAATCATGGAAAATCATAAGGAGGGCCAATGGCCAGAATGAAAGTGCTGAACGGGCCGTCGATACGGCGCATGCCGATCTACCTGTATTGGTTGTCGGTCATGCAGGCGCGCGGCGAAGAATTCGCCTCGACGACGCAGCTCGCGGAATACATTGATTTGGAGCCGATCAACGTCCGGAAGGACATCGCGTTGACGGGCGTGACGGGAACGGTCGGCGTCGGCTACCGCGTGGGCGATCTGATCGCCGGCATACGCCATTATCTTGGATGGGACTGCATGCGTCCCGCCTGCCTGGTAGGCGTCGGGGCGCTTGGCCGCGCGTTGCTTGGTCATCGCGAGTTCCAGGAGGCGGGGCTCAAATTCATCTGCGTCTTTGATTCGGACGAACAGAAAATCGGCACGGAGATCCGCGGCCATGAGGTCCTGTCGATGGACGTGATGGCGGAGACGGTTGCGGCGATGAAGCCGGAAGTGGCGGTGATCTGCGTTCCGGCGGAAGGCGCGCAGCGGGTGGTGGACGAACTGGTCTCCTGCGGCGTCAAGTCGTTCTGGAGCTTTTCGAACGTCAGCCTGTGCGTTCCGGATGGTGTTTTCATCCAAAGGGAAGTCATCGCCGGCGGCTACGCGATGCTGTCCGTCAAACTGGCGCAGATGAAACGGAAGTAGCGGCGTCGCGTGTTCATTTATTGGGCCGCTAAAGGTGAAAAAACGGAAAGACGTGCTACATTACTTTTTCACCTTTGATTTGAAACAAAGAGAAGAAAAGGGGCCGTACGGTCTGGCAAGAAGAGAAAATGCCACGTGGTGAACGGGTTGCGAGTTTCGGCTCGCCGCCCACCCCATAAAATAGGAAGGGCATCCTGCATGGAAAAAGACAATCGCAGATATTTGGGAATAGACATCGGTTCGACGACGTTCAAGGCGGTCGTGATGGATGAGGACGGCAACGTCCTTCACACGACATACCAGCGGACGAAGCCTGTGGACTCCGGTCCCGTCGCTTGCTCGGGGCGTTGCACGTCCTGCGGCCGTTGCAACATGGGCGCCGTCCGCAAGACGGTCATGACGTTTTTGTCCGACGCGGGGCTGAAGCCGGAGGACATCTCCTGCACGGTCGTGACGGGCAGCCAGATCGTGGAGGACACGCGTCGTGTCATCAACTATGACTTCCAGGTGAGCGAAGTGTCCGCCCATGTGGCGGGCGCGAAGCACTACTATCCGGATGTGAACGCCATCATCGACTGCGGCGGGCAGGACAGCAAGTGCATGATCTACAACGAGAAGATGGGCATGTGGCTCTCCATGATGTCCGGCGTCTGCGCGGCGGGCACGGGCAGCTATCTGGACAGCGTCGCCGCCAAGCTCGGCGTGCCGGTGGAGGAGATTTCCAACAAAGTCAACTACAACGCGGACATCGAGTTCAGCTCCGTCTGCGCGGTGTTGTCCGCCACGTCCATCAACAAATTCAAGAACCGCATCCCGCTGGGCGATCTTCTGGCGGGCGCGTGCCGTGCACAGGCCCGCACGATTCTGAACGGCGTCGGCCAGCTGCTGCTCCACCAGAGCGGGAAGAAGATCCTCTTCCAGGGCGGCGTCGCGGCCAATTCGGCGGTGGCGCACTATCTGCGCGAAATCACGGGCAGTGAAATCGTCATTCCTGAATATCACAAGGTGATGGGCGCTCTCGGCGCGGCCTGTCTGGCCCGCCAGTTCACGCATCTGAAAGGCAAGCTTGAAATCAAGCCCGTGGAATACGAGCCGACGCCCCAGAAGTCGCAGGCCATGCGCGTCAACAGCACACGGCGCGAATTCTTCTCGCGGGACAAGAGCAAACCGACCATCTGGCGCAACCTGTTCTATCCGACTGAGATATTGAACGCCTTCGGCGCTCGCATCTTCACGTTGGAGACGTACGCGGCGTTGTTCGGCCGCAGCACGAAACGCATCAAGCAGGCGTTGGACATCGCGGCCCGTAAGGGCTTCGACCAGCAGACATGCTCCTTCCTGCGGATTCTGGAAGGCATGGACCATCAGCAGCAGAAACCGGCCTTCGCCGTCTCGACGACCCAGCCCTGCCAGCAGGGCGAACGGATCTTCGCGGATTTGGCGGAGCAATACGGTTTCGAAGAGAATTTCTATTCGCTCCAGACGCCGATCAACGCGGACAGCTCCCATGCCGTCGAGCAGATCGCGGAAGGTCTGGATGAATCGATCTCCAAGATGGAGAAGGCGCTCGGCAAGAAGCTTGAGAAAGGACGCCTGGAGGAAGCCTGCGAGTATTCGAACCAGGCGGCGGATTTGACGCGTAAGTGCAACATGCTCCGCTGGTTGTCGCCGCCGCTGATCCGCGGCGCGCAGGCCGTCTATAATTCCATCGTCTTCAGCCAGCTTTGGGGCAAGAAAGAGCTGGTCGACATCCAGAAGACGTATTACGACGAACTTCTTATGAAGAAGGAATGGGCGGAGAAACGCTACAATATCGAAGACACGCATCGTCTCCTCTGGCTCCATCTGCCGCCGTTCTATGATTCCCACTATCTGGAATTCCTTGAGACGACGATGAACGCGCCAATCGTGTTCGAAGAGACGAATTTCGTCGGCTGGCCGAATCTGAATCCGCTGGATCCGCTTCGTTCGCTTGCGAAGAAGCTGTTGTTCTCCGGCTTCCTGGATCCGAAGCTGCGCATCGAGTACATCACCAAGGCCGCGAAGATTGCGAAACTGACGGGTTGCGTGCTTTATACGCATGGCTTCGGCCGTTGCAGTCTGGCGGACCGTCCGTTCACGAAACGCCTGCGCGAAGCGCTTGAGAAGATCGGACTGCCGTTGCTTATTCTGGAAGGCGACTGCATGGACGCTTCCATCGACCCGTGCTCCACGGTGACGAAGATCACGTCGTTCGTCGAGTCGCTGAATCTGAAGAAATACGGCAATCTGTTCGGCCGTTTGAAAGACGAACTGTTCCCGCCGGCGAAGCCGCTTCCGGCATAATCACACAAGCCTCCCCGCTGGTGGAAGGTGCCGCGTAAGCGGCGGAGAGGGCATAAGGCCTATGGCAAAAACGAAGCCGCCCCGCAGAAATCTGCGAGGCGGCTCTTTTTTTCACTAATCACTAATCACTAATCACTAACCACTACGTTAGCAGCCGCGCAGGAGCGCAGCCCTCCCAAAGTTAGCGGCCGCGCAGGAGCGCAGCCCTCCCAAAGTTAGCGGCCGCGCAGGAGCGCAGCCCTCCCAAAGTTAGCGGACGCGCACCATGCATTCCATGACTTTGACGGGGCGGTCCGTACGTCCGTCATGATGGCGTTTGCGGTATTCGAGAATCAGGCGTGTGTCGCATGGATCGAATCCGTTGACCTGGATGTGGGTGCCGTGCGTGTCGCGCGGGTTCTTGTGGCCGAAACGGCGCGCGGGGCCGCGGTACTCGTTGTCGATGATGACTTGAAGCTTGTCGTTGTCATAGATGGCGTGCCATTCCCAGCCGTCGCGTTCCTTGTTTTCCAGATAGAAGTTGATTTCTCCGCCAGTCTTGCGGAGCTTGAATTCCGCTTTCTGGGGGATCTGCGGCAGTTCGTAGTAATATTCGTTCTCGATCGTGACGACACGGGCGGGAACGGGATGGGGAAGCGGAGGCGGAACGACGACAGGCTGCGGTTGCGGGGCGACTACAATCGGCTGCTGCTGCGGGGCGACGACGATCGGCTGCTGTTGCGGGGCGACGACGATTGGCGCGGGAGCCACGGCGATGACGCGGCAGTGCAGGACGGCCGCGGGAGCGACGTCGATAGGCGCGCCCGGCTTGCTGAGGACGAGATCGACATTGCTGTCTGTCGCGACATTGCCGATGATGCGGATGGTGGCGACGCCCGGATTGACGGCCACGCCGCCAGTGGCGTCTTCAAGCTGGTGGGTGATGACGATCTGCTGAAGCGGATTCGATGTGCGGGCCGACCACAGGCCGACGGCCAGATTCTCCTCCAGCGTGAACGAACGGTTGTCGCCGACGTTCATGGAAACGATGAGATTGGCGGGCAGGGCATTGAGCTGGTAGCTTTCGCCTCCCGCGATCTGGACTTGCGCGTTGACGGCCGCCGTGAAAATGGCCGCCAGCATGATGAATGCGGTGATTGTTTTTTTCATGATGTCTCCTTAATTTATGTTATGGTTGGAAAGTATTGTAAATATCAACGGGGGGGACGCCGTCGTTACAGTTTCAGCAAACGAAATGTCAACGGTGGGGACGTCGTCGTTGCAGTTTCAGCAAACGAAATGTCAACGGCGGGGACGCCGTCGTTACAGTTTTAGCAAGCGAATTGCGTTTTCTCTGGCGATTTTCTGGAAGACCGTTTCGGAGATTTCGCCGGAGGCGCGGAGCTCCTTCAGATAGTTCGCGAGCGGGCGGAGCGTGGGCATCGTCGGCTGGCAGATGTCCGTTCCGAACATCAGTCGGTCCTGGAATTCCGTCATGAACTGGATGCCGAACTTGCGGTCGCGGCTGACGGCGTTGAAGCCTGAGCCAGCGGAGAGATCGCCGTAGAGGTTCGGATATTTGCGCATGAGGCGGACGATGGCGCCTTCCTCTTCAATCGGGCCTTTCGGATAGCCGAAGCGTTCTTCGCGGGATTTGATCGGGCCGATTTCCGCCCAGAAGGTCTGCGAATGGCCGAAGAATTTCAGATTCGGGAAACGCTGCAGGGAGAGTTCGAGGCCGGGCAGACCTGCGTCATCGACCAGACCGTAGTCGTGGCCGACATACGGCGACAGATGGAACGTCAGCGGAAGGCCCGATTCCTCAACGCCTTTGAAGAGATTCTGCACGAGCGGATCGAGAATCCGAAGGTTGGCGGTGACTTCGCCGACGCCTTTGCAGCCGAGATCGCGGTAGTATTTCGCCATGTCGCCGAGCGGCGCGTAGGGGGAGTTGGAAAGGAAACGCGGGTCGATGTTGCAGAACGGGATGAAACGGCCCGGATATTCTGCGCAGATGTCGAGAACGTCTTCTGGATTCATGAGCGACGTGGCGCATTCGGGAGCCATTTCCGGCAGCAGGCAGGCGGCTTCGACGCCGATTTCGTCATAACCCGCAATTAGCTGCGGAGGCGTGGCATAGGACATTTTGTCGCCGAGGCGCGGATAGCCCGGCCGTTTGATGGTGTGGACATGGATGTCGATGAACATAGGTATTCCTTAGAGGAGCTAAAAGCTTAAAGCTGAAAGCTTAAAGCAAATGCAGCCGTTTTTTTGAAGGGACGAAAGGGACTAAAGGGACATAAGGGACATAAGGGACTGTTGTTTTATATAAGGTATAGGAAAATTGGAATAAATCAATTTTTTACATGGGTGAAGTGCGTTTTGGGGGACGCCGTTGGAGGCGCAGGCGGGACGTGCCGCGTTGCGCCACCTCCTATTTTTGCTGGATTTCAATTTCGTAGAGCATGCGGGCTCCGGAGGGGCCGTTGACGGCCAGATCGATGGAAAATCCGTCCGCCGTGGCGGTTACGGGAACTTCCTCCAGCCGTTCACCGTCCAGGCGGAGGGCCCATGCGCGGACGGTTTCGTTCGCAGTGTCACGTTTCTTGAACGTGACTTTCGCGCGGCCGTTGCGGACAAGATGCGGCAGCTTCCCCCAGTTGAGCAGCGTGCGGCGCTGCGGTTCCGCGAACGTCATGTCCGTGTTGCCGAGATCCGTCAGATGCGTCAGCAGAATGTGTTTGCCCTTTGTGAGATCGGTGTCGACGGCGGATGCCCAGACGGTGGCGTCCGTATCCATGATTGTGACGTCCACGTTGTCCGTGTTGATGGTGGTTCCCGCAGGGGCGAATCCGCCTGCCGTGCGCGGCGTGTTCAGAATCATCGTGTCTTTCAGGGGGATTTGCGTGAACTGCTTGCCGATGGACTGGCGGATGGCGGGCTCCGCCGTGAAATTCGTGATGTTGCCGTCGTCCGATTCAAGCCATTTCTGTTTTTTGACGGTGTCGAAGATGGCGGTGGCGTTCTCTCTGGCGAGCGGTGCATCCGAACGGACGATGTCTTTTCCCGCGACGGGGGCGCGGTCGGACAGCGGGATGCAGATGTCTGGTTCAAGCCCTTTCATATCATCAAGCACGACACCGACTTGCGCATGCGTCACAAGTCCGCTCCAGCCAGGCGTAAGCCATCCTTCCGGTTTGCCTGTCTTCTTGGCGATATGGTCGCGTGTAAGCGTGATGGCGACAGTCTTGTTGGCGGGCTTCATGTCCTGCCGCAGATAAAGGAGCAATGTTGCGCGTTCAGCGCATTGGTTGAGCGGGTCGCGGCACATGTCGAAGTAGTTGGTGACGACTGGTTTGAATTCGCCGCCGTTGCCATGGGCGTAGGCGAACCGCCAGATGCCCGCCCAGTCCTGCAACGTGCCAAGGCAACCCGTCAGGATGCCGCCGACGCCGCGGTAACGGCCTGGTCCGGAGTAGTTGTATTCCGTGATGGTGAACGGCCGGTCGAACAACCGTGCGAACGCGCAGCCCGTGCCGCCGATGCCGCCCTGCTTGACGACGCTTTCATTGGGGCAGCTGGACGGCAGCCGCCAAGGCTGATCCAAGAAGTTCGGATGGTCGATGTAGAAATGGTGGTCCACATAGTCGTAATTCGAGCGGATGTTCGCCGCCCACGGAGCGGTGGAACTGAAGTTCATGTCCGTCAGAAGCGCCTTGCATCCAAGATCTTCACGCAGGAAACGCTTCATTTCCGTGAACATGTCCGTCATCAGTTTTTCGCCTAGGCAGCAGAGGTCGCGTTCGGCTGCGGCGGGGCGGGATGAAGCCGCCAGATCCAGCGGCGCCTTGACGCCCCACGCTTCAGCCGTCTTCTCCTCCGAGCCGTACTTGGCGATCAGCCATGCCTTCCATGCCTGCCGCCACAATTCGCCGACCTTCTTCTTGTCGGTGATGATTTTACCGAGGTTCGGCGTGTTTTCATTGACCATGCTGATCCACGCCATGCACGGGTCTTCCGCGTAGGTCATGCCAGTGTAGGGGTTCTTGTGAAGCAGGAAATTGCGGGAGAACGCCTTCCAGTTGTCCATGGCCTCTTTGCAGACAGGCAGGAGCTGTTTGAACTCGCCCATTTCGACGCGGCCTTCTTCGCCTGGCCAAAGCTCCGTACGGAGGACGACGCGGGAGACGTACATGTCCGTCGTGCAATAGATGCCGCGCTTTTTCAGTTCGTTGAAGAAATAGTCGAACATGTCCATGTTTTCCGGATGGAGATGGACGGAGCTATCCTTTTCACGCAGGATGATGCTGTTTTCATGATGGTGGAAACGGACGGTGTTGTAGCCGATGCGAAGCAGCCGTTCGGCCAATTCTTCGCTCTGCGGCTTCGGATTGACCTGTCCAGTCGAGACGAAATTGATGCCGTAGAACCGCTGGTTGACGCCTGGAAGTCCTTCGAATTCAAAGTGTTTCCCGACGGCTTTCACCCATCCGTATTTGCCGGCGGGGGCGTCTGTGAAATGCATTTTGGAGAAATCGAGAATGGAATCTTTCTTGATGCCGAGGACGGTGTCCAGCGGAATCCATTCGCCGCTGTCGGCGGTCAATTTTGTGAGTTGCGGCTTGTTGAGCGTGAGCGCGGCGGGCATGGTGAAATCGACGGTGAAGGATTCGGCGTCACCGTTTTTCCAGTCTTTGTCGTCTTCGCCTGCGGGTGCGACGCGCAGAAGGAACGTCTCCGCCCATTGGCGGTCGTCCTGCAGGAGAAGCTTCGTCGGCTTGTGGAAGCGCAGGACGATCGGGCCGAATTTCGTTCCAATCGTGAGTTTTGAGACGGCTTTGCGGGCCAGGTGCGTTTTGTCCATTTTGGCGGGGAAGATTTGCGGCGGATCGTCGTCCAGCTGGTATTCATGGCCGATGAGATTTTCCACCGGGAAGCGGAAGCCGACGTAGAAGACGCGCAGTGTGACATCCGAAAGTGCTGTCATTGTGTAGGTTAGCGTGGCGGTCGTGTCGTTGACGGAATCCGCCTTGAGTCCGGTGGACAGCTTCAGCTCAGTCTTCCAGGCGGGTGTCTCCGCGTACATTTCGCCTGCGTAAAGTCGTTTCGTGACCAGTTTTGACAACTCGCCGCCAGTCCATCCAGGCTGGAAATAGTTCGGGCGGAAATCGCAGATTTTCGTGTCTTGGAAGGTGATGCTTCCCGACGTGTTGAAATTGAGATTCATTCGCCAGGGATTGGCGAACGCGACCATGGACAGGAGCGAGCATACGAGAAGGATTTGCTTGGTTTTCATAGTCTTGCCTGTTGGTTGTGGTTTTATGAAAAAGAAAAGGATTCAAGCTGTTTGAAAAAGGCTATTCCACAGTGGCGGCGGCTTCGATGGTGCCACCGACGTTCTTCTCAATGAGATTGAGTTTGGAAATGCCGTCTCCATCCAACGTCAGTTCAACGACATGGACACGGCCATCCGCGAACTGCAGTTCGATGGTGTTCGGCGTGGTCATGCGCAATGATTTGACGGACGGCTGCGTCTCGCCGGGCTTCAGCGGATAGAGCAACCACGGCTCCAGCCATTGGCCTGCCGCCTTGCGGTTGTACAAGACAGTGGGAATAGGATGTTTATCATAGTAGCCAGAGCGGAGTTCCCAACCCTGCGCAGGCTCTTCCTCCTTTCCTTTGACGATATTCGCCGTCAGTCCGTCGGATTTGACGGGCAGGATGGCGATGTTGGCGACGTCTGCGTCGCATCCGCGAATCGCCATCGTCTTTTCATCGAGAACGGCTTCGATGTTCGCGAGATGGAACATGGATTCATAGGCGTGCTCCGCCGTGTCCTTCGGCGACAGGACGTCCAGAACAAGCCAATACTGCGGCTTGACGAAAAGCACGGCGCGGTAATGGGTTACGGTCTTGTCATTGGCGTCGCCGAAGCCTTCGTCGTAGCGGCCTTCGATGAAATCGACCGTGTCGTTGGTCACCCAGCGGTTCTGCAGCGGTTTATCGACGACGTTGAATTCATGCCTGCGGCGGCGGTGCTGCGGCTTGCCGTCGACATTCACGATGTTGTGGGCGGCGGCCCCGAGCGTGTAGCGGCGGTATTGGGAGACATCGTAGGCGTAGCAGGCGCCTTCCGTGAGAATCTTCCGTCCGTATGCGGCGGCGATGATGGACAGCTTGTCCTCATGCTGATGGGCCGCGCCGAAGGGGCCGACATCGACATGCATGTACATGGCCTGGTTGTCCCATCCTGTGCGCATGACTGCCCATCCCGCGTAGGGCATCCAGACGGATGTGAACGACGGCGCGGTGCCTTCCGCGCCGTAGGTGGCGGCGTAGAGGAAATCCGTGCGGTTCGGGAAGAGCCGCTGGCCGTTTTTGAGCGTGTTCGCCGTCTGCCCCCACAGGGAGTCGTTGAGGGCGGGGCAGCGGCCGTCCGGCATGCGTATGTTCATGTAATACTGGTACATGCGTTCCAGCCGCTGGCAGTAGTCCTCCGGCATCTTGACGTTGTTCAAAGCGCCTATCTGGTACAGGCCGAGGAAGTTGCCGAGGCTGACGCCGTGGTAGCCGGGGGCCAGTTCCTTCTGGGCGCCGTCAGGATAGACCTGCAGGTCCAACTCCTTGTAAATACGGCCGATGGCGTAGTCGCGCCATTCCTGCGAATCCTTGAATTCGGGGAAGAGGACGGCGATGTGGAAGAGGCCGTTCATTTCCATGGCGAGCCAGTTGTTCTGCGTCGGATAGGCGCGAAGATGGTTGGCGTGTTCATAGAAGGACTTGACCATCAAGACGATGGAGTCGTCGTCGAAAACAGGGGAGCCGAGCATGCGGAAGAAGCAGTCCGGCCAGACGCCGAACGTGCGGATGCCCGTCGTGATGGTCCGCCATGCGGAATAGGGGACATTGCCGTTTCCCGTGGCGGGCACGAGGCAGTCCTCCACCCAGCCGCGCATCTGGTTGACGAATTCGCGGCCGTATTTTTCATCGCCGGTCTGCCAGTAGGCGTCCACGAGCGTCTTCCATGCTCCGTGGCGGTTCAGCTGCCATGTCCATTCGTTGTATTTCAGCGGCGTCGGATTGATGAGCCATTCGATGCGGGCGCCGAACTGGTGGGTGAATTCGCAGCTGGTCAGACGGTGGGCGACGATTTCGTCCGCAGGATGGGTATTGAATTGCGGATTGCGCTTTTCGGGCGTCGGGCGGTCTTTCCACATGAGCGGCATGCGAGGCGTCTCGCGTTGTTTCAGATAGGCTGCGAAGGCATGGCCCGCCTGTGCATAGTCATGCTTTTTGACGGCGGCTTTGACATCTTCAAGTCCCTGAATATCAAGATCCAACGAACTGTAGAACTCTTCATCCGTCACACGGGGGCCTTTGGGGAGCGGTGGCACTTCGCCCTGCAGCAGACGGATGGGGCCGATATTGACGACAACGGCCGGATTCAGCGTGTTGAAGAAGCCGGAGGCGGCGAAACGGAGCTCCGTGATCCGCTGGAAGCCGATGGGGCTTCGTGTGACAAGCATGCGTTCCAACGGAAAGACGAAGCGTTTCCAGCCTTGGAAATTCAGCTTGATCTGCTCGCTGAAATAGTCCGGCCCATCCGATTGCGGATTTTCGGAGCCGATGTAGAGGAGGAAGCGTGTCTTCGGACGGAAGATCGGCGAGTACAGCCAGACTTCGAGCAGATTCCAGCCGCCTGTCCAGTTGCGCGGGAAGTTGTCGAACGAAAGGTTGGCGGCTTTTCCGTGCTCCCAGCGGATGCTGCCTTTGGCAATCTCGCAGGATTGGGATTCGTCCAACGTCCCGCCTTTCCAAGTGGCAGGCCCTTCGGGGGATACGACGACGAGTGGCTCTTTCGGCTGCGCGGTGACCATGCTTCCGACCGCCAGCATGGATATCATGACAAATGAACGCAAGTGCATCAGGTATTCCTCTATTTTATAATTTATGGTACAGTAAATGGGCATTTTCTCTACAATATCACCGTTTGGATTATTGGCAAAATTGATTGGAAAGATTACGTTGCTTTCATGAAGCAAAAAGTTTTATCGAATTCGATTTGAGATGAAAGGTGACACCATGAAAAAGACGGCAGGAAGTTTGATGATGATGACGCTCGGTCTGCTGACGGCGGCCGGAGTGGAAATTCCTTTCACGGCGGCATTTCCGCCTGTGGAAAGGGTGGAGGTGGCGGCCGCGGCGACGGAAGGCGTGTCGGCTCCCGTCGTCTTTCCCGCGATGAAAGGCGGCGACGGCATGGCCGCCGTGCTGAAAGTCAATCTGCGGATGGTGACGAAAGTTTTCGGCGGATGGAATCCATGGTGCGCCATCGAACTGAACGGGAAGGACATAGACCAGTTCGCGGCCAACGGCACGCCGCGTCTTCTGCTGCGCGGAGGCGTTCTGCACACGTCATTGGCGCGGGAGGCCCAGAGGCCGTATTGGCGGCAAGGCGCGCATCCGCAGCTGATGACGTATTTCGCTCCGGCGGACGCAACGGATCTGGACCCGCGCATCTTGGACAGGGAGTTCGGATACGATTACTATCTGGATGTGGATGACATTGTCAACAAGGTAGTTATCGGTGCGGATGACCGTATCGAGGAGGAGAGGCCGAACACGCTTCGCTTCTTCAATGTGCTGTCGAAAAACATCGCTGACTGCCCGCTGTTGGTGAAGGATATCCAGTTCGGATGGGTGCCGCGTTCGGCGTTGAACGATCTCAAAGGAATTCGCATGTGGCGTCTTGACAAGGGGATGCAGACGGTGGCGGCGTTGGACGGCGACGGTTTTTCACTAGCTGTTTCGCCGTCCGGCGGCATGGCGGTGGCGTTTGGAAAAAAGTCTGCGCACACGCTTTTCGTGGAATCCGCCTACAGCTATCCGCAGGAGCCGGAGATGGGCTTCAACCGACTGGAAGTCATTGATGGAAAGGATGCTGCGAATATAGCGGTTACGCAGAACGGCGCGGCGATCGACATCGTCCTGCAGGGGAAGGCCGTGCGGGTGGAACGGCATCTATCATTGGATGGACGGCGCATCCGCGTTCAGGAGGACATTACAAATCTTTTGGAGGAGGATTTGGGGCTGATTTGGCGGCAGGAGGCGGCTTACAGCGGCATGATGCCGAAGTCGTGGCGGCTGACTGGTTTGACAGGCGTTGAGGCGGCGGATGTGCAGGCGGCGGAGAATCCGACCGTCTATATGACGGATGGCGTTCAGGCCGTTGGTTTTGTCATGGAGGATACAGTCAGCCGAATCCTGTTGGATTTGCATAAGTCCGGCAATACGTGTGTGTTCGGTTCACGCGGCGTGGGCGTTCCCGCGAAGGGGACGCTGGTGGTCGAATGGAGCATCTATCCGCTTGGCGGAGAAGAGATTGGCTATTTTGATTTCATCAACCGCGTTCGCGAAGACTGGGGCGTGAACAACACGGTTCCAGGGCCGTATCTCATCAAGGCGGAGGCGCTGCCCGGCCTGCGGCTCGGTCTGGCGTCCGTCCAGCCATGGCTGGACTACGCGGGCGGCATGGATTTGACGCGGGACGAATACAAGGCGACCGTGACGCCGCAGATGGCGGAGCTGAAAAAGCAATTTCCAGGCATCCTGCTCATGGGGCTGATTGAGACGAATCTCGTCAAATTCGATTCGCGGACGGTGCCATGGGGCGAACAGCTTCCGTTGACATACGCCGATCGTACAAATCCTAAGACGCGTTATGGACAATACTTAAGCCTTGAATTGTCAAAGAAGCTCGAAGCTGTTACACCGTATCGCGATTCGCTGCTGCATGACGCGGAAGGGCGGGTGATGATTGATAATTACTACGTCTATCAGAAGAAACCGTACATCAATCTGATGCCGCAGGTCGAACGCGGCAACCACCGATACAACGTCTTCTTGGAGCAGGTGGATTTTCTCATGAAAAATGTCAAGTTCGACGGTGTCTATATTGATCAATTCAATCCGACGATGCGTGACGGCGTGAGTTATGACCGTTGGGATGGCCGTAGTGTGAAGCTTGACAAAAGCGGAAAAATCATCGGCCGATTCTACAATTATGCGATTACAGGCGCGGAAGGCCGCATGGATATCGTGAAGCGGATTCGCGAATTGGGCGGTGTTGTGCTGACGAACGGCCATCCCGTCACGAAAGAGGAGCAGAATTCCGGCCGCCTGAGTTTTGCGGAGATGGAGAACGATCCATGCAACCCGTTACCGTTCATGGACAAGAAGCCGCCGGAATTCCGCTATCAGGCGAAAGGCCATTTGGCGTCGCCGATCATTCTGAATCTGCGGCCGCGTCGCTACCAGTCAGCGGACGGGCCTGATCTGCGCGCGAAGATTCTCATGAAAGGCATGATCACGGCCGTGCGCAACGGCGTGCTGCCATATTATTATGGTACGGAGCAGCCGTTGGAAGGGCCGGAGGCGGGCAGCTACGAACTCGCCAACTGGCTGTTCCCGTTCACGCCTGTGAAGCTTGGCGAAGGCGTTTTGCAGGGGAAGGAACGGACAATTGTCGTGATTTCAGGAACTTACCGTATCGACGGAGCAAAACGCCCCGCTGTCGCGCGATTCGACGACCATGGCCGCCCATGCGGAGAGGAGGGCATCGTCGTCAGCGGCCAGCCGAACGACTGGACGGTCACCGTGACGCTGAAGGACTGGAATGAAATGGCCTGCATGTTCCGCCGCGACTGAGGCGAACCGCTGATGTTTTTTGAAGGAACCTAAGCGACTAAAGGGACGGAAGGGACGGAAGGCACAGAAGCCTATGGCAAGACAACAAGGCGGAGAATGCTATATTATTGGTAAAACGATTTCTTATTCATAACCATCAAAACAATCAGAGGAAAACATGAGCGAACCATTGAAGATGTTGTTATGGCCCAACGGAGCCCCCGGAGCGAAAGGCGAAGCCGTGGAGGACAAGCCGGATCTGACGTTGTACATGCCTGAAAACTATGATATTAGCAAACCGCGCGGCTTGGTCGTCGTCCTGCCTGGCGGCGGCTATCATTTCAAGGCGGCCCATGAGGGCGAGCCGATCGCGAAAATGCTGAACGCGGCGGGCATTCCGGCGGTCGTCGTGCAGTATCGTGTGTCGCCGTACCGCTATCCGATTCCGGCGGAAGACGCGCGCCGCGCCATCCGTCTGGTTCGTTATCACGCGGCGGAATGGCATATCGATCCGAATCACGTCGGTATTCTCGGTTTCTCCGCCGGCGGCCATTGCGCGGCAACGGCTTCCACGATTTTCGAATCGACCGTTCTGAATCCGGACGATCCTGTGGACAAGCAGTCGTCGCGACCGGACGCGTTCGTCTCCTGCTATTCCGTCATTACGTTCGGCTTCAAACGGCACGACGGCTCCATGCACTGCCTGCTGGACGACGCCCACGGGAAGGTCGATCCGAAGATGCAGGAATATCTGTCGCTGGAATATCGCGTGACGCCGCAGACTCCGCCCACGTTCCTATGGACGACGTTCGAAGATGATCTTGTACCTGTGGAAAATACTCTGTATTTCGCCAACGCCTTGAGAAAGAACAACGTACCATTTGAACTGCACATCTTCCCGGAAGGCCATCATGGACTCGGGCTGGCGGTTGGCAATCCGATCGTCTCCCAGTGGGCGGATCTCTGCACGAAGTGGCTGGCCGCGAGGGGCTTCTAAGTTGTTTGTTTTTAGGAGAATGGCATCATGAAAATCGCGACAACAACGGGCGACTTCAAAGACTATGTAAAACGAGACGATATCGCTGGCGCCGTGTGGCTTTTGGCAAAATGCGGCTTCAAGCATATCGACATCGCGTTGGACAGCGTGTTTTACGAAGGCTCGCCCATGCGTTCGGACAATTGGCAGGAATGGGTGGAAGGCATCCGTGTGGCTGGCAAAGAGGCCGGCGTGGATTTTGTCCAGGCCCATGCTTCCGACGGCTTTTTCGACGAAGGCCCTGAACGGGATTATCGTATCTCCATGCTAAAGCGTGAGATGCAGATTTGCAGACTGCTTGGGATTCCGGGCATGGTCGTGCATGCGATCTGCCGTCCAAACGGAACGCGGGAGGAATTCATGGATGCGAATACGCGTTTCTATGGACAGCTTCTGCCGGACGCAGAGGCGACTGGTGTGCGCATTTACACGGAAAATACATGTCGGCAGAATTGTCCATCGTATTTCCTTTTCGAAGGTGCTGATTTCAATGAACTTCGCGACCGTTTGGGCAACCATCCGCTATTTGGTTGCTGTTGGGATGTCGGCCACGGCAACTGCCACGGCGTGGATCAATACAAATCCATCATGGAGATGGGCGACGGCTTGATGGCCGTGCATATCCATGACAATGTCCATGGCTTCGATGCGCATCTACAGCCGTTCTGCGGCAACACGAATTACGACGCCATCATCAACGGACTGGTGGATGGCGGTTTCAAAGGCTATTTTACGCTGGAGTCGTTCTCGCTTCCTGTGCCAAAATCGTTCTGCAACTGCGGCCGCAAGAGCTTCCTGCAGAAAGGGCCTGATTTCGATAGATTGAGCATGCTTCCGTTGGAGTTCAAGATGCGTTCGGAAACATTGATGTTGGACATCGTCCGATACATGCTCAAGACCTACAACTGCTTAGACGATTAACAATTCATAATTAACAAATTACA
>CACYQT010000054.1 GCA_902776645.1 uncultured bacterium | reverse complement strand
ATTATGAATTATGCATTATGAATTATGCATTATGAATTATATACAAACTACTAACCACTAATCATTGGAACCCACCACTCTCCTCGCGAAGCGATGACAACCGCCGAGTCGCCGGAGCCGTTTATTTTTCAGCATTCAGAATCCATTATGAACAAACAAAAAACTACAGGAGCTAGTCGGCCCGGCGGCGAGGCATTGATTGTATTATCAGTGTAATCCGTGTATTCTGTGGTTAAAAATTTCGTGTTCTTTCGTGCTATTCGTGGTTCTCACCAACTAATCACTAACAACTAATAAAATGCTCGCAAGCCTTATTTTGAAACGCAGACGCGAACGCTCTCTGCTCCGTAAACATCCATGGATCTTCTCCGGCGGCGTTGAACGCATCGACGGCGAACCGCAGCCCGGCGACACCATCGAAATCCATGACTCCACGGGCAAATGGATCGCACGCGCCGCCTATTCCCCCAGTTCGCAGATCATCGCACGCGTCTGGACGTTTGACGTGGAAGAGAAAATCGACCGCGATTTCATCCGTAAACGCATTGAAGCCGCCGTCCAATATCGTGAATCGCTTGGCCTTTCCAAAGTCACAAATGCCTGGCGGCTCGTATTCGGCGAAGCGGACGGCCTGCCCGGCCTCGTCGTCGACCGCTATGGCGACATTGCCGTCTGCCAGTTCCTGACCGTCGCCATGGACCGTTGGAAACGCGTCATCACGGACATTCTCATGGACATGCCGGACATCAACACCGTCTATGAACGGTCGGACACGAACGCCCGCGCACGCGAAGGCCTCGAAGTCGCCGAAGGCCTTCTGGCCGGCAAGCCGCTTCCGGAGAAATTCCTTCTGAACGAATACGGCTTGAAGCTATGGGTGGACATCGCCAACGGCCACAAGACAGGCTACTATCTGGACCAGCGCGAAAACCGCCGTGCCTTCCCGATCGACCTCCACGGCAAATCCGTCCTCAACTGCTTCTGCTACACGGGCGGCTTCGGTCTCCGTGCGGCCAGCCTTGGCGCGGCATCCGTCACACAGGTCGATTCGTCTGAAAACGCCTTGGAAATGGCACGCAAGAACGTGGAAGCCAACCAGTTGGATGGGAGCGTTTTCACCTATGAAAAGGCGGATGTCTTCCAATATCTGCGCACATGCCGCGACTCTCGCAAATCCTTTGATCTGATTATTCTGGATCCGCCGAAACTCATCGAGACACAGGCCCAGCTGGAAAAGGGCTGCCGTGGTTACAAAGACCTCAACCTTTTGGCGCTCAAGCTGTTGAATCCAGGCGGAGCGTTGCTGACGTTCTCCTGCTCGGGCGCCATGACGCCCGAACTGTTCCAGAAAGTCGTCGGAGACGCCGCACGGGACGCCGGCAAGTCGCCGCGCGTGTCGCGCATCCTCCAGCAGGCGCCCGACCATCCGCTTTCACTCGACATTCCGGAAGCAGATTATCTGACCGGCCTTGAACTCCTATTATAGTAAAGCTTAAAGCTTAAAGCTGAAAGTTTAAAGCAAAAACAAGCTGCTTTCGCGGAGCTAAAAAGACAAGCTCAAAGCTGAAAGCAAAAACAAGCCGCTTTCGCGGAGCTAAAAGACAAGCTTAAAGCTGAAAGCAAACACCCTTACTATAAAACTGTTAATTATTAATTGTTAATTGTTAATTGAAAAAGCCTTACGCCGTAGGCGACATGCATTTGCTTTTAGCTTTAGGCTTTTAGCTTTTAGCTATAATTATGCATTATGCATTATGAATTATGCATTAAAAAATGCAGCAGAATCTGAATCTCTCAACATCTCAGAACCAGGAACTTAAGCAGACTCAGACGCTCAACGTCTCGCAGTTGCAAAGCCTCAGCCTGCTCCAGACGACCAATCTGGAACTCCAGCAGAAAGTCGCCGAAGAACTTCAAATCAATCCCGTGCTCGAACTCGTCTCCAACGGGCCTGAAGTCGATTTCGGCGACTTCTCCGCGTCCAATTCGTCATTGGAAGACAACCAGAACAAAGCCGCGGAAATGGCTGAAAAAGACGAAAGCCTCGCGGAACTCGCCAGTTACGATACGTTTTCCGACGCGTCTTTCGACATGGATCTCGCCCCATCAGACAAATCCAAAAATCAAAGCTCCCCGGAAGAGGCCCGCGAATATTTCCTCTCCTCCCTGACCAAGCCGCAAAACTCCTATGACGATTTCTCGACGGCCGTCGTTGAATTCGCAGGACGCGACAACGATCTCAAGCAGTTGGCGCAGGCCATTCTGGACAGAACCGACCCCAAGACGGGCTATCTTTCCGCAACAGACGGTGAACTTGCGCTCATCACGGGACTTGCGACGGAGAAAGTCCATGAATTCGTCACGCTTCTCCAGAAGAAAATCGAACCGCCGGGCATGCTCGCCCACGATCTCCGCGAATGTCTCCTGATCCAGCTGGAGCGCAATTTCGAAAAGTACGAGCTGTCGTGGAAAATCGTCGACCAATGCCTCGACGATCTTCTGAACAACCGCATTCCCGCCATCGCCGCCAAGCTCGGCTGCACCGTGCAGGACGTCAACAACGCCTTGCCAAGCATCCGCGAACTGACGCCGACGCCCGGCCGCTTCTATGACGATGAAACGGCCCCTGTCGTCGTTCCGGAGGCGACCATCATGAAAATCAACGGCCAGTGGACGGTCGTCATGAACCGCGACGCCATCCCCCGCCTTGAAGTCAACACCTACTATCAGGATCTGTACAAGACGTTGAGTTCGAAAAACGACAAGGAGGCCAAAGGCTATCTAAAAGAGCAGATAACCCGCGCGAACGACTTGATCAACGCCATTGGCCAGCGCGAATCCACGATCAAGCAGGTCACCGTCAGCCTCCTGCGGCTTCAGTTGGATTTCTTTGAAAACGGCCCCGAACAACTTCATCCCATGACGCAATCCGACATCGCCGCGCAGCTCGGATACAACGAATCCACCATCAGCCGCGCCATCGCGAACAAATATCTCATGACGCCCTACGGCCTCTATCCGTATTCGTTCTTCTTCTCGACCGGCTACCGCAGCGCGGACGGGGAGGATGTCGCGGCCGGAGCCATCAAGCAGAAACTCGCCGCCTTGATTGAATCCGAACCTCCTGACAAGCCGTATTCCGACCAGAAGCTGACGGACATGCTTGCCGAACAGGGGCTGAACGTCGCCCGCCGCACGGTCGCGAAATATCGCGAAGCCCTGCACATCCTGCCCGCCTCCAACCGCAAAGTGTTCAAGTGAGCTGTTTCGCAAATCACTTCGCGAAACGGCTCTGCACCAACTGCTCGATGACGTCGCCTAGCACTTCCCTGCGCCATCCGTCCAGCAGTCGATGATGGAACGGCCATTCCTTCTCTTCCGCCGCCAGAACCAACGACTCCGCGTCACGGCGGCTTCCGACCAAAACGGAATCGATCTGCCTCGTTTCCGCACGTTTTTTGATTAACGACAGCACGCGATCCGCACGCTGTTTGAGCACACGGACATCCATCGGCATGACCCGCCGTTTCGGCCATTCCTCTTCAGGAATGGCCTTACCACGCTCCAGACACGCCAGAATCGCGTCGCCATACCGCTCCAGCGTCCGTGGCCACATGCCCGTCCGATGGCGCAACTCCGCCAAATCCCTCGGCATGGACTGGACGATCATGACAATCTGTTCGTCGCTGACAATCCGCGGCCGTGCGATGTCATGCTCACGCGCCACCTGTTCGCGCCAACGCGCCAATTCGCTCAAAATCGCCAGCTGGCGGCCGTTGAACATGTTGTTTCCAGACACACGCATCCACGCATGCGATTCGTCAAGTTCATGATAATACGATTCTTGCGAATATTCGGCCATTTCCGCTTCAAAAAAGGCCAGATTTCCCAACGCCTCCAGCTTCTCCTTCAGCAGCACACACGCCTTCGGCATGTACTGCACGTCTTCCGCCGCGTATTCCAATTGCCGCGGCGTCAACGGACGCTGCAACCAGTCCGTCCGAGTCTCCGTCTTCGCGAGATCCACGCCAAGCAGGCTGTTCAAAAGATTCTTCAACGACAGTTTCGCAGTCATGCCGACGAAGCCCGCCGCGATCCGCGTGTCGAAGATGTTCCGCGGCAACGCGCCGCACCAGCGGCGCAGGATCGGCAGGTCGCTGGCCGCCTCATGGAAGACTTTCACGACGGATTCATTCTCCAGCAACGCCTTAAGCGGCCCCCTGTCCGTTATGGCCAGAGGGTCCACCAAGGCGTTTTCACCGCCGTCGCAGGACAGCTGAACGAGCCCTAGTTGCGGATGATAGGTCTTCACCCAAACGAATTCCGTATCCACGGCGACAATCGGCCGCTGCGCGGCCGCATCACAATATGTCTTCAACGAATCGTCGTTCTGAATCCACAACATTCTGCCTGTTCTCTGTCCTGCTCTGCGATAGTTTGATCAATAACAATAATATACCTTATTTAATCGGCGGCGGTGGCGGCGGCGGGACGGGACCGAACAATCCGCTCAACGCGGCGACGGTGCTCGCGGCGGCCCAGCCGCTCATGCCGGCCGTCCACACCAACGAATTCGGCCCGAAACCACCACCGGGAATCATGCCCTGCAACTGCTGGATGTTGAACGGCCCCTGCTGCTGGCCGTTGACGGCCACGTAGAACAATGGGGCGGCCGGCGGCGGTGGCGGCGGAGCCATCTGCTGTTGCGGCGGCTGCTGCGACTGCTGGAACTGCTGGCCCGCAAACGCGCCCAGATTGCCCCCCAGCATCATGCCCATCATCGTACCGCCAGTGCCTTGGTTCTTCGCCATGTCGCCCAACGCGTCAGCGGCCTTCATCTGCTGGTAGCTCTGCATGCCGCCCAACGCGCCAATCGCGCCACGCTTGTCGATCGCCGCGTTCACTTCTTCCGGCAGCGAAATGTTGCCGACCGTAAACGTCAACAGTTCCAAGCCCATGTCGTTCATCACTGGTTGCAAATTCTGTTTGACACGCTCGCCGATTTCATTATACTGCGCAGCCAAATCCAACGCGGGAATCTGCAGTTCGCCCAATGTATCCGTGAATTCGGAGACGCTCTTCAGCTGGATCTGCTTTTCCAATTCCTCCGCCTTGAATTCGCTCTTCGCACCGACGAAGCGCTGCAACATGTTGTCCGTCATGCCGACGCGATAGGAATAGTTGCCGAACGCGCGAATGCGCAGGGGGCCAAAGTCCGCGTCGCGCATCGTGATCGGCTGCGCGGTGCCCCACTTGCGGTCCAGCTGCTCCGTCCGCTTGATGAAATACACTTCCGCCTTGTGCCACGAATTGAAGCCGTACGGCAACGAGAGAATCGTCGTCAAAATCGGAAGGTTCTTGGTTTCAAGCGAATAGGTGCCCGGCTCGAACTTGTCCGCAATCTGCCCTTCGTTCACGAAAACGGCGGATTGACCAGGCCGCACGACCAGTTTCGCGCCGCGTTTGATTTCGTTGCCCGCCCGTTCGAAACGGTGGACGAGCACGCCAGGCGTCTCCTCCGGCCATTCGACGATGTCGATCAACTGGTTCTTGATGAAATTCATGATGCCCATGTTTGCCTCCTTGTGGTTACTGACCTAACATCATATACAATCCGATGACAATTGCCAAAATGAACAAGACAAGGAACGTGATTTTGACGACGCTCCACGGCCGTTCGCCATGCGCCACGCCGGTCTGGCCGTTCACAATATAAGTATAAGGTTTTCCTTTGAAACGATACGTGGCGGACCAGTACGGCACCAACAGCAGCTTGTAGCTCAAATCCGCATAGGACGTGTCCATGCTGCTGATCCGCTGTTCGTCGCCGCCGATGTCCCGCCTGATGGCGCTCTGAATCTGAGGCTTCGCCTTCTCCTGCGACTCCTCGAAGGCCGGCCGCAGCCTGACGTCGTAGCTCTCTTCGTCGAAGCCGCGTATCATGTCCTCCGAATAGTCCACGGCGTTCTCCAGATTCCAGCGGCATTCCTCCTGAAGCGCTTTCGACATGCGGTTGCTCGCCGGCACGAGAATGTCGTCGAACGCGACATGCACCGTTCCGGCGGCCGGATACCAACGCGTCTTCCGCTCGCGGTAGGTCTCCGTCTTGCCGTTGACGCGGCGCGTCTTCGTCACGTAGTAGTATTCGCCGCGTTCGCCCGTGTAGCGGGTCGTCGTCTTGAAATCGAAGGTCCACAACGGCCGGTAGACGCCCTGCATGGTCTCCTCAAGCTTCAGCTTCTTCGCCTTGTTCGGCAGGAACCACAGGCTTTGCAGCCACTTGCGGAACGCCATGACGGCCGCGTCATGCGAGATGGCGAACGGCACGATCCCCTGCGGGCGAAGCGTCCGCTGGCTCAGCGTGGATCCCGTCAGCGGCGTGCCGCAATATTGACAGTGCGTCGCCACGACGTTCGCGGGAAACTCGCTGTCGGCGCCGCAGTTCGGGCAGTGGACGACCAGCTTGTCGTCGTCTTCATTGTACTGTTCGATCGCCTTCAGCGTATCCATCAGATCCAGTTCGACGACGTTTTCGCCCTTCATTTCATCGGCTTCGTATTCCGTTCCGCAAGCGGGACAGACAAGCTTCTGCTTTTGCGGGTCGAATACCAGAGCTGAACCGCAATTCTTGCAAAGGCGTGTGTAGAAGTTTTCCATACCACTAACCACTAAAAACTAACCATTAAGGCCGCGCTGGAGCGCAGCCCTCCCGACTAACCACTAAAGCTTCACGCACTCATATGAGTGCGCGGCGATCACGCCGCTCTTCCCGCGGAAGCTCCACGGCTGCGGATCAGCCGTGTAGTTCGCCAGAATCAACGCGTATTCGCCTTTCGGATTCCGCCAATGGCCATGCAGCACGCACGGCAGCGTCTTCGTGATGACATGCGCCTCCGCCTGCTTCGTGAAAATCATCCGCGACAGGAAGCTCACTTCCTTTTCATCGCAGCTGAAGCCGTCGGGCGACATCAGTGTGCCGTCGAACAGGAAGTCCTTGTGGTCATGGTAGAATTTCGCCGTATCGACGATGAACTGATAGACGTCGCGGTACTTCGGCTCCGTGTAGACGGCGGGACGCAGATGGCACACCATCGGCTGGCAGCCCCACACGACCGCCCGCGCCATTTCCACGAAGAACTGGTCCGGATACAGGCTGTTCCAGTCCTTTTCCTCCGGCCATTTGTCTTCAGACGGCCATTTCGGATCCCATGGGGGGATGCCGTCCGGATGCGCGTAAGTACCGAACAATGCGAATGATCCGTGATAAACGGCGCTGAACAAAGGAATCATCTCCCGCTGCGAATTGCCCATGTGCTCGATAGACGCGCTCGTGCAGATGATGCCGCCGTCAGTCAAATCCATATAGGCCTCGTTCGCGGTCTCCGTCGTCAGCGGATAGTCCGGATATTCGTCTTTCAACCGTTGCAGCATCTTGCGGTATCCGTCGCGCATGTAGTGGCCGCCGCCTTTCGGATGCTTGTGCTCCGGATTGAAGCACGGCCCGTATGTCGCGCAGCCGATCATGTCCAGATACTGGCCGGACAGGCCGCAGTCGTGCAGATGGCCGAGCAGTTCGGAAATCTTGTCATGGTGTTTCGGCGCCTCGCCGCACATCCACGCCAGACGGTGGTTGTTGTATTTGTTGAAGGCATGGGCCCGCAGCGAACCGTCCGGCAGTTTCACGGCGCCGCTGTCGCCGCCCTGCGTCCATGTATCCGCGTCGCAGTCCCAGCAGACGCCGTTGACATAGACCTGCGTATAGACACCCTGATCCGTCATCCGCTTCACGGCGGCGCGGAACGCCTCCTCGCCTTCGCGCGGCGGCCAGAAGAACGGATAATCCGTGTCGTACGGATTCGTATGCCACCAATACCAGTCCAACGCGAGTTTCGCCTCCGGGCAGTCTTTTTTCACCTGCTCGACCGGCGGCAGAACATCCTTTATCAAACCGCGGTTCCAGAACCACAAGTCAATGTCCTTCAATGGGTTGTCTTTCGGACGGTTCGTCACCCAGCTCTGCTTCAGCGCCCATGGGCGGTAGATCTGAGCGGCCTGATACCAGCCGCCTTCAAACAGCTTCACGCCGCACTCGTACGGCACGCCGCCTTCCGTAGACGGCGCGTCGCCCTGCGGGCAGAGATACACGCCGCCGACCGTCATGACGCGGTCTTTCGACAACGCCAATCGTACTTGTTTCAAGTTCCATTCCGGATCGCGGAAATCGTAATAGACGCTCTGCCCATGCGGCCGCAGGATGGCGCCGAACTGCATCGATTCCATCGTCCGCTTGATATCATACTGCCCCGCCGTGATGATTTTCGCGTCGAACATGAAGCCCATGTCCCATTCGCCCGTGACAATCTTCGAATCAACGTCGAAACTGACCGCGAGCAACGGGAACTGGATTTCCGTGATGAACGTCTTCCCCGTCATTCCGCTGTAGGACAGCCGTCCCGCGAAGCGTCCGTCTTCCGTCTGCTGCCATTCGACGCGGACGGTGAAATCGTCTCCAAGAACGGCATGGCCATGCCATACCTCCACGGCGAACATGTCATCCGCCGCATAAACGCATTCATGCGATTTCATATCCGCAGGTGTCACGGCGGACGGATTCTCCGGCCCCGTCATCATGAGCCAACCAGGCTTCAGCTCTTTCTGGAACTCCTTCAGCGAGTTGACTTTCGGACGTTGCAACCACTGCAATGCGACCTGCACGGGGGACGGCTTCTCGCCACGCGTCTCCTTCAGATGGTCCATCGCCTCGAACAGCAGGCTCAACGCCGTCCGATAATCGATCTTTCCGATTTCCACCAGCAGACGCGCCCCGCGGTCCAGCAGTTTTTTGTTCGTGCAATCGACCCAGCTCATCCAGTTGCCGGTGACGCGGCCCAAAACCGCCATCGTGCCTGTGGACACGTTATTTAGAACAAGCTTCAACGCCAAATGGCGCATCAGTTCCAACGCGCCGCCGTCGCAAAACGCATCGACGGAAAACGCATTCGGCAAATCCGTGTTCAACGTCAGTTTCGCCTGATGCGCGAATTTCGGCGCGAGTTCCGCAAACGCCGCTTCAAGTTTTTCATTATGAGCGAGTTCCACCAAAACGGCGGCGTCTTTTCCACTATCCCAACGTTCTTCGACGTTCTCTTGGCCGACCATGAATTTCAGCAGTTCGGGAGCGGAAATCTTCGGCGGATTGTTGCCGATCTTGTCCGACGTGCCCATCGCCTCGTAGTCGGCGGGCGTCCATGCCAGGCAGCGCAACGCGCGATGCATGCCGCGATCCCACACTTCCGGCGTGGAGCACAACGGATTTTTCACAAACGTCCAGGGTTGCGGCGACACTTTGTCGTCGCATTTGCGGAACGGCGGCAGCATGAACGTCGGCGACCGCTCCGTCGTATCCGTGAAGATATCCAGCAGGAAATCATCCGCGAAATACGTCAGCTTGCCCTTTTCACGATAGATGCCCGCCTCGAATTCCGTGTATGCCGCAATCGTCTCGACGGATTGCTCCGTCTCCAGCGAATCCAGCATTTTTTCGAAATCAACGACGTAGTCGCGTTCAGGCAGACCAAGCAGCCGCTGCATGGTCGCCTCTAACGCGGCGCCAGCGACAAGTTGTTCGGACGTCGTCGCTTGCATACGCGTCGAACCGGCCAGTCCCATCGGGCCGCAATACAAATCCAACACCGTCACACGCGGATCTTCAATCGCCTTGCGCGAACGTTCCAAATGCTCCGCCAGCAAATCCGCCGGATTGTTGAACAGCAGGAAAACCGCGCAGCCGCGGTCCAACGCTTCCGCGACCGTTCCCAAGACAGACGACGTCTCGCCGCCTTCCGTGATCGCCACCAGCATGTCCTTCGGCCCCATGTTCGCCTCCTGGACCTGACGACGCCCGAACACCGCGTAGTCTTCAAAGAATTCAACCGATTTCACCAACGCATAGTCGCCGCCCGTCATGATGGATTCCACTTGATTGGCATACTTTGCGACGGACGGATTCTTCGCGCAGGCTTCCCGCCACATGCATTCCACCATGATGGACAGACGCCCTGTCGCGCCGCAGCCGGAGTAGATGATCCGCCCGCCGTTCATGATGGTCGAATACGTGCTGTCATACAACTTCTTATATTGCGGCGACTGGAAGATCCGCCGTGCCATTTTCAGCACTTCGCGATCCACGCGTTGCAGCGTGCGGACACCTTTTTTCGTATCTTCAGCATAATCGGAGCTAAGGCTCTTGGTCAGCGGATTCGACTGCTCGGTCGGCAGGAACCCCAAATGGAACTGCTGTTCTTCCGTGATGAACTGCTCAACCCGGCGGCTGATGTCGTCTTTCATGTTCGATTCTCTCTTGTTAATGAATGGTAAGAAACTCTGTCGAACTTTAATTTATATACCATAATCTATAAAGTAAAGCGACAGATGATTTTTTTCTCACGGATTCTTGACAACAGCTTCATCCACACCTGTGAAAGACACAAAAAAGCTTCCGACTGGAATCAGTCGGAAGCTCTATAATGGTGTGCGACGGCGAACTCGAATCGCCGACCTCTACCGTGTCAAGGTAGCGCTCTAACCAAACTGAGCTAGTCGCACATGAAAATCAACACATTATTAAATGTATTGCGTCTTTTTGATTTGTCAATCACGTTCCTTGAAAATCAAGGCGTGTTTCACTCTTTTTTCTTCGCCTTTGACTTGCTTGGAATCTTGCTGACGTCCAGATCGCTCATCTCCAGCGTCTGGAAGAACAGATCCTGAAGGACGGTCAGCAACGCCTGGCGGGCTTCCAGATTCTGGAGGACATCCTTGAACTGGTTGCCGACTTCCTGCCAATAGCCGTTGATATCGCCGGAAGCAAGCTCCTCCATCGAGCTGTTGGCCAGTTTCTTGATCAACGCCGCATCACCGGCCGCCAGACTGCTCCAGAATTCCGGAAGCGTCCCTTCGATGGTCAGCGTGCGGTCCTCTTCGTAATTCAGCTTCTTCAGAAGGCTGTTCAGATTCTTGCGGACCGTCGGCGTGATTTTCATCGCCGCGCCGACGTGCGGCCAATCGATACGGCTGAGAATCGTATCCGCAAAGCCTTGGCTTTCGGAAAGTTCCTTCTCCAGTTCCGCTTTTTCGGCCATCACTTGGTCACGCGCCTTGTCCGCCGCGGTCTTGCCCTCTTCCAGCTGGCGGTTCGCGAACTTCTGCTCTTCATAGCGGCTCTGCCAGCTCTGGAGCTCCTTCGTCACGCGATCCAGTTCATTCTGGATGCGGGCCACCGTGCGCTGCGTTTCATCGCGCAACTGCTTTTCAAATTCCTGCTGCTTGTCATTCGCAGCGGAAACCTGCTGCGAGATGTGGCGGTTCTCCGCCTGCATGCTGTCCAGGCGAAGCTGAAGCTGGTCGCCATCCGTGCGGAGCTGGCGGTTCTGCCGTTTAAGCTCCTGGATTTCGGAGCTGTCCGAACTCTGCTTCGCGCGAAGACGTTCGGCCTCGGCGGCCAACTGTTCGTTCTTACGGGTCAGTTCGGCGATCGTCGCCTCCTGCTTCTTCATCTTCTCAACCAGTTCGGCGCTGCCTTCCTGATTGTTGAGAATCTTGTCCGCCTGAGCCTTGGAGAACTTCAACGGGCTGAAGCACAACAAGATACGCCAGAAACCAAGGTCTTCGATCTTGAAAAGCGCGTCCATCTTCTCGTCCGGAAGCACATAGTCGTCCTCGCCGAGGCCGCGTCCATCACGATAGGACTTGTATTCATCCGAATGGAAATAGTCCTCAAGCCCCTGATGCAATTCTTTATGCACAGGATACCAGGAGGCGAAAACACCGTTGCACACGGCTTCCGAATACTGAGCCTTCTCCGCCTCACGGATGATGATCTTCTCAAAACGTTCACGCTTGTTGGGATCCAGACGATGCCCACCAATCGTACACATCTTCAACAAATTGGCGTTCGCGTTGATGTATGACAGCATCACGGACCAAGGAAGTTCCTTCACCATGACGCCATATACTTCCGACAAGTTCACGCCCTGGATTTTTTCATTGTTCTCCAACATCCAGGCGAGTCTCCTATTCCATCTTCATGTTCTTCATACCATTGACAAGCGCCGCAACCATTTGACGACGCAAAGAATACTCCAGTTTCGGCAGGGCCATCTGAAGGGGGAGCACCAGATCGCTTTCACCCTTCTCCTCCGCCTCGGCCAACGACTGCTTGCACAGCAACACGGCCTCCCGCCAACGGTTCTCCTGGCACAACAACGCCACACGACTCATCGTGTCGTCCTGCTCCGTCTGGACAGAATGCTGCTGCTGTTGCTGCTCCTCACGCGCGGCCTGCCGCGCCAATTTGCGCTTCAGCTTCTTGTCTATGACGACATCATCGTCAAAATCATCAAAATCTGTCAGCTTCTTGCCCATCGACTAATCCAAAATCTGCTCAAATTCCTTTTTGCGCCTTGCGCTTCCCCACGCCACGGGAATAAAAAAAAAATCCATCCTTTGCATCAATCAAAGTGAATGGAATTTCTTATTGAATTACATATACTTGTACCGTATATGATTGATTTTAAGGTTGGAGGCGTGGACCGGATTCGGACCGGTGAATGAGGGTTTTGCAGACCCTTGCCTTACCACTTGGCTACCACGCCTTGGCGTTATGACTCTTAATATACATGCATCTTTCCGTTTCGCCACTTCGGCCATCCTTATTTTTTGTTTTTTTCTCCTTTTCATGCATTTTTTCCACGCCAATTGTAGTTTTTCATCAATTTTTCTTTACATTATTTATTAAAAGACATCCCGCTTCACCCAAACATGCCCACAAAAACAAACAGGACAGACCATGAACCATATCCTCCCCATCCTCGTGACAACCGCCCTCTGCACTTCCGCCGTCGCCGCGGACGCCATTGACGATATCACGGCAAAACTGCCGCAGCCCGTCTCGAAATCCGATTTCCATGGTTTCAACCGCTTTGATTTCAAATACAACGGCGTTCCATCCATCATCGTCACGCCAAAGAAATGCCATCCGGCCCGCCCGTGGATATGGCGCGCGAGATTCTTCGGACACGAGCCGCAAACCGACGTCGCGCTCCTCAATGACGGATTCGTATTGGTCTACCACGACGTCGCCGGGCTGTTCGGCGCGCCATCCGCCGTCGCGCGTTGGAATTTATTCTATGACTTTCTGGTAAAGGAACTTCAGCTTTCACCACGTCCCGTGTTGGAAGGCATGAGCCGTGGCGGTCTCATCATTTTTAATTGGGCCAAGCAGAATCCGGAAAAAGTCGCCGCCATCTACGCGGACGCGCCAGTCTGCGACTTCAAATCATGGCCGCTCGCCCCGAACAAGAACACGCCCGGAGACGCCGCCCAATGTCTGAAGGCCTACAATCTTACCGCCGAACAGGCCGCCGTCTATGCCGACCAGCCGTTCGACAATCTGGAACCGCTTGCAAAGCAAAAGGTTCCCGTCCTGTCCGTCTGCGGCGCGGCGGATTCCGTCGTCCCGATGGTCGAAAACACCGTCATTCTGGCCGATCGCTACAGGAAGCTCGGCGGCCCCATCCGCGTCATCGCCAAGCATGACTGCGAACACCATCCCCACAGTCTCAAGGATCCGTCCGTCATCGCCAACTTCCTGAAAGCCAACAGCATCGGTGAAAATGATTTCATCCGTCTGCATGGCGGCAGCCTCGCCCTCTCCTGCCAGGCGTTCCGTTCCAAGACCACCGCCCATGTCGCCTTCCTCGGCGGTTCCATCACGGAAATGAACGGCTATACAAGACTCATAGAGGAAAAACTCAAGGCGCTTTATCCGTCCTGCCAATTCCGTTTCATCAACGCGGGAATCAGTTCGACATGTTCGGACACAGGGGCTTTCAGGCTTCAGAAGGATATCCTTTCTAAAGTCCCTCAAGGCCAGCTGGATTTGCTTTTCGTGGAATTCGCCGTCAACGACAACCAGGACGGGCACTTTCCGGCGGCCAGATCGCAACGGGCCATGGAAGGAATTGTCCGCCAATCACTTAAACATAGTCCCAACTGCGACATCGTCTTCCTCTACAGCGCCAACGAATCCCATCTCGCAAACTACGCGAAAGGCTCCGTCACTATCGACAAGGCACCGGTCGCCTATGACAACACACGCCAGCCAGGTGTCGTCCCCCATGAAATCACCGCACATGAGGCCGTCGCCGAACACTATCACATCCCGTCCATCAATTTCGCGGCCGATGTCCAGCAACGCATGCAACATGGCGAATTCGACTGGAAGAAATTCGGCGGCGTCCATCCCGCGCCGTTCGGCGCCGCCATCTACGGCGACGATGTCGCCTGCCTGCTTGATGCCCAACTGCGCAATCCTGTTGCGCAGCTGACGACGCGTGGTCAGCTGCCCCCTCCAATGGACTCCTTAAACCTTGAAGACGCAGGACTTGTGACGCCAGACAAAGCTCAGGCGGATGCCGACTGGACACTTGGCCAGCCCGATTGGCCGTCCATCCGCGGCAACTTCCGCAAGACGTTCGCCGACTATCCGATGATCCATGCGACCAAGCCCGGCGCCACGCTGACGCTTTCTTTCCAAAGCTCGCGCATCGGCGTCTTCCTTCTGGCCGGACCGGACGCAGGCATCCTGCAAGTCTCCATTGACAACCAGCCGCCAAAGGATTTCGATCTCTACCATCCCTACAGCGCCGGCCTCCATTACCCCTACTCCGTCGTCTTTGCGGAAGGGCTTGACAAGACCGTCCCGCACACCGTCAAAATCACCATTTCTGAAAAGCACAATGCGGCCAGCTCCGGAACGGCCGCCCGCATCATGTTCTTCGAAATCTGACAGTTGCACAAAAAAAGCGCGGCGCATGGAAAGTTTCCACGCGCCGCGCTTTCATTCATTCAACATGCCTTAGCAGCATTTGACTTCGATCTTCCTCGGGGCCAGTTCCTTCACTTTCGGAAGGGTCAGCCGCAGGACACCGTCCTTCATGTTCGCGCTGATATTGGCCAGATCAATGCTGTTGCCCAACGTGAACTGGCGTTCGTACGCCTTCTCAGGATAGAACTCGGACCGTGTCGGTTCGGTTCCGCCTTCGCTCACAGTACTGCCGCGGATGGTCAAGTTGTTGCCTTGCAAATCAATATCGACATTCTTTTCGTTCACACCCGGCATCTCGGCAACCAGATACACGATCGATTCTGTTTCCATGATATCGACTTTCGGGGTCACAACGGGGATATCGTTCTTTTCCGTATTTTTCTTTTCAATTTGTTCTGACATAATCATATCTCCTTTTTTATTATTCTTTTACAATTCTTCTTTAATCAGCCGTTGATGACATTGATCTTCTTCGGCATGACATCCGTCGCTTTCGGCAACGTGACTTTCAGAATGCCGTTCAGATAGCGGGCTTCGACGCGTTCCGAATCGACCTTGAACGGCAGCGAGAAGCTACGGGAGAAGTAACCTGCCCCGCGTTCTTGACGCAGGAACATCGCGCCGTCCGGCACCGTCTCTTCCTCACGTTTGCCTTTGATGGTCAAAGTATCGTGTTTCGCCGTCACTTCAAGGTTCTCCGCCTTCATGCCCGGCAGTTCGAATGCGAACTCGATCTTGTGTTCATCCATCCAGACGTTGGTCGGCGGGAACTCACCGCGTCTGCCAACCAATCCGTTCAGAAGTTCATCAAAACCATTGCCAGCGCTCATCAGTTCACGCCACGGATCCCAAAGTAATGTACCTGTCGTTTTCCACATAATCTTCAACTCCTTTTTTATTGTTTATGGTTTCTTGTTTCTTTTAAGTTCTTCGCAGAACAATTGACTATTAGCAGATGCCGTGCCAACTTTTTGGAATGCCCAGAAAAATGCCATTTTTCTCTTTCCATTGAGCCAAGTGTGACGTTTTGGCACGCTTCTTCTGACTTTTTGACACAGAAAACTCGTTTTTTACACACCATAGAGAATATTATAGGTATGCATATTCAATCTATGTGACGCATAAAAGGAAAAAACGCCATGCAGAAATTCAAAAAACTCGTCATCACGGATGGCTTTTGGCAGGACACGCCGGAAGAAGATCTCGCCCGCATCAAGCCGTATGTCTCGGAAATCGCCTTCTATAAAAGCACGACGCAGGAGGAACTGATCGAACGCGCAAAAGACGCGGATCTCATTATAACAAATAAGGTAAAGTTCAACAAGGAGAACCTCCCGCTGCTGCCATGCCTGAAATACATTGGCGTCGCGGCGACAGGTTACAACGTCATTGATACGGCGGAGACATCACGGCGCGGCATCGTCGTCACCAACGTGCCCGCCTACAGCACCGATTCCGTCGCGCAGACGGTCTTCGCATTCATTCTGGAACACGCCATGAACGTCGCGAAGCATTCGGAGGCCGTCCATCAAGGCGGCTGGACGAACTGCCCTTTCTTCTATTTTCAAGTTACGCCGCTGCACGAACTTGCGCATAAAACCATCGGCATTGTCGGGCTTGGGCGGATCGGACGGAAAGTGGCGGAAATCGCCCATGCCTTCGGCATGGAGATTCTTGCGCATTCACGCACGGAGAAAACGGACGTTCCAGATTACATCAGGCAGGTCGCTGTTGATAAGTTATTCCAAGAAAGCGACTTCATCACATTGCACTGTCCCTTGACGCCGCAGACGGAAAAGCTCGTCAACGCGGAAAAGCTCGCCATGATGAAACAGACGGCCTTTCTCATCAACACAAGCCGCGGCCCTGTCGTCGATGAAGCAGCCTTGGCGGACGCGTTGAACACAGGCCGCATCGCCGGAGCGGCCGCCGACACGCTCTCCACCGAACCGCCGAAGGCGGACAATCCGCTCCTTACCGCCAAAAACTGCTTCATCACCCCGCATCTCGCGTGGGCGACGGCGGAAGCGAAAGGCCGCCTCGTGGACGTACTCGTCAACAACATCAAGGCGTTCGCCGAAGGCGCGCCAATCAATGTCGTCAACGGATAGTTTCCTACTAGCCACTAGCCACTAGCCACTAGCCATTGAAGGACTTATAGTCCTTCAATGAGACCTTCCTTCCAACCTGCGTCCATGGCATCGGCTGGTATTCTCCTGGTAGCAGATTGGCGTCGTAGGCGCCTTCCATCTGCTCTGCAAGTCCCGTCATGACACGGACTTGACTTCCTGGAGCACCGGCCTTGTAAACGTCGCGCCATGGGAATTCCCCCACGGACGGCACGGATTCCTGCGCGCCGTTCATGCAGAGCGTGTGCATCATCGCCGCCTCCGGCCCGCAGACAATGCCGCCTTCGCCCAGCGACGCCTTGATGGAATTCCCAAGCTTGAATTCGACGCCCTGATGCGGATTGCCGTATTCCTTCACGGCGCCGTCGTTCATCACAGACCACATACGACGCTTGCGCGTATCATAATAAACGGTGCCTTTTTCAAATTCATACACGAATTCCGGCCCACGCAGACGGCTGACGGCATGCGTCGTGTAGAACAGAATCTCTGCGCCATTGTCCGTCATGACGCGCAACGCGGCCGTATCGTAGTTCGTGATGGGATTCGCGCGGTACAATTCCGCCTGCACCGACACAGGCGTCGCCGAACGATCGACGGCCGGCCCCGTCACATACAGCATGTTGTGAAGGTAGTGCGCCGTCGCATTATTCACGGGACTGTCCAGAATCCAGTCGCCGTTGGCGCTTTTCAGACCGCCGGCCCAGTTGTTCCGACCGTAATACGTGTCGGTCCGTGGCCATAACGCAATGGTCTTCAATCGTTTTGGAGCTCCATACATTCCAGACAAGATGTCCGCTTTCAAAGCTTGCATCTGTGGGCTGAAAGACCACTGGTAGCCAATCGCCACGAACTTCCCGTTGCTCTTGTCACGTGCTTCGATCATTTCATACGCCTGCTGGATGACTGCGCAAATCGGTTTCTCGCACAACACGTTCGTGCCATGTGCCAATGCGGCGCAAGTCTGTGCGCAATGATACTGGATCGGCGACGCGATCACGGCCAGATCGGCCTGCTGTTCCGCGTAAAACTCGTCCAAAGTCTTGTACACGCGATTGCAAAGAGCCAACGCCTCCGTGCGGCGCTGCGCCTTCTCCGCCATGGGATCCACAATGCCGACGACCTCCCAGTCACGGTCGCCTTTCCAGTTCGTCAGCGCCATGACATACTGCCCGCCGTAACCGCCTATGCCAACCAATACGATCTTCGACTTCATATCCGTTCCTCTTCCGTCTTAATCTTCCGTCAACTCCATCGTTTGTCGCCGGCAGCACCAGCACATGTAGGAAATGCTCACAAAATAGGATGCAGGCAAACGGCAACGCCAGCCGATGAAAACATCCAGCAACGTTGTCCTGCCGCCGAAGCCCATCGCGCCAATGCCGAGGCTGTTCGCCTCCTTCAGCAACCGTTCCTCCAATTCCGCCAATTCAGGCTCGGGGCTCCGCTCACCGATTTTCCGAAGCAACTGCAATTTGCTTTCGACATAACCAGTCGCGCGATCGCCGCCAATGCATACGCCTAGAATTCCCGGAGCACACCCCTGGCCTTGCGCACGATGCACGGCGTCGAGAACACAACGGCGGACTCCCTCCAGATTGCGCCCCGCCCCCAACGTCGAATCCGGAAGACTGTACTGGATGCCCATGTTCTCGCTTCCGCCCCCCTTCAGCATCAACGTCACACGGGAAACAGCCCCGTCCGTTTCATGCCAATGGACGACAGGGCTGCCGACGCCCAGATTGTTCCCCGTGTTCTTTCCTGTCAGGGAATTGACGCAGTTCTGCCGCAGAACGCCAAGACGCGTCGCCTCCGCGACCGCCCATTCGGCGGCCTCCTGGAAGGCTTTGCGTTTCAATGTCGAAGATGCCTCCACCACGAACATCAGCGTCCCGGTGTCCTGGCAGATCGGCATACGTTTCTCCCGAGCCATCGCGGCATTCGACAACATTGTCCGCAATGCCGACGCCTCGCCCGAACCGTTCTCCGACAACGTCAACGCCCTCTCCAAGGCCGTTTCGACATCATGAGGCAAATCAATGCTCGTCTTCACGACAAGCGACAGCAACTGCTCGCGCATTCCCATGCCGCAACGCCTTTCTTACAATGTTTCCACTTCGACCGCGCGGCCCGTTTCAATCGACTTGCGCGCCGCCTCCATCATCGCCATGCCTTCGAACGTCTGTTCCATCGGCACTGGTGCCTCGGCACCGTCGAAGAAAGCCTTCACTTCCAACAGCAAATCATGATACAGACGGCTTGAATCGACACTGAAGAACTGGACTTGGTTCTTCGTCTGGATACGGCCGCCATACGCCCACATGCCGCGAATGGATTCAATCACGCCACGACGACCATCCGCGTAATCGACGGATGTCACAATGCTCACGTCATTGTCAATGGAACGGACAAGTTTCGCGCCCGTCCCCATGAGCCGTTGCAACATCTCGAAGCTATGGACACCGTACCAGATCAGCGAATCGCCGGCCGGAGCCGTGCCCATCGCGCCAAAGCAGCTGCCGATGACGACGGGCTGCCCGTTCGTCTTCTCCATCGCGGCCTTGATCGCCGGCGAAAACGGCAGGCTGGAGCCAGACCACACACGTGTTCCGTAACGTCGCGCCAAATCCATGATTTCACGGCTTTCCGCGACGTTCGCGGCCATTGGCTTGTCCAGGAATATCGGCTTGCCAAGATTCGCAAGACGTTTGAAATAATCCAGATGATAGGCAGGATCGTTGATTTCCATCATGATGGCGTCGCAATCCGCAATCGCCTCGTCAAAATCAAGTGTGACCTTCACGCCCCAGCCTTCCAACTGGGCCTGGCGGTTGTCCAACCCTTCCTTGCCCTGGAACGGCGTCTCAAAACGCAGGCAGGTCACCGCCTTCAAACCGGAGACCTTCATGTCCGGTTCGCATGCAGGATCGTTCATGAGTTTCGGCATCGCCACGCTATGGCTTGTATCAAGTCCGATGATCGCAACTTTCATGTCTGACATCTTTCTTCTCCTTGTATAGGATGATTATTTCAAACTGTCCATGTACTCCTGCCATTCTATCGGCAGCATGTATTTCTTCTTGTTGTTGCATTCCTTGCAGCAAGGAACCACATTGCCTTTTCTCGTGAAACCGCCACGGATAATCGGCACGATATGGTCCATGGTCAGCTCCTTCGGCGGAAAACGACGCTTGCAATAATAGCACACGCCACGCCCGCATTCGTTTTTCCACCACTGGGAATGGCGCATTTCACGGGCTTTCGCCTTCTCACGGCGGATATGCTCCTCGTCGGCCGTGTCGATAAATCCATCCGCCTCGAAGGCGGATGGATCGGAAGGGACTGGCTCCGCGAAACCGTCGTCAATCGGATGATCTTCAGTATCCATCATGACGCCAAATTGTCACTTGCCGGCCACAACCGGATTGTATTTGGACAAAGCCTTATGGTAGATCGGACCGACAAATTGGTTCAACGGGAAGGAATGCTCCAGTCCGCAACGAACGAATTCACGCGCCATCGCCACCGCATCGGCCACGGATTTGCCTTTGGCCAACTCCGCCGTGATGCAGGCGGAAAACGAACATCCGGCTCCATGCGTCCATGACGTACCGACCTTCTCGCCGCGCAGCCATGTCGCATTCGTCCCGTCATAAAGCAGATCAACCGTTTTATTATCAAAAATCCGGGCCGCCTTGATGACGACATTCTTCGCGCCCAGACCATGGATTTTTCGGGCGGCTTCCAACAAGTCGTCTTCAGACTTGAACTCTTCCATGCCCGCCAATTGCTCCGCCTCGAAAGTGTTCGGCGTAACAACATCCGCCAACGGCAGAAGATAGTCGATCATCGCTTTTGTATTTTCGGGGAACAACGGCTGTCCGGCCCCCTTGCAGACCATGACTGGATCAATCACGACTTTTGGAATTTTCGCGGCAGCGAGAAGCTCGCCGGCCAGTTTGATGATCTCCACCGTCGGCAGCATTCCAGTCTTGACGGCATCGACGCCGATGCCTTCGGCAACGGCCTTGAACTGCTTCTCGATCATGTCCGGATCAACAGGAGTCACGACATGATGCCAGTTTTCCGGAATCATCGCGACAAGACATGTAACGGAGACCATGCCATAGACGTCACGTTCCTGGAATGTCTTCAAATCCGCTTGAATGCCAGCTCCTCCACTGCAATCAGAACCAGCAACTGTCAGTACTTTTTTCGGTGACATTTTACAATACTCCTAAAAACAAAAACCAATCACCTCTCCAAAATTTGGAATAATAATATACTGCAAGCTTCTATGTTTTCTAGATATTTCGCCTTTCCACCAACTAGGATTATTCTGTGAAACTGCTCAACATGGAAAGTGCCACATGGAGACGCATGGGCCCCGTCCCGCACGCAGCCACAAAAAAAGGCCCCCAGCCTCTGTCGAGAGGCTGGGGGCCTGGAGAAGAAGACCGGCGGCGCGCTGCTCTCCCACGCTCCTGGGCGTAGTA
>CACYQT010000053.1 GCA_902776645.1 uncultured bacterium | reverse complement strand
GCCCCAGACCGTCTCCTCGGCCAGATCGACGAGCGACACGACGTTCGCGGGGCAGTCCGCCATGAACGCGCGAAGCTCGGGGTTCCTCACATCAACCATCTCCTGGAGGCGCATCGGACCGCTCCACGGCTCCTTGCCGAGATACAGCGCCAGCACGACGACCGGCGGCAGCAGCTCGCCGCGGCGAAGCCCCGAAAGGAACTCCGCGCCGTCCTTCAGCCTCCCCTCCGCTTGATTCTTCTCCTCCTGCATTTCCCGGCAGACCTCCCACCGGCCGCCCGCCGAAAGCAGGTTCCTCAGCGGCATGTCCAGCGCCACTTCCGACTGGTTCTCGAGGCACAGCAGCACGCAGTCGGTGCCCCCAAGGCGGCGCACGATCCCCTCGTTGACGAGATCGTTCACGCGGGCCATCCACCCGCTCCGCCGCCAGCCAACCGGCACGACCGTCTCCGGGTTCCTCTCCACCAGGCTCCCCGCGTCCACGGAGAACCCCGCCCGCCGGAACAGCGTATTGAACGCGTCCGCGAATGCGTCGCTGCGTCTCATCAGCGCCTTTGCAGCCATGTCTTTTCTGCCCATGAATCCACCGACTGTTTATAGTATAATCCAATTTTACAGAATAACAAATGAATCACTTGACAAAATCAGACTATAGCATGGCAAAATGAATATTCAAGAAAATTCCTTTGATTATCATAGAGAATCATATATTATCATAAAGAATCATAAGAAATCATGGAAAGTCATAATGGATATTTGAAATCATGTCCATTATTTCCAGCATGTTATAGAAAATTGGGCAAAAAGGCATTTTCAAAAGTATCGGCATAAGTGCCGAAATAGACGTGATATAGCGACGGCGGGACGCCGCCGCCACACCGCCGCCACACCGCTGCACAAAAAAAGAGCGGTTGCAGACCTTTTGGGGAGTGATGCAACCGCTCTTTTTGTATGACGCCTCTTCGAGGCTGGTTCGGATTATGCGTCGATGGAGAAGACGCCGTTTTCGTCCTTTCCGATGATGCCTTCGTTCGTCTCGATATGGATGATGATACCGGCTTCCTTGACTTCGATGGTGTCGAGGAAGTGGCGGGCGGCTTCCAGCGTGTCCGTCTTGTATTTGAAGACGCGGTTGAATTCGCCGTTTTCGCCTGCGATATCTTCGAAGCCGAGGCTTTCGATATGGAGGTTTTCCGTTTCGGAGAGCTGTTCCAAGTTGGGCAGTTCGAGGAGGACCTTCGGTTCGGTGGAGACTTTGAAATAGGATGCGTTCGGCAGTTCGGGCAGAACGATGGAGGCTTCCTTCCACAAGGCGTAGGTGAATTTCGTGCCGCCGACGAAGCAGACGGCGCCGTCCAGATGCGGGTAGGCACCGTAGCGGAGGTCTCTTACGCACTTCAGATCGCCGCCCGGGCCGATGTTGAAGTAGGACAGCTTGCCGAGGGCGGCCGTCGCTTCCTTCAGGTCGGGGAACATGTAGGCGACATATTTGAAATTGTCCGGATCGGCGGATGCGGCGGCCCAGAAGTCCTTCTGCAGCTGGCCTTTGCCTTCGAAGTATTTCTTGAACGGGTCTTTCTTCTGCGTCTTGTGCCAGACCATGATGGCGGCGGCGACGATGACGAAGACAAGGAAGACGCAGACGGCGATGACCACCCGCATGAGGCTCTTCATCTGCATTTTCTTCAGCTCTTCGGCACGGGCCATCTCCTTGGCCATTTCGTTGAGCTTCTCGTTGTCTTTCTGGCGTTTTTCCGCTTCGATCGCGGCTTGTTCGTCTGCGAGCTTCTTGGCTTCCGCGAGTTCCTTTTCCTTTTCGGCCTGACGCGCCTTTTCTTCTGCGGCAAGCTGCTTGGCCTTGGCTTCTTCGGCGGCTTTCCGCTTTAACTCCAAAGCCTCTTCACGGGCTTTGCGGGCGGCTTCCTGCTTGGCGATGAGGCTGGCGGGATTGATGCGTTCGCCCTGCGGCAGGATGGTCGCGTTCAAGGCGATGGATTCGATCTGCTCGTCCAGGATGTTGCGCTGCGCGGCGAGCTGTTTCTGTTCGTTCACCTTGGCCGCGTTGCGGATCTTCTGCTTTGCGCGGGCGACGGCATGCTCCAGGACCTGGTCTGCCGTCATCCATTCGCCGCGCAGATAGGTGTAACCGGCCGCTTCGTTGGCGTCCACGGTGTCGTCGATGAGCTGGATGGTGGAGACGCCGCGCTGCTCTTTGAGGAACGTCGCGCGTTTGTCGTTGAGCTCTGCCTTCTTGTCGCGGATGTATTCGCGGCGTTTGACTTCCGTGGCCTGCGGGTCGAACTTCAGGATTTCGGCCTCGTTGCCTTCGACTTCACGCATATCCTGAATACGGATCGGGAAGCTGCCGATTTTGATATAAGGGCCGGCCGTGCCGCGATAGTACCCTTCGTACATGTTCGGGATGTCCTTGTTGGGGCTCTTGTAGGTGACTTTCACCTTTTCGCCCAGCTTGTAGAGCGGGAATTTGGCTTCCGCCTCCGCCTGCAATTCTTCTGCGGACGGAATCGGAATGGCGCGTTCCATCCTCTCTTCCAAGAACTTATCCTTGTCCTTCAACGCGACGTCCAGATTGACGGCGGCGGTTTTCGGGACAGCCGGGAGGTTCTTGCATTTCCTGAGAAAGGCGTCACGGATGGCGGCGACGGCCGTCGCGTCCGCCGTGTCAATGGAATGGTTTTGGAAGTATGTGGCCGCCAGCTCGTTGGCGGCCGCGATCCGGTCCGGAGACAGTTTCGCCTCCTCCGCATTCTGGGCGCGGACATTGGCAATCAGCATCAGACCAGCGAGGACGCATGGGATTAACAGTCGTTTTAGCATGGAAGGATGACCTTATGTTGAAAAGGGTTGTTCACCGTTTGGAGATGTTCCAGAATACACAAACATTAACGCAGACTCATACAAATACATATTTTAGCACACAAAGTCATTCAAGGCAAATTTGCGTGATGCATTTGTTGAAATCTTCTTGTCCTTTCAGTATTTTTATTTCGATTCTGAGGAAGTAGAAGGGGAGGCTTTCGTCTTTCAGCTTCGGGATCCGGACGGCGTCCTTTTCCGTCGTCACAAGATATTCGGCGCCTTTTTCGAAGGCGTTTTTGTAGAAATCCTCCAATTCCTCCTCCTTGAAACGATGGTGGTCCACGAAATGCTTGTTATAGACGATGTCGCCGCCGAAACGGCGGATGTAGTTGAGGAAGCTTTCCGGAACGGCGATGGCGCTGAGGGCGGCGACTTTTTTCCCTTTGAGGGCCTCTAGCGGCAGCACGTCCCGCGTGTCCAGATGCTGGAGGTTCTTCGGCTCGTGGTTGCATTCGATGATGGCGGCGGACGGATTGTGGCGGTGGAGGAAATCGTGCAGATGGCGCAGCCGCGGATGGCCGTCCGATTTCGTGATGAAAATGACGTTTGCGCGGCGGAGGTTCTTGATGGGCTCCCGCAGCAGGCCGGCCGGCAGCATCTCGTGGTTGTTGAACGGATTGGTCGAATCGACGAGCAGGATGTTGTGGAGAGGGCGCAGGCGGAGATACTGGAAGCCGTCGTCCAGAATCAGCGTGTCCGCCTGGAGACGCGTGATGGCGTAGTTGCCGCCTTTGACGCGGTCTTTGTCCACGACGACGGCGACGCCTGGACGGTTCGGCGTCTCCAGAAGGTTGGAGGCGAGCATGAACGGTTCGTCGCCCGCGTTCTGCGAGTCCAACAGGACCTCCCGCCCGTTCGACACGACTTTCGGCGGAAATTCGTCCAGATTGCTGGACCATTTGGCCTTCATGCGTTTGAAGAACGGAAGCGGCTTGCTTCGATAGCCGCGTGACAGGATGGCGACACGCCGTCCCTTCGCGGCGAGCGTCTTGGCGAGAAGTTCGACGACGGGTGTCTTTCCCGTTCCGCCGGTCGTCAGATTGCCGACGCTGATGACGGTGCAACCGAGCTCATGCTGTTTGATAAGGGAGTTATCATATAATGTTAGACGAAGCTGCGTGATATTCCGATACAGTCTGGACAGGACGAACAGGAAGTGCCTGAACATCATGTCTAGGGTGTTGGTCTGCCGTCCATTGATGATATCGACGACATATTGTTCGGTTTTTTCGCAGAAATCGTGCAGGGACATTATGTGAAAGGATATGGGCCATGACTGTATTTTCCTTATAATGTAGTATAAAGGGCCCTTCTGGCAACTGAAACGGTCATTTTTTCTGTCTTGACATGACTCAAACTCTGTCTGGATCTGGTGGCGTCTTGTTGTAACGACGACATCCTGCTGTTGGGGGTAACGACGACGTCCGCGTCGTCGCATGACGAGAAAAAAATCTGAAAAAATTTTTAAAAACGGCTTGCATATCATGAAAATCAATGTATTGTTATGGATGATACCTCTACATCCTGTATATAAATAATCAGTCAAACAAAAAATCGGAGGCAAAAAAATGTCAACCAACAACGAACTGATCCGCGGGTCCATTGAGATCGTGATCCTGAAGCTGCTCTCGGAGAACGACATGTACGGCTACCAGATGATCAAGACCGTGAACGAGCGGAGCAATGGCTTCTTCGAATGGCGGGAAGGCTCGCTGTATCCGTGCCTTCACAAACTGGTGGGCGAAAAACTGGTCACGTCCTACACCCGTGAGGCCGGCGGACGGCTGCGTCGGTATTATTCTCTGACGAAACAGGGCCGTGAAGTGGCGGCGGAGCGCACGGAGGCGTCGCGGGAATTCTGCAAGGCTCTGACGCTGCTGCTACAGACGAATTAACAATTAACAATTAATAATTAACAATTTACAAGATGGAACTGACAAAAGTCTGCGTATGCGTAGGTTTCCAGCCGCGCAGAGGGGAAAGGATGTCAACTGCAAGGCAAGAACATCCAGATCGGACAGCGTTGGCGGAGGCCGGAGTATTTGCCGTATCGAAGCAATGGATGAAAGCAGAATGCGGCTTTTGAGAACTGCATTTAAAAATTTGATTTGTTTATAAATTATTAATTATTAATTGTTAATTATTAATTGCTGAAGGAGGATGCGATGATGGAAAAGGAAGATGAATTACGGGAGTTCGCGGGAATGTGCTCCAAATCGCTGTCGGACGACGTGGAGCTTCGGCAGGAGGTGGAAACGGAACTGCTTGACCATCTGGAAGACGCCTACGAAGAGGAACGGCAGAACGCGACGGAAGAGGAGGCGTTAAGCAATACGTTCAAACGTTTTGGAAGTCCGGAGGAGATTTCCAGCCAGCTGGTCGAAAACAATGCCGCACGACTTTCGCAAAACGCACGGATCCGTCGTGCCGCGAAATGGCTATTGCTGCCGTTGCTCATCATCGGCGTGTTGTTTTGCATCGATGTCAGGGGGATTAAGGCCAGTTCATTTGTCTTGAGACCCTTCTTGGTGAAAAAACTCGTATTAGAAGAACAGGGAAATGAAGATTACTACGACTACAGCGACGGTCTGAAGACGAGAAAACTCACAGCCGACGAACAATTGCTGTTCAACTTTTACTATAATAAGGAAAGAAGAAGCGGTAAAATAGTGGACGAAATGGCGGTGAGGCTTTACACGTCGAACACGGACAATCCCATATACTGCGCGACATGCGCGTTGGAATTGGCGTCTTCCGGCATAACCACGCAGGAACAACGGTCGAAATTGATGGAGGTTCTGGACAACGGCAGACGAATCGATGGAACCAATCCATTGTATGATTTCATCGAGGCGTATATACTGATGACCAGTGCCTGTCCATTGCCCAAGAACGATGGAAAAGAGCTAAAAGGCGACGCCATAACAGATTGCGCTGCATTTGAAAAGGCGGTGGTCATTTATGAAAGGGCCTTGACGATGGGGCCCGTCAAGACATACGGGAAAGAATTGCAGGAAAAAGTCCGTGAGATGTTGGTCACACGACGTGACTTGCTTGGCGGCATGCAACTTCTTGATTTTGAAATGCGTGAACGTCTTACGTATATAAGCGTCGGGAGAGAAATTTCAAAGAGGATTCCGCTCTATTGCGAAAAACTTCATGCGGATGGCAAGAAGAAGGAGGCCCTTGAACTTCTTCGAACATGGCGTAGTTTTTTATTACAATGGCTGGAAGGAAATCATGGCCATTATCTGGATTTGATAGTCTGTGTCAACTCTGCGAAACGCTTTCTGCAATCTGCCAAGAAACTCGATGCAAAAGACGATATCGCGGCCTTGCAGTCAGTTGTTGATTGGTTAACGGACAGACGTGACAACGCTTCCCAATCAACGGACGATTTTCATATAATTCATATAAGTGGTTTGCTGGGTGGGGCTTTTGTCTGGCCGGAGTTCAAGGCGGAAGAATCCGCCAGAAAAATCGAGCGGAAACTTGAAGCAGTGACATTTGACGTTGCGGGCTTGGGAGTTGCGTGCGTCATCATTCTTTTGATAATCGTCGGTTACGGTGTCGGGACGCTCATCATCCGGATGTGCGGACGGCATCCTTTCCTTTTCGTCATGCCCCAAGATACCTATAAGTCACTGTTTTTCAAAGGAATTCTGCTTCCTGCAATCATCTATCTGCTCATGTGCTGGATTGTCGCCGGATTTGGCGGTTTATCAGTATTGTTCTGGCAATTGGTGACTTGCGTGTTTCTTTGTTTGATTTGGCCAATATGCTATGGCGTGTTTTGCCACAGGGCCATCAATGATAGGATACACGGCCTTGGCGCAATGGAAAATCATGATTTCAAAGCGTCTCGTTCGCTCAACATGATGTGTCTGTATATCGTTCTGCTGGTGGTTATTGGTGGCGTCATACGTCCTGTTCAGACATGGCGTCAACACCACTATGCCAATCAGGACACCTTGCTGTTTCCATGGCAAGGCGTGGAGACAGCTGAAGCCAAAAGCATCCGAGAAGGATATCAGCAGTTGATGAAATTGCTGAATACCGAAGGCAATAAATGAACGTATGGTGCAGTACCGACGGCGCGTCAAGGAACACCGGGTCTTCCCGCGCGCTTCGCAACATCTCCACGTCGTCGTCCTGCGTCCGCAGAAGCTCTGAAGCCAGAAGACGAATCAAACATAGTATTCTTTCAAATAAGCGGCTGCCTCGCTTTGGGTCAGATGATAATACCGCATCAGTCGTTGACGCGCCTTTTCAAGAGATTCTCCTAAATCACGGCATGTCGCTATCAGATTGAAGATTCCATTCTTACGCTCATCGTAGAGGGCTTTAGCTGCCTTCTCCTGCTCTTCCTCAAGAGCCTTCGCTGCCTTCTCCTGCTCTTCCTCGAGAGCCTTCGCTGCCTTCTCCTGCTCCTCCTCAAGAGCCTTCGCGGACTTCTCCCGCTCTTCCTCAAGAGCCTTCAAAGATCTTTTGCGCTCTTCCAGACGTCCTTTTTCCTTCATCTTCTCAATTGCCAGACACATGTTGTTATGCTCCTTTTTCCTCGGGACTGTCAGATCGGCCCCCGTCAGCTCATTGAACACACGATACAGCACCGACGGCGCGTCAAGGAACAACGGGTCCTCCCGCGCCTTGCGCAACATCTCCACGTCGTCATCCTGTGTCCGCAGAAGCCACGACAACGGCCGAAGAGACGAATTCAGATTCCAGACCTCCTCCTCCATCAGATCGACGAGCGACACGACGTTCGCAGGGCAGTCCGCCATGAACGGACGCGTCGTCTATGTAACGACGGCGTCCCGCCGTTGACGGCATGCGTCGCATATAGCATCATTTCGTTTGTTATTTAGTCGCGTTTACTTACAAACGACAACAGCTTAAAACATGACGAGCAACAACGGCGGGGACGCCGTCGCTACAAACGCCGTCGCTGGCCGAGCTGGACGACCATTTCCGTGTTCCTCTCCATCAGACTCTCCGTGTCGACGACGAGCCCCGCCCGCCTGAACAGGACGTTGAACACGTCCGCAAATTCCCGCCGCCGCCTTATCAGCGCCTTCGCCGCCATGTCTTTTCTGCCCATGAATCCACCGACTGTTTATATTATAATATGGAAATAATGAATAACAAACGAATCAATTGACAAAAATAGACTATAGCACGTTAAAAGGAATATACAAGAAATTCTTTTTATTATCATAGAGAATCATGTATTTTCATAAAGAATCATAAGAAATCATACAAAGTCATAGGATAGGAGGTCTTTATCTTCTTGATTTGCTGCTATATACACAATTCAGCCATGGGAAACAACATTTCTGCAATAAATGCCATAAGAGGCACTAGAAGCACTAGATGCACTAGAAGTTCTAGAAGTTCTAGAAGCTCTAGAAAATACAACCCATAGATTATAAGCTATGGGCCATGAGTGCTGCCTTCGGCGGCTTCGCCGCCGCCACATCCCGCGACGGCGGGGACGCCGTCGTTACATAAAGTAATGTGAATTTTCTGTACTTGCGGATTTGTAAACATGCCGTCATGCTGGATATTAAAGGGTGACGACATTGTGAATGAAACCAATAAAGGGCTATGCAGGTAATCGAATCGAGTTCGACGGACGCGGCGCGGAACGCCGCGATGGAAGAGAGCGTGTTTCGCAGGCCGGAGATATCCGAGCCGCTTCTGATGCTCTATCGGAACGACGAATCCGTTCTTTTCGGCCGGAACCAGAACCCGTGGGCGGAATGCGACGTCGCCCATTGCCTGGAGGAAGGCGTGGTCTTGCTCCGCCGTCTGAGCGGCGGCGGGACGGTCTACCATGACATGGGCAACCTGAACTACAGTTTCTTCCTGCCGCGGGCGGCGCATGATCCAAGCCGTGTGCTGTCGCTGCTGCAGGAGGTGCTGCGCGGCATCGGCGTTCCGGATGTCGGGCTGCGGGACGGAACGAGCGTCTGTTCGGGGGAGCGGAAGCTTTCCGGCACGGCCTTCGCGCTGAACGGGCGAGTGGCGATGCTGCATGGCTGCATCTTGGATGAGACGGATCTGGGCCGTCTCCATGTGATGCTCTCACGGCAGCCGGGCAAGACGGTCGTCGGTTCGTTCGTCAAGTCGAACCGCGTGCCAGTGACAAGCCTGAAGGAGCTTGGCGTGCGGATTGGCTGCGACGAATTGGCCGAACGGCTGAAGTCGGCCGCGGAGAAGGAGTTCGGCGTGGCGCATCGCGTGGCGGAGCCGCAAGGCGACGACGTGGAGGCGCTGCGTGAAAAATACGCGGGCGTGGTTTGGACGTTCGGGCGTTCAAGCGATTTTGAAATCCGCCAGCTGACGGGCGGCGGATTGCTTTGCCTGCGTGTGTCGCAAGGCGTCGTGACCTCCGCGCAGCTGGACGGTTGCGACGTGGCGGAATTTGTTGACATGCCTTTGCATGAAATCATGTGAAGGCGATTCCATAAAACCATGGAGACATGGAAACGTTCAAAAAAAGGAGAACCTGACAATGATGATTGGTGTGAGTTCGTACAGCTACAGCCGTTTGGTCAATTCCGGCGCCATGAAGCAGATCGACGTGATCGCGAAGGCCAAGGAAATGGGCTTCGACTGCATCGAGTTTTCGACGATTGCCGTTCCGGAAGGCAAGACGCTGCCGGAATTCGCAGCTGAACTGAAGGCGGAAGCGGATCGCGTCGGCATTCCGATCATGAACTACACGATCGGCGCGGATCTGCTGGCCGGCTCCAACGGCGATCTGGACGCCGAAGTCGAACGGTTGAAGAAGGAAGTCGATATCGCGGAGATTCTGGGCGCCCCCGGCATGCGCCATGACTGCTCCGGCGGCCGCTTCCCGGCGGACTGGAAAGGCGCGAAGACCTTTGACGCCGCGCTGCCGAAAATCGCTCAGGGCTGCCGAGCCGTGACGGAATACGCCGCGAAGAAAGGCATCAAGACCATGATGGAAAACCATGGTTTCTTCAGCCAGGAGGCCCAGCGTGTCGAACGGCTGGTGACAGCTGTCAACCATGAGAATTTCGGTCTGCTGATCGACATGGGCAACTTCACCTGCGCGGACGACAAGCCGGAGGAATCCATCGGCCGTTTGGCTCCGTTTGCGTTCCATTGCCATGCGAAGGACTTCCACATCAAGAGCGGCATGGGCCCGAATCCGGGCAGGGGCTGGTTCCAGTCCCGCGCCGGCAACTATCTGCGCGGCGCCATCATCGGCCACGGCAACGTCCCCGTCGCGCAGTGCGTCCGCAACCTGATCCAGAAGGGTTACGACGGCGTCCTGTCGATTGAATTCGAAGGCATGGAAGATGTCCTGACGGGCATCGCCATCGGCCAGGAGAACCTGCGCCGCTTTGTGGCGATGGCGAAGGCCTGAGCCTTTTGAAAATAGCGGGGCGCGTCTGGCCTGCCATGGTTCGGGCGCGCCCCGTCCATTGTCCCATCGTCTTGCCGAGAGGCGGAAACAGAGAAGCAAGTCACAATGTCTATTCACCGTTGCATGAACATCATCACCCCTGTCTTATTTCTATTGCTGATAGGCTATGGAATATGGGTCTACAAACGTCTCCCCAAGAAGAATCCGCCGCCGCCCGGAAGGCGCAGCTGCGTGGTTGAAGCGGCGAAGGAGTACCGTTTCCAGCTGGAGCAGATACGGGACCATGAAAGCTGGAGGGCGGCCCATCTGACGGGGCTTGCGCAGCAGCGGGCCAGCTGGCTGGAGGCGAAGGTTGATTACGTCTTGCGCCGCGTCGGCAACAAGCTGGAGGATGCGAACAACCGCAACTTGCTGGAAGACACGTATTTGATGATCATGCGCGCGCGTCATCAGGCCCTTCAGGGCTCTGAGGACATGGTGGAGGAATGGGGCGGACGATTGCGGACGTATGTGTCGCCGATCGACGGCACCGTGCAGACGTATTCCGTCAGCATCCCCAACGCCTACGATCCGGCCATCAAATGGCCGTTGATCGTCTCGATGCACGGGCATGGCTGGTATGGCAAATACCAGGGGCATCCCGCGCCGTACTATGGCGGGGCGATCAGCCTGGCGCCGGACGGACGCGGCTCCAGCGACTACAAGAATCTCGGCGAAGAGGATGTTCTGGCGACCATCGAGCTGGTGAAGAAGGAGTTCAACGTCGATGAGAACCGCGTCTATCTGACGGGCAGTTCGATGGGCGGCACGGGCAGCTACCATCTCGGCGTCCATTACGCGGATCAGTTCGCGGGGATCTTCCCCGTCGTGGGCAATGCGGACAATCTGGCATGGAGCGAACGCTGGGGGTGGAACCGCGAATTTCCGGGCCGCAACAATGAAATGCGGCGATTAATACAAGAGTCGCATACGGCGAGGGCGTTCGCGGCCAATCTCTTCAATCTTCCGACGTATATTCTGGCCGGCTCGGCGGACGAAGTCGTCCCGCCTGCGCATTCGCGCAACATGGTCGCGGAAATGCGCCGCCTTGGCCTGAACATGGAATACCGTGAATATCCGGGGATAGGCCACGGCGGTTTTCCGGGCGACGCCATGCAGAGCGGCCTGGCCTGGATCTGCGGCTGGAAACGCAACCCGTATCCGAAATCCATCCATTGGAAGGCGGATCTGCTGAAGCACGGAAAGGCGTATTGGACGCGCATCGACCAATTCGACAAGCCGCTGGTTCCGGGCGAAATCCATGCGGAGGCGACAAGCCGCATGGTTTTGGAAATCCGTACCGTGAACTTGCTGGGCGTCTCCTTCCAGCGGCCGCCGGTATTGTTCGAACCGGGCCGTCCGCTGACGCTGATGATCGACGGCGCGACGTTGACGCTGCCGCCGGCAGAGAATGTGATGGCATGGACATCCCTTCGCAAGGATCCGAACCACGGCTGGCGGCTGACGTCGGATCTGCCGCTTGAGCCGCGCATCAAGAAAGTAGGTTGCGAAGGGCCTGTCGCTGAGGCGTTGATGAATCCGTTCGTGCTGGTCGTCGGCACGCAGAATGAGTCCATGAACGACGCATGGCGGCGGGAGGCCGAATATTTCGCCCGCGAATGGAAGACCCGTTACCACGCGTTCCCGCGAATCGTCGACGACAGCGATGTCGATGAAGACATGGAGCGCGACTACAATCTGATCCTTTTCGGCGGCACGAGCGACAATTCGGTCAGCGAACGGCAGATACCCGCCATGCCTTATGAAGACATATGGGCGTTGCTGGCAAGTACGCAGTATGAAGAAAGGCCCGGCGGCGCGCTTGTGGAGGAAATCAGCGACATCATGGACCACGACGATGTCGGGACGATCACCGTGTATCCAAGCGTCGGCAATCCGGACAGGCTGTCCGTGGTATGGACGGCGAACAGTCCGGCCGCGGCCTACCAAGGGTGGTGGCGTTTCGGCAACTGGTTCAACTGGGGCGTTTTCGATTCAAAGAAATATTTCGACTATGCAATTTACGACGCGCGTTCGTGCAATCCGGAGACGATGCTTCTCGTGGGATGGTTCGGTTCGGACTGGCAGGTGACGAGCGGTCGGTATTACTTTGCAAACGAAGAGGTTCGCGAGGCATCGGCGGATCAGCTTTATCCGGAATACGGCGAAGCGCCGGATAACGAGAAGTTGTCATTGATCTCCCTGCGACCGAAGAAGATCCAGCAGATGCGCGGCGCCATCGGTTTCGGGCGGACGTTCTTCGGCGAGCCGTTGGAGAACGGCATCGGCATGAGGGCTCCGGCGGTCATCGAGTACAAGCTGGATGGAAAGTACGCGAATTTCAAGAGCGATGTCACGTTGCTGAATCCGCGTGAAAGCTGGATGTGCATGATGCGCGAAAAGGGCGAGTCCGTGAAATTCAAGGTTTTCGGCGACGGGAAGCTTCTGAAGGAAGTGAAAGTCGACTGGAAGAAGCCGAAGGATGTGTTGGAGACGAAGATCGCCGGCGTGAAAATCCTTAAGCTGGAAGCATATCCGGATGGCGGCCCGTCATGGCTGCACATGGGTTCGGCATGGCTGAATCCAACCGTCGCCAAATGACGGAACGCCGTTGCTTCGTTTACCTTAAATAAGGAAGGGGAAGGAAGAAGATGGCATTGAAGAAAATGGACACGGAGGCGGTTGTCCGTAATATCGCGGAGCTGCTGAAGGCGGCGGGCGGTCGCGCGCTGCTGGTGGGCGGCTGTGTCCGTGATTCCCTTCTGGGCTTGGATTGCAAGGACTTCGACATGGAGGTCTATGGCCTTTCCATGGAGAGGATCCGCGAGATTCTGGGGAAGGAGTACAAGCTTGATTTCGTGGGCATGGCCTTCGGCGTGCTGAAGGTTCTGCATTACGACATCGACATCGCGCTGCCGCGTGTGGAGAACAAGACCAACAGCGGTCACAAAGGCTTCGACGTGACGTTCGTTCCGGATTTGAGCTATGCGGACGCGGCGAGCCGTCGTGATTTCACCGTCAATGCCATCATGCGCGACCCGCTCAACGGCGAATTGATCGATCCGTGGAACGGCGCGCAGGATTTGCATGACGGCGTCCTGCGCCATGTGTCGTCCCATTTTGTGGAGGATCCGTTGCGCGTCCTGCGGGCGATGCAGTTCGCGGCGCGGTTCGATTTCCAGATAGCGGAGGAGACCGTCAGGCTTTGTTCGACGCTTTCGCAGGATGAACTGCCGCCGGAAAGGGTCGCGGCGGAATGGGAGAAGCTGCTTTTGAAAGGGCGGAAACCGTCGAAAGGGCTTGCTTTTCTGCGGGATTGCGGCTGGATCGACTACTATCCGGAGCTTAAGGCGTTGATCGGCTGCAAGCAGGAGCCTGAATGGCATCCGGAAGGCGACGTGTGGGAACATACGCTACGGGTTGTGGACGCGGCTGCCGCCATGCGCCATTATGCTGAAACGGATAATCTTATGCTGATGCTGGCGGCGCTCTGCCATGATTTCGGCAAACCGTCCACGACAACCGTCGACGGACGCGGACGGATCATCAGCCATGGCCATGACGAGGCCGGCGTGGCGCCTGCGGCGGCGTTCATCCGGCGGATTTGGAACAAGAAGGAACTGGACGACGTCATGCCGCTTGTGAAACGGCACATGCTGCCGACGTTGTTCTTCCAGACGGATGCGCCCGATCGTGCATACAGGCGTTTGTCATTGGAAGTCAGAAGCATGGAGCTTCTGGCCGATTTGGCTGAATGCGATTTGCGCGGCGTGGAGATGCTGGATGACGTATTGAAGGAGAAAATCGCGCGCATCGACGTGTTCAGGGAGCGGGCCAACGCGTTGAACGTGATGGCGGAACGGCCGAAGCCAATTGTCTTGGGGCGGCATCTGATGGAGCGCGGCATCAAGCCCGGGCCGCAGATGAAACCGATTCTGGACAAATGCTTTGACGCGCAGCTGAACGGTGAATTCAACGACTTGCCGAAGGCTCTGGAATATCTGGATTCGCTTTTGGCGGGAAGACAAAAGTAAGAGTATATGGACTTTTTTGTCAATTGATTGTTATATAAGGAAAAAGAGCATGAAGAAAATTTTTTACGCGTGTTTGTTGATGGCGATTGGATGCATGGCGTTGGAAACCATGTCGTTGGACAAACTGGACAAGCCGGCCCGCTGGAAGGCGAACGGCGGCGTGACGGTCGAGGCGGCGGACGGCGTGAACGGCCAGGCCGGTGTGGTCGTCAGCCATTTGCCGAAAGGGACGGCGCAGCTGCAATTCGCTTTCGATGATGAACAGATGGATCTTTTCGACCAATACCAAGGCGTTTCCTTCTATGTGAAAGGCGACGGCTCCGACTGCTGGGAGGCGATCGGCCTGTTGAACAATTACAATTATACCTATTATTATTTCGTCCCGTTGAAGAGCACGGAATGGGTCAAATACACGGTGGCGTGGCGGGATTTCATTCCGGAAGGGCAGTGCGGGATGATCCAGCAGCCCGGCGGCATTCCGGCCTGCGGCGTCAATTCGCTGCGTATCGGCTGCCGTTGGAAAATCTGGTATGACAACGCCACGATTCCCGAACATTCACTGACGATTTCGGACGTGAAACTGGAGCCTGTCGTGAATCGCCCTGCGAACACATGGAAGCCTGCGCCGTTTGAAAACGTCTTGGCCAAACTGCGCAACAAAGAGCCGTTGACGATTCAGTTCCAAGGCGATTCCATCACGGCCGGAACGAGCCTGGCCAATAAAGTCGCGGAACGGTATTCCATCAAGACGGAGGAATTGCTGCGGAAATGGCTGAAAAACGACAAGATCGTCTGCCGCAACCGCGCGGTCGGCGGAGCTCGGACAAATGATGAAAGAGCTTGGCTTCCAAGGGATTTCCGCGATGAAGCTCCGGATCTTGTGACGCTGTGGATTGGCTACAACGACAAGTCCGGCTGCAATACCGCCGCCTATTACAAGCAGTCGGTCGCGGACTACATCGACCGTGTCGCGGAAAAGACAAAAGGCCGTTCGGCCTTCCTGCTGATCGTGCCCGGGCCTGGAAAAGGGCCGCGTTTCACGATGATGGACGACTATGCGCAGGCCATCCGCGATCTCGCCGCCGAACGCGGCCTGCCGTATTTTGATGTGAGCAAGTTGTTCAAGTCATTCGGCAAGAAGGAGTTCTCTGACACATACATGGCGGATACGGCGCATCCGAACGCGAAAGGCCATCAAGTCGTGGCGGACGCCTTGTGCGAATTTCTGGTGAAGGCCGCGGGCATCACGGATCCGAAGCCTGTTCCGCCGCTGGAGCCTGTCGTCGAAAACCATACGTCCCTTTCATGGGATTTTGAAGGCACCATGGACAATTGGATTCTGGAGAAGAACGCCGGCCCGACGGATGAGAAGGCGAAAAGTGGAAAGCGTTGCATGAAATTGTTTTGCGAGAAAGGTGAAAAGGACCACACGCGGGCTTGGTCTCAACCGATTCCCGTGAAGGCGTGGCAGAAATTCACGGTGTCCGGTGATTTGTGCGCGGAATTGGAGCACGACGAAGGGATTGGTGTCTTTGTCGTTGAGTATGAAGCAGATGACGCAAAGGGAACGTTCCGCTATCCGTTGGTCTGCATGGGGCGGAAGTCGTTGCCGAACTGGACGCATTTCGCTTCCGAATACAAAGTTCCGGAAGGCGTGAAATCCATCCGCCTGTTGTTCTGGTCGTTCAAGACGAACGTCGGCAGCGTTTATCTGGATAATCTGTCTCTGCAGCCGAAATAGTTTTTCTAGAAACCTAGAAGGCTAGCATTCTAGGTTTCTAGGATTCTAAAGATATACTTACTTCAGTCGTTTGATTTCCTCAATGAGCAGGGCGCGCAGAGCGCGGAGCTGCGTGTTGGAAACGCTGAAATTCAGGCAGTTCCAGTTGATGGAATCCATGACTTTCTGAACCCTTTCGCGGCTTTGGGCGGCGATGGCGGCTTTGTCCGCTGTCGCCGCCGCTTTTTTGCAAAGGTCGTCCCACAGGCGGATGTAGCGGTAGTCGTAGACGCCTTCGCGGATGGCCTCCCACTGGAGCGTGTCGATAAGACCGTTGCCTTGCGGCTGCGGATAGCAGATGCATGCGTCCTTCGCCTCGCGTTTGTCGTTGCCGTCGAAGTCGTTGTAGGGGCTTCCGTTCACACGGAGGAAGGTCCATGTCCATGCTCCCGTGGCGCCGCTGCGCCAGTTGTAGATGCCGAGAATGTGGCGGTTGGTGTAGATGTTGCAGTCCTGCTGGAGGCCGCCGTTCGTGTAGCAGCCGGAGCCATACCACCAGAAGGCGTCGCCGTCGTCCAGAGATTCTTTCCGTAGGGTGTCGTTGGCCTGCTTCGTGCGGCAGGACATGTAGGCGATGTTGTTGTAGCAGCGATAGTCCAGCCACGGGGCGAGATGCTCGCGGACGAAATCGCCGTAGCATGTGTTAAATGTCTTGAATCCAGCTTCTTTCACGAGTTTGAGCGTGCGGATGGCCTCGTCGCCGCCGCGGCCTTTGTTCGGTTCATCGACGGTGTGGATGCAGTAGTCGGGCCAGCCGTCCTCCTTCGCCATCGTGCGGATGGTCTCCAGAAGCTCGTGGAAGCCTCTGACGAATTCAGGCGTGTGGTCGGCGGTTTCGGCCTTCAGCGCGCGCATCAGATGACCGTTGACGGCCTGGAACGAAATGACGGCGACGCCGGGGAAGCCAACTTGGCAGTAGAGCTTCATGATACGGCGGAAACGGGACATGTCGATATGGAAGTCCTTTCCGTCGTAAGTGACTCTTGCGCCGCTGAATGGATACATCATCAAAGCGTTCATGCCATGTTCGCGGAACATACGCATTTCACGGAGGATTTCATCGTCGGTGTAATTCTTACTGTTCCAACGTTCTCCGTCCGCATAGAGGCCGAACGTCATGTCATGGTATTCCGGAAGGGCGAAGTCATCGACTGTCAGTTCGTATGTCGCGACAGGCTTGCCGTTCAGAAGGATAGGGGCGGAATAGACGCCCGGCTTGGTGTCCGGCGGGACGGTTGTGCGAATGCAATACTGTGCGGGTGAATCTTTTAGGAAGGACTTTGGCGCATTGTTTTCCGGCCAGAGGCGTTCGGGCGCGGTGATGTAGGTGATGGCGTTCCAATCCGTCCGCTGCCGTGAGATTTCCGCCCAAAGGAGCTTGACGGAATCTTTCGGAATGTTGGAAGGTCCTGCCAAATTGCCGATTGTGACGACGGCATCCATGTCTTTCAATGGCAGGAAGGCGAAGAATTCACAGGAAACGAGGCCGGGGGAGGTTTCGCCTGTAATTGCCGTGCGGATTTCATCCGCGGCGGGGCGGCTGTTCGGACGGATGAAGCCTGGTTCGTCCCGTTGGAACAGCTGGAAGCCGCGGACGGTGTCTTCAGCGGTCGGTTCGACGGCGGGTTTCGGGTCTTTCCATGGAACCTCTGTAAAGCTCTTGCCTTCGCAAGTCACGAGTTCCCAAGACATTTCCGAAAACGGCCTCTTGTCGTTGTCATAGGCGGTGAAAGCGGCATGCCCGATCATGAACTGGTCTTTCGGATAGCGCAAGCCGACAAGATGGGAGAGCTCTCCGTTCGCGTCTCGTATGATGACGGTCTCCGTATCATCATCATGATTATATAAGGCGACAGCGGTCCAACTGTCTTCAACGGCGAAGGATATCTTGTCTGAATGAATTGCGCTTTCAGGCGTGAAGCTGAAGTTTGCGGTATAGCCTTTTTGACTGTCCAGCCATGGCGATACGGCGATGCCGAAGAAGCAGTCACCGTTTTCCAGTATCCTGCTTTCTTTATGGAAGAGCGGTATTATCAACTGCTTGGGATCAAGGGAGACGAAAGGCGCGGCACCTTCCAGAATGCGAAGATCCATGTCTTCGAAGCCTTGGTTCGGTACGCGGCTGAACTGCACGGACCAAATGCGGCCTGCCTGTCCGTCCGCAATCGGAACATCGGCGAGGACTGTCATGTCCTTTTTGCCCAAGCTGTTGCCTTCGAAGACGATCTGGTCATCCGCGTCACGGATCGTGATGGCGACGTGTTCAATCGGTTTGTCTCCAATGGCTTTGATTTTCAGTCTGCCGCCATTGACTCGGAAAAACATCTTCGGGCGGCCGTTGATAAGATGAAGCGGATCGCCGGAGGACGCTTCGACGGCACAATGGCCTGTGGTGACACGGAGGAACGTGGAGTTTTGATTCGAGTTGATCGTCAGTTTCAAAATGGCCTGCGGCAGATTCGTCAATTCGATGGAACGTTTCTCTTTGACATCGATGACGCCTTCCTGCAACGTATTGCCGCGCAAGTCGTTGATGGAATAACGCAGAGTGTCCGTATATCGTCCGATAAGGCCGCATTCCAACGTCAACGACAATTTCCCCGTGGCGTCAGGAGCGAGATAGGCGGTTTTCAGTTTGCGAATCTGGAAGACATTGTTGGCGGGGACTGCCAATGTCGACTGGATGTCCGGCAGGGCGAAGCCGCCTGGCAGAATGTCATCCGCCCAGGCGATGATGGAAAGGCTTAAAATAGCGAATAGTAAATATTTATATTTCATGGAAGGCTCCTTTATATGATAAGCTAAAACTCTAGATTACTAGAATTCTAGGCTTCTAGAATACTAGAATTTTCAGAACATCATGAAATAATCCGGCTTGTCCGTGCGGAAGGGGATGGCGGGGAAGCCGTCGCTGTTGACGAGATTGACGGTGCAGAAGCCCGTGAAGGCGTAGCGAACGCGTTGCGGCAGCGAGACCGCGGGCGACGACACGATGACGGTGTCATATTCGATTCGCGCGTTCGCCTTGAAGAGCGAGCCGTTCTCGCCGCCGATCACGAAGGCTTTCGGCGGCTTGCCGTCCGTCGTCTTGAGTCCTTTGCCGACATTGTCAAAATAGAGGATGACGTTCGGCCCTTCGATGGACATTCGTCTGAAAACAGGGCCGTCGCAGCTGCGGCTGATCCAATGGAGCATGTCTTCGGCCTTCAGCGCGAGACGGAGACCGACGGTCTGCTTGTCGCGCGGATGGATGTCCGACGGATCGCCGCAGTCGAAGGCGGTGATCATGCCGACATTTTCCATGTCCTTCGCCAGTTCCGCCTGGATTTCACGCGTCAGGCCGTATGCCGAAAACTCCGGAAATGGCAGGGCGTCAATATCTTCCGACTTGACAGGATGGTCTGGCGTGTGCTGATGGAAGGCAGCCAGCTGGACGAGGAGGAACGGCATGGCGTCGTCATTCCAGCGATCGCGCAGTTCTTCGATAAACAGTTTGTGGAGAGGATAATAAGTAAATTGTCCGGCGTTTGTGCATCCTTGGTACCAGATGACGCCGCGGACGGCGTAGCGGAACCATGGGTTCAGCAGGGCGTTGAACAGCGTCGACGGATAGTTGGGCGATGTCGGCGACGACATGTCGTCGCCTGTCTGCGGCGGATTCGGGCGGATCGGGAAGTCGTTCGGGAGGGCGAACAGACGGGTGAAACGAAGCCCCGTGATCCCCTTGATTGTTGTCTTTCCGAAGGTTATGGAGAAGTCCATGTAATTCGCGCCACCAACCATGTAATGATTGTCCGCCACGACGGCGACGACATTGTCGCCCGCATGCGTCACACCTTCCGGAATCGTGTAGCTGCGCATGTTGGACCAATAGACTTCCGTGTCGCATCCTGTTGATCCGACGAGTTTTCCGTTGATGTATGCCTTGTCCACGTCATTGACGATGCCCAGATTCATCACGAGCTCCTTTCCCGCGAAACGGGCCGGAAGCTTGAAATGGAAGCGGGTGACATAACGGCCGACGATGTCCAATGAGACGAATGCCGCGGTCGTTTCCGTCCACGCGGAATCATCGAAATTTTCAGCCAGCCATTTGGCGGGCACTTTCCCAAGCTTGTCGAATTGGACAAGCCATTCACGCAATGGCTTGCATTCATTGCTGTTGTAGATTTCCTTCCAGGACTGTTTCTGTTTGGGATCCTGCTTTTTCAGCTCCCAGCCGTTGAAGTAGAGGGCTTGGTCCGAAATCCACGCTTCGACGCGGGTGCCGCCCCAGGCGGTATTGATGAGACCAATCGGAATATTCAGATCTTCATTGAGCTTGCGGCCGAAGAAATAGCCGCAGGCGGAGAAATCCGCGACGGTCTTGGCGTCGCAGGGCAGCCAGCCCGGATTGTCTGGATTCTCGTCTTCAAGAGGGCCTTCCGGAGCGAGGCGGCGTGTCTGGAAGGAGTTGAAGAGACGGATGTTAGGATGTTTGGCCTTCTTGAGCTCCTGCTTGGCGTTCAGCGTCTGCCAGAACGGATTTTCCGAATAGACGGGCATTTCCATGTTGGACTGGCCCGTGCACATCCAGACTTCGCCGATGAGAATGTCGTCGAATTTGACGGATGGTTTCGCGCCATCGTAGCCTGCGGAGAGCGAATACGGTCCGCCTGCATTCATGAACGGGAAGGTGATCGACCATTCGCCGTCTTCGTCAACCGTCCCTTTTTTGGTCTTGTCGGCGAACGTGACAGAGAATTTTTTGCCGGGCTCGCCCTTTCCGGAGAAGACGATGGGGCGTTCGCGCTGCAGGACCATGTGGGAGGAGAAGATGTGGTAGAAACTGAAGGATTGCATGGTGTCTCCGCTTGATTTGATGATAATGGATATGGTTATGCTTTACATTACATTTTCAAACGGAAAGGTCAAGCGAAAAAAGGCCCGTGCCGTAAAATTCGGCACGGGCCTTTGCAGTGATTAAATCAGAAATAATAGAGGGAGGCTATTATTACTGTTTGGAGAAATCCCACCACTTTTCAGGATGATAGAGTTGATTCTTGATGCCGCTAACGTGTCCGTCAATCCAGCAGACATTGCCGATCCCGTTGTGGCGGAAGTACTCCCCGACGTAGATAGGGTTACTGTTCCATTGTCTCATGCCATTGTAGGGCATGTCATCGCCGTCAAAGCGTTGCATCTCTCAAAAGCAAAAGCTCCAATTTTCGTCACGCCTGAGGGAATAGTCACAGATGTCATGTTACCGGGGCACGCCAGCAACACAGACAGATCCTTCTTGTACAACACACCGTCAACCAAGATGAACGACTGATTGCCTGCGGCGAGCCTGATCCGCTTCAATCCGCTGCACAATCCAAACGCACCTTCACCAATACTTGCCACCCCTGCCGGAATCGTCACCGACGTCAATCGCTGACAGCCTATAAACGCGCGGTCTCCAATGCTCGTCACGCTGCCTGGAATCACAACGCTCTCAAGCCCGCTGCAACCATTGAACGCATCACCACCAATGCTCGTGACGCCTTCCGGGATTTCCAACGACGTCAACTTTGTGCACCTCGCAAAAGTGCCGTACCCGATAGACTTCAGGCTTGAGGGAAGCTTCACAGACTCGAGTTCGGCGCATTCAAGAAAGGCGTAATCGATATGCGTCACGCTTTCCGGAATCATCACCGATGTCAGATCCTTGCAATTCCTAAAGGCCTCCCACTCAATGCGTGTCACGCCCTCAGGGATTCTCACCGACGTAAGCCCGGCACAATTCTTGAATGCCTCACGTCCGATGCTCGTCACCTTGACGCCATTCAATGACGTAGGAATTGCAATACTTCCTGTCGGCGCTGGCGAAACAGCGCAGGAATGCTTACCGTCTTTCTCCGCCACGATTGTCGCCTC
>CACYQT010000052.1 GCA_902776645.1 uncultured bacterium | reverse complement strand
TCTCCTACCTGCACAACGACTACAATTCGCAAACGTTCCCGAACGCGATTTTCGCACGTTGGCGCGAACGCGTCCAGAAAGATTCCATCCACAGCGGTCGTCTCGTGCCGTTCGGCTACGGCGACGGCGGCGGCGGGCCGACGCGCAACCATCTGGAATTCCTGCGCCGCGAAGCGGATCTGGAAGGTCTTCCGAAGACGCAAATTGTGGAACCGAAGGAATATTTCGAAGCCATCGATGAGAAGGCCGCGCTGCCGACGTGGGTCGGCGAACTCTACTATCAGTGCCATCGCGGAACGTACACGACGCAGGCGAAGACGAAACGCGGCAACCGCAAGAGTGAAGTCGCGCTGCATGAACTGGAATTCTGGGGCGGCGTCGCGCAGTCGATCAAAAATGTGAAATATCCCGCCGAGGCGGCTGACCGCATGTGGAAAGGCGTGCTGCTGAACCAGTTCCATGACATCATTCCAGGATCCTCCATCCATGAGGTCTATCAGACGGCGGAAAAACTCTACGACGACATCCAGAAAGAGGCGAACAGCCTGACGGCGGACGCCGTGAAGGCGTTGGTCTCACCAAGCAAGAAGAAAGTGACGTATTTCAACTCGCTTTCGTTCGACCGCTGGGCGGTTGTCGAACTGCCGTTCAAAGGCGCGAAAGACGCGAACGACGAGCAGATTGCCGTACAAGTATTGGACGGCAAGACGTATGCGGAAATCTATCTGCCTGCTTGCGGATGGACGACGCTGACGGAGTCGAAGCCGTATTTCGGCGAACGCGGCGAAGGCGTGAAGGCGACGAAGACGAAACTGGACAACGGCGTCGTCGAATTCCGTTTCAACGCGTTGGGCGAACTGACGAGCGCGCGGAACTGCGATTCCACGCAGGAGTTCATGGCCGCTCCGGGCAACAGCCTGCGCATGTACAAAGACGTGCCCGGCGCCTATGACGCGTGGGACATCGACAGCATGTACAAGCTGACGCCGTTCGAAATCGAGCAGAAGGCGAAGGTGGAAGTCGTGGCGCAAGGCCCCGTCTTCGGCATGCTTCGCGTGACGCGTAAGATCCATGATTCGCAGTTCACGCAGGATATCGTGCTGGCGGCGAGCTCCGCGCATCTTGAGTTCCGGACGGAAGTCGATTGGCGTGAAAACCACAAGATGCTGAAGGTGAACTTCCCCGTGAACGTCCATTCGGATGAGGCGCTTCATGAGATCCAGTTCGGCCATGTGTCGCGGCCGACGCATGCGACGCGGCCGTACGATGCGAACCGCTTCGAAGTCTGCAACCAGAAATGGACGGCGATGGTCGAAGGCGGGCAGCGTGGCGCGGCAATCCTTAATGACTGCAAATACGGCGTCAACGTCGAAGGCAACAGCATGAACATGACGTTGCTGCGGTCGCCGCTGGCCCCCGACCACTGGGCGGACAAAGGCGTCCATCATTTCACCTACGCGTTCACGATGTGGGAGCCGGAGGACGAGCCGAACTACGTGAATCTGGCCGTCACGCTTGGCTATGAACTGAACTATCCCGTCCAGATGGCGTCCGGCAACGGCGGCGGCGATCTGAGCCTGCTTCGCTGCGACAAGGCGAACATCATTCTTGAATGCATGAAGCCCGCGGAAGACGGTTCGGGCGATCTGATCCTCCGCCTGTACGAATCGAACCATGAGCGGACGGACTGCGTGCTCCATCTGAGTCTGCCGTTCTCCAAGATTCTGGAGACGGACATGTTGGAAGGCAACGGCGTGGAAGTCCCCTTCATCGAAGGCGACTGCGACTGCTGCGGGGCGGAGGTTGATCTGGCGTTCCGTCCGTTTGAGATCAAAACGCTGAGACTGAAAGCTTAAGAATCTAGAAAATCTAGAAGCTCTAGAAGCTCTAGAAAATCTAGAACTCTAGAAGAAAAATAAAAACCAAAAACAATGAATCACGCAAAGATCAGTTGGACAGTGGCGGTGACGGTTGTGATGGCGGCGCTTTGCATTCTTTTGCGAAGCTGCACGAACAACCCGTGGCCGGCCTCCATTTCGGAGGACGACACGTATTTCACAAGCTTCAGCAGCGAATTCAAGACATTCGATCCGGCGGTCTCGTATTATGTCCATGAAGGCGAACTGCTGGACAGCATCGTCGAAATGCCGTTCTGCTATGACTATCTGAAGCGTCCGTACGAACTCGCGCCGATGCTCGCGACGGAAGTGCCGCAACCTATATATTATAGTAAAGACGGCACTGTTCTGCCGGGCGATCCGCCGTGACGCGCGTCGAATATGTCATCCATCTGAAGGAAGGCGTGAAATACCAGCCGCATCCGTGCTTCGCGAAAGAAGCGGACGGAACGCCTTCCTACAAAGGCGTGAAATCATCGGAAATCGCCGGAATCAAATCCATCGCGTCATTCCCGAAGCAGGATTCGCGGATCATGACGGCGGAGGATTTCAAGGTGGCGCTGACACGGCTTTGCGACACAAGGCTGTCGTCGCCGATCTACAGCACGTTCCTTTCCTTCATCACGGGCATGGACGAATGCTCAGAGGCCATCAAGGCGGAAGTCGCACGTCTGGAGGAGGAACAGCAGAAACGCGGCCTGAATCCGGAACGTTATTCCGTTCTGCCGGACTATCGCAAAATCCCTTTGAAAGGCATTGAAATCGTTGACGACAAGACGTTTAAAGTCATCATGCCGCGAAAATACCCGCAGGCGTTGTACTGGATGTCGCTGCATTTCTTCTCGCCCGTCCCCTACGAGGCGTTGGAGTTCTTCGCGGAGCCTGCCATCGTCGACGCTGGTTTTGCGTTCAAAAACTGGCCGATTGGAACAGGGCCGTACATGATGACGGACTGCAATCTGCGCGACTTCCTGACGCTGAAGGCGAATCCGAATTTCCGCGACGATTTCTACCATTGGGACGGCTCGGCGGAGGACAAAGCGGCGGGGCTGATGGCCGACGAAGGCCAGAAGATGCCGTTCATCAAACAGATACGATTCCAGTTCGAACGCGAGTCGATTCCCGTCTGGATTAAATTCCTGCAAGGTTACTATGACACGAGCGGCATTCCGTCGGACATGTACGACGCCGCCGTGAACATGGAGACGAACGGCGACATGGGGCTTTCGCCTGAAATGGCGGAAAAGGGCATGCAGATGATCAGTTCCGTCAGCGCGACATCTTTCTATCTTGGCTTCAACATGCTGGATCCCGTAATCGGCGGCATGGATCCGAAGCAGAAGAAGTTGCGGCAGGCCATTTCCATTGTTCTGGATTACCAGGAGTACATCGACATCTTCATGAACGGCCGCGGTGTCATGAGCCAAAGCATTTTGGCGCCAGGCATTTACGGTTGCCAGGAGGGGAAGGAGGGCGTCAATCCGTTCACTTGCAGATGGGATGAAGAATCGCAGAAAATCGTCCGTCTGGATGTGGAGCGTGCAAAGCAGCTGATGGTGGAGGCAGGTTATCCGAACGGCGTCGGGCCGGACGGTAAGCCGCTTGTCCTGCATTACGACGCGTCAGGCTCCGGTTCGCAGTCGAAGACCGGTTTCCTGTGGATGCGTGAGAAGTTGTCGAAGCTTGGAATCGTTCTGGAGGAACGGCTTACCGATTTGAACCGCTTCCGCGACAAAGTGAACAAAGGCGACTGGCAGATGCTGATGACCGGCTGGGTGGCGGACTATCCCGATCCGGAAAACTTCCTGTTCCTGTTCGCTAGTGAAAACGGTGTCGTCGCAAGCCAGGGCGGCGGTTCGAACAAGACGAATTATTCGTCTCCCGAGTTCGACAAAGTGTTCCATCAATTGGAGTCGATGAACAACGGCCCTGAACGCATGGAGTTGATAAAGAAGGCGTTGCGCATCATCCAGGAGGATGCGCCATGCTGCTGGGGCTACCATCCGAAGAGCCTTGTTCTGACGCATGGCTGGCTGAAGAACTACAAGCCGCACCACATGGCGAAGACGTTCAAGAAATGCCTGCGCATCGACACCGAGGCGCGCAATGCGTTCAGGCGGAAGTACAACCAGCCGATTTTGTGGCCGGGCTACATCGGCATATTGGTTGTCTATGCATGCGGTTTGCTGCTGATCTGGCGGAAAAAGGATTGAGGGGTAAGGACTTATGCTTGCATATATCATTCGAAGGTTGTTGTACGTGGTTCCGACGCTGCTCGGCGTGAACATTCTGGTGTTCGTCCTGTTCTTCATGGTGAACACGCCGGACGACATGGCCCGCCAGGCGTTGGGCGAGAAGAACATGGATCCGTTACAGGTGGAACGCTGGAAGGAGGCGCACGGCTATGAAGTGCCGCTTTTCTGGAACGGCGAAGCCAAAGGCGTGCAATGCCTTACGAAGACCATTTTCTTCCGCAAGAGCCTCGCGATGCTATGGGGCAATTTCGGCCATTCGGACATGACGCAGGAATCCATCGGCGGCGAAATCCGCCGCCGCGCGCTGCCGTCGCTGTGCGTCTCGACGCCGATCTTTCTCGCCACGTTGTTGATCAACATCATCCTGGCGATGATCGTCGCGACGAAACGCGGGAGCGTTTCGGACATGGTGACGCAGTTCCTATGCGTCGCGTTGATGTCGATTTCCGGCTTGATCTACATTATCGCGGGGCAGTATTTCTTCGCGAAGCTGTTGCGGTGGACGCCTGTTTCTGGTTTCCTGCAGGGAATGGACATGTGGAAGTTCCTCGTATTGCCTATCTTGGTCGGAACGGTCAGTGGCATCGGCGGCGGCGTCCGTCTGTACAGGACGCTGTTCTTGGAGGAAATCAATCGCGACTACGTGCGGACGGCGCGGGCCAAAGGCCTGCCCGAATCGCAGATCCTTTTTCTGCATGTTTTGAAAAACGCGATGATTCCGATTCTGACGAACGTCCCGTTGCAACTGCTGACGCTGATGATGGGCAACATGTTGCTGGAGAACTTCTTCAGCATTCCGGGGCTCGGCGGCTACACGATCACGGCGTTGGGGGCGCAGGATTTCGCTATCGTCCGCGCGATGGTGTTTCTCGGCTCCGTGCTCTACATCATCGGTCTGCTGCTGGCGGACATCTGCTACTCAATCGTCGATCCGCGGATACGGCTTGGATGAACAGGAAGGAACCACGATATTGGTTAGGAATTGAACATGATTAAGGAAATATGGAATAGTTGGTGGTTCCAGAATCTGCTGGTCGTTCTGCTGCTGGCGGTTCTGACGTTGATCGGCTGGCGGCTGAGCCGCCGCGAATACTGGCGGCTTGCATACCGTGAAGTGCGTCAGCGGCGCGGCGCCGTCATCTGCTTCTTCGTGTTCTGCCTGTACGTCGTGATCGCGCTGGCGGACAGCGTCGGCTGGCGGCGAGCGTTGAAGGAGGAGAACGGCGAAATCCGCCGCAATCCGGAGACGGGCGCCGTCGTCTACGACCGCGGCGCCTCCGCGTTGGACTATCTGCTCAAGCCGTTGTCGGAGAAGAAGGAGAAGACGTATTCGGCGCCGATGGCGGACGTGTCGTTCATGTATGAGACGGCGACGGGCGAGACAGGCGTCCATCGTGTCCAGCCGAAGCTGAAATACCCTGGACAGCACTGGCTTGGGACGGACCGCATCGGCATGGACGTGTTCGTCCAGGCGTTGAAAAGCATCCGCACGGGCATGGTCATCGGCATTCTGACGACGCTTCTGGCGGTGCCGTTCGCGCTGTTCAGCGGCGTCGTGTCCGGCTACATGGGCGGCTTCGTCGACGATGCACTGCAGTATATTTGTACGGTGTTCAGCTCCGTTCCGACGGTGCTGTTCATCGCGGCGTTCATGCTGATTTTCGGTACGGGGCTGCCGCAGCTGTGCGTCGCGATGGGAATCGCCTCATGGACGGGGCTGTATCGGTTGCTTCGCGGCGAGACGCTGCGGCTTCGCGAGGCGGAATTCGTGCAAGCCTCCGTGGCGATGGGCACGTCCACATGGCGGATTCTGCTTCGCCACATCATCCCGAACGTCATGCATCTTGTTCTCATCACGGCGGTTCTGCGCTTCTCCAGCGGCGTTCTGGCCGAGGCCGTTCTGACCTATCTGGGCATCGGCGTCGGAGCGGATACGGTGTCGTGGGGCTCGATGATCAACGACGCGCGAACAGAACTGACGCGTGATCCGATCATCTGGTGGAAGCTGTGCTCCGCCTTCGTCTTCATGCTTGGTCTGGTCCTGCCGGCCAACATCTTCGGCGACGCCGTGCGAGACGCGCTTGACCCGCGGCTGCGGACGCAATAATTCTAGATTTCTAGGATTCTAGACTTCTAGTAGCCTAGATTTTCCCAACAATAGTTTATATTATAAAAAATCATTTTTATTTTTGTAAAAAATCATCACAACAATTAGGAGCCAACAATGCAACAAGCTGACATCGGTCTGATCGGTCTTGCCGTCATGGGTGAAAATCTGATTCTGAACATGGAGAGCAAGGGATTCACCGTCGCCTGCTTCAACCGTACCGTAAGCAAAGTCGACGACTTCGTGAACGGCCGCGGCAAAGGCAAGAACATCATCGGCGCGCACAGCATCAAAGAGCTGATCGCCAATCTGAAGCGTCCGCACAAGGTCATGCTGATGGTCAAGGCCGGCCAGCCGGTCGACGATTTCATCGAACTGCTGATTCCCGAAATGGAGCCCGGCGACATCATCATCGACGGCGGCAACAGCCATTTCCCGGACACGACGCGTCGTACGCAGTATCTTGAATCCAAAGGTCTTCTGTACATCGGAACGGGCGTTTCCGGCGGTGAGGAAGGCGCATTGATCGGCCCGAGCATGATGCCTGGCGGCAGCCCCGCCGCATGGCCACTCGTGAAGGACATCTTCCAGAAGATCTGTGCGCACACGGACAAAGGCGAGCCATGCTGCGACTGGGTCGGCGAAAACGGCGCGGGCCATTTCGTGAAGATGGTCCACAACGGCATCGAATACGGTGACATGCAGCTGATCTGCGAGACGTACCATATGATGAAGTCCATCGGCTTCACGAATGAAGAGATGCACGATGTCTTCGCGGAATGGAACGAAGGCGAACTGAACTCCTATCTGATTGAAATCACGCGGGATATCCTTGGCTACAAGGATGCCGACGGCAACGCGGTCGTCGATCTGATTCTCGATACGGCAGGCCAGAAGGGCACGGGCAAATGGACGGCCATCGCGGCGTTGGACGCTGGCATGCCGCTGACGCTGATCGGCGAGGCGGTGTTCGCGCGCTGCCTGTCCGCCATCAAGGAAGAGCGTGTCACGGCCAGCGGCGTGCTGAAAGGCGACGTCGTCCCGTTCACGGGCGACAAGAAGCAGTTGGTGGCCGATTTGCGCAAGGCGTTGTACGCCGCGAAGATCGTCTCCTACGCGCAGGGCTACCAGCTGATGATGGCCGCCGCGAAGGAATACGGCTGGAAGTTGAACTACGGCGGCATCGCGCTGATGTGGCGCGGCGGCTGCATCATCCGTTCGCGCTTCCTCGGCAAGATCAAGGAAGCCTTTGATAAAGATCCTGAACTCAAGAACTTGCTGCTGGATCCGTTCTTCAAGGCCGTCATGGACGATTCACAGGCCGCATGGCGCCGCGTCGCCGTCGCCGCCATCCAGACGGGCGTTCCGATGCCTTGCATCACGGCCGCATTGAGCTACTTCGACGGCTATCGCAACGGCCGTCTGCCGCAGAATCTGCTGCAGGCGCAGCGCGACTATTTCGGAGCGCATACATACGAACGCGTGGACAAGCCGCGCGGCGAATTCTTCCACACGAACTGGACGGGCCATGGCGGCAGCACGACCGCCAATACGTACATCGCCTGATTCGTTAACATGTGGCGGCGGCGTTATCGCCGCCGCCACTCCCGACGGCGGGACGCCGTCCTTACCATCAACGGCGAGACGCCGTCGTTACTTTTTTTCAGGACATTTATGAAAAGACTCATCTATCTTCTGGCGGTGATCGTCACGATGGCGGCCGTCTGGGCTCAGGAGGGCGGCGTCTCCGTGGTCGATTTCACGAAAGGCGCGGGCACATGGCAGCGCCGTGTCTGGAAAAACGGCGGCAAGGAGTTTGACTTGTCCGCTTTGGAGGTCCGTCCGGAAGATCCTGAAAATGTGAGCGAATGTCCTGCGGCGCTGGTACTTCCATTGAAGTTTCCGGGTGACGGTGAATTCGTGTCGCCGCTGCCCGGGCCGCTTGGCGCATGGCGCATGGCGACGCATCTGGAGTTCAGCTTCCAGTTTCCGGAGAATCTGCCGGAAGGCACGATGGCGGCGATTTTCACGAAAGACAACGACCATCTTTGGCGGCAGGTCCGCCGTTCGGTCGGTTCATTGATGAAAAACGGTTCTGTAAGCCGTTTCCGCGTGCCGATCAGCGGTGAAGACGCCGTGAAGGAATGGGAGTGCTTCGGTCATCGCCGTCCATGGAACGCGTTGACGGTGAAGAATTTGCTGGAATACGGCGTCCGTTTTGAACTGGACACGGGCGTGAAGGCGGATTTCGATGGCAGCATCTTCCTGACGGATGTGCGGCTGTTGTTTCTGGACGCCCCGAAATCATTGGAAGTGCGTGATTTCGAATATGCGCCGCTTGCTCCGAATGTCGGGCGGCGAATAGAATTCAGTTTCAGACTGAACATCTGGCCGACGGAGCCCTACAATCCCGCGAAGACGAAAATCGAAGCGGAGATCACGCGGCCGGACGCGAAGGAGGACGGCACAGGCGTCGAACGCATCAGCGGTTTCTATTACGAAGACTTCCTTTACAACCGTGAGGAATGGGACAAGACGAAATGCCTCATGCCCTATGGCGAACCATGCTTCAAGATCCGCTACTGCCCGCGCGTGGCCGGACAGCACAAAATCAAAATCTGCCTGACGATTGATGACAAAAAGGCGGAACTGCCTGAAATGTCGTTCAATGCGACGCCGGCTTTTGACGACTACCACGGCTTTGTCCATCGCGATCCGAGCAACAACCAGTATTTCACCTACGACGACGGGACGCTTTACTGGGGGCTTGGCATGAATGTTCGCAGCCCCTTCGACAACCGCTACTATGAAGTCGCGCCATATTCGCCGTGGCAGGATCAAGGCCTCTCCGTCTATGAAAAACTGTTCAAAACGTACCGCGAACACGGCATCAACACGGCGGAGGTCTGGATGTGCTCATGGTGGCTGGCGTTGGAATGGATCAACGACGCACCGGGCTTCCACGGCGTCGGCCAGTTCAACCAATACCGCGCATGGATGCTTGACTACATTCTCCGTCTGGCGGAGGAAAACGGCATCAAGCTGATTCTCGTCATCAACAACCATGGCAAGTTCGGCATGTCCTACGACACGGAATGGAAGCGGAATCCGTTCAACAAGGATCTTGGCGGCTTTCTGGAGCGCTGCGAAGAATATTTCTCCAACGCGGAGGCGAAGCAGATGTTCAAGAATCTGGCGGACTACATGGTCGCCAGATGGTCCGCCAGTCCGAACATCCTCTTCTGGAAGCTGTTCACGGAAGTCGATCTGACAGGGCCGGACATCTCCTACTACCAGCGGACAGGAGACATCGCGGCGTGGCATCATGAAATGGGCGGCTATCTGAAAGGCATCGACATCTATCAGCATCCCATCACGACGCATTGGATGCTCAGCTACCATCGTATCGACGCGGCGATTTCCGCCGTGCCTGAACTGGATCTGCTGACAACGGACGCCTACTACAGCGGCGGCGGAACGGCGCAGCTCATCAATCTGCTGCGCGGCAGCCGCGATTTCGCGAAGGCGAAGAAGAAGCCGATGGTCATCACGGAATTCGGCGGTTCGTCCTACGCGGACAACATGAGCAATCTCGTGAAGCAGGTCGAAATCGGTTTGTGGACTGGCTTCTTCAGCGAAATGACGATTCTGCCGATGTACTGGTGGTTCGCGTTGATAGAAGACAAAGAGCTTTACAATTATTATGACGCGATCCGCCTTTTCGGCGAGAAGGAGGACCGCCGCGGCATGACGAGCACGGCCTTTGACGTGCCGAATACGAGCCTGCAGGCCAGTGAGTTGCGCAAAAACGACCGATTGATGTACTACATTTTCGACAAGGCGTTTTTCTTCTCCGACGTGGAGAATCTTGCGATTGCGGAGCAAAACGGCAAGAAGATGGTCGTCATGGCTCCGGAGCCCGGCGAATACATCATGGAATTCTGGTCTCCGTCAAATGGGAAACTCTTGGAAACAAAGGATTTGACGGTGGCGAAGGAAAACAAGGTGATCGAACTGGCCTTGCCGTCGTTCTCCCGTAGCGTCGCGGTGAAGATTATAAAGAAATAGGGCGGCTCGCTTGCTTTTAGTGGATGCGTAATAGCTTGCCATTACGCATTTTGACATGAAACATGAGACATGAGACGCGAGACGAGCGGAAAAGACGCAAGACGCAAGACATGAACCGCCACCAAAAGGAATAGAACCATGAAAAATCTGCTTACGGCTTTTTTGTTGACTGGGGCGTGCCTTATGGCGCAGCGTGCGAACATGCTCGGCGATGTGGAGGGCGTTGACAAATGGCCGCACAAGGTCAACGTGAAGACGGAACTATCTGCAGACAAGAATCTTCTTAGGGTGACGCTGTCGGCAAAGGAATTCCAGTTCGGCTGGTTTCAGCACAATCTGCCGGCTGTTGAAAACTACGCGGACTATACGGGCGTTTATGGCCGTTACAGAAGCCGCCAGTTCGGCCACATTCTCGTCTATGTTCTGATCCCCCATGAAAAAGGCGAAGAGCAGGAATACTATAAGCAGGAGCTCGGCGAACTGAATGAAAGCGGCGGCGAATGGGTTGAATTCTATCTGCCGTTTTCGGCGTTCACGCCTGAACGGAACGCACGCATGACCGGCCTGAAGCCTGCGTTGCTTTCGACGGACAATCGTTTTGAGTTCAGCATCAACAATCTCGTTGATGACGAGACGGTCGTCGAATTCGATTCGCTGTCCATCGTGCGGAAGGAGGAGGCGGCGGAATTGGAGCGGCGCATGGGGCGGCAGCGGAATGACCGTCTGCTGATACGCGAAGAGCAATTGCCGTTGGAAGGCGTTCATCCGCGGCTTCTTCTGCATGGCGATTTTCTGAAGAAGATTCAGGCGAAGGCAACGGCCGGCGGCAATGCGCAGGCCGGTTATGAAAACCTTCTGCGCCACGCCAACGGCTACCTGAAGTCGTTCAACGCGGACGATCCGTTTGGCAAAATCCTGTCGTTCGAGGCGAAGGAAGGGCTGACGGAGCATCAGAAACGCGGCAGTTTCGAAAGTGCGCTCGTTCCAGCCGTCCGCCCGATAGAAGTTTTGGCGGCCGTCGGGCTGCTGACGGGCGACGAACGGTACAGCCGCCACGCCGCGAAAGGCTTGGTGAACATGGCGCGTTCGCTGACCGTCGATATGCCGCAATTGAGTCTTGGATTCTATTACACGCGAACATTTTATGTTCGCGCATTGGCCTTCGGCTACGATTGGCTGTGGGCGTTTCTGACGCCAGAGGAGCGCCATGACGTCAAACGGACGCTTCTTGGTTTGGTGACAGATATTTACGACAAGAGCTGGACGCAAAGTTGGGGCCGCCATCCGCTTCATCGCGTGTGGAACTGGGATCCAGGCCTTGTCAGCTGCGCAGGGCTTGGCCTGCTGGCGATGGAAGGCGAGACGCGGCTGCCGGAAGCCGCCATGCTGGTTGAATTCCGCCGTCATTTGCGCGACTATCTGACATTCGGGCTTGATTTCGACGGCTGCGGCCATGAAGGTCCAGGCTATCTGGCCTACGGCATTGGTGCGGGCGTGGAATTCGCCGAATGCCTGCGTCAGCTTGGCCGTGGCGATTTGTTCACGGAAACGAACTGGCAGCTCATCGCGCCGTGGATCGTGTCGGAAATGCTGCCTCATCGCGGCTTGTGGAACAACTTGTCCGACTGCGGCCATGGCCGTCTGCCCGGAAGTGCCGTCTACAGCTATGCATGCGGCCGTTTAGCGGAGCTTGCACGGATGGAGCCGATGAAAGACGGCGAACGTCTTCCGCCAACGGAAGATATGATGAACGGCATGCATTTCATGCAGCATTTCATGGAGGCGCCCGGACAGCGGAAACTGAGCTATGGTGCATTGGCCGCCCTGATGGGATGGGCGTGGAATCACACGGATTGGGAGAATTCCGTCAAGGAACTGGCTCCCGCCGCCGCGTTGGCCTACACGCTGTTCCATGAAGACTGCGTCGCCATCGACGATCCGGGCAGGATTCTGCCGGAAGGGCTGTTGTTCAGAGGTCGCGGCCTCGTCTCATCGCGCGTCGGTTATGACAAAAACAGCCTGTTTCTCGCCGTGGAGGCCGGTCCGCATGCGGCCGGCCATGACCAAGGCGACAAGGCGACGTTCACCTACTATGGTTATGGACAGGACTTTTTCATCGACAGCGGCTACGGCAACGACGGCTTCGCGATGAAGAGCGGCGGCAGTTTTGCGCACAATGTCGTGCTTGTCGACGGCGAAGGCCAGCCCTGCCGTTGGCATAACAACAGCAGCGGCGAAATCACTGGATACCACTATTCTAAGGAGTTCGACTGGATTCGCGCGGATGCCAAAACGGCGTGGAATGCGAACATGACACAATGGGTGGAACGCCCCACAGGACGCAACATCGCCGTCGCGGAAAGGCAGTTTGTCCATGTCCGCGGCGACGGCGGAGAAATTCCGCCGTATCTCGTCGTCTATGATGATATTCGTAAGAATGACGACAAGCCGCATGATTTCACGTGGCAATGGCATTATCAAGGCTACATGCAACTGAATACCAAAGAGAAAGGCCGTTGGACACTGTCTGCCGCCAATCAAAGCACGAAAGTTCTGACGACGCGTCTGGACTATCGGAAAGGCAAGGCCTATTTCGATTTCACCGTTCCTGCGGACGGCGACTACAAATTCTGCGCGTTGACGGCGGCTGGCGGCGTCGATCCAGGCAAATCGGACAGCTTCGCGGTTGTCATCAACGGCGATTTGATCGCCGCTTGGGACACAAGCCAGTCGCCGATGCTCAGCTGGACGCCTGTGTTCGACCGCGGTGAAGTCGTGGCGCGCAAATATTCGTTCAAGCAGGGCGACAAGGTGACGGTGGAGCTTCGCTATCGCGAGCCGGAAGCGGAACTGGCCTGCATGATGATGATGCCATTTGCGTCGGAACTGCCTGTCGGACTGGATGATAGACCGGAAGGATGTGTCTTTTTGACGGCGGAACAGGCCCGTCTGGATGATGCCAATCCATTGTTGTTGGCGGACTTCAAGACTGCGAATACTTCCAAGGCGCAAGTCACGGTGTATCCCGTAATGACTCCCGACGGCGAAAATGCCATCACATGGTTTGAGACGAGCCGCAACGGCATTCATCCAAAACTGAGCCATACGGTGAAGGGCGTGACGAATCCGAACTTCCTGATGGTCATTGTGCCGCAGCGTGACGCCAACGGCCCGTTGCCGACTGCGGTCGTGAAACTTGCGGACGGCCAGCCGGGCGTGGAAATCCGCTGGGGCGAGAAGACGGATCGCATTGTTTTTCCGTCTGCTGATGCAGACGGTATCAGCCGCGGCGTGGAATTCACACGTCTTCAAGACGGCAATGCCGTCTTGCGTTGGAAGGAAAAACGGTAAAACTGAGATATCCCATGTAGTTGGTGATTAGTGAGATTCGGCACTTTTATATATCATGAAAAGACACATTCCTTATTTGCTATCTATTATGTTGCTTAGCCTGATTTCATTGCAGGGCAAGACGATCCGTGAATTTACATTTGATGGAACGGATTTCGGAGAGCATGGGCCTCAATACCAGACATCACAACTCATTGATACGGAAGGGGCAATCGTCAACGGACGGCAGCTCAAACCACGGGTGATAGTCAATCCGACGGAACGGAGCTGGGGCTATTTCATCTGCGACGTGCCCGCAAAGGACATTCCCGTCGGCGGTAAAATCCGCCTGACAGCATGGGTGACGACGAACAATCCACATCATGCACAAGTCCGCATGTCCGAAGGCGTCCGTTTCGGCGGATTCTGCCCACGGCTCGTCGGCAGTTTCGCCCAAATTCCGTATCAACGCCATGCGGTAAGTATTGAATATGCCCGTCATGACGACAACGCGTTCATGTCTTTGGCGATTGGCTTGGACTATAGCAGCACGAAAACATGGCTGATCGTCGATCGTATTCTCTTCGAGCATCTTGCGGATGGCGAAGAATCGATATCGAAAACCGACGCCTATCCATACGAAAGCCTCAAACTGCCGATGGATATCGTCACAGGACAGACATCCGACGGACAGAAACGCATGATCACAAGTGCTGAGGAATATCTTAAACGCCTGCAGGACAATAAACAAGAGGAAGCGGCCGCATATCTTGCAAAATTGATTGGCGATTGGCGTGGCGTATGCGAAGGACGGTTGCCATTGTCGGAGCTGACAAGCATCGAAAAGCGGATTCTCAAGGCGTTCATTTCCTGTCAGATGAAGCCGGACATGACACAATTCAATCCAGACACGGTTCTTCTGCCGGGCAATACGGAAAACTGGCGGGCTGTCGCCGCACAGAATGCGAAAGACAATGCTATCCTATTGGTAAGCAACCAGTTCAATATACCGTTGTCGTTCCAAGTCAGGGCGGACGGCGAAGCGGCATCCAACATCGCTGTCAAACGGCTTCATTGGGTCAGCCGTACGCCTGACTGTCCTGTTCCCATGCAGAGGGACGACATCATGGAAGTAAGCCCGCAGAGCATCGCCGGATTCGAAGTCGTTTTCGCCGCGAAAGATTTGAAACCAGGCAGTTACAATGGCAAAATCATGATTTTGCCATTGGACAACAGCTATCCCGTCACGGAAATTCCGTACGAGTTCCACGTGATAGGCTGGCGGATGCCGGATGATCTTCCCGTGTGGACGTTTACCTTCGATTACGGTATCGCGCGCGATCCGAAGTCGTTGCAATTCCTCCGTGAACGCCGTATTAACACATTCCATGTGACGCTTCACAAGTTAGATGATTTCAAGCAGTTGCTGGATATCTTCCAGAACGTGGAGGCTGCAGGCCTGAAGGAAAAGAGCCGCTTTTTCGTCGAAGTCTGGTTCGTGCGTGACGCAGGCGGCTGGACGAAGCCTGATTTCACGCCATGGTTGAAACAGCTTGTCGAACATTTCAAACAACATGGTTACGATTATGACGCATGGACGCTTCATATCTACGATGAAACGCTTTGCGATGAATTCTTCCAATCCGCTAAGGCCATTCGCGACATTGATCCCAAAGTGAAAATCTACTCCGACATGCTGCCGCATGATTTGACGGAAATGGAAAAATTTAAATCCGTCGTCGATTACTGGTGCCCTCATATGGATACGCAAATGACGAAAAATCAAGACATCGTGGAAATGTCTGCGGCTTTGCGCAAGACAGGCCTCCCATTCCATATCTATAATTGCGGTTCCATGCCGACCCATCCGCTGACGCTCTACCGTATCGAACCGTGGATGTCATGGCTCAATGGCGACGATGGCATCATGTTCTGGACGGCGAACTCCTGTCAGGTTCGTCCGTCGCTGACGAATCCGAACTACGGCATGTCCTATCGTCTGAACGGCGAATTGCTGTCCAGCCGCCGTTGGGACATGTGGACGGCTGGATTTGAGGACTATCTCCTTCTCTTCCAGGCGAATACGATTGACGCGGCGCAGACGCGCCGTCTTGCAGAAGAGGTTGTCAATTCCGTCAACGCATCGGATTTCCCGCAGATTGTTTCCGAGGCTCGCCGTGCGCTTTACAATATCGTCGCCACGAAATGAACGATGGCGGAAAACAGTTTTACGGCAATGAGTTGCAAATGATAGTGGAGGCTTTGCCATGAGTGAATCAACTGCCTGTCCATCGCGAATATTCAACCATTATTTTGCTTCCGTCGCGTACGACTATCTATGGAAGAAACTTTTCTGCGCGGAGACTGGCCTGTTCTATGACAGGATTTCGCCTGACGACGACCGTTTCAGCCATCTGCCGTCCGTGGAGGAGATTGCAAAACAGTTTCCGAATCCAAGCGGCTGGGGGACGGGAATGGAAGACTGCGCCATCAACGCCGGCCATGTGCTGGAAGTGCTCTCTTTGATCCATCAACTTGGAAATGATGATGTTGCAGTTCCGGCTGGAGATGTCCTGCGCGGCATCCGCCTGTGCGAATCCGTCCATGGAAACAACGGCTTCGTCGTACGCGGCGTTTCGCATCGTGACGGAAAAAGCTGTTATTTCAACAGTTCACGTGACCAGATCACGATGTCGGTCGGCGGCATGTTCGACATTTTCATGCGGGTTCCATCCCTGCCGGAAGAGCAGAAGGCATTGATTAAAACCATGCTCGGGGAAATCGCCCGATATTGCCGAAAAGTCGTCACTAAGGAGAACGGATACAGCTACTTGCGGCTGGATGGCGGGAAGGCGATCGTGTCCGAACTATGGAATTGCGACGTCCACGAAATGCTTCGGCTGCCGATGGTTTACGCCGCCAGTGCAGTCATCAATGACGAAGCGGAATTCCGTGATGAGACGTTGAAATACATGGAGGAGGGCATGCGCGTTTCGGAGACGTTTGACGAAACACGCTACTGGTGGGACTTCCCGCTGATCCAGATGCAACTTTCATTGGACGTCCTGCGGCAATGTCCGTTTCTCGTTGATTTTCAAGGTCGTATCGAAAATTTAATGGACAAGGTCGGTGTCGCCGCGCAACGGCAGTTTCTGTCTGTTCTTGACAAATGCGAACAATATGAAGGCGATTGGAACGTCTATAATGAAAATTGGCGCATGCTTCCCATGAAGACGACGCCAATGACGTTGAAAAACTCCCCAACAAACGCCGTTTACGATGGTTACACCTACTTGAATCCGGTCTATCCGGAGGCGTTTTTCCGCATTGTGGAATACGAACGCAGCCTCGGCAACTATCTGGCGAGCGCGATGCTCGCCCCGCATCGCCGAATCGATGCGGGGCAATGGAACCGCTTCATCGCTTTCATGGAGAAACAGGATTTTTCCAAATGCACCCATGCGGGGCCGTTTTCACTGTTGCATGGTTACATGCTGGGCGTGAAACGCGGCTTCTAGAAGCCTATTGCGCGTTTACCAATTCTTCTTCCTCCTCCAGCATCTCCTCCGTTTCATCATCGTCCGTTTCGTGCGGAACGGCGATTTCGCACGTTTCGCGACGCGCGTTGATTTCGGTCTCGATGGACTTCTGGAGTTCCAAGTCGTTCTGAATGGCGAGTTTGGTCTGTTCGCGGCCCTGCGCGATCTGGATGTCGTTCATAGCGAACCATGAGCCGCGCTTCTCAAGAATGCCCATGTCGATGGCGACGTCAAGCAGCGATCCCGCGCGGGAGATGCCTTCGGCGTACATGATGTCGAATTCGCATTCCATGAAGGGCGGCGCGAGTTTGTTCTTGACGACTTTCACCTTCACGCGGCTGCCGGCGGCGACGCCGTCGGCGCCTTTGATGGTGGCGATGCGGCGGATGTCCAGACGGATGGACGCGTAGAATTTCAACGCGCGGCCGCCGGTGGTGGTTTCCGGATTGCCGAACATCACGCCGATCTTCTCGCGGATCTGGTTCGTGAAGATGACGCAAGTGTTTGTCTTAGCGACGATTGCAGTCAGTTTTCGAAGGGCCTGAGACATCAGGCGGGCCTGCAGGCCGACATGGCTGTCTCCCATCTCGCCTTCGATTTCCGCACGCGGCACAAGAGCCGCGACGGAGTCGATGACCAATACGTCGATGCCGCCGCTGCGGACGAGCGTCTCCGCGATGTTGAGGGCGTCTTCGCCGCAGTCCGGCTGTGACACGATCAGATTGTCCGTATCAACGCCGATGAGTTTGGCGTATTTCGGATCGAGCGCGTGCTCCGTGTCGATGAACGCGCAGCAACCGCCGGCCTTCTGGGCGTTTGCGACGACGTGGAGGCAGACGGTCGTCTTGCCGGATGATTCAGGGCCGTAGATTTCGACGACGCGGCCATGCGGGAACCCGTTGCAGCCCAATGCGATGTCCAATGCGATGGCGCCGGAGCTAATGACATCGACGGCCTGCTGCGGGCGGTCGCCCAGCCGCATGATGGAGCCTTTGCCGAATTCCTTTTCAATCTGGCCGAGGGCGAGTTTGAGGTTGCGTTCACGGGCTTCGGAGACGGAGGTGAGGGTGTTTGCTTTGACCATGGTGTGTGTCCTTTTTGTTGATTGGTTGATTGGTTTCGGAACTCTTCTTGAATGACAACGCGATTAAGATAAATCCGAGACCTGGACAGTTTTTTGTCCACCATGATCACAAATTGATATTTTTTTTTTAAGAACCACCAATGGACACCAACGAACACGAAAAATCAACATCTTAGAGTCCACTGAATACACAGAATAAACAGATGCCTCGCCGCCGGGCCGACAATATCCAAAGGATTCAATGATAAAACAAGACGTTGATCACGAATGAAGCAAACGGCTCCGGCGGCTCGGCGGTTGTCATCGCTTCGCGAGATGCAAAGGATGTCATGCGGAAGCTCTAAGCTTTAGAGAAAATCTTATCTAAAAAAGAAAATGAACGATAGTAGCACGAAAAATCAACATCATAAAGTCCACAGAATACACAGAATAAACAGATGCCTCGCCGCCGGGCCGACAATATCCGAAGGATTCAATGATAAAACAAGATGTTGATCACGAATGAAGCAAACGGCCCGGCGGCTCGGCGGTTTCATGTCGCTTCGCGAGGTGCAAAGGATGTCATGCGGAAGCTCTAAGCTTTTAGCTCCGCGAAGCGGCAGGGGTTATTTACATAACGACCGCAAAGCTTTTGCAAATGGTTCGCCAGCGGGCAGAATCTGTATGTTGTCATGCTTGGGGAGGTATTTTTCGGCGATGCCGGAGGCGACGATGTGACCGCCACGTTCCAGAAAATCCAAAATCTGCTTCTTATGGAACTCGTTCTTCATCAAGTTCTTGTAGGACAGACCAACGCCGTCGGGCATCACGACTGCATCGTAATGGCGCAGCCGTCCATCATTGATTTCATGAAGGGTGAAGATCTCCACGTCAAAAGCGGCTTCATTGTCCAACGCCAGCAAGTCATGGGCGGCCTGTGGCCCTCTGCAGGCCAATGAAAACCATCCGACACGCAATGGACGGTTGATTTTTGCGGGATAGAACGGAACGGGCTTGACGCCTGTCACGGCCAGCACGTACCCCAGGGCGATGTCATGGGTTGATTCGTAGGATTCTGGATGGCAACTGCTTGCGAGAACCTTCCCTTTGCCATATTGCCCCAGAACGACGGCCGGCGTGTCCATGAAATTAAACGGCGCCTTGCCGTAGCCGCTGACGGAGCTTTTGAAGACGCCCAGAACCTTCGCCTCCCCCATGGGAGCGGTTGGCTCCGTCGGCTTCATGATATTGCCGCCATGGTAGCGCATGACATGGCGTCCGGGCTTGATGTCCAGCAACTTGGCGCTTTCCTGATCGAATTCGAACGCAAGATCCGCCAGCTGCCCGGAGGCGTTTGGGATATAGTCATACGGGAGGAGGGCGATTCGTCCTTCGCTGTTCATGGTGTTGAAACTTCCTGCGCAGACGCCGATGTAGCCACCGCCGTTTTCGATGAATTGCCTTACTTTCTGGACGCCGTCGGGGCCCATCACGGCATATTGCATCTTGCTGGAACCGCCCGGGCAGAGCAGCAGCTGCAATTCGTCCAGCTTGCCGTTGCGTATGTCGTTGGCGTCCAGAAAGGTCAAATCCAGCTGCGGGCAATGGGCCAGCAATCTCGCCCACTGCCATGAGCCGTTGCCGCGGCAGCCTTTGTCCAGAAACAGGCCGACCTTCACCTTCGGGCCTTCATAGGCGGGTGGATCATTGTTTTCAACGACTTGCATTGATGCGCAGGAGGTCAGCAACGACAACGCCGCGATGCCCAAAACAGTTCCGTAACATCTTGTTTTCATGATTTTTCCCTATTGCCAGCATTCATGGATTGGACGATTTTTGTCAAGTGATTTGAAGGCGACGTCTCCCGCCGTCTCTCCGGACTGGTTCATGTTGATCATGACGCGCAGCGCGCCGTAGGCACCCGCATCCGCGTCGATCATGCGGCCGGCCGTGATGAGATTGTCGAATCCGACGGGAATCTGGCTGCGGACGGGCCATGTGTAATACGGCGGCGTGGGCAGCGATTCGTCCCGCCAGCGGGAGGTTTCGGCCGGTTTGTAGGGGGACTGGAAAATCTGCGTGCCGTCCAGATAGCGGAACAGCGTGCCGACGGGATTGCGCATGTGGATGTCGCTGCGGTAAGTTCCTTTACCAGCGGCATCTGGGAAAACTTTTCCAGAAAGCAGCTCATCTGTCGTGATTTGGTGAAGGGAGCGAATGTGCCATGTTTCGCGGATGCCGACGAGCGACGGCAACGCCTCGATGACAGGCCGCGGGCGGCCTGTTTCCGCGATGATGTCCATGAAGGCCCGCATCTGCCGGCGGCCTTCGATTTCGGAAGCCGTCAGGCCGGCCTGCGTCGATTCATCGATGTTCGGAATATTCGTTCCCGCAAGCATATATGTATTGCTTCCGACGGATTTCTTTCCCCAGATGAAGCCTTCTGGCAGATTGTATTTGGCGGCGTATTCGTGGATGATTTTGCCGGTGGCGATGCCGACGGGCCATTGGCTGACTTTGACGCAGGCGGTGGATGTCTGCATGACGTCATTGCGCCAAAGCTGGCCACCCGCGTAGCGGACGATGTCGCTGTCTCCCGTCGCGTCGATGAAGACTTTCGCCTTCACGACGCCGAGGCCGTCTTTGCTGGCGACAATCAGGCTTGTGAGATGGCCGTCATCCGATTTCAAAACACCGACGGCTCGCGAATGGAGGAACGGCATGACATGGGCCTCCTGCACCATTTCGTCTAGCTCCATGCAGAGCTCTTCCGTGTTCAGATTGACGTAGCAGTGCGGGTTGGGCTTGTCCCAGAATTCCACAAGATTGCGGCGATTTAATCGGTCCACGATCTCTTGGCTGAGGCCGAAAACAATCTGCGTCTTGTCGTCCGTCGCGAAGAAGGAATGCCAGATGCAGACTTGTCCGGCGGTGCATGTTCCGCCGAAACGGTTCTGCGGTTCGATGACGGCGACGCGCGCGCCTTTCCGTGCGGCAGTGACGGCGGCGAATACGCCTGTGCAGCTGCCGCCGGCGACGGCGATATCGACGTCCGCGATGACGGGAACGGAACACGCTGGAAGTTGGATGGTTTCAGCCATGGATTTCTCCTGAGAGGCAGGGTGGATAATGCTTTTTCTATAATGTATAACGTTTTCTGCGGATTTGAAGTTGGTTTCAGTCATGGTATGTTATCTGGAAATGATTGAACCACGAATGAACACGACTGGACACGAATGCCTCGCCGCCGGGCCGACAATTTCCAGAAGAGTTTATTTTGTTATAATGAATTCCGAATGCATAAAATACAACGGCTCCGGCGGCTGCGGCGGTTGTCATCGCTACGCGAGATGCAGAAAACATCGTGAGTAAGCTCTCAGTCGTAAAAGGAAAGAAAAATCGTCGAGAAAATGGACAAAAAGAAGGATAACCACACGATGCAAAATATGCCGCTCAATGACGGATGGACGTTGTCTTTTACGCATCCACTTACAGGAAAAGGACATATCCTTCCCGCAACCGTTCCCGGCAATGTGGAATTGGATTTGCAACGGGCGGGATTGATTGGCGAACCGTTGCCGCCGGACGATCCAATCTGCGAACGGTGGATCGATTTGGCGGATTGGATCTATGAGCGTGATTTCACATTCGACGGAATGCCTTCCGGATGCGCGAAAGCCATGCTGGTTTTCGACGGCATCGACACGGTGGCGGCTGTCTATCTGAACGGCGAGAAGTTGTTCGATTGCGCGAACATGTTCATTGAGCATCAAGCCGATGTGACAGACCGTTTGCGTTTGGGAACCAACCACTTGCGCGTTGAGATCACATCGCCTGAAATCGCGTCGCGGAAGTTTGTGCAGACGCCGTTTTCATCCATGCGGCATCCGACATCCGCCTGTCTGCGGAAAGCGCGCCACAGCTGGGGATGGGACAATTCGCCTGTGCGCGTCACGTCCGGCCTGTGGCGCGGCGTCCATCTGGATTTCCTCCCTGCCGTCCGCTTCCTTTCCGTCTATACCTATACGGAAAGCGTCAGCGACGACTGGAGCCGCGCGAGCCTCGGCTGCCGCTACACGTTCACGTCACCGGATCGTGATCTGAGCCATTATCGGCTGAAGATCAAGATGCGTTTCAAAGGCGAAACCGTTTTGGAGCGGGAGACATTCGCAAGCCATACGTCCGGAAGGCGTTGCGGCGAACTGACCATCGCGAATCCAAAGCTTTGGTTCCCTGCGGGAAACGGCGAACCGAACTTGTATGACTTCGCGTTGATTCTGACAAAGGACGGCGTGGAAGTCGCGCGTCATGAACATCGCGTCGGCATCCGTACGCTGTATCTTGTCCGCACTGAGACGACATCGCCTGACGGCGACGGCGAATTCCAGTTCTACTGCAACGGACGGAAGATTTTCGTTCGCGGCACGAACTGGAAGCCGCTTTCGGCATTCCATTCACAGACGCCCGAACGGCTCGAACGTGCTCTGAAACTCGCCAAAGACTGCAATTGCAACGCGATACGCGTCTGGGGCGGCGGCGTCTATGAAGACACGGCGTTTTTCGACTACTGCGACGAAAACGGCCTGATGGTCTGGCAGGATTTCATGCTCGCATGCGAATTTCCGCCGCAGGACGAATGGTTCCTCAAGCAGATGGAAGAAGAAGCCGTCAGCGTCGTGACGAAACTGCGCAATCATCCGTCGTTAGCGCTTTGGTGCGGTGACAACGAGACGGACGACATGTTCACATGGGGCGAACTGATCGAACGCGGAATCCGTCCGTCCGACAACAAAGTATCCCGACAGATTCTGCCGCGCGTGGTTCAAAATCTCGATCCCGCGCGTAGCTATCTGCCGAGTTCACCGTATCTTGCAGATGAGATTGCGGATCGCCGCCTGGGCTATGGTCCGATGAAGCCGAAGACGAAATTCGCTCCGGAAGTCCATGCGTACTGCGGCAATCTGCCGCCGGGCGGCTTCCGTGAATTCTTCCGCGGCGTCGCCTCCCATCTGACAAGCGAAATCGGGCCGCTGGGCATGAACGCGATGTCCGAATCGTCTGATCTTCTGGAGCGTGAACTGCCTCGACTCAAACGACTTTGGAATGCGGCACCGTCGGATCTAAAGCCGCAGGACGCGCCAGGGGACGCGCATCAGACCGACCGCTATTGCTACAACTGCTGCCAGAAGGCGAAGGAAGTCATCCGAAAGATGTTCGGACGCGACTTTTCGCCGGAGAATCCGTCAGAACTGGTGGCCGCCGTCAATTTCTATGTGGCGGATCTGTTCAAGTTCGCCGTCGAATGGTGGCGTGTGCTGAAGTACCGTCATACGGGGCTGTTATGGTGGTCGTTGATGGACATGTGGCCGATGGCGTTCAACTATTCCGTCGTCGATGTCCATGGCAAGCCGAAACTGCCATACGATTATCTGCGGTTGTCACAGCAGCCGTTCGCGCTGATGGGGCACGATGCCGATACAACGGAAGATGCGGCGACGCTTTGGGCCGTCAACGACTGGATGGCAACGGTTTCGGCCCGCTACACCGTGACGCGGGAGAACGGCTCCATCATGGCACAGGGCGATTTGTCCGTTCCCGCGAACGGCAAGTTGTTGATCGGCGAACTGCCGTTGTCCGTCGGCGAATTCTGTTTCTTCACATGGGAGTCGTCCGCCGGAAACGGACGCAACTTCTACATGAAGCCAGGCGAGCCGCTTGATTTCGGCCATTGCCGGAAATGGGCGGACATCGTCCGCAAATGGTAAGCGTTCGGGAGGGCCGCGCTCCTGCGCGGCCAGTGGCTAGTGGTTAGTAGTTAGTGGTTAGTGGTTAGTGGAAAGAAGGATAAGAAAAATGGGAATCAAAATCGAAAAAATCACGGCAGCGGATACGGAAGAGGCCATCGCAATCTGGAACGATGTCGTGCGCGACGGCGTGGCGTTTCCGCAGACGGAGGAACTGGACGCGGAAAGCGGTCGCGCCTTTTTTGAAAGTCAGTCGTTCACGGGAATCGCAAAAGACATGGAAACAGGTGTGGTTGTCGGAGTCTATATCCTGCATCCCAACAACATCGGACGTTGCGGTCATATCTGCAACGCAAGCTACGCCGTCTGGAAAAACTGCCGTGGACGGCATATCGGCGAACTGCTTGTAAAGGACTGCATGGCCCAAGCCAAGAACTTGGGATTCAAAATTTTGCAGTTCAACGCAGTCGTCGCGACGAATGTCGCGGCTTTGAAGCTGTATGCACGATTGGGCTTTGTCCAGCTGGGCGTCATTCCAGGCGGTTTTCTCATGAAAGACGGCCATTACGAAGACATCATCCCGCATTACCATCTGCTGTGATGCCAGCAGGCATTACGACCATTTGAAACAAACCTTCAGATCATGTCACCGGAGAGAAACATCATTAATTAGGGTATAAAAGTTTGTTTTTTTTCAGTATGCCTTCATATTATTAAGTTTGCCAGACACATTGGATGAATCCATGGGACAAGAGACCATCTAGAACACCAACAGGGAAAATGGAGACCGAATATGAAGAAAAAACTGAACAACAACGACATTATGAAGATGCTCACCACTGAAATGGACGTGGAGAACGCCGATTTCCAGAAACAGGTGGACATCTTCCGCAAGGGTTATTTTTATCATCTTCGCTATACGCTTGGCGCGAATCCGCTTCGTCTGACGGAGCAGATGCGCTATCTGGCGTTTTCTTACGCCATCCGCGACCAGATCATCTTGCGTTGGCGGCGATGGCTGGAAACGTGCCACAACGCGAACTCCCGTGAAGTCTATTATCTTTCGCTGGAGTACCTGATTGGGCGTCTCATCACGAACAACATCATCAACTTGGGCCTGCAGGACGCCTGCGAGGCGGCGTTGAAGGAGCAGGGGATGAAGTGGGAGAATCTTTGCTCATGCGAAGCCGATGCGGGGCTTGGAAACGGCGGTCTCGGCCGTCTGGCGGCATGCTTCATGGATTCCATGGCGACGATGGGCTTGCCATGCTACGGCTATGGACTTCGGTACGATTTCGGCATCTTCCGCCAGCGGCTGGAGAAAGGCGAGCAGCTGGAAGAGCCTGACAACTGGATCGGCATCGGCTATCCATGGGAGGTCATGCGTCCGGAGAACCAAGTCCATGTCCAGTTCGGCGGCAGACAGATGGTTTTGCGTGAAAACGGCCGTGAAGTCTGGCGGTGGGAGGCGGACGAGCATGTGTATGGCATCCCGTATGACATTCCCGTGGTCGGCTACGGCGGCAAGACGGTCAACACGCTCCGCCTGTGGTCCGCAAAGGCCTACAACGAAATCGACCTTGAGAACTTCAACCGCGGCGAATACGTTGGCGCCGTCATGAACAAGATGAAGGCGGAGACGCTGACGAAAGTCCTGTATCCGAACGACAACACGGAGCAGGGCAAGGAGCTGCGGCTGCGTCAGCAGTACTTCTTCGTCTCCTGCACGCTGCAGGACATCCTGCGCCGCCATGTGATTCGCGAGAACACGCTGGAGACGTTGCCGGAGAAGGTCTTCATGCAATTGAACGACACGCATCCCACGCTCGTCATTCCCGAACTCATGCGCATCCTTGTGGACGACAACGGGATGGACTGGGACGAGGCATGGCGTCTCACGACGTCATGTGTCGGCTACACGAACCACACGATCCTTCCGGAGGCGTTGGAGACATGGGGGCTGGATTTGATGCGGAAACTGCTGCCGCGCCATGTCCAGATCATCGGCGAAATCAACTTCCGCTTCCTCGGTCTTGTCCGTTCCATGTATCCGGGCGACACGGATCGCATCCGTCGCATGAGCATCTTCGACGAAGACCATGGCAAGAATATCCGCATGGCGCATCTGGCGGTCATCGGTTCGAAGAAGGTCAACGGCGTCGCGAAAATCCATTCGGAGATCCTCAAGCAGCATCTATTCCGCGACTTCGCGGAGATGAATCCTGAGAAATTCACGAACATGACGAACGGCATCACGCAGCGCCGCTGGTTGCTGCTGTCCAATCCGGAGCTCTCCAAGCTGATCACGGAGAAGATCGGCGACGGATGGATCTGCGATTTGTCGCAACTGCGCAAACTGGAGGAATTTCTGGATGACGACGCGTTTCTTGGGAAGCTTGCCGACATCAAACTGGAAAACAAAAAGAAACTGGCGAAAATCATCAGCGAAACGAACGGCATCCACGTCAATCCGAATTCGTTGTTCGACGTTCAGGTGAAACGCATCCACGAATACAAGCGGCAGCTGATGCTCGCCCTGTACATCATCATCCTGTACAACCGCCTGATCGACGATCCGGACTACGACATGGTTCCGCGCACGTTCATCTTCGCCGGCAAGGCGGCCCCCGGCTACGCCATCGCGAAGAAGATCATCAGCCTCATCAACCATGTCGCGGAGGCCGTGAACAGCAATGATCGGCTGAACGACAAGCTGAAAGTCGTCTTCCTGCCGGACTACCGCGTCTCGCTGGCGGAGAGGATCATGCCGGCCGCGGAGGTCAGCGAGCAGATTTCGCTGGCGGGAACGGAGGCGTCCGGAACGGGCAACATGAAACTGATGCTCAACGGCGCGCTGACTGTCGGCACGATGGACGGCGCCAACGTGGAGATCTACGAGGAAGTCGGTGAAGAGAACATCTTCATCTTCGGCCTTCGCGCGGAAGAAGTCGAAGAGACGCGCAAGAACTACCGCGCTTGGGACATCTACGACAGCGATCCGGAGATCCGCCGCGCCATCGACAACATCCGCACGAACGTGTTCAGCATGGCGGAGCCAGGCGAATACGACGGCCTGCTCCATGCGTTGATGGACAAAGATTTCTATCTCGTCCTCAAGGACTTGCGTTCGTACATCGACATCCAGGCGAAGGTGGACGAACTCTACCGCGACCGCAAGGCGTGGCTGCAAAAGTCGCTGATCAACATCGCCCGTTCGGGCAAGTTCTCCAGCGACCGCACGATTTCGGACTACGCGAATGAAATCTGGAATCTGAAATCGCTGATTTAAAGCTAAAAGCTAAAAGCTTAAAGCGAAAGACTTGAGCTCCGCCTGAGGGCGGTCTCCGGCGGCTCGGCGGTTCCGATAACATAATACAATAGGATTCATGGTAATATGGCGACATTCATGCATAACGGCGTGACAGCCCATCGCGGCGAACCCGTCCATTTCCCGGAAAACACCCTTCCGGGCTTCATGGCGGGGGCCGTCTGTGGAGCGGACTGGGTGGAGACGGACGTCCATCTGACGAAAGACGGATTCGCAGTCCTCTGCCATGACGCGACGACGGGCCGCACGGCGGACGCGGATCTCGTGATCGCCGAATCGACGCTGAAGGAGTTGCGCGAACTGGATTTCAGCCATTCCTACCGGACGGCGCACAATCTGGACGTGACGGCTTGTCCGCGAACGGTGATTCCGACGCTTGACGAAGCGTTGCAGATGATCCTGTGGACGAAAAAGGCGCGCTTTTCCATCCAGCTGAAGGACGACGACATCGAGGAGGAAGTGGCCCGCGTCGTGAAACGGGCGGGCGCCGTCGAATGGACTGGATTCAACGAAGGGACGCTGCAGCGGTTGGTCAATATTCGAAAATTTTTGCCAAAAACGTATGTTTTTTACGATGTCGGCAAGAAAAATGTACCGGTGGAGGACTATATAGATGTATGCCGCGTCAACGGCTTTCAGGAGCTGGTGATGCACCATCAGTATGTGACGGCGGAGAAATGCGCGGCGATCCGCGCGGCGGGCGTCCTGCCCGGAGCGTGGAACATCGGCGACGCTGAGAAGATGCGGCAGCTTCTGGACATGGGCGTGTTCCGCATCTACGCGGACGCGCCGCTGGCCATGCTGGATGTCCTGAAGGAGAGGGAAAAACGTTGAGAATCAAACGTCAGGAGACGATTTAACATGATGCGATCCGATCAAATCATCAGCACGGTCGGCATGATCCAGAAGGACAATCTGGACGTGCGAACCATCACCATGGGCATCAATCTGTTGGACTGCCGCCATCAGGACGTGGACGTCATGTGCCGCCGCGTCGTCAACAAGATTGAAAAGTACGCCGGTGATTTGGTGGAAGTCTGCGACCAGATCGTGACGAAATACGGCGTGCCGATCGTGAACAAGCGTCTGGCCGTCAGTCCGGCCGCGGACGTGGCGGCCGGTCATGACGCGGCGGGATTCGTCGCGTTGGCGAAGGCGATGGACCAGGCGGCGCGGTCCGTCGGCGTCGATTTCATCGGCGGATACAGCGCGCAGGTCCAGAAAGGCGCGAGTGCGGCGGATGACATTCTGATGGAGACACTTCCGCAGGCATTGCTTTCGACGGGCAAAGTCTGCGCGTCCATCAACGTCGGCTCCAGCCGTGCGGGCATCAACATGACGGCGGTCGGCAAGCTTGGCAAGATCATCAAGCAGTTGGCGGAAGGCAGCCGTGAACAGGACGGTTTCGCCTGCGCGAAACTGGTGGTTTTCACGAACCAGCCGGAGGACAATCCGTTCATGGCGGGAGCGTACCATGGTCATGGGGAGCCGGAAGTCATCATCAACGTCGGTGTCAGCGGCCCGGGCGTCGTGCGCAGGGCGTTGGAACGGCGGATTGAACGGGACGGAGCGGAAAATCTCGGCCTGGACGATTTGGCGGAGGAGATCAAGCAGACGAGCTGCCGCGTGACGCGTTGCGGCGAGCTGATCGGCCGCGAAGTCGCGAAGCGGCTGGGCATCGGCTTCGGCATCGTCGATTTGTCGTTGGCGCCGACGCCGAAGGTCGGCGACAGTATCGGTGAAATCCTCTATATGCTTGGGTTGGATGCGATTGGGGCGCCCGGTTCGACGGCGTGCATCGCGATGCTGAACGACGCCGTGAAGAAAGGCGGAGCGTTCGCGTCGCAATCCGTCGGCGGCTTGAGCGGCGCGTTCATTCCTGTTTTGGAGGATTCCGCCTTGGCGGGCGCGGCGGAACGCGGCGAGCTGAGCGTCGAGAAACTGGAGGCGATGACATGCGTCTGCTCCGTCGGTCTGGACATGATCGCCTTGCCGGGCGACACGCCGGAGGAAACGTTGAGCGCCATGATCGCCGATGAAATGGCGATCGGCATGATCAACAAGAAAACGACGGCGGTGCGGTTCATTCCCGTGCCCGGCAAGAAGGCCGGCGACCGCGTTGAGTTCGGCGGTCTGTTCGGCGGCGGCACGGTCATGCCGGTTCCGAACATCGGCAAGTCCGCGCGGTTCATCCGATACGGCGGCCATATACCGGCCCCCATCCACAGTCTGAACAATTGATGAACGCTGGCGGTCGGAGGGGGAACGTCAGTTTGTCTTAAGGTATATTTGGTAGAACATTGATCATGAAATACGCGATTTTAGGAGACATACACGGAAATCTGGAAGCCCTTGAGGCAGTCTTGGCGGCATGCCGCGAACTGGGCGTTGAAAAATACGCATGCATCGGCGATATCGTTGGCTACAACGCGAATCCGAAGGAATGCCTGAACCTCCTGCGCGGGCTCGGCGACGATCTCGTCGGCGTCGTGAAAGGCAACCATGACGAATATGTCTCCAATGGGAAAGAGACGCTGGGGTTCAATCCGCTGGCCGCCGCCGCCGTGGAATGGACACGGGAGCAGCTTGGGCCTGTTGACATGGAATGGCTGCGGACGCTTCCCTACAAGCTGCATTGCGCCTTGCCGCGTTTCGGACGCTTCCAGCTGGTCCATGGAACGTTGGACAATCCAAGCGGATGGGGCTACATTTTCGACCGTTTCAGCGCGGAGACCTGCTTCCAGTACCAGACGTTCTCGATTTGCTTCATGGGCCATACGCATGTGCCGTTGGCCTTTGAAAAGAACGACTTGACGATTACGGGCGGTTTCTATGACAGCGTCCTGATCGGCCAGAACCGCAAGTATCTGATCAATGTCGGAAGCGTCGGCCAGCCGCGTGACGGAGACAGGCGGGCGGCCTTCGCCGTGTTTTCACCGGATGAGTCGCTCGTCCGGCTGTATCGCGTCGAATATGATGTCGCGACGACGCAGCAGAAAATCATCGACGCAGGGCTGCCGCCACGTCTGGCGGATCGGCTGGCCGTAGGGCGTTGATGTAATTCATAATGCATAATGCATAATTGTTTGAAAAGGAGTCAACCGTGAGATTACTGGTCATAAAACCAAGCAGTCTGGGGGACGTGGTCCACGCGTTTCCGGCGGTTGACATGCTTCGACGCCATCTTGGAAGCGAACTGGAATCGCTGACATGGGTCGTGAACGACAGCCTGGCGGGCATTCTGGGGATGTTTCCAGGCGTGGACAGGATCGTCAAATTCCCGCGTTCGCGGATATGGCATCGTGATGCCCGCAAAGCGTTTCTGGAGGATCTTCGGCAAGAGAAATATGACGTGTCCATCGATTTCCAGGGGCTTCTGCGAAGCGGGCTGATGTCGTGGGCAAGCCGTGCGCCGCGGCGGATTGGCTTCTCGACCGGCCGCGAGTTCTCCCCTTTGTTCTATACGGAGAAATACGCGCCGTTGGAGAAGCATCGCCATGCCGTCGAAAAGAACGGCGATTTGGTTCGGCAGGCGTTTTCGGGCTGCGGAGAGTTGCGGATTCCGGATTTGAACGTCAATCCGGAATGGCTGGCGGCGGCGGACAATCTGCTGGCGGATTGCGAAGGGAACGGGCCCGTACTGGCCGTCGGATGCTCTTCCAGATGGCCGAGCAAGAACTGGCCGGCGGAATTTTTCTCATCCGTTCTGGATGCCGTTTCAAAAAGACGGCCGAATGTCCGGATATGGTTGCTGGGGGCTCCGGACGAACGGCCTGTTTGCGAGAAAGTCGTGTCCGGCTGCCAAGCGGCGAAGCCGTTGAATCTTGCGGGCAAAAGCAACATGACGGGGCTGGTCGGACTGCTTTCCAGAAGCGACGCGTTGCTGACGAACGACAGCGGTCCCATGCACATCGCGGCGGCGTTGAAGAAGCCCTGTGTCGCGTTGTTCGGGGCGACCGATCCCGTATTGACGGGCCCGTACGGGCCCGGTCTGCATGTCGTTTTCCGCAGCGGATGCCCTAAAAGTCCATGTTTCAAGAAACAATGTCCATTGCAGGGTGTCAAATGCAATGGCTGGACGGACGCGGAGAAGGTGGCGGACGGGCTGCTGGCCGCGCTGGAACGAAATAGAACGTCTGCAACATCCATGAAATGAATCGTTTGAATAAGAGATCGGAATAAAAGGAGAACAAGATGGCTTATCGGAAGTTATTGGCTATGGCGGGCGCCATGATGCTTTTGGGCATGGGCGCGCATGCGCAGCTGGGCATGAAACTGGAAGCCGAGCAGAATTGCTATCTTCGCTACGAACGCGTCAAACTGAGGCTGACCGTTCGCAACTACAGTGGCAACACGCTTGTCTTCGGCGGAGAGAATTCAACCGAACAAGGCAAGCTGACGTTTGTCATCCGCCGCCAGTCCGGCCAGTTGGTCAAATGTCTTGATCCGTCTGCGAATCCCATGGAGGACATCATTCTCGCCCCCGGACTGAACCGCCAGCTCGTTCTGGACATCAACACGCTGTTCGACATGCAGCGGCCGGACGTTTATAAAATCGAGGCCCGCATCAGCCACCATCGTCTGGCGCACGACTGCGCGTCGGAGCCGATCATCGTGGAAGTGAAGGAAGGGAACGTCCTCAAGGAGAAAGTCATCGGCCTGCCGATGAAGAAGGAGACGGACCAGATCCGCAATGTGAAAGTGAAGCTCATCCAGTTCACGGATTCCGTCGGCAGCATGTGGTGTCTGCGCGTGGAGGACGACGAACTGGTCTATGGCGTCTTCCGTCTCGGGCCGTTCATGGGGTCGTCCGTCCCGCAGATGGATGTCGACGGAAGCAGCGCCATCCACATTCTCATACAGGTCGCGCCGCATCTGTATTCGTATTCCGTGTACAGCATGATCGGAGAGGTCGTGAAACTGCGTCAGCAGGTCTATTACGTGGCGGACGGCGGCTATCCGCAACTGAGCCGTTCGTCCGGTTATCTGAAAGTGGAGCATGCGCGTGTCGCGCAGCAAGGCAAGGACTACAATTTGAAGGAAACGGCGCCGCAGCAACAGAAGCCATGACATGCGAACGCCGTCGGCCCTGATTCGGGCCATTCAAAACAAAATACGTCGGAGGATGACAACATGAGCGAACAGAACGGGCAGCCATTGGACAATCAGAGGCCACAGGAAAATCCGGCCATGGCGCAGCCTTCGGGCGGTGCCGGCGCGCCGCCGCCGATGGCGACGCCTGTCAACATGCAGCAGGACTACCGCCAGCAAGTTCCGCCTCAAGGCGGCTATTATCCGCCGCAGCCGCCGCCTCCCATGAACAGCGGCTATTACCAGATTCCGCCGCAACAGCCTCCGCAGCAGCCTCATACGACATATCATCGTTTCGGTCCGGTCGTCTGCCCGTATGCGGGCAAGCGTTCCCACGGATGGCTGTGGGGCTTTCTGATCGCCGTTCTCATCTTCTTCATCCTGCTGCCAATTCTGGCGATTGTCGCGATTGGCGCCCTTGGCGCATGCGTCGGTTCGATTCTGGACACGGAGATCGGCGATGTGTCCACCACGCTTTCCGGAAGCGAATTGACGGCGAAAGGCGATCTGACGCGGCGTGTCATCGTGAAGACCGACAGCAAGCGCGAAATCGCCGTCGTTGACGTGAAAGGCATCATCATGCGCGGCCGCGGCGCCACGGGAATCGCGTCGGCCGGAGATCTTTGCAAGATCTTCCAGGAGCTGAAAAAGAACAAGAATGTCGAGGCGATCGTTCTGGACATGGATTCCCCCGGCGGGGAGATCGTGGCGACGGACGAGATCCACAAGGCGTTGCAGGACTGCCGCGCCTCCGGCAAGAAAGTCGTGACGTGCATGCACAGTCTCGGGGCGAGCGGCGGCTATTATCTGGCGGCCGGCGGCGACTGGATCGTCGCGAACCGGATGACGATGACCGGCAGCGTCGGCGTCATCATGTCCTCCTATAATATAAAAGGTTTGGCGGAGAAGATCGGCGTCAAGCCGGTCGTCATCAAATCCGGCAACATGAAGGACATGATGTCGATGATGCGCGACATGACGGATGACGAGAAAACATATCTGCAGCAGCACATCGACGAATCGTTCGGCGAATTCGCGAAAATCGTGGCCGCGGGGCGTCCTGCGTACGCGGATGAAAACGCCGTCCGCAACGCGGAGTTCGCGGACGGCCGTGTCGTCAGCGGCGCGCGGGCCCTGGAATTGGGGCTTGTGGACGAACTGGGCGGCATGGAGGAGGCTTTGGCGAAGGCGCGGGAGCTTGGCAACGCGGAGAAGCCGTGCGTCGTCAAATACGGCGTGCGCAGCCGCTTCTGGGACAGCCTGATAGAGATGCGCGCGACCGACAATCCGTTGATGAAGGCGGCTGCTGTCCAGTTGCAGCCCGGACGGCTGTATTATCTGGCCCCAGGCGTTCTTGGCCTGTGACCGTTCAAAGGAGGAGTGCCTAGCCATGAAGAAAATCAGCCTAGCCGTCGTTTTGATGTTGTCGTCCATGCTGTTCGCGGCGGATTTCTATCCGAAGGACAGCCGGATCAACAAGCCGGATCCCGTCGCCAGCCCGCTGGCGGAGCAGGGCGGACTTTTAAAGGAATATCTTGGCGCGTCCCCAAAGAGTCTTAACTACTTGCTGGACAACAACGTCATGAGCGCACGCGTTTTTGGCGCGATGTTCGAAAGCCTGATCGAAATGGATTCGAGCACGCTGGAATACGACCGCGCGTTGGCGGAGAAATGGACGATTTCGGATGACAAGCTGGAGTTCACGTTCTGGCTGGATCCGGCGGCCCGCTGGAGCGACGGCAAGCCCGTGACCGCTGAAGACGTTGTCTGGACTTACAAGACCATCGTGGATCCGAAGAACATGACCGGAGCGCACAAACTGGCTCTTGAACGTCTGGAAGTTCCTGAAATCGTGGATGATGGAAAAGCCGTTCGCTTCCGCGCGAAGGAAGTCCACTGGCAAAATCTCGGCGCATGCGGCGGCATGGAGATCCTTCCGAAGCACATTTGGGAGGGAAAGGATTTCAACAAGATCAACTTCGAATTTCCCGTCGTGTCCGGCCCGTATCGCATCAAAGAGCTGAAGGAAGGCTTCTATCTCGTTCTCGAACGGCGGCATGACTGGTGGCGGAACGGCTGGAAGAACCAGCAGAACCTCAACAACTTCGATGAAATCAGATGCGTGTTCTTCGAAGAGCAGGACAACGCGTTCGAGGCGTTCCTGAAAGGCGAAATCGACGTCTTCCACGTCTATACGGCGAGCCAATGGCACAAAATCGAAGAGCGTGTGCCGGCGGTGCGTCAGAATTGGATCGTGAAGCAGTCGATCTACAACTACAGCCCGGTGGGCTTCCAGGGGTTCGCGATGAACATGCGGCGGCCGCCATTTGACGATGTCCGTGTCCGCAAGGCACTTGCGCATCTGGTCGACCGCGAGACGATGAACACGACGATGATGTACAGCCAGTATTTCATGCACCGTTCCTTCTGGGAGGATCTGTACGACGCGGAGCATCCGTGCAAGAACGAACTGGTGAAATTCGATCCGGCGGCCGCGCGGAAACTGCTGGCGGAGGCCGGCTGGAAGGTGAATCCCGCCACGGGAATTCTCGAGAAGAACGGAAAGGAGTTCAGCTTCGTGTTTCTGAACCGCGGCGGCAATTCGGACAAGTATGTGACGATGTTCGGCTCGGCGTTGAAGGACGTCGGCATCAAGATGACGATTGAGACGAAAGACTGGTCGGCATGGGCTAAAGACATGGATGCGTACAACTTCGACATGACATGGGCGGCGTGGAGCTCCGGCCTGTTCAAGAATCCGGAATCCATGTGGTCGTCGAAGGAGGCGGACCGTGAAGGCGGCAGCAATCTGACCGGATTCCGCAATGCGGCCGTCGACGCTCTGATTGAGAAGCAGAAGGCGATATTCAGTGTGACGGAGCGGAATGAAATCTGCCGCCAGATCGACAAGATCGTCTATGACGAGTTCCCGTATGTTCTTTTGTGGAACATCAACTACATCCGTCTGTTGTATTGGAACAAGTTCGGAACGCCGAAAACAGTGCTTGGAAAATACGATGGCGGAGGCGGTTACAGCTCCTATTGGTGGATTGACGAAGACGCGGTCGCGGAGCTTGAGGAAGCGCGCAAGGGGAACGAGGCGCTGCCCGCGCGGCCGAAGGCCGTGAAATTCGAATAGAACAGAAGGAGAGGAGATTCCATGCGGAAGACGATGGTCATGCTGATGACAATGGCGGTCTGCCTGGCCGCCGTTGCGCAGGAGGAGCTTGCGGAAACGCTGAAACGCGTCCGCCCGAACGTGGAGGCGGAGGCTATGCTGGGCTATTACCGCGCGAACGCACCGGATCTGCTGGAGGAGATTGAAAAGCGCCGCAAGGCGTATCCGGAGGCCATGGACGCGTATCTGGCCCAGTTGGCGGATCATTTTCAGGAGGTTGACAAACTGCGCGGCGAAGACAACGCATTGTACGACCGCATGGTCAGGCAGGAAAAGCGTCAATGCGATGTGCGAAAGCTCAGCCGTGAAATCCAGAGACTGGCGAAGACGCCGAAAAACGAACCGAAAAACGTTGAGGAACAAAGGCTTGCGCAACTTAAGGAATCNNNGTGATCTGCGGCGTCTTGCGACGGATCGCAGCAAGAACCGCAAATATATTCTGCAGGAACGGTTCCGCACATTGACGGGGGAAGACTGGCCGGAAGACAAATAATGCTGAATGCTGAATGTAATATAGAAAAAGGAATGGATCATGATTAAAGTCGGTTTGATTGGATATGGCAACATGGGGCGTTCCCATGGTCAGTTGTTGTTGAAGCATGAGGACGTCAAGCTGATGGCGATGGCTGACGCGCGCGAGGAGCGTCGCGCCATGGCGGCACGCGAACTCGGCGTGCAGAAGACGTATGCCGACGGAGCGGACATGATCGCGGAAGGCGATTTTGACGTCGTGTTCGTCTGTGCACCGACATATCTACATAAACCTTTTGCGATTCAGGCGTTGGAGAAAGGATGCCATGTGTTCTGCGAAAAGCCGATGTCGCTGAACGTCGAATGCTGCCGTGAAATGGCTGCCGCCGCGGAGAAGTCGGGAAAGAATTTCATGATAGGTCAGGTCCTTCGTTTCTGGGATGAATACATCTATCTGAAAAAAGCCATCGACGAGAAGATGTTCGGAGAACTGCGGGCGTTGTCCATGACGCGCGTCGGCGGCGTGTCGGTCGGCTACGAAGGATGGTTTCTGGACGAAGAGCGCGGCGGCATGCAGATCTTCGACCGCCACATCCATGACACGGATGCGATCCTGTGGATGCTTGGAACGCCGAAAGCTGTTCTTTCCCATGGTGTTAGCTATGACAACCGCACGCAGGGCGGCATATTCCATAATTTCACGCAGTATCTGTACGACGGCAACATCATCGTGAGCGCGGAAGGCAGCGCGGACGCCCCGCAGGGGTTCCCGTTCACGGCGGCCTACCGTGCGTTCTTTGAAAACGGCCTGCTGGAATTCAACAGCCGCAACAAACCCGCGCTGCTGGTCTACAAAGGCGGCGCTCCGGAGGAAGTCGATCTGTCGTCCAGCCTCGCAGAGCTGAAGAGCGGCCTGAACATCACGACGGCCGGCCCGTATTTCAACGAACAGGCCTATTTCTTCGACTGCGTCCGGAAAGGCGTCAAGCCGACGACGGTCACGGCCGCGACGGCGATGGAGACGATCCGCGTCGTGAAGGCGGAGATCGAAAGCGTTCGGACCGGCAAGGCCGTGACGTTGTAGTGGCAGTCATTTAGGAGTGTTCTGAACCATGCGTCTGCTTGTGTCATGCGTCCCGTTCGACGACGGTCGTTCCGGCATATCCGTCTATATTCGACACGTCATCCGCGAGCTTGCCGCGCAAGGCCATGATCTGACGCTGCTTGTCGAACACGGCATGTCGCATCATTTCAATGGTTTCAAGACGATTGAAATGCCGTCGTTCACGCATCGCGCCGTGTTTTCCATGATCTACCATGCGTTAGTCGTGCCGTTCACGATTTCACGGGACAAATACGACGCATGCCTGATCACGGCGGCGAACAGGCGGGCCTTCCTGTTCTATCCGGTCCCCACGATGGCGGTCGTGCATGATCTTTCGCAATATCATGTTGAAAACAAATATGATGCGTTTAGGACCTTCTATATCAAAAAGGTGCTTCCATGGCTGGTTCGCGGCAGCCGGTTCGTGGCGGCCGTCAGCCATGCGACGGCCGCCGATCTGGAGCGCTACTGGCATGTCCCGCATGAGAAAATCCATGTGGCGTACAATGGCCTGAGCCTGCCGGAAACGCATCGGACGGGCTGGCTCGCCGCCCATCCGCGCCTTCGTGCAGGCCACTATTTGTTTTATGTATCGAGACTTGAGCATCCGGGCAAGAATCATGTCCGCCTGATACAGGCCTATGAAGGGCTGCCGGAAGAGCTTCGGCACGACTATCCGCTCGTTTTGGCGGGAGCGGACTGGCCGGGAAGCGAAATAATCCATGAAACGGCGGAAAAATCACCAGCGAAGGATGACATCGTGTTCTGCGGTTTCGTGGATTCCGCGGACATGAAAGAGGCGTATGAAAACGCCGCCTGCTATGTCTTTCCCTCTCTGTTCGAAGGGTTTGGCTTGTCGCTGATCGAAGCCATGCATTACGGCGTGCCTTGCGGGTGTTCGAACACGTCCAGCCTTGGGGAGATTGGCGGAAACGCGTCCGTCCAGTTCGATCCGACGTCCGTCGATGAAATCCGCAAAGCGTTGACGACATTGCTGACGGACGAAACGGAACGCGTGCGTCTCCGCGCGGAAGGCCCGAAGCGCGCGGAGCAGTTCAATTGGCGGAACCATGCTCGAATCCTTTCCGACGCCATGATGCAGATGTGCCATCGTGGCAATTGAGGGAAAAGATGGCAGGCCGTCGTCCTTTTGAATCTTTGTACATTCATGTCCCGTTTTGTCATGGGAAATGCGATTATTGCGCGTTTTATTCATTGGGAAGATATGGCCGTCCGGAGCAAGAGGCGTATATCCATCGCATGCTGATGGAGATGGCGGAACGCTCAAGTGATTGCGCGACATTGCGTTCCGTCTTCTTCGGCGGGGGGACGCCGACGGCTTTGGACGATGATCTGTTTGAAAAGCTTCTGGACGGCGTAAGAAGCCATTTCCGTTTTTCAGACGACACGGAATGGACAATCGAAGCCAATCCGGAATCGCTTTCCGAAGAGAAAATCGCCATCATGGCGTCGCATGGCGTGACGCGTCTCAGCATGGGAATCCAGAGCTTCGCCCCGCGGACCCGTATGACTCTGGGCCGCCGCGGCCATCTGGAAGGGCTTGAAAGCAAGGTGGATGCGATTCGGAAAGCGGGAATCCGCCACATCAATTTCGACTTCATCTACAACGTGCCCGGCCAGACACCGGATGACTTCCGCATGGATTTGCGGAAGGCGTTGATGCTGAGGCCTGACCATGTCTCCGCATACGCCCTGACCATCGAAGAGGGCACGGCTTTGGCGAAGCATGAAACCGCCGTGGACGACGATGACTTTCTAGAATTCTGGCGGCTTGCCGATGATATTCTCGCGGAAGGCGGACTGCGCCGCTATGAAATTTCCAATTTTGCGAAATCAGACTGCAAATGCCGTCATAACAACGATATCTGGCATGGGGCGACATACTTGGGAATCGGGCCTGCCGCGACATCGTTCGACGGTATGGACCGCTGGACACAAGTCTCCGATTTGCGTAAATGGCTTGACGGCGACACTTCTGAAATGGACATCCTTCCGCCTGATAAACGCGACGCGGAGATACTGGCGTTCGGCATGCGGACGGTGGACGGCTGGACATGGCGGCAGTTTGCGGAACGTACAGGTGTCGACGCGAAGTCTCTTCGCGGGAAAGAAATTTCACGGTTGCAGCAACTTGGACTTGTCATGACTGATGACAACGGATTTCGTCCGACCGCCCGTGGATTGCTTTTCAATGACGAAATTGTGATGGAATTGCTATAAAAAATATTTGCTTATTGCATTTTCTCCAAGTATATTATTCATGGTTTAATGTGTAATGGGATGCAAAGGCCTTGAATGGCCGTAGAATCCATGGACTTGAAGGTCGATATGAAACAACGATTGCTGGAAGCACTGAAAAAAGCGAACGCGGATTACGCGGAAATCCGTTTTGAGGAAAACGACGGGACGAGTTTCGCCTACCGCGGCAAGGAGCTGGAAGCGGCTTCGACTGCCTGCAACACGGGCGGCATCGTCCGTGCATGCAAGAACGGCGGCTGGGGGACCTGTGTATTCGATTCGCTGGACGATCTGGAGCAGAAAGTGGCGGACGCCTGCGCGGACGCCGCGTTGGTCGGCAAGGAGAAGACGCAGCTGGCGGAAATCGAAACGCCCGCCGATGTCGTCGCGCCGGTCCAGATGAAGCACGACTACCGTGGCGTCCCGTTCGCGGACAAGCTGGCCGTCATCAAGGAGTACAACGATATCATCCTGGGGCAGAAGGGGATGGAATCCAGCTCGGTCAGTTATTCAGAGCAGTTCCGGAAAGTCTATTTCACCTCCACGAGAGGAAATTACTTCATGGAGGAGCGTCCGCGGATTACGTTGGCGCTGTCCGGCGTGGCCCGCAATGGCTCGCAGGTCCAGCGGGCCCATGAGAGCTTTTCATCGACGAACGACTACGATATCGTCCTGAACCATCAGGACAAGGCGTTGGAAGTCGCGCAGCGGACGTTGGATCTGCTGAAAGCCCCTAAATGCGAAGGCGGCCGCTACACGGTCATCATGGATCCCGTCTTCGCGGGCGTGTTCGCGCATGAGGCCTTCGGCCATTTGAGCGAAGCGGACTTCCTGTTCGAGAATCCGCAGATGCGCGACCTGATGAAAATCGGCCGTGTCATGGGAAATCCGGATCTGAACATCACGGACGACGGGACGCTGGCGACGCTGCTCGGCACCCAGATGGTCGATGACGAAGGCACGCCGATGACGCGGACGCATCTGATCAAGGACGGTATTCTGGCGGGCCATCTCCATTCATTGGAAACGGCCGCCAAGATGGGCGAGAAGCCAACTGGCAATGCGCGCGCCATCCGCCGTGGCTGCAGTCCGATCGTCCGCATGACCAACACGTTCATCGAGCCCGGCAATCAGACGAAGGAGGAGCTGTTCGCGGGTGTCGACGACGGCATCTACGCCTGCGGTGCCTTCGGCGGCCAGACGATGATGGAGATGTTCACATTCTCCGCCGCCTACGGCTACCGCATCCGCAAAGGAAAGGTTTGCGAGCTCCTTCGGGATATCGTCTTGACGGGCAACGTTTTCGAGACGTTGAAGGACATCGACGGAATCGCCGATGACCTGCTGCTCCCGCAGCATGGCGGCGGTTGCGGCAAAGGCGGGCAGGCCCCGCTGCCTGTGACGTGCGGCGCGCCGCATATCCGCATCCGGAATGTGGTGGTCGGCGGCAAGGCGTAAGCCTGGGCGAGTTCGGGAAAACAGATTTTTGCAGGAAAAACACCAATGCGTACATCATATATTGATAAAATGAGCCCGCGCATAAAAGCAGGGCTGGAGCTTGCCGAGAAGCTGGGGGCCTCCGCCGCCCGCATATCGTTCAGCCATGAAGAACATCGCGGCTGTTCGTTCGAATCCGGCCGGTTGAAGAACACGGAAGGCGAGGAGACCTTGGGATACCATGTGATGGTCATCGTCGACGGCCATCGCGGCAATGCCTCCGGCAACGTTCCGGATGCGATGGACGACATGGTCCGCCGCGCGATCGAACTGGCCCGCGTCGGAGCGAACGCCCATTATGAAAAATTTCCGAAACCCGCCGAATATGTCGCTGTCAAACATCATTCGGATTCCGTCCTGAAACTGACGCGGGACAAGATGATCGCGGACTGCCAGGAGATCGTCGATTATCTGAAAGGCGTCGACGACACGCTGGACATCAGCGCCAGCGGCTGGAAATCCGAAGGCGAATCGATTCTTGCGAACAACGCGGGCATGTTCGAGACTGACTGCTATACGCATTGGTCGCTCGGCGGCAGCGTCCAGAAGACGGTCGGAACGGACATGCTCTTCTCCCACGCCTACCGCGGCTGGCAGGAGATCAACGGTTTGTACGACAAGGAATACGTCAAGCGGACGATCGAGACGGATCTGCGCAGGGCGTCCCGCCAGGCCCAGATTCCGGACGGATCCTATCCGCTGATCATCCCGCCGCAGTTCATGGGCGGCTTCCTGTCGCCGGTCATCGGCGGCATGAACGGACGGAACGTCTACAAAGGCACGTCGCCGCTGAAGGACAAACTGGGCAAGCAGATCGCGGCCGCCAACTTCACGTTGGAGGACAATCCGTTCGTGGACTACTGTCCGCAGTCCGACAGCTACGACGGGGCGGGCATCCCCGCCGTCCGCCGCTATCTGGTGAAAGACGGCGTGCTGCAGCTTTTCCTCTACGATCTGGACACGGCCGGCATGGCCGGAGCGGAACCGACGGGCAACGACAACTGCTCGCCGCACGCCGCGCGCGTTCTGCCCGGCACGGAGACGTCGGAAGAGCTGTTCAAGAGCGTGAAGCGCGGCCTGTACATCAAGCAGCTGCTTGGGTTCGGGCAGGGCAATCTCGCCAACGGTGACTTCTCCGCGAACGTCGCGTTGGGCTATGTCATCGAGAACGGCGAAATCGTCGGACGGTTGAAGAACGCGATGGTCGCGGGAAACATCTTCGACCTGCTGATGGGGGACATCCGCATCAGCTCCGATCTGGACGCGCAGCTTGGGCAGCCGTACATGCTGATCCCGAACGTGTCCGTCGTTTCGGCGAAAGGATGAATGGTTTCATGAAGGCCCGCAGGACATGCGGGCCGATGGTTCACAAATGGAAATAGAAGACAAAATCATGACATTGGAGCAGGCCGTTGCATGGCACGGCAGGCTGAAGGCTGAAGGCCGGAAGCTTGTCGCGACGAACGGCGTGTTCGACCTCCTGCATCGCGGCCACGCGGAGTATCTCGCGAAGGCGGCGCAGGCGGGTGACGCGCTGCTGGTCGCCATCAACAGCGATGCGTCCGCGCGGCGCATCAAGGGGCCGTCGCGTCCGATCGTGACGGAGTATGACCGCGCCTATCTGCTTGCCTGCATGTCATTTGTCGATGCCGTCGTCATTTTCCCGGAAGACACGGCGACGAACACGCTGGCGGCCGTCCGTCCGGAAATCTACGCGAAAGGCGGAGACTACACGGAGGAGACGCTCGTCCGCGAGGAGTACGCCGTCATGAAGGAGTTCGTGGAAAGATTCGTGTTCATTCCGTTCGTGGCCGGCCACTCCACGACTTCCACGATCCGGAAGGTCAACGGCGAAGCCGTGGAAGAGGCGGCGGAGGCCGCCGGAAACGGCCTGAATCCGAAGCTGAACTTCCTGTATGGCCGCCGCAGCGTGCGGAAATACCAGAAGCGCCCCGTCGGGGACGATCTGGTGAAGGAAATGCTTCAGGCCGCGATGGCGGCGCCGTCGGCCTGTTGCAAGGATCCGTGGCATATCATCGTCCTGAAGAAGGAAGAGACGCGCAGGCAGGTCGCCGCGCTGCTGAAGAACGGCGGTTTTCTGGCGGACGCGCCGATGGGATTCGTCGTCTGCGGCGACCTGACGAAGGCGCACGGCGGCGAATTGTCGTACCTTCTGCAGGATTGCTCGGCCGCGACGGAGAATCTTCTTCTGGCGGCGCATGCTCTTTCCCTTGGCGGATGCTGGCTTGGCGTCCATCCACGGGCGGATCGGGTAGATGGAATACGGCGGTTGTTTGGATTACCGGAGAAAATAGTTCCTGTCGCCGCGGTGGCGGTCGGCTGGCCGGCGGAGGAATTCAAGGCGAGGACGCGTTTCCGCAATGACGCGGTGACTGAACGATAAAATAGTTGGAGCAGAAGATGCAGGGAATTCCTGATAAAACCATAGGTGAACACTACAAGGTGATCGAGGCATTCGAGCATGGCTTAAAATGCCACGACTCGCAGTCGGACACGCTTGTCTGGCTGAAACCTATGCAGGACGAAATCGCAAGCGATCCAGTGTTGCTGGCCGAAGCGAAACGCCGCTGTGAAACGTTGAAGAACATCCATCATGATGGTCTGGCGCGTATGCTTGACGTCGTGTCGGAGGAAGGCGGCAAGACGTACATGGTCATTGAATACGTGGAAGGCGTCACGTTGCGCCGCTGGATGCAGGAGCATCGTCAGGAAGGCGTCATTCCCGCGAAATTCTCGATGCCCATACTCAAGCAACTGGCCAGCGCCTTGGATTTGGCGCATTCCTATAATGAAATCCATCGCCATTTGATGCCGGAATGCATCATGGTCACGGAAAGCGGAACGGCCAAGATCCTGAATCTTGGGCTTCCCTATGCCGGAAGCGACAACGAATGGGTGCGTGAACCATGGCGGAAAAACGGCTGGGAGGCGTTCTACCGCGCCCCTGAACAATGGCGTGGACAGATCTGCACGACATGGACGGACGTTTACGCCCTTGGCTGCATCGCCTACGAGATGCTTTCCGGGCATGTCCCGTTTGACATTCCCGATCTCAATCTTCTGCATGGCGCCGTCCTGCTTGAAATGCCGCCCGCCATCCTCAGTCTGCCTGTGGCCGCGCAGGGGACGATTACCCGAAGCCTGGCCAAGAAGCCCAGCGAGCGTTTCAACAGCTGCGAAGACTACATCCGCGCCTTGGCTTTTGAAACGACGCCGACGAAGACCGTCCCGAAACCGACCACCGGCAGGGTGCCTGCGATTACGCAAACGACGTTGGGGCAGGATTTGGCGAATGTCGCATGGACTGCGGTCGCCAGCGCCGTCAATCCGTATGTTTCCCCTCGTCAGGACACGGGAACCTTGAGGGGGACGACAAAGAACATCCCGGTGGCGCTGCCTTCCCTGCCGAATACCGGAACGGTTCGTTCCATTACAAGACATGTCCCGACGCAATCCGTGACGAAAAACGTGACGGGCAGATATTCTCCTTACAGCACCAGCCATGTCCCGTTGGATCCGAACAATCTTGCGTCCGATTTCTCATGGGGCGATGAAAGCCAGGGGGTGAAAGGCGTCCTGCTGAAAGTGGTCATTCCTTTCATCATCGTCGCGATTGTCGCGTCCGTGATGTACTATATGCTTATCCAGCGAATGGACGAACTAGGCGGGGACGATATTGTCTACACGCAGGAAGACACGAATCAGCTGACGCCGAACCAGATTATCACGCCGAATCCCCTTTATCAGGATGATGAGGAGAATACCGACGAAGAACAAAACACAGAGGAAAAGAGCGATCAGGATTCCGAAAAGGAGAACGACTCCGACAAGGAGAATGATTCCGGCAAGGAGAAAGACTCGGACAAGCCGTCCGACGATTCCTCTCCGTCTCCGTCGGATGAATCCCCGTCGCCTGGCGCGCAACATCAGAAAGAAGACGGCAAGACGGATTCCAAAACGTCATCCGCCGATTCCATTTCCAGTGGAAGTGAGCAAATGGCCTATGGTTCGGACGAAACCGGCGCCGTCACGCCTGTGAAGCCGCGTAAGAAAATGCCGAAAAGCGATGACATGATCAAGAAGGACGCGCTTGGAACGGCCATTATCGAGGCGTATATCGGCAATCAAAGGATAAGGAACGCATCGATTACCATCGGACAAAAGACCTTCGTCGGAACCGTTGACGCAAAGGCTTTTATCTCCGAAAAAAAGAAATTTGACGTATCGGCCGATTTTGTGGACGCGAATCAAAAATCCTATCATGGGGATCTGTCGTTCGTCATCGACTGGGGCGACAAGCGGATCGTCAAAGTGAAGATGGTGAAAGTAGAGGGAAGCGCCATCATCGTGGCGACCGTGGACGGGAAGCCCGTGGAAGGGGCGGATGTTTATATCGATGGAAAGTCCTACAAGACGCCGGATTGCGAAATCGATACGAAATTGGATGTCGAACGCAAGGTTGACGCCAAAGTGTTCTATCACGATGACGTGAGAGGCCAGATGTTCGGTTCGCAGTCGTTCGTCATCGATTGGCGGGGGCCGAAGAACATCTATATTGAACTGAAGGAACGTAAGGTGTTGTCGTCCGCGGAGAAGACCGAAAGGTTTTTGCCGTTGAATGTCGATGATTCAACGGTCACCGACACTCCGTCCGTCGCGAAGGAATCGGAAGACAAGCCTGTTTTCATGGAATTGCTTTGGGTGGAGCCGGGCAGTTTTGAAATGGG
>CACYQT010000051.1 GCA_902776645.1 uncultured bacterium | reverse complement strand
GTCATCGCTTCGCGAGATGCAAAGGATGTCATGCGAAAGCTCGTGGCCATTGAGAAAAATCTTTGCGAAAAAACAAGAAAATGAACGATAGTAGTACGAAAAAGCACGAAATTCAGTCCACAGAACACACAAAACACACTGAAATGCCTCGCAGACGGGCCTGCTACTTCGCAGAGCTAAAAGCTGAAAGCAGAAAGCTAAAAGCTGAAGAGGCAACGGTTCCGTCTGCTCGGCGGTTGTGAAAGCGCTTCGCGCGGGAAAGGATGTCATGAGACGTGAGCGGAGATAGGAGACGATAAGACGTTGGACGGGAGACGTTAGACGATGAGACAGGAAGAAAAACTTCGTGAAAAATGAAGGATGGCAGTATGAGCAACGACTTTGAAAAAAATCTTGAGACATTGACGCTCCTCTCGGAGGCGCTGACCATGCAACGCACTCTGGAAGAGGGACTTGACCATATCACCAGCATGACCTGCAACCTTCTTGAAACCGAACAGGCCGTCTTCCTGTTCCGTGACGAGGAGCGCAAGGAGCTCATCGTCAAATCCGTCGTCGGCATCGACAGCCCGAACGTGAAGATCGGCCATCGCCTCTACGTGCCGCAGCGGCTCCACAGCATCCTGTGGCTCTGCCGCTACATCCATCAGATCGGGCGGGTTGACGCGGGCATCGAAGGCATCACCTTCCCGATCATCATCAATCCGATCACCGTCAAAGGCTCGCGCGTCGGCCTGCTGATCGCGGGCGGCCCGAAGAACAAGGAGACGGATTCGCCGTATGACGCGATGCGCCGCAAGCTGTTCAGCCTCATCACGCCGTTTGCGTCGCTTGTCATCGAGAATTCAAAGGTTTACGATTATCTTCGCCAGAGCGTCGTTCTGAACTCCAAGGAGCTCCGCCAGTCCGTCATCGCGGACGCGGGGGACAAGCGGAACGAAGCGGAGCAGCTGATGATCACGTCCCTCAAGAATCCTGTCAAAGTCGTCAACAAGCTTGCGGAGACATTCTACATGCAGCTCGCGGAGACGGGCTTCACGGCCGGCCACATCACGTCGGCCGCCGCCCATATTCTCGACTGCATCACCAAATCCGAAATCGACCCGACGTCGGGCAAACTGACATTCACGCCTTCCAATGACTGATTATATCTTTAACCGTAACTATTTAGAACCACGAAAATACACGAAAGAACACGAAAATCCAGTCCACAGAATAAACAGAATGCCTCACCGCCGTCGCCCCGCCTGCCAAAGTGTCTGAAGTTGCTTTAAGCTTTCAGCTTTAAGCTTTTAGCTCCGCGAAAGCGGCTAGGCTCCGGCGGCTCGGCGGTTGTTATCGCTTCGCGAGTTGCAAAGGATGTCATGCGATAACTCTTTGTGGAAAAAAAGAAAAGAACAATAGCAGTACAAATACAATAACAGAGGCTTTCTCCAAGTTCTGAATAGCAAAGCAACCCATTAACCTTTAACTTATTAGCGGACAATCAACTATGGCATTATGGAGCGGTAGATTCACCCAGCAGACGGATTCACTCGTCCAGAAATTCAGCGAATCCATTTCCTACGACAGACGTCTGTACCCTTTCGATATCCAAGGCAGCCAGGCCCATGCGAAAATGCTTGCCAAGCAAGGCATTATATCGCAGGATGACGCCGACAAGATCGTCGCCGGCCTGAACGACATCAAAAAGGACATCGACGACGGCAATTTCGATTTCTCCATCGCCCTCGAAGACATCCATATGAACATCGAGTCGCGTCTGACGGAACGCATCGGCCAGCCTGGGGCGAGGCTTCATACAGGCCGCAGCCGCAATGACCAGATCGCGACGGATGAACGGCTCTACATGCGCCATGAGGCCGATGACATCTCATTGCACGTCAAGGAGATGCAGCGCAGTCTCGTGCAGCTCGCCGCCGACTGGCCGAATCTGATCATGCCCGGTTTCACCCATCTGCAGCATGCGCAGCCGATCCTCTTCGCGCACCATCTATTGGCCTACGTCGAAATGTTCGGACGGGATCGCGAACGGCTTGCAGACGCACGCAAACGCCTCAACCGCTGTCCGTTAGGCGCGGGTGCCATCGCAGGATGCACACTTCCGCTGGATCGCCATTTCACGGCTGAACAGCTTGGTTTCGACGACATCCTCCACAACTCCATGGACGCCGTCGGCGACCGCGACTACATCATCGAATTCCTTTCGGCGCTGTCCATCATCGCGATGCATCTTTCGCGGCTGTCGGAGGACATCATCCTGTGGTTCAGCCAGGAGTTCGCCTTCATCGAACTCGGCGACGCCTTCACGACAGGCTCCAGCCTCATGCCGCAGAAGAAGAATCCGGACGTCGCGGAACTGACGCGCGGCAAGACGGGCCGTGTCTATGGCCATCTCATGGCGATGCTTACGACGATGAAAGGCCTTCCGTTGACCTATAATCGCGATCTGCAGGAGGACAAGGAGGGGCTGTTCGACGCCATCGACACCGTCAAATTGACGCTCGCCACGATGTCCGCCATGCTGACGACGTTGAAGCCCAACGAGAAGAACATGGCCGCGGCCGCCGCGGATCCCGCGTTGGAAGCGACGGATCTGGCCGAATGGCTTGTCAAACACGGCACGCCGTTCCGCGAAGCGCACCGTCAGGTCGGCGGCTTCGTCGCTTTATGCAACCAGAAGGGCATCAAGCTCAACGAAGCGTCATTGGACGACATGAAGACCGTCATTCCGACGGCGACGGCGGAATGCCTTGCGTTGTTCAATCCGCGCAAGAGCGTGGAAGGCCGCGCCTTGGAAGGCGGCACGGCGCCTGTCCGCGTCGCGGAGCAAATCGCCCGCTGGCAGGAACTTCTGAAAGACTAGATTTTCTGGATTTTCTGGATTGTCTATCGCACGGGAATCGGTCTTCTGGCCAAAGCGCGCTGGATCATGCGCTGAACGCGAATATCCTTGCAATTCGGCAGATATTCGCGCAAAGCGGCCTGTATCGGCGCTGTCGGGAAGCGGCTAAGACCTTCAGCCGCAATCTGTTTGATCTGTTCAGACGGATCCTCCAAAGAGGCCATGAGCATGTCGTCCCATCCTTCCGGCTTCAGCAGGCCGATTTCCCGCAGGGCGTAAACACGGACGTCTTCATCGTCGTCCAGACACGCGTCCTTCATGAGCAGGACGCGCTCTTCGCGCTGCAGCCGCGAACTCATCCGCAGGCCGAGCATCTTCCCTTCATGGCTTTTGCTTTTCATGATCAGCTGGATGTCGTCCGCAGTCAGTTCGCGGCTGAGGATGTTCAAGGCGCGCATGGCGCCTTTGCGGATATCCTCATGCGGCGCGTCCAGATAGGGGGCGAAAAAGGCGGCCGGCATTTTTTGGTGACGGCCCGACGCCAGCATGTTGATGGCGTCCGCCGCCAACGTGGCGTTCTTTCCTTTCAAAAGACTTTCGAAAACGGGAATGCTTTGTTCGCCGTAGGCGCACAACGGCGGCAAAAGCAGGCGACGGTGGTCGGTGGGGATGTTTTCATCCAGAATCGTCTTTTTCAACGGTTCGAACGACTTTTCGTTCAGATGGTTCGCATACGCCCGAACGGCCTCCACCCGCACGCCGACATCCTTGTCTTCCAGAAGCTTGGCAAGAATGTCATCGCCATGTTTCACATAGCGTCCGGCCAGTCTGGCGACTTCCATACGGACGGCGGCTTCCGGATCGTCCGCCAACGGCGCGATGACCTTGGCCGATTGTTCCTCCGGCAGAGGCGCACGGCTGTAGAGCATCAACGCCAGTACGCGCACTTCCTTCGATTCATCCTTGAAGAATTTTACAAGACGTTCGGGTTCAAGCGGTTCAGGGAAATACCGCGCGGCGGAGAGAACGTTTCGCCGCACGGAGAAATCTTCATCGTCCAACGCCTGGTTGAGGATGAGCAGGGCTTCGTCGTTTTCGGAGTCCGTACGACGGCCGCCGGCCTGGATGATCGTATTGCCGCGGATCTGCACGGGGCCGCGGATCATGACGCCGCTCGCCTCTGGAATGATGGCGGAGGCGAGGCGGCGGATATGGACATCCGGATCGAGAAGCAGACGGAAAACATCCATGCGCGCCGTCGCGGGGAGAAAACGCTCCTCCGTGAGGGAGACCAACGCGCTTTGGCGGACTTGCCGATCCGGATCGCGCAGACATTGGATGATGGCCGCCTCCGCCGCCGGCGTACGGTATTTGCCGATGACCATCGCGGCGCGACGGCGCGCTTCCACATCGTCGCTCTTCAAGTCGCGCAGACATTTGGCGACGGTCTGGGCTTCTGTTTCCCGCGGTATTTCCACTGGCTTCGCCTCCTGGGCGCGCACGACGGCCATCGTTGTGCACAAAACCAACAACCACAGCGCTTTTGATTTCATCTGCGTTCTCCCCGAATGTTGCGCGTCTTGTTATTATCCTCCGAAGTGCCTCTTGATGAAGGCTTTGACTTTCGGATAGATGCCTGTGTCCTCGCTGGCCTTTTCGAACTGCTGGAGCAGATCCTTCTGGGCGGACGTCAGCTTCGTCGGAATCTCGATGGCGATGACGACATACAGGTCGCCGCGGCCGCGGGACTGCGTGGGCACGCCCATGCCTTTCATGCGCAGACGCGTGCCATGCTGCGTTCCGGCGGGAATCGTCAGCTCCTTCTTGCCGCTGATGGTCGGCACGTCGACGGTGCCGCCGAGAACGGCCGTCGTGAACGGGATCGGAATCTTGCAGTAGAGGTCGCTGCCGTCTCGTTCGAACAGTTCGCTTTCGCCGACATGGACTTCCACATACAGGTCGCCAGACGGCCCGCCGCGGCGGCCCGCCTCGCCTTCGCCGGCCAGACGGATGCGCTGCCCGTCGTCGATACCGGCGGGAATACGGAACTTCAGCTTCTTGCGACGCTGGATTTCGCCTGTGCCGCGGCAGTCGGAGCAGGGCTTGTCGATGATTTCGCCCGTGCCCTGGCATTGCGGGCAGGTCTGCACCATGTTGAAGAAGCCCTGTGAAATCGACACCTGGCCGCGGCCATGGCAGCGCGGGCACTGCTTTTTGGAGGAGCCGGGCTCGCAACCCGTTCCGCCGCAACGTGCGCAGGATTCCTTCCGCGGGATTTCGATTTCGCGTTCCACGCCGAACATCGACTCCTCGAAGCTGATCTGCAGCTGGTAGAGGAGGTCGTTGCCTTTGCGCGGGCGATTGGAGGTGCGGCCACCGCCGCCACCGCCGAAGAAATCGCCGAATCCGCCGCCGAACCCGCCGCCGAACACCTGGTTGAGGATGTCGTTCAGATCCATGCCGGCGAATCCGCCGCCCGCGCCCGGCCCGCCGCCCGCGTGGCCCTGCGTGTAGGCCTCGTGGCCGAGCTGATCATACTGCTGGCGTTTCTTTTCGTCGCTGAGCACTTCATAAGCGGCCGCAACCTGCTTGAATTTCTCCTCCGCCTCCTTGTTGCCAGGGTTGCGGTCCGGATGGTATTTCATCGCCTGCTTGCGGAACGCCTTCTTGATTTCGTCCTGTGTCGCCGTACGCGGCACTTCCAATACACTATAATAATCTTCTGACATATCGGTCATCCCCCTTTAGGATTCGGAAACCGTATCCTTTTCAGATCCAGAAGCTTCCGTTGTCTCTTCGTCTTCGACGTTCACGTGGATTTTCTGCCCTTCCTCCTCTTCGGGCTCCTTTGCCGGTTCCGGCTCCGGTTCAGACGGCTTGCCGGTGCTGACGACGACCATGGCCGGCCGCAGCAGCTTGTCGCCGATCTTGAAACCCGCCTTCCACTGGCGGATCACGACGCCTTCGGGAACCGTGTCGCTCGCCTCCTGCGACATCGCCTCATGGATGTTCGCGTCAAACGGCTTGCCGACGCTTTCGACTTCCTTCACGTTCAGCCCTTCCAGCACCCGCTGGAATTCGGCCCAGATCATCTCCATGCCCTGTTTCAGCACGGCGACGTCCGCCGCCGTTTCGATGGCGGCCATGCCCATGGAGAAGTAGTCATAGACGGTCAGGAAGTCGCTGATGGTGGCACGTCGGGCCTGGTCGCGGGCCTCCATGAATTCACGGGCCATGCGTTTACGGTAGTTGTCGAATTCGGCCAGCTTGCGGAGATACTTGTCCTGCAGCTCCGCAAGCTGCGCCTTGTAGTCCGGCTCGGCATCCGCGGCCTTCTCTTCGGTTTTCGGATCAGTCTCTTTCTTCTCATCGCCGCCTTCTTCCGCAGGCGTCGCTTCCGCATTCTGCTTCTGCTCTTCGGCATCCGCCTTCGTGGCAGATTCTTCCTCGGCGGCCGTCTCCGCGGCCTCCGCCTCTTCCGATGTCGCCATCGGTTCCTCTTCCAACTTGGCATTCTGATTCGTTTCAGTCATTTCAATCACCTGTCTTCAAAAAACAATTATTGCCGGTCGCTTCAGCCTTACAGCTTGAGGCCGCCGAACAAATCACCGAGGCTGCCGAAATTGGCGTCGCCTTCGTCTTTCACATCCATCGCTTCCGTACGGTTCGCTTCGCGCTCGGCCTCCAAGGCCTCGGCAAGCGTCAGCGAAACGCGGTCGCGGCTCGCTTCGCGGACCACCACCTGGATCGTGCTGCCGATCGGATACGCCTTGTAGAACGCGCGCGTCGAAGCCGCGCCGGCCCGCGCGAAGGGCGTCTGGCTGATATGGAGCAGGCCCGTCTGGCCGTTCGGCAGATCGACGAACACGCCAAACGGCTGGAGGCGAGCGACTTTGCCTTCAAGCACCTCGCCGGCGTCCAGCAGCTGGATCTCCTCGACTTCCTTCTCCTGTTCGGCCGTCAGCTTCGCGGGCTTCTCCTCTTTCACGATGGGATCGCCGATGCAGAGGGAGATGCGGCGTTTGTCGAAATCGATGGCGAGAATCGTCACATCGACTTCCTCGCCTTCCTTCAGGACGTCGGACGGCTTGTCGACGCGTTCGGTCTGGCCGAGCTGCGACACATGGGCGAGGCCTTCGATGCCCGGCTCGATTTCGATGAACGCACCGAAATCCGTCAGTCTGGTGACTTTGCCGTGGCGCTTGATGCCGACGGCGTAGCCGAGTTCGTGCGGGATGCGCTCCCACGGATCGCCCAACGCCTTCTTGATGCTCAGCGAAATGCGTTCGCGGCGGCCGTCGCCGCCCCAGTCGATGGACAGGATCTTCACCTGCACTTCGTCGCCGACCTTCACGCAGTCTTCCGCCTTCACGTTGCGGCCCCAGCTCATCTCGGAGACATGGACCATGCCTTCGATGCCGCCGAGATCGACGAACGCGCCGAAGTCCATGACTTTCACGACGGTGCCCGTCATGACGTCGCCTTCGCGCAGGCTGTCCTTCAGGCGTTCGCGATCCTTCGCGGCCTCCTGGTCCAGCAGCTTGCGGCGGCTCAGCACGAGATTGCGGCCGTCTTCGCCGTATTCCGTCACAAGGAACGTAAAGGTCTGGCCGATGTATTCCGCGGGCTCCTTCTTAACGCCGCGCGCGTCCATCTGCGAGAACGGGCAGAAGCCCTCCACGCTGGCGACCTGCACGCCGAAACCGCCCTTGCGCTCCGAAAGCACTTTGCCTTCGATCGGAATCTGGTCACGGAAGGCCTGCTCGACGGAGCTGTCGACCATGTCGCCGCTCATCTTGACGGTCAGCTTGATGCCGTCGTCCGTCCAGCCCATGCAGAACGCCTCGATCGTGTCGCCTTCCTTGTATTTCAGCTCGCCCTTGTTGTTTTCAAGGTCGATGCGGTCGATGACACCGTCCATGCGGGCGCCGACGTCGACAAAGACCGTGCTCTTGCCGATCATCGTGATGGTGCCCTTCACTTTCTGGCCCGTCCGGATCGTGGTCGTCAGCTGGTTCAGCCCGCGTTCCATGACGTCGTTGAAATCTTTTCCGTTCATTTCACTCATTGTTTTTCTACCTCGACTTGATTCGTTTTTCTTTACTTATATTAATAATGTTGGTTATTGCTTTTTTCATGCCTTGGGGACGGTCGCCATCGCCAGTTCGCTGCCTGGTTCCAGCGGCTTGGCCATGGCATCCTTGAGCGACGCGGGGAAGAACCAGCTGCTGCCGCGTTTCGCGACAGCCCGTCCGCCCGGCCACGTCAGCTCATACGATCCCGAGAGAACCAATAAGACACCCGGAACGCCGCTTCGTTCCGAAAAATCGACGTTCACGCCGTCGGAAATCCGCACTTCGTACTCCCGCGCGGGGCAGGCGTACAGGCGGACGCCGTCGCCTTCCCGTTTCGGCGCGGCCGCGGCGACCGTTTCCGACTTGAACGTCAGCGTGTTCAGCAGGACGTGGATGTCGATGTTTTTCGGCGTCAGGCCTGCGCGGATGACGTTGTCGCTGTTCGCCATGCATTCCACGCCCGTGCCTTCCAGATAGGCGTGCGGTTCATTCGGCGGGATGTACAGGAAGTCGCCTGGCTTCAGGCTGATGATGTTGAGGAGGAAGCCGAAGAGGACGCCGCGGTCGCAGGGGTACTGCTTGATCAAGTTGAGCACCAGCTCTTCCCGTTCCGTGCGTTCCTTTCGTGCCGCCAGTTCTTTTTGAAGATCGGTCAACATATTGCGGACCAATGACATCGGAAGATTCAGCAACGTTTCGCAAATGGCCTTCGGGGTGATCGACGGGGCTTCCTTGTAGACCTGCCGCCATGGCTGGACGCAGGCCAGCGTGTCCAGATCCGCCACGATGTCTTCTACTTTGCGGAAGCCGCCCAACGCCTTGAACGGCGTCAATGCGATCATGATCTCCGGCTTGTGGTTCGCGTCCGGATAATGGCGCGGGTCCTTTTCATGGAGCTTTTCCGCCGTCGCCTTGTCTGGATGGCTTTGGATGGACAGGGCGCGTTCGCAGCTGAGGACTTTCAGCAGGAACGGAAGTTCCTGGTATCCGGCCTTTAGCGTTTCCTTGCCGAGACAGCCCTGCTGGTCCGCCGCGATGAAGGCGCTCAACGGTTCCGTCGCGCCGTCGGCGATGATCTTGGAGCAAAGCGACGGATGCGCCCCGATCCACAGTTCCGCCCATGGCGTCTTGCCGGCCGGTTCGCCCAGAAGATCCGCGATATACGGCGTTTTTCCGTCGCGGGAGCGGCAGCCCCATGCGTAGTGCTGCACGCCGCTGTCCAATTCGTAGATTTTCCCTGATGTGTTCATACCATAAGTTATAATAGCCATTTCGATGAAAAGATGAAACTTATAATATAATGCATTTGTGGAATTATGGTAGCGCCACAGGGCAAGTCTTTTGGGGGCTTTTTGGCGAATCGTCCGAAAACGGCTCTTCTAATGAGGCAAGAAGGCTTGATTCATCGGGAAAATTTGACCACCTGCATGACAGGCATTACATTAAATTATGATAAGGGGCGCTTAGCTCAGTTGGTTAGAGCATTTGGTTTACACCCAAAATGTCGCTGGTTCGAGTCCGGTAGCGCCCACCATCTTTTTTCGCTTGACTCAGATATATTGTGAGTTTATTATATTGGCATGATGGTCTATTATATAATTAGTACCAAATCATATTGGATTTAGCCATGCCACAGAAACTGCCCATAGGAATACAGAGCTTTGAGAGTCTCCGTAAAGACGGGTATCTTTATGTCGACAAAACATCCTTTCTTTATGCTCTTGCCAATTCAGGAAAGTATTTTTTTCTAGCCCGCCCACGCCGTTTTGGAAAAAGCCTCTTCCTTTCGACGTTGAAAGCCTACTTCGAAGGCAAGAAGGATTTGTTCGAAGGGCTTGCCGTCGCACGGCTGGAAACGGAATGGAAAGCGTATCCTGTGTTGTATATTGATTTGAATGCAGGTATTTATGATACCTATGAAGGGCTTGTCAATGTTCTTGATTCCTATTTGACGGCATGGGAGCAATTGTATGGAATAACCCGTAGCGCCAATGATATCGTGCAACGCTTCAAGAACATTATTTTAAATGTGACGAAAATTTCAGGCGGAAAAGCCATAATCCTGATTGATGAATATGATAAGCCGCTCCTTCAGACAATTGACAAGCCAAGGCTTCAAGAACGTTATTGCATGTTGCTGAAGGCTTTCTACGGTAATTTGAAGACGTGTGATGAAAATATCCGTTTCGCGTTGCTCACTGGCGTGACCAAATTTTCCCATATCAGCATTTTCAGTGACTTGAACAATCTGCAGGATATTTCTCTGGACGAGTGTTACGCCGAAGTCTGTGGCCTTACCACAGACGAAATCAGACAAAACTTCGGTCCATTTCTCGAAGCTTTTGCAAATAAGGAAGGGATCAGTGTGACTGGTATCATGGACCAGTTGCAGCAGATGTATGACGGCTATCATTTTTCAGAAGACACGACGAAAGGCGTTTACAATCCATTTAGTCTTTTAAATGCCCTTGCGAAGAAAAAATTCAGTAATTTCTGGTTTGAGACGGGAACTCCTTCCTTCTTGACTAAAATTATCCAAGACTATCAAATCCATATACAGGATTTCTCGAACGGAGATATCGTGGCGAGCGATCTCAGGGGAAAGGAAAGCCTTTTGAATGAACCCTTTGCACTCTTTTATCAGTCGGGATACCTGACCATTAAGGGCTACGATAAGGAATTTGACAGCTATCGGCTTGGATTCCCGAACAAAGAGGTGGAGCAGAGCTTTCTTAACTTTCTGTTACCGCGTTATGTAGGCACAACTGATAACCAGTCTGCCTTTTATATCGAAAATTTTGTCCGCGATCTCCGTAAAGGTGATATCGACAGTTTCATGGAACGCATGAAAGCATTTTTCGCGGATACGCCATATGAACTCATTCGCGACATGGAGAACCATTATCAGAATGTCATGTTCACTGTTTGTCGCCTGATGGGATACTATACGGTTGCCGAATATCATACGTCGCACGGACGCATTGACATGACAGTGAAGACTTCAGATTATGCTTATGTCTTTGAATTCAAATTTAACAAGTCAGCTGAAGAGGCGCTTGAGCAAATCGATGCGAAAGACTATGGCCTGCCTTTTGTCACAGACAATCGTAAATTAGTCAAAATCGGTGTAAATTTCTCAGGGAAAACCCGAAACATCGATCAATATCTCATCGTATGACAGTCAACCTGCATTCCTGCAGGCTGACTGATGCAAAAAGGCTGTTGCCAACCTTGTTTCGTCAACGACCGTTATTTTTCATTATCTTTATCATCATGAATCAAATCGGCTCGTCTTCGTTTTCGAACATTTCCTTCACCAGAAGCCGGAAGCATTTTTCCAGCCTCTTTTCCATTTTGTAGGATGTGAAGCCGCGGCCGTCCTGGGGGGTGACGACGATGGAATCGTAGATGCGGACCAGTTCACGCATGATATCGTTGATGCAACCATCCCAGACATCAACCAATTGCATGATCTTTTCCTCTTCGTCGCCTTCAGTGCGTTTCTTGAGGTCGCTGATTTCGAAATTGATGTTCATTGCTTTCTCCTTGAATAATCATTGCTCCCGAAAAATACACCCATTGCCCAACAGCAATCCATATTTACTATATTTTGAAAGAATGAAAAATCAAATATATAACAGGAAAAATATTAAAAAAATCATCTTGCGAGCGGAAGTCCTTCCCAATCCGTCGTATAGCGAGAGGAGAGCTTTTCGCGGCGCATGGTCCATGGGCGGGCGAGGCCGGACGAAAGGCAGTGGATGGCGCGCCGCCCGAACTGGCGGTTGATGGTGTCCAATGTCTCGACGACACGGTCGCTGATGTTTGTGCAGACGGGTTCGGGAAAGAGCTCCGGCTGCGTCAGCGTCCCGTTTTCAAGGCCGAAGAAAATGACGCCGGATTTCTTGTAGCGACGGCCCTTCTGGAAAATCTTCGGGAGATGGGGGGCGAGCATGGCGAAAATTTCGGCGCTGTTGTTCGTTGGATGGCCGAACATGACGTTGATTTCCGCGCTGCCTTCCGGCAGTGCGACGGGATAGTATTCCGGATAGTAGAGAAAAAACACGCAGGCTCCGACGGCCTGTTTTCCCGCTTCGCGAAGACGGGCGGCCGCGCTGTCCGCATAATCTGCGACTGTTTCCCGAAGTTCTTCGAAATCAACGATCGGTGTGCCAAACATGCGGGTGCAGGCGGCCGTTTTCATGGGATGGCCGAAATCTTCCGCCGCCGTGGCCGCCTGGCCCCGAAGCTCCAAGGCGGTCCGCACAAGGCAGACGCTGAACTTCTTCTGCAGCCACGAAAGATCGCTTTCCGCCAATTGCAGGGCCGTGCGGACGCCCAAGGCCATGAGACGTTTCTCCACGCGCGGGCCGACGCCCCAGATGTCGCCCACAGGTGTCTCCCGCAGAATGTCTTCCGGATTTTTCGGTACGACGAAAACGCCGGTCTGCGTCTGTTTCTTCGCGATTTCGCTGCCGAGCTTGGCGAGCGTCCGCGTGGAGGCGAAACCAATGCCCGTCGGGATGCCCGTCCATTGCAGGACGCGTTCGCGAAGACTCATCGCAAGTGCTTCGTAGTCGGAATCTTCCGGTAGATTGAAGTGGATGAAGGCTTCGTCGATGGAATACTGTTCGACCTGCGGCGTGAACTGCCGCAGGACGGACATGACGCGATTGGACATGTCCGCGTATAATTCATAGTTGCTGGAGATGAAAATCAGCCCGAGCGGCTTCTCCAAGTCCTTGATTTTGAAGTACGGAGTGCCGACGGGGATGTTGAGTTTCTTGAATTCCGGCGAACGGGAGACGACGCAGCCGTCGTTGTTCGTCAGGACGGCGACGCGCCGTCCGATCAGCCGCGGGTTGAAGACGCGCTCGCAGGAGACGTAGAAATTGTTGCAATCAATTAATCCAATCATATTCAATGCATAATGCATAATGCATAATTCATAATTTTTTATAAGGTAACGCTTCGTTTAACGATTGGTTGTTTTACAATCAAGTCGTTTATAAAGAACCACTAATGAACACGAATGAACACTAATGAAGAGTCCACAGAATACACTGAATAAACCAAAATGCCATAATGAATTATGAATGCTGAAATGTAAACGGCTCCGGCGGCTCGGCGGTTGTCGTCGCTTCGCGAGGCGGGAACAGCATCATGCGGAAGCTCTATGCCTTGGAGAAAATCTTTTCAGAAAAACAAGAAAATGAACGATAGTAGTACGAATGCCTCCCCGCCGGGGCCGCCAATCTCCTGAAGATTTTGTTTATTCATAATGGAGCTTGAATGCTGAAACGATAGCGGCCACCGGCGGCTCGGCGGTTTCATGGGCTTCGCGCGTGAAAAGAGGCCTCTGTATTCGCTTTAAGCTTTTAGCTTTAAGCTTTTAGCTATTTTCGGACATGCTCGTGGACGAATTGATGGATGCAGGCTGTCACGACGCCGAAGACGCTGAAATCCTGCCGTTCCGTGACGTTGATCGGTTCGAACTGCGGGTTGGCGGGCACCAGCCAGGCGGAACCGTCCCGCCCGCGGCGGAACTGCTTGACGGTGAAATCGCCGTCCAGAACGGCGATGATGATGGAGCCGTCCCGCGCCGTGAGGCTTTTGTCGACGACCAGGATGTCCCCCGACTGGATTCCCGCGCCGTTCATGGAATCGCCGCAGGCGCGGACGAAGAATGTCGCCGCCGGGCGGTAAATCAACAAGTTGTTCAAATCCAATGGTTTTTCAACGTATGTCTCCGCAGGGGAGGGGAAGCCCGCCGCCACGTTTCCGCAGACCAGCCAGGGGGTGTCCTGTTGTTCCATCTCCGTTTTCATATTGACTCCTATTTATAAGCGATGAAAAATAAGCCTTATTTTTGTAAGCGTTTATTTAAATGTATATCATTTATTAGCCAATTCAAATCCATTTCAAGAGAATTGCGCGATTTTTTTGCAATCGCGGCCTTTACCCTTATTTTAATAGATTTGACAAAAGTTGAGACAACCACCATTCACAGGAGATATGCACGATGACCATCTTGTTCAAGGCGGGTCCGCATGACCGTCGGAATTGCCCCGTGTCCTTTCCGTTGCCCGCGGAGCTGGACGCTGGCAAAAGCTACGCGCTGAAGTGCCCTTGCGGCAAGGAGATACCATGTCAGGTCTGCCGTCGGGCGGACGGCGCGGCGGAGCTGTTCACGGTGATTCCGGACGTGCCGAAAGGCGCGGAAGTCCCTTTTGAAATCGTGGAGGCGGCCGCGGCGGAGCCGCGCATTTTCGCGCGCGACGGCGCGGAGGCGGATTCCTGCGATATTTTCATCGATGGCGCGTTGTTCACGACGCTGCACTGCAACGCCAAATGGGCCAAACCGTTCATGTTCCCTGTGTTGGATGCGAGAGGCGCGAAGCTGACGCGAGCCTGGCCCGTCATTCCGGACGTGCCAGGCGAGACGCATGACCATCCGCATCAGAAGAGTTTCTGGACGGCGTGGGGCGACATGAACGGCGCGGACGGATGGGGCGAAGACCCCAAGGCAGGCTTCGCGACGGCCCCCGTTCGCGGCGTCAAGATATTGGAAAACGGCCCTTTACGCGTGAAAATCGCGTTGGAATTGGATCATGTGGCGCCCAACGGCGCGAAAATCATGTCCGAACATCGCGTGCTGACGTTCATGGCGTTGGGCGATACCCGCGCCGTCGATGTCGATGTGACGTATGACGCGACGGACGGCGACGTGACGTTCGGCGACACGAAGGAGGGCGGCATCTGCTCCATCCGCGTGGCGTCCAGCATGGACGGCACGGCGGCGGGCACGATCACGCTGGCGGACGGTTCCGTCGGCGAGGCCGAATGCTGGGGGAAGCGGTCGCCGTGGTGCGACTACAGCGGCCCCGTCGGCACGGGAATCTCCGGCATCGCGATTCTGGACAATCCCGCGAACTTCCGTTTCCCGACCTACTGGCATGTGCGGAACTACGGCCTGATGACGGCGAATCCGTTCGGCCTGTCCCATTTTTACAACGACAAATCCCGCAACGGGAGCTACAAGCTGGCCGCAGGCCAAACGCTTCGTTTCCAATATCGTACGCTGTTCCATCTGGGCGGTCCGTCGATTGTCGGCGGCATGTATCAGGACTATGTCCACGGGCCTGTGTTCAAAGCGTAATAGAATGTTAATATATTGTGTTTAAATGATTTATATTGAGAGACAACCTTCCCGGCAGAGCGTGGCGCTTCTCGTGCTGCTGGCGCTGTCGCTGTATCTGGGGGCGCTGATGCTTCCGGAGCTTGCCGCGGGCGACGAGGCGGTGAACGCGGCGGTCGCCCGCGACATGGTGGAGACTGGCGATTTCCTGAAGACGCATCTCTACGGGCAGCCGGTCAAATACTTCCCGCTGTATCCGTGGCTGGTGGTGTTGTGTTCGGGCTTCCGTTCGCCGACGTTGTTCACGTTGCGGCTGCCGGCGATGCTTGCGTTAGGGGGGCTTGCGTTTCTGGCGGGCATGACGGCGTGGCGTCTGCAGAGTTCGTTCGCGGGCTGGATCGCGGCGGCGGTCGTGCTGATGAGCGTGGCGGGTTTCCGTTTAGGCGGTCATGCGCAGGCGGAGATCCTGCAGGCGTTCTTCCTGTTCGCGGCGTGGTGCGCATGGTTTCGGTTCGGCCATGAGCAAAAACGGTGGGCGTTGGCGTGGGGAGTCGCGCATGTCTTTGTGTTTCTGGCAATTATGGCCGTCGGCGCAGGGGCTTTGTTTTGGTTCTACTTCCCGTTGTTCTTCATGCGGCGTCCGTTGAACGCGAAGATCCGGATGCAGGTTCCCGCGCATCTGGTCTCCGCTTTGATTCTGGCGTTGGTGATTGGCGTCTGGATATATATGACGCAGGGCCAGCCGTTCATGCCGTGGGATGTGGAGCCTGGCCTGTCGCCCTCCCGCGAACCGTCGAACTACCTGTGGCATTTCATCGCCTTCCCGTGGCGCGGCGTGTGGCAGCTGGGGGCGTGGTGCCTCCTGGTATGGGCGCCGTTCTGCATTGCGCTGCACCAGTTTGAGATCAACAAGGCGGGCTGCCTGTTCTTCCGGACGATCGTGTTCTCCATCAGCGTGCTCGTCTGGCTGCGGCCGGGGACGACGACGACGCAGCTGCTGCCCGCGTTTGCGCCGCTGGCGGTGCTGATCGGCGTCCATTTTGAAATCGTGATCCGCCGCTACCAGCATGTATTGAACAGGATCCTCCGCATGGTGGCATGGGGCATCTTCTTCAGCGGACTGCTGATCGCGGCCATTTGGCTGTGCATCGCGACAGGCCTGCTCTCCATGGGATGCCAGCTGCCTCCGGAGCGTGTGACGCTTATCGCAAGTTGCGTCTGCGCATTGATTTGCGTGACCGTCTTCCTGGTCTGGTATATCATCCTGCGGCAGAAAGGATCCGTGACGTTCCGCGGCTGCATCATCTGGTGCATTTTCGGCGTGCGCATTCTGACGCTGTGTTCCATCCATGCATGGCACACATGGGCCCATTCGGACCGCCGCCTGGCTGGCGAGACGCTGGCGGGAACGCTGGAGACGACTGTGGAACTGGCTGAACAGGAATCTGTTCCGCTTCCGGAAAAAGGCGTCAGGACGCTGCGGGATGTGAAAGGCGAGGCGGATGTGATCTACTATCTGCCGAACCGTGAATTCAACTATCTCTGCCTGGTCGAGACATTCTATCTGGACCGCCGCATCATCCGCGTCAACGATCTGGCGACGGATTTGCCGGACACGCCGTCGCCCGTCTATGTCCTGTGCTCCCGCGTGCCCGCGTTGGCGACGCGCAACTGGGAGCCTGTCTCGCCGGCGGTCGACATGACGCTGCGTCGTCGGCCGGAAATGATGTTGCGCGCTCCGGAACTGCCGTGGCTGTCTTTCCTGCGATTGCCGGCCAACGGCGAAGACCATGTCGCGCGACCTCTTCTGATTTACCGCGGAACGGTTAAATGACCACCATAACTATTTGGGATTGAAGACAATGTATTCCATCAAAGAACAGACGAAAGAGCAGTTGGCGGAATGGCTGAAGGCCCATGGGCAGCCCGCCTTCCGCGCGACACAGATACACGACTGGATTTTCAAGAAGCTGGCCATGTCCTTCGACGAAATGGCGAACCTCCCGAAAGCCCTGCGGGAGGAGCTTGCGGCGGATTTCTCGGCGTGCGCACTGGAGATCGAGACATGCCAGACGGACAACGACCGGACGGTCAAATGGCTGTCCCGCCTGCAGGACGGCCATACGATCGAGACGGTGCTGATCCGCGCGCCGAAACGGAACACGGTATGCGTCAGCACGCAGGTCGGCTGCCAGGTCCATTGCGTGTTCTGCGAGACGGGGCGGCAGGGCTTCGTGCGGAATTTGAACGTATCGGAAATCGTTGACCAGGTGGTACTTGCGAGTCGTGAAGCAGGCGAGCTCGTAAGCAACGTGGTCGTGATGGGCATGGGCGAGCCGATGCACAATTTGCAGAATCTCATCCCCGCGTTGGAGATGATTTGTTCGCCGGACGGCATCGGGCTGGGGGCCCGCCATGTGACGATTTCGACAAGCGGCGTGCCGCGCGGCATCCGCCAGCTGGCGGATTTGCAACGGCCGTGGAATCTGGCCGTGTCGCTCCATGCGGCGAACAACGAGCTACGTTCGCGCATCATCCCGCCGAAATTCCGCGCGCGTATTGAAGATATACGGGATGCCGTCACCTACTATCGTGACAAGACAGGACGCATGCCGACGATTGAATACGTTCTGGTCGACGGCCTGAACGATTCCTTCGACGACGCGTCGGCGTTGGCGGATGTCGCGCATGATTTCCATGCGAAGGTCAATCTGATTCCGTGCAATTCGGAAGACCCGCGTTTCGCGCCGCCAACGGCCGAAAAATGCGAGAAGTTCCTGTCCGTTCTCACAAAACGGAATCTGCAGGCGACGTTGCGCATGCGCAAGGGAAAGAACATACGGGCCGCCTGCGGACAGCTCCGCCAGGCGGAAATGGATGACGAGAGCTAAAAGCCTAAAGCTTAAAGCTTAAAGCAAATGCAAGGCTTGAAAAGCCTAAAGCTTAAAGCTGAAAGCTTAAAGCAAATACAAGGCTCGAAAAGCCTAAAGCTGAAAGCTTAAAGCAAATGCAAGGCTCGAAAAGTTAAAAGCAAATCGTTATTATAGGAATAACGATGATTTGAATGAAAGAAAGCGAGTTTTTTATCCATAGTAAACGAGTTCATTAGCAACAACTTAAAGGAGAAAATGATGGACAAAGTCAGAATCGGTTTGGTCGGTCTCGGTTTCATGGGCAGCACGCATTTCAGAGTCTACCGCGATTTCGTGCCGAACGCGCAAGTCGTTGCGGTCGCGGATGTTGATCCTGTGAAGCGCACAGGCGACATCTCCAGCGTGAAGGGCAACATCGGCAACGACGACAATTCCATCCCGCTGGATTTCACGGGCATCAAAGTCTATTCGAACGGCTTCGACATGATTAAGGACGCCGACATCGACATGGTCGATATCTGCGTGCCGACGCCGTATCATAAAGACTTGATCGTGGCCGCTTTGGCCGCTGGCAAGTACGTCCAGTCCGAGAAGCCGCTCTGCCGCAATCTGGAGCAGGCGGAGGAGATCAAGAAGGCCGTCGAAGGCAGCGACAAGTTCTTCAACGTCGACATGTGCGTCCGCGCATGGCCGGCCTATCGCCACGCTCTCGTGAACTACCAGGCGGACAAATACGGCAAGATGCGCGCCGCCAACTTCCACCGTCTGTCGCCGTGCGTCGACGACGGCCATTGGCAGGACTGGTTCAGCTACGGCGAACTCGCCGGCGGCGCCCTGCTGGACATGCATCTTCATGACACGGACTTCATCGCCACCATGTTCGGCAATCCCAAAGCCGTGACATCCAATGGCATCGACGGTTTCGTCTCCAAGAGCGGCATTGACCACGTCATCACAATCTACCACTATGACGACGGCGCATTGGTCTCCGCCGAAGGCACTTGGGGCGCCCCCGCGACGGCGCCGTTCGAAATGACCTTCCAGATCTACTGCGAGAAGGCCACTCTCCGCCTGACGCCCACGGACTACACGATCTACTGGACGGACGGCACGGTCGAAACGCCCGAACTGGATGACAAGGAGCTTCCGACGGGCTGGCATCATCAGTTCAAGTATTTCGTCGATTGCGTGAAGAACGGCGTGAAGCCCGACAAATACCAGACGTTCCAGAGCGTCTACGACGCCTTCAAAGTCATCATGGCCGAACAGGAATCCATCGACAAGAAGAAGACGATCGAAATCAAATACTAATCGCCGCTTCGCGGAGCTAAAAGCTTAAGATTAGGGGCTTTGTAAAAAACTTCCGCCATGGAATTTTGTGGTTCAATGGCGGAAGTTTTTGTCATTGACGGTAAATCGTTCAGCCTAGAATTTCCTTTGCGCGTTCGGAGACCATTCTCTCCAGCATGCTCAGGCGTCTACTGTCAAGATTATATTGCGGATGGCGTTTGAATTTGAAATCCAGTAACTTGCGCAAACCATTCCGAAGCTCGTGCGACAAGTATGACTTTGCTTCGGCAACAAAATCGTCATAAACGCATGGCAACAGCGTCTTGGCGTATTTCCGCATCGCCGACGGATTGTCGATGATGTCCAACGCCACAAGATTGAAAAGGGAATTGCCATGGTCGAACAACGGGGCGGGGGCGACGATGCGATTCGTCTTGCTGTCGATCAACAGTCCGAAGTTGCCGAAATGCCTGTCCACGTTGTAAATAAGCGCATCAAAGACAATCATGTCGTTGAGCGCTTTGACAAATTCTTCCCCAAGCGTTTCATAGAATTTTCTGACGGCTTCCATGCCGCCCCTTGTGACGAGCCTTCCAATCGGCATATAGCTTAAGTGCTTGGAAGTAAACAACTCGCAAGTCGAACACAAGCGTCCTTTCCATCTGGACAAATGATATGGGATGGCATGGATGCGGAGGATTTGCGCGATCTGGGCCGCATAGAATTCGGAATATGGCTCGAAACCCGTGTTGGAGGCGCCTTCCGTGCCGCCTTTGTAAAGACGGATGACTCCTTTTTCCCGACGCCAGCATTTGGGCAGCATGCCGTTCGTGGTGAATTCCGGACTGGAGGAAATGCCGCCGGGCCGATGGGCGCTGCCGTGGCCCGTGAAAGCGATTTGGCCGAGAATGCGGCTGAACCGGTTGTCGAAGAGGTTGCATTGCTCAAACGATCCGTCGAAACCTTCTTCGACCACCCAGTAGCAATCGTTGAGGGAGAGGCCTTTGGAGAGACGGATGATATCCATCGGGCGGTTCGGGCTCAGCCCCATGGCGGATAGCAGCGAATCGACATAGGCGCGGTTTTTGGGAATCGTCCGATGACGCAGCCATGATTCCAGTTTTTCCGCTGTGACCTCTTGTTGCAAATCCAACGGGAGCAAAGCCTTATCATCATCGTTCGTCCATTGGACGACGATGGACGGCTCCGCGCCGGATTCTGCGGAAAAACGAATCAATGGCGTGTCAAAATGTTTGAGGACGAATTTCATGTCATTTTTTCACTTCAGTTCGAAGCAGCCGCTGGTCCATTCGTTGATGGTTTTGCGGCCGATTTCGCGGCAGCCGAGGGCCGTGTAGCGCTGCAGGATGCCGTCGTACTGCTCCGTCAGAATGCCGGAGAGAATCAGATGGCCGGGGCGGTCCACGTAGGTGACGACCGTTTCGGCATATTTGTTCAAGACAACCGCTAAAATATTGGCGACGACCAATTTGCACTTCTGGCCCGGATAGGAGGCGAGATCCGCGACGGTGACGACGGCGCCGCTGACGCCCGCCACGGCCATGTTTTCATTGGTTGTAGGAATGCACTGCGGGTCGTTGTCGAAGGCGAAGACAGGCTTGTAGCCGAGAAGGCATGCGCCAATGGAAAGGATGCCGGAGCCGCAACCTGCGTCAAGGAAGGAACATGGGCCTTGTTTCGCCTCCAGTTCGTCCATGAACTGCAGGCAGGCCTTCGTCGTGCCGTGGTAGCCTGTTCCGAAACACATGCCGGGGTCGAGGGCGAGAACGAGATCGCCCTGCTTGGCGTCGTACGTCTCCCAGCTGGGTTTGACGACGATGCGGTCGGACGCGCGGAACGTGTGGAAATGGCGCTTCCAGCTCTGCGACCAGTCTTCTTCCGCAAGTTCCTGGCATTCAATAGTCAGCGGTTTCGTGAACATGTCGTTCCAGTCCTTCAGGCCCTCGATGACGGCCTGTCGGATTTCGGCGGCCTGCTCGGGGGAATCGGCCAGAAGATAGGTCGTGCCGATGCCGGTCTCCTTGCTGGCGTAGGAGGAAGGGTTGAAATCGAGCGCGGCGAGGGCTTCGCCGAGCATGGGGACGTCGTCCAGAGAGCTTAGGATTTCAACGACATGGATCTTTTTCAATGCAGAATTCATAATTCATAATTCATAATTTTAGGGTGAGTGTAGCTTTGCAATCCAATAATATACCGCCGTGTGGCGGAATGGCGAGAAAACCTGAGAGCGGTCCAATGCCGCCGCACGCAGGACTTGATAATTCTACAAATTGTTATATATTAATAAGTTTCTTAGCAGATATCGACATCGACCATTAAAACGTTTTTCAGATAGCGGAATGACACAAGTTCAATCAAGATTCATACCGAAATTTCTGGCGTGGCTGAAGGAAATCAGCGGCGCGACGGCGGTTTCGGCGTCTGTCCAAGGCAAGCCGGAGAAGCAGCCGAAAAAGGCCGCCAAGCCGGAGAAAACAGAACATGTTCAACCGGAGATACTTCCGAAACCTGTTGAAGTAACCGTCGCGGAAGCGGCGGAAACGGTTGAAATCGTAAAAGCAGCCGAAGCGGTGGAAACGCCAGAAGCCGTGAAAGCGGCGGAAGCGAAAGAAGCGACTGGAACCGCCGAAGCGGTGAAAACAGCGGAAATCGCTGAAACGGAAAAAACAGCGGAAGCCGTTGACTCGACGGAAGTTGACGATGAAAAGCTTGCTGGCCAGGCGGAGAATCGCGAAGTCCGTTCGATCGGCAAATGGAAAGTTCCGCCGGCCGTTCGCGAAAAGGAAGGCGACATCCTCTTCCAGGACTTCCCGCTGGATCCGCGCATCCTTCGCGCCTTGTTGGAAGATCTTCAGTTCAAGAAATGTACGCCGATTCAAGGCATGGTTCTCCCGCACGCTTTGGCGGGCGACGACATCGCCGGAAAGGCCCAGACGGGCACTGGCAAGACGGCGGCGTTTCTCATCACGATGCTGTACCATTTCCTGTCGCGGCCCCATGCGCCGCGCGAGCCGAACCAGCCGTTCGCCCTCGCGTTGGCGCCGACGCGTGAGCTCGCCATCCAGATCGCCCACGACGCCAACGCCTTATGCGCGTACTGCCATTTCAACACGGTCGCCGTCTACGGCGGCATGGACTACGACCGCCAGCGGCGGTTGCTCCATTCGAACGTCGATCTCGTCGTGGCGACGCCCGGCCGTCTCATCGACTATCTCGGCAATCATGTCGTGAATTTGGACAGAGTGGAAGTTCTGGTCATCGACGAAGCGGACCGCATGCTGGACATGGGCTTTATTCCGGACGTGAAGCGGATCATCTACCGCCTCGGGACACCCGAAGGCCGCCAGACGATGCTGTTCAGCGCGACGCTGAACCACGACATCATGAATCTGGCGTCCCGCTGGATGCGTCCGAATCCGGCCGTTCTGGAGGCGGAGCCTGAACATGTTGTCGCAGATGGCGTCGATGAAACGATTTACGCCGTTACGTCGGCGGAGAAGATGCCCGTCCTGCTGTGGACGTTGCGCCATGAAGACTGCCATCGCGTGCTGATCTTCCGCAACCGCCGCCGCGACGTGGAGGAGCTCCATGCGGAATTGCAGCGTTGCGGCATCGCGTCGGAGATGCTTTCCGGCGACGTGGACCAGAAGAAGCGTCTGCGGATTCTGGAGGATTTCAAGACAGGCAAGACGCAAGTCATTGTCGCGACAGATGTTGCGGGACGCGGCATCCATGTCGACGACGTGACGCATGTCATCAATTACGACTTCCCGTACGAAGCGGAGGACTACGTCCACCGCGTCGGGCGGACGGCACGCGCGGGCCATCGCGGCCGCGCGATCAGTTTCGCGGATGAAGAGAGCGCGTTTGTCGTTCCGGACATTGAGAAATACATCGCCCGTCCGCTGCCGATCACGCAGCCGGAGGAGGAGATGCTGCAATGGCCGGAGGACATGAAGGCGAAGGCGTCGTCGAAGTCGTTCACGAAGCCGACGAAAGGGCGTTCGTCCAGTGGCGGTTCGTATCGCGGCGGCCGTGTCCGCCGCGGCGGGCCGCGGCACTAATTAACAATTAACAATTAACAATTTATAATTTACTGGTTTTCTGGATTCACACCATCTCTAGAATCTCTAGAATCTCTAGAATATATCGCAGACAATGAAAGAAGTAACCGTCAGAACAGGAGATGTGGAAGCGCCCCGTGAGTCGCGGGCGCTTCCTGTTGTACTGATTCTGGACCGTCTGCGCAGCGCCTACAACGTGGGCAACGTCTTCCGCGTGGCGGAGGCCGCCCGCGTGGAGGAGATCGCGGCCTGCGGCTACACGGCCTGCCCGCCGCATGAGAAGCTGGAGAAAACGGCTCGCGGCTGCGACAAGCTCGTGCCGTGCCGCCATTTCGAAACGGCGGCGGAGGCCGTCGGCGAATACCGTGGCCGCGGATATGCGGTCTACGGCGTCGAAACGGTGGAAGGGGCGCAATGGTACTGGAATGCGGAAATCCGCTTCCCGTGCGCATTGATTCTTGGAAATGAAGCACTTGGCGTTTCGGAAGAAGCGTTGTCGCTATGCGACGGCTTCATCAGCCTGCCGACGTTTGGCTGCAAGAACTCCATCAACGTGGGGAACTGCGCGGCGGTCGTCGTTTTTGAATGTCTGAAGAGAACATTGGTCTGAGCATATTATAAATATAGGTAAAAGAAACCATGAGCACAGAAGAATTGTCGAAAGCCTACGATCCCGCTGAAGTGGAATCCAAGTGGTACAAGATATGGGAAGAGCGCGGCTATTTCCATGCGGACGTGAATTCGTCCAAGAAGCCGTACACGATCGTCATTCCGCCGCCGAACGTCACGGGCCAGCTGACGATGGGCCACATCCTGAACAACACGCTGCAGGACATTCTCATCCGCTTCGAGAAGCTGAACGGCCGCGAAACCTGCTGGCTGCCCGGAACGGACCACGCCGGCATCGCGACGCAGACGAAGGTCGAGAAGGAACTGAAGAAGAACGAAGGGCTTACGCGCTATGATCTTGGACGCGAGAAGTTTCTGGAACGCGTCTGGGCGTGGAAGGAGCAGTACGGCGGCAAGATCATCAAGCAGCTGCGCTCCCTCGGAACGTCCTGCGACTGGCAGCGCGAGCGTTTCACGATGGACGAAGGCCTTTCCGCCGCCGTCCAGGAATGCTTCATCCGCCTGTACAATAAAGGCTTGATTTACAAAGGCCACCGCATCATCAACTGGTGTCCGAAAGGCCGCACGGCCCTCTCGGACGAAGAGGTCATCTACAAGGAAGAGAAAGGCCATCTGTGGCATTTCCGCTATCCGTATGCGGACGGCAGCGGCTACGTCGTCATCGCCACGACGCGTCCTGAGACGCTGATGGGCGATACGGCCGTCGCGGTCAATCCGACGGACGAACGCTACGCGGGCAAGATCGGCAAGAAGCTGATCCTGCCGATCGTCAATCGCGAAATCGAGCTGATCGCAGACGATTACGTCGAAAAGGACTTCGGAACGGGCGCCGTGAAGATCACGCCTGCGCATGACCCGAACGACTATGAAGTCGGTCTGCGCCACAATCTGGAAGTCATCAACATCATGAACGACGACGGCACGATGAACGCGGAGGCCGGCAAGGAGTTCGAAGGCATGGACCGCTATGTCTGCCGCGAAGCCGTCGTGAAGAAGATCGAAGAGCTTGGCCTGCTGGACCATATCGAAGACTACACGCATCAGGTCGGTTATTCCGAACGGAACGATGTTCCCGTCGAGCCGCGTCTTTCGGACCAGTGGTTCGTGAAGATGAAGCCGCTGGCGGAGCCCGCCCTGAAGGCGGTGGACGACGGTCGCATCAAATTCTATCCGGAGCGTTGGGTGAAGACGTACCGCCACTGGATGGAGAACATCCGCGACTGGTGCATCAGCCGCCAGCTGTGGTGGGGCCACCGCATTCCGGCCTATACGTGCGAACAGTGCGGCGAAATCGTCGTCGCGAAGGGCATGCCGGAGAAATGCCCGAAGTGCGGTTGCACGCATCTTGTTCAGGAAGAAGATGTTCTGGATACGTGGTTTTCGTCGTGGCTGTGGCCGTTCTCCACGTTCGGCTGGCCTGACAACACCGCCGACCTGAAGGCGTTCTATCCGACGCAGACCCTCGTGACCGGTCCGGACATCATCTTCTTCTGGGTGGCCCGCATGATCATGGCCGGCATCGAATTCATGGGCGACATCCCGTTCAAAGACGTCTATTTCACGTCCATCATCCGCGATGAAAAGGGCCGCAAGATGTCGAAGAGCCTCGGCAACTCGCCGGATCCGCTGGACGTCATCGCTACCTACGGCGCTGACGCGCTGCGGTTTACCGTCATCTACATCGCGCCTGTCGGGCAGGATATCCGCTACTCCAACGAAAAGTGCGAGATCGGCCGCAACTTCGCGAACAAGATCTGGAACGTGGTCCGCTTCCGCCTGATGCAGGGCCCCGTGACCTCCGCGAAACCGACGCTGGACAATCTCGGCGCGCTCCGTCCGGACGACCAGTGGATTCTCGCCTCCCTCAACCAGGCCATCAAGGAAGTCACCGACGGTTTGGCCAACTTCCGCTTCAACGAAGTTTCCAAAGTCCTCTATGAGTTCATTTGGAGCAAGTTCTGCGACTGGTACCTCGAATCCTGCAAGCCTGTCTTCAACGGCGGCGACGCCGCGCAGAAGCAGACGGTCCTCCGTCTGTTCGACTACTGCGTCGCGACGTTCCTCAAGCTGCTGCATCCCATCATGCCGTTCGTGACGGACGAACTCTATCACCAGATGGGCTTCGCCACGGCGGACGATTCCATCATGATGACGGAATGGCCGGCGGCGATTCCCGAAGACGTGCTCAACGGCTATGGCGCGACGCAGGCCGCGGAAGACGACGCGGAGGCGAAGTTCGAACTGATTCGCGCCATCCGCGCCGTCCGTGCGAACTACGGCATCGCCACGTCCAAGGCTCTGGACATGGTCGTGGCTCCCGCCAATGACGAAATGCACGAATTCCTGAAGCGCGACGAAGCCTCCTTCAAGGCATTGGTGAACGCGGGCGATCTGAAGTTCGTTCCGGGCTACCAGCCGGAAGGGCCGAGCGGCGTGGCCGTCTCCACGGCGGCGACGGCGTATATCCCGCTGGCGGGCATCGTCGATCTGGACGCGGAGAAGAAGCGTCTTGAGAAACAGGAGGCCGAACTGGCGAAGTACGTGGGCGTCGTCGAGAAGAAGCTGTCGAACGAGAAGTTCGTGAGCAAGGCGCCGGCGGACGTCGTCGCGCAGGAACGCGCGAAACTGGCGGAGGCGCAGGAAAAACTGGCCCGCGTCCGCGAACAGATGAAGGCGTATTGATGTAACGACGGGCGTCCCGCCGTTGAAAAATACTACTTCGCGTCCGCGAACAGATGAAAGTTTATTGACTTTTCACAAAAAAATTGCTATAACTATATAAAAAGGCAAAAAATCATGAACGACGACATCAAGAAAAAAGTGGTTGAACTGCTCGAAGAGCTCCGCGTCCATCTGCAGAACGACGGCGGCGACCTCGAACTCGTGAAGATCGAAGACTGGAACGTCTTTCTGAAGCTGAAAGGCGCCTGCGGCGGCTGCCCGCATGCCCAGATGACGCTGAAGAACGGCATCGAAGCCATTCTGCGCGAACAGATCGACGAAAAGATCACGGTCGAAAGGGCTATGTGAACATCTTCGACGGAACTGCCTCCCATGGAAGAGAAGCAAGAACAGTCATCGACGTTTTCCGTGCTGGTTGAAAACCGCTTCGGCGTTCTGGCCCGCGTGGCGGGCCTCTTCAGCGGACGCGGCTACAACATCGACAGTCTCGCCGTGAGCCCGACCCATGATACGCGTTATTCGCGCATGACCATCGTGACGCACGGCGACGAGGCGATTCTCGAGCAGATTGAGAAGCAGTTGAACAAGCTGGTGGAGGTCGTGCAGGTGACGAGCCTGTCGAAAAACGATTTCGTGGCCCGTGAGCTGATGCTGATCAAGGTGAAGGCGGCGGGCCATGACCGCAACGAAATCATCCAGCTGGCGGACGTTTTCAAGGCGAACGTCGTGAATGTCCTGCCGGATTCGCTGATCGTCCAGGTGACTGGCGCGCAGGAGAAGCTGGAGGCCTTCACGGAGCTGATGAAGACGTTCGGCATCATCGAACTGGCTCGCACAGGGCGCGTCGCATTGGCGCGCAACTCGGGCACGACCGAAGACTGGAAACAAAACAACTAACTGGAAACAAACGACTAAGAAAGGAGGTGCGACATGGCGATTATCACAATTGCACGCGAACGCGGGGCCTACGGAAGGATTGTGGCGGAGAAACTGGCGGAAAAGCTGCCGGCGCATTTCATCGACCGCAATGTCGTGGATTCGCGTCTGGAGGCCATGGGGATCACGGAGAAGAAGCGGCTGGCGTTCGATGAACGGAAGCCGGGCTTTTTCGCGGCCTTGACGAACGCCGTGGAGGAGTACGTATGTTGTTTGAAGCAAGTCATGTATGAAGAAGCGAAGGCGGATTCCTGCGTGATTTTGGGGCGCGGTTCGCAAGTATTGTTCGCGGACGTGCCCGGCGCGGTCCGCGTGCGTCTCGTCGCGTCGCCGCAAGTCCGCTACCAGCGTGTCGCGGAGTCGGAAGGGATTGACATCCGCCAGGCGAAGGAACTGGTCGACCGCATCGACCATGACCGCGCGGGATTCAACAGCTATTTCTTCGACACGGAATGGGCCAATCCCGCCGCCTACCAGATGATTCTGAACACGGAGCATCTGACGCCGGACGACGCGGTGGAGATCATCTGCTCGCTGGTGAAGCAGACCGTCACGCCGGAGGTCGAAGCCGACGCGCAGGCCATGCTGAAGAATCTGGCCATGGGGCAGGCTATCGAACGCGAAATCCTCCATGTGCGCCGTATACCCGTCTTCTTCCTGAAGGTCACCTGCTCCGGAACACAGGCCACCTTGTCTGGCGTCGCCCATACGACCGACGACATCGACAAGGCCCGCGAAGCCGCCGTCTCGATGGGCATGGACCACGTCGAATGCCGCATCGAAATCGGCCTCCACGGCCAGTATGACAGCCCGGAATTACGCAAAATGTAATGGTCGGGAGGGGCCCGCTCCTGCGGGACCGGCGGAAAGCCGCAACACGTATTTCATTGAAAAATGAAAATCTTGTATTATAGTATATAGATTCTTTTTTTATAAAACCTCCGCCCGAAGGGGCGCGGGGCAGTCAAAAATCCAACGCAAGGAGAAACAAGAATGGCTATCAAGATTGGTATCAATGGTTTCGGACGTATCGGCCGCATGGTCTTCCGCGCTGTCTGCGAAAATTTCGCCAATGACATCGAAGTCGTCGGCATCAACGATCTGCTCGATCCCGATTACCTGGCCTACATGCTGAAGTATGACTCCGTCCACGGCGCCTTCAAGGGCGACATCAAGGTTGACGGCAACACGATGCTCGTGAACGGCATGAAGATCCGCCTCACGGCTGAAAAGGATCCCGCGAACCTGAAGTGGAACGAAGTCGGCGCCGAAGTCGTCGTCGAATCCACGGGCTTCTTCCTGACCGATGAAACGGCCCGCGCCCACATCACCGCCGGCGCGAAGAAAGTCATCATGTCCGCCCCGTCCAAGGACGCCACCCCGATGTTCGTCTATGGTGTCAACCACAAGACCTACGCCGGCCAGGACATCATCTCCAACGCTTCCTGCACGACGAACTGCCTCGCCCCGATTTCCAAGGTCCTCAACGACAGCTTCGGCATCAAGCGCGGCCTCATGACGACGATCCACGCCGCCACCGCCACCCAGAAGACCGTTGACGGCCCGTCCAAGAAAGATTGGCGCGGCGGCCGCGGCATCCTCGAGAACATGATCCCGTCCAGCACCGGCGCCGCCAAGGCCGTCGGCAAAGTCCTGCCCTCCCTGAACGGCAAGCTGACCGGTATGTCCGTCCGCGTCCCGACGTCTGACGTCTCCTTCGTCGACCTGACCTGCGAACTCGAAAAGCCCGCCACCTACGAAGAAATCTGCGCCGCCATGAAGGCCGCCTCCGAAGGCGAACTGAAGGGCATCCTCGGCTACACGGACGAAGCCGTCGTCTCCACGGACTTCCGCAACGACGCCCGCACGTCCATCTTCGACGTCAAGGCCGGCATCCAGCTCGACCCGACGTTCGTGAAAGTCTGCTCCTGGTACGACAACGAATGGGGCTACTCCAACAAGCTCGTTGAAATGATCCGCGTCATGTGCGGCAAGTGCTGCTGCTGCTGCAAGTAAGAACCGCTTCGCGGGGCTGAAAGCTAAAAGCTGAAAGCAATTCGAAATCCCTCCGGCTGAACAAGCCGGGGGGATTTTTTTGTGCAGCGGGCTGGGCTGATGGTGATGGATCATGGCCGGAAAAGGGCTGGGAAATCGAAAAAATAGAAAAAAATCAATAAAAAAGTGAAAAAAATCATTTTTTTAGTTGTCTTGCCTCCGAAAAAATGGTATAACATGCGCGTACACACTTAAAAGGTGTACGCTTTGAATGAAAATAAACCATTGACAATAGTGAAAGACTAAGGAGAATGACGATGAAAAAACTGATTGCGACACTGTTTATGGCGACGCTGGGCTTCAGCCTGGTTGCCGTGGCACAGACCTATAACATGAAGGACGGGCTCCATAAAAACGGTTTTTCTGTTCTTGAACCCGTGCAGTACGATCCCAGTACGAACACGACCACTTATGCGAAGTCGAATCTGAAGTTGGACTATACGGTCTCAGGCAGTGTCAATCGTTTTCTCAAAAATGCGGATGGTACCCTTTATAATGGAACTGGAAAGACTAATTTTGATTTGGGGCATGTCTATTTCACGGCCCACGACAACTTCCGTATGGCCCTTTTCGTCGATATAGATTCAAATCAGACTCCAAACGAGCTGTTTATCGATTCGGAATTGAAGCTGAATGATTATGGCATCTACCTTTATGAGAACAATGATCCGTCAACCAACCACATTACCGAATATATTTCATTGAAGAATGGTGACGTTGAAATCCGTGAAGGCATGAACTTCGGTGTTTATTACAATGCTGACACAACCTATGGAGAACGCTCAGATCCCAAGTATAATGAAACGTATGACATGAGTGATGAAATGGGTAAGACGGATACGAAGGGAGAAACTTATACGACTGCCCGGAACTGGGTTGCGAGCTATGACTGGGCAAAAGATGGTAATCACAACGTGCTTGCACAAAATGCGTGGTATTCTGACTCGGATATGGCATCTAGAGAAGCCATCTTCTGCATGTTCCAGGGACCGTATGCGGCTGGTACGCCGGCGTATCTTGAATGGCAGCATGTGGAGTTCGGTTTTGTGACGACTGGCCAGCCGCTTCCGGGCACGTTGGCGACGCTGCTGATCAGCGGTCTCTGCGCGGGCGCCCTCCGCAAGCGCAACAAGAAGTAAGCTAAAAGCTGAAAGCTGAAAGCAAACACAATCTCATCCCTCCAGTTTCGGCTGGAGGGATTTTTTTTGCCCTGCGGGCAATGCTTATGGCTCAGGATATTCTGGAATCTCTCTAGAACCTCTAGAATCTCTAGAATCTCTAGAATCTCTAGAATCTCTAGAATCTCTAGAATCTCTAGAATCTCTAGAACCTCTAGAATCTCTTTTAGGCCAGAAGATGCCCAAAGACACAAAAAATAGAAGAAAATCAATAAAAATCGAAAAAAGTAAATTTTTCACTTGTCTTGAGCTCAGAAAAATGGTATAACATGCGCGTACACTTCAAAAGGTGTGCTTTGAATGCTAAAAAACATTGACGATATAGAAAGACTAAGGAGAATGACGATGAAAAAACTGATTGCGACATTGCTTGTGGCGACGCTGGGCTTCAGCCTGGTTGCAGTGGCAGGCCCGACCTATACCCTGAAAGACGGCACATATGAAAATGCGTTCGCCGTTCTCGAACCTGTGCAGTATAATCCCAAAAACAAAACGACCTATTATAAGGCATCGAATCTATTGTTGGACTACACGGTCACGGGAAGTGTCAACCGCACCTATGAAGGCCTCCAGAAGGATAAAGATGGTAACTTTATAAAAGATGAAAATGGCAATTATGTCACAAAAAAGCAATATAACACGCAGTTTGATCTAGCCCATGTCACCTTCACGGCACATGACAACTTCCGCATGGCCCTGTTCGTGGACATCGATAACAAGCCTACCGCCGAACTGCGTGTCGACTCGACATTGGACATCAAAGACTACGGCATCTATCTTTTCGAGAACAACGATCCGACTAGCACCAATCGTACGTATATTTCCTTGTTCAACGGCGACGTTGAAATTAAGGAAGGCCAGAATTTCGGTGTTTACTATGATGCCGCCACCAGCTACAAGAATGACGAGACAAGCCCGTACTACACAGGTCACAGAGATGATACGGTGGTGACAAGATATACGACGTCGGAGAACTGGCTCGGCAGTTTCGACGGTGCCAAGGACAACAATCACCAAATGAATGCGGATGCGGCATGGTATTCGGATACGAAAATGAACTCTAGGGAAGCCATCTTCTGCATGTTCCAGGGACCTTATTACTATAGAGAGGCGGCGTATCTTGAATGGGAACACGTTGAATTCGGTTTTGTGACGACCGGCCAGCCGCTTCCGGGCACGTTGGCGACGCTGCTGATCAGCGGTCTCTGCGCGGGCGCCCTCCGCAAGCGCAACAAGAAGTAAGCTTAAAGCCTAAAGCCTAAAGCTTAAAGCGAAATACAGAGCAACAGCTAAAAGCAAAGACAATCTAATCCCTCCAGTTTCGGCTGGAGGGATTTTTTTTGCCCTGTGGGCAATGCTTATAGCTCAGGATTTTCTGGAATCTCTCTAGAACCTCTAGAACCTCTAGAATAGAATCTCTAGAATCTCTTTGAGGCCTAAAAATGCCATACGGCACAAAAAATAGAAAAAATTCAATAAAAATCGAAAAAAGTAAATTTTCCACTTGTCTTGAGCTCAAAAAAATGGTATAACATGCGCGTACACTTCAAAAGGTGTACGCTTTGAAAGACAATGAACCATTAAAAATATTAAGGAGAAAAACGATGAAAAAACTGATGACGATTTTGGTGGTGTTCGCGTTGTGCGGTGTCGCGATGGCATACGAACCGTACAATTTGAAGATGGAAACGGATAATTGGGGTCGACAGCAGAAAACAACCTATGTTTATACGAATGGTGAAGGCACGACGGGCTTGACCTATACGGTTGAGAAAAGCAAAACGTTTGGCAATGGCCAGCCGGACGCTAACGGTGTGAATTATCAGCGTTATACTGGTCAGGTTTATTTCACAACGACTACCGCAGTTCCGGAAGGCAAAACTTTGGCTGTCCAGTTCCTCGGTGCTGAAGTTGAAAAAGGTAATGCTTCCTATGATTGGTGGGGAAATCCCACAAATGGTTACGACCCGAATTACAGAGTTAAGGATTACGGTATCTACCTTTATAATCCTGAAACAGGAGAAAGAACAAGCGATTATTTGAGCGTTCAGAATTACAGCAATTACTTTGGCGAAGAGGCGGGTGTAAAGGCCGGTACGAGTTTCGGCGTGTATTTTGTTGATAAAGATGGTAATTACATTGCTTCGACCGGTGATGGTGGTCATTGGAGTAAGCGGTATTCTGATGTTTTTAAAAATGAAGAAAATGGCATTGTTGGTAACTTCGATGATAATAATCATACACTGACCGTCTATAATCCTGAGACTGGTAAAAAAGAAGAAAAGGTAACGGACAAGCATTTCCTCTGCCTTTCCGCTGGTGAATATGGATATTATTCTTCTTTTAACCAGACCCACTGGGAGTTCATGCTCCAGACGACGTTGGATAATCCCTACTTCCCCGTCAACCCGAACGACTTCAATGACGATGTGCATGTTGACGATCCTGTTGTGGACGGTGTCACCGGCCAGCCGCTTCCTGGCACGTTGGCGACGTTGCTGATCGGTGGTCTCTGCGCGGGCTCCCTCCGCAAGCGCAACAAGAAGCACTAAGGTAGCTAAAAGCTTAAAGCTTAAAGCTTAAAGCGAAATACAAAGCAACAGCTGAAAGCCTATAGCCTAAAGCAAAATACTGAGCAAAAGCTAAAAGCGAAAGACATTCGAATCCCTTCGGTCATCAAGACCGGAGGGATTTTTTTTGCCTTCGGCAGAAGCCGCCGAGCTGTCTGTCGTGGACAGTGGGCAAGCAGTCCGAAAAACAAAAATACACTTGAAACAAGAAAATTTATTGAAAGATTAAAACAAGAATGTACTTAAAACAAGAAAATTTAAAGAAAAATTGAAAAAATCGCTTTACTCCACTTGTCTTGCCTCCGGGAAATTGGTATAACATGCGCGTACACTTCAAAAGAGTGTACACTTTGAAAGGCAATGAACCATTAAAAATAGACGAGAAGCAGAGAACAACAGGAGAAAACAATGAAGAAGCTGATGACGATTTTGGTGCTCTTCGCCATGTCCGGCGTTGCGATGGCGCAGAATGCCCAGACTGTCGATCCGAATAAGCCGATTGACTTGACGATGAATATAGCAGATGTTGAAAAAACTGTTACTGTCCCCAGAAAAGAAATTACGGAAAGAGAATATAATAAATTAGTGAATGCGGGAAATCAAAATGTGGAAAGAAAGGGAAACTGGTTAACAGGATATAAATATTATTATAATGAACATCAAGAGACACAGATAACCCAGCAAAAGGTTACGACTACTCGTGATTATCTCAATGTGAAAGAAAACGGGACGCTTGGAAATTCCGGTCTGACCTATACAATTACTGCCAGTCAGGATTATGATAATGGAAAACTGGTGAACGGGTTTGTACGTCAGACGGCTCAGGGATATTTCACGGTTACGGAAGATGTTCCCGCCAACAAGGTTGTGGCCGTCCAGTTCCTTGGCGCTGAAATTGAGGATGGTAGTGGCAATATTACTCATACCTCAAGTGACAAGATCTCAGATTACGGCATCTATCTTTATGATACTGCAAAAGGAGAAAAAGTCGGTGACTATTTGAGCGTCAGGGATTTCAACAATTTCTTTGGTGAAGCTGCCGGTATTGAGGCGGGTACAAGTTTCGGTGTCTATTACAAAGATAATAATGGTAATATCATCGCCTCGACTGGTGATGGAATGAAGAGGAATGATTATTATGGATATTATTATGGTGAAGCCAAGGATGCAAAAAACGGCATGCTTGGCAACTTCGATATCAACAGCCATACGTTGACTGTCTATGATTCGACGGGTAACCCTACTCCCCAAGAAACGAACAAGCACTTCATGTGCCTCTCCTCTGGTGAATATGGAAAGGATAGTTTCCAGATTGTCCACTGGGAGTTCATGCTCCAGACGACGTTGGACGATCCCTATTATCCCGTCAATCCAAAAGATTTCTTTGACGGCGATGGTGCTGTGGTTGTCGATGATCCCGTCGTGAATGGTGTCACCGGCCAGCCGCTTCCTGGCACGTTGGCGACGCTGCTGATCGGCGGTCTCTGCGCGGGCTCCCTCCGCAAGCGCAACAAGAAGTAAGCTTAAAGCCTAAAGCCTAAAGCTGAAAGCGAAATACAGAGCAACAGCTTAAAGCAAAGACAATCTCATCCCTCCAGTTTCGGCTGGAGGGATTTTTTTTTGCCCTGCGGGCAATGTTTATACTCTAGAATCCTAGAATCTCTTTGAGCCTCAAAATATCAAAAGACACAAAAATAGAAAAAAAACAAGAAAAAATTGAAAAAAATAAATTTTCCACTTGTCTTGCCTCCAAAAAATTGGTATAACATGCGCGTACACAGAAAAAGTTGTGCATTGAAACGAAAACAAACAATATAGTAATAATAAAAAGAAAAAGACCAAGGAGACAACAATGAAAAAACTGATGACGATTTTGGTTCTCTTCGCCCTCTGCGGCGTTGCGATGGCGGCGACTGGTACTAGCAGCGCAAAAGAACAGTATCCATTGTTTGATGGTGCAAATCAGAATTATATCAATTTCAAAACAGATTCTGAACAAGGTTCCTCAGGTTTGAAATATACGGTTTATGGTAGCAATTGGAGTTCTACCAATGGCAATCGTATGGGACATGTGTATTTTACAACGATGAGCCAGGCGGAATTGGATGCATATAACGCAGCCAATAATACCAATGTTCAAAAAGTGACAGTCCAGTTTGTTGGGCAGCAGGTAGAAACCTCTGGTTCAACTTCTAAGAAGTTGAATATTACTGAATATGGCATCTATCTTGATGAAAATGGCAAAACGAAATATATGAGCTTTGATGAATATAACAATGCTTTTGAACTTGATCCAGGTCAGAAGTTTGGTGTTTATTATAAGGGAACATATCAGAATTGGCATAAGGAATATGGTGGATATTGGGGACGTGAACATGATGTCATGGCGACTTCAAAGGAAGGATATATCGGCAATTATGATACTGGTAGTGAAGATCAGGATGATCCTGATCATTTGGGGATGAATAAGATTACAGTTTATGATTACAATGAAGAAGGTGTGATTGCACCCAAAGAAGACTGGACTTACAAGAAGTTCATGTGCTTGTTCCCGACTTCAACGGCGGAATCAGTTCATTGGGAATTCATGCTTCAGACGAGATTGGATGATCCCAAGGTTGATGTGAGACCTGAAGATGTTCCTGAAGATGCTCCTTCCGGCCAGCCGCTTCCTGGCACGTTGGCGACGTTGCTGATCGGTGGTCTCTGCATGGGCTCCCTCCGCAAGCGCAACAAGAAGTAATGCTTAATGCTTACTGCTTAATGCTTAATGAATAGCTAAAAGCTGAAAGCCAAAGACATTCAAAGCCCTCCGGCAAACGCCGGAGGGCTTTTTTTCTGCCCCGCAGGCAGAGCTTATAGACTGCCGCAGGCGGTGCTTATGGCCTATGGCATCTAGGCTATGCTAGAAATGCTAGTAGGCTAGGCCGCTAGAAGGCTAGGCCGCTAGGCCGATAGCAGGCTAGTAGGCTAGGCCGCTAGTAGCCTAGCAGGCTAGTCGGCTAGGCCGCTAGAAGGCTAGGCCGCTAGTACA
>CACYQT010000050.1 GCA_902776645.1 uncultured bacterium | reverse complement strand
GAATCCCAGATTTCAGACGTGCCGGTTTTGCCGGCGACCGTATAGCCTTCAATGGCGGCGCGTCTGGCCGTCCCCTCCTTCGTGGGGACGGTCTTGAGGGCTTCCGTCATCTGTTTTGCGGCATAGGCGGAGATCGGGCGACCCTTCACACGGGGGATGGAGCTGGTCACCGTTCCGTCATGCGAAAGGATGCGGTCGATGATGTATGGCTGCATCATGACGCCGTGGTTGGCGATGGCGCTGTAGGCCTGGACCATTTGGAACGGCGTGACCGAGATGCCTTGTCCGATCGGGAAACGGGTGATGGACAGCTTGTCCCAGCGTTCGAGCGAGCGGAAGATGCCGTTGGCCTCCTTCTTGAAGAAGACAGGCTTCTGCCCGGCCGGATAGAAGCCGAGATATGTCTGCTTGCCGAAGCCGAAGCCGATCAGACCATGGAATAGCTTGTAGGCGCCAAGGTCCACGGCCGCCTTCGCCGTCCCGATGTTGCTGGAATGCATGATGATTTCCGTGATGGAGAGATCTTCGTTGCGGTGGGTGTCATGAAGCTTCGCGGATGGCCAGTAGCCATTTTCGCAGAAGTAGACGGTGTTCCGGTCGATGACGCCTTCCGAAATGGCGCATGAAAGGGAGATGCCTTTCATGATGGAGCCAGGCTCGAAGGTTTCGGTAAGCGGGAGGAATCCGAAGCCGGCAGGATCTTCGACTTCGTCGCGTTTGTTGGGATCGAAGGTCGGATACTGCGTCAAAGCCATGATGGCGCCGGTTCTCGGATTCATCATGACGGCGTAGGCGCGATCCGGCTTGACGTCCGGAATGGCTTTCGCAAGTTCCTCTTCTGCGATGTTCTGGATGCCGCTGTTGATGGTCAGGAAAATGTCGTTCCCGTTCATGGGGAGGGTGGTGCGGATGTTTTCCGTCATCGGGAGGCGGCGTCCTTTGCCGTCCTTCAGGAAGACATTGCTTCCGCTGGTGGGGCGGAGCTGTTCGTCGAAAAGTTCCTCGATACCGGAGATTCCTTTGCCGTCCGCCGTGTTGGTCAGCCCGACAAGCGGCGCGGCGAGCGTGTTCTGCGGGTAGATCCGCTTGGTGTTCGTTTTCACCTGGTAGGCGCCTTTGCCAAGACGCGGGATTTTCTTCAGGTTGTTTTCGAGAGCGACACCGTCCGTGTAATCAATGCCCGCCTGGACTTTGACCTGCTTGGTCCGCGCAAGGCCATGGCGGCCGTTGACGGCTTCCCGAACTGCCTTTTCATTCATGCCGAGTTCTGCGCCGATGGACAGCATGGTCGGCATGTGTTGTTCCAACTGCAGTTTGAGCGGCAGGGTGAAGACGACGGAATAGGATGTGCAAGACAGCTTTTCACGGTTCTTCTTATCGCGATGATGGCTGTTGCGGATGATGGTCGTGTGGGGGTATCCGTGGGCCTCGATGTGTTTCGCCGTGTGGCGGTCAACGTTCGATGAAAGAGTGATTTCCTGATCTTTTTCAATGATTTCAAAGAACATCTGTGCGATTTCAGGCACGGGCCTGTGAGTGGCGTTCGCGATGAACATGATGGCCTGGGCGCGGAATTTCGATGGAATCTTCTTGGGCTCGATGAAGATGTCCTTCTGGAAATAGTTGCCCGCCAGTAACTTGTTGTCGACCGTGTAAATGCATCCACGAGCACCTTGCGTGTTCTGGATGCTCTGGCAGTGCGACTGCGCCTTTTCTTCGAATTCCGAATGCCTGAGAACCAGAAGCTTGTAGCAGTGGATGGCGATCGCTAGCAGCATGACGGTGAAAACCGTCATGATCGGGAGGCTGCGGACGCCGATGGCGAAGCGCTGGCTTCTGGTGGGTTTCGCCTTCTGCAGGTTGTATTCGGATTGCAACGGCAGGTAATGGCGGAGAATCCCCCTGATTCCGCCAAGGAAACCGGAGCATGCGAACCATGCGCGACGGATCGTCTGCAATCCGAAGTTCGAATTGCGGTGTGTCCGGATGGTGGTGTATTGATATGAGTGTTGTTTGATGTTTTCCATGTTCAGGACAACCTTCCCCTGTTGGTTCTGAATGGGTTGCAGTTATAGTTGGTTATTTTCCCGCGACTTGCAGCGGGGCCTTCATGTTTTCGCCTTCCTGTACGACTTCAAGCGGCGTCGGAGCGTCCAGAATGAAAATCTGGGCGGTGGTCGCCTTGCGGAGATTGAGTTCGGGAGCTTTGCTGAGGAGCTGGAGGTTCCCTTTCTGCTCCAGTTCGCTTTCAATGTTCTGCAGTTTGACGGAAAGGTCGGCGTATTCGGCCATTTTCTTGTTGTTTTCCGTGTCCAGCTTGCGGTTCTGGCTGTTGATGTTGATGTACAGATAGCCGAGAATGACGATGAGACCTGCGATGCACAGGAAAGACAGGGTGCGGAATACGACCATGCAGGCGTATTTGTCGTTCTGCATGGAATTCCAGCTAGTGTTTTTTTTGCTTGGGTTGAGTGTCATGTTTTTGCCTCCCTCTGGGAAATGATTTGTTGTTGTTATTGTTTGCTACTGGTTGCAGTTGTCTGTTCAATGTCCAGTTTCATGGCGGCTCGGAGTTTTGCGCAAGCCGCGCGCGGATTGGTTTTCAGTTCCTCCTCGTCGGCCGTGACCGGCTTTCGCGTGAGGATGTCGATGGTTTTCTTTTTTCCACATGTGCATATCGGCATTTTGGGCGGACAGACGCATGTGGCGGCTTCATATTGGAAAAAGTGCTTTACGATTCTGTCTTCAAGCGAATGGAATGTGATGACGGCGAGGATGCCGTTCGGCGCGAGAATCTCCAAAGCGCTTTTCAGCGCGTTTGTGAGTTCATCCAATTCGTGGTTGACCGCGATTCGCAAAGCCTGGAAGGTTCTGGTCGCGGGCGGCAGACCGTGCTGATGCCCGAAGCCGACGATTTTTTCAAGTAGCTGGTTGAGTTCGCCTGTGGTTTCCCACGGCTTCTTCTCCCTGCGCTTGACAATCTCTCTGGCAATCAATCTTGCCTTGAATTCCTCGCCGTAGTCTCTGATGATGGTCTCCAGCTCTTCCTGCGAGGCGGTGTTGAGGAGGGTGGCGGCTGTCACCGTATCCTCTTGGTTCATGCGCATGTCGAGCGGACCGTCCATTCTGAAGGAAAAGCCTCTTTCCGGGGTGTCGATCTGATGGGATGATACGCCGATGTCCATAAGGACTGCGTCCGCATGATCCCAGCCGATGGCGGCGGCGATGGCTTTCATGTCCGAAAAGACGCCTTTGCGGATGACCACGCGGTCTTTGAAAGGCTCAAGATTCTGGCTGGCGGCGGCGATGGCCGTGTCGTCACGGTCGATGCCGAGCAGTTGCGCTTCGGGGAGCCGTTCAAGAAGCCCTCTGGCGTGTCCGCCGCCACCGATGGTGGCGTCGATGATCCGCTTGGGGCCGTGTTCGGCTACCAGGCTTATGACTTGTTGAAAAAGAACTGGGATATGGCTGAATGTCATTGTGTTTGTGTAAGTACCAGTTTCGCATCGGTGACAACGGCAGCGGGACGGAGGCTGTGGTTGAATTCAATGGTGGCGTCCGGACCAGGATCGATCTGGTTCCATATCTCCAACGCAATGATTCTCCCGCAGGCGAATGACCCCTCGCAGTAAACATCTGTTTTGATCCTCGCAATGTCCAGCAGGTGTTGCGGGACAACGAAACGGCCTTGCTTATCTAGCGTTATGATGGCTGAATTTCTGGCGGAGGACGTCGCCAGTATGTCTGATTGGACATCCACCATTTTTTGAATGGCGATTTCACGACGTCTTTCAAATTCAGCGTATTCGTAGAATTCCAGAGAGGGGCCCGAACCCAACGTCAGGAAAAAGCGCGTCCCTTCCGTATCCGTGTCAAGCCGCCATGCCTTTGGGATGGCAAGACGCCGCTGGCTGTCCACTGTTGATTGGGCAGACATCACGAATTCTCTGAGATGTTGTGCTTTTTCTGGCATGAGATGTCGAAATCCATGAAAGATTTCATGATTCCACCATGGTTAGGTGAAACATCCCTCTCTCTTGGTGATTTCTTCCTAGAGGACCTTTTGGAGAAGAAATTCTAGGAAAAACTAGGTTTTTATCACCATTTTATGGTGATTTCTTCCTAAAATATCGCAAAAAACCACCATGTCAATAAAGAAAAGCAAAAAAAATGATTTTTTTATTGATTTTTTATTTCATTCATCACAGAATGGATGACATCCATGGGAAAACCTCTGTTGGCGAGAAATCTTGCGACCGCTTGGAGTTTTTTGACATCAGGCCAGTCTTTTTTGTTTTTCAGTGACCGCCACTTGATTCTAGCCGCTTCGGCGGCCCGTTCGTCGTCGCTTTCATCCATCCCCCAGTATTTTTCCATTGCCTCTTTGACAATGTTCTGGGGAACGCCTTTGCTCTTTAGCTTGAAAATGGCCTTGAATCGTCCGATGCCAGTCGTTTTGAGGTAGTCGATGTAGTTTGCGGCGAACATCGCGTCGTCCAGCAGCCCGGCCTTCAGCAAATCATCGATGATGGTCTGGATGTCCTGCGCGGTGAATTTACCGGCATTGAAAAGCTTCTGCTTCAAGCCTCGCACGGAATGCGGGCTGTTTTCGAGAAGGCGGAGGGCTTTTTCGCGGCAGAGTTCAAGGGATTCGGAGGACATGGGAAGGGGAGGCTATATAAGAGGTGTATATATATTATAGGTAAAGGCGTTTTCAAAACACACGCGGGGCATCCATGGCATGTGATGTTTCCAATGGGGCCAGTTTCGTGAAGAAAGTCGCCAGATGGCGCATGGTTTCGTTTTTTCGATAGGCCGTTATAGACGGCCTGCCACCGCAAGGCGTGCGCCTTTCCGTGTTTTTCCTCCATGCCCATTGCGCGCCGTTCATTCAAAAGCGAAATGAAGCCGCGTCCCGAAAATCAAATCCATTCATGTCCGTTCGTGTTTTTGAACTGTCATTTGGTATTGGTATAAACGCAGAAAGGGCTCCATCCCTTGGCGGGATGGAGCCCTTTTTTAGAATTTTTTTCAAAAATCGATCTTATTCAGCCGGCGGAGGTTCCGGAGGCGGGTTGTCACCGCGGGGACCTTGTCCGCCGCGGGGGCCGTTGCCGCCGCGGCCGTTGCCGCCGCGCTGGCCGTTTCCTCCACGGGGGCCTTGTCCACCACGGGGGCCTTGTCCACCACGCGGGCCGTTGCCGTCACGTGGGCCGAAGCCAGGGCCGCCGAAGCCGCCACGGCCGGGGCCGCGTTTCTGCATGTCCTCACGGAGGCGCTGCGGGGCTTTTTCCTTTTCTTCATCGCTGAACTTCAGGTCGCCATCGACGTCGATGACTTTGATTCTCTGGTAGGTGTTGGCGAGGCGTGCCTTCTTGAGGGCTTCGTCAAGATCCTTTTCCATGAAGGCCTTTTCTTCCGCGTCCAGCGTGCCGTCCTGGTTCTTGTCGTATTCCTTCAGAAGTTCCGCCATCTGGCCTTCCATGCGTTTGATCATGTTGGCCTGGAATCTTTCAGGGTTGAACTGGCCGCCGCCGGGACGTCCGGGGCGTCCGCCCTGTTCATTTCTGGGGGCTGCCGGTTTTTCCGCTGGCGGCGCATCCTGCGCGACTACGATTCCGAATCCTGCGAAGATGAGAGCTGCGAGTAGTTTTTTCATGTTAAATCTCCTTTTCAAGTTGTTGGTGATTGATTGGGTGCTGTGTTGCTCAGACGCGGACTGCCGATTGACGCTTTCGTCATCTTGTGTTCCGCGTCTGTCAATCATGAAACGCGAAAAGGCAAATTGTATTGTATGATCTGATGCAAAAAAAATCGAAAATCGTGAAAATTCCTATGACAGGAGATAGCGGATGATCTGTCTGCGCATGCTTTCATGCTTCGGCTGAATTTCACTTCAGATGATCTGGCACAGTGACGTTGCGGACGAGATCCTCGATGGTTTCACGCTGGCGGATGAGCCAATGCCTGTCGCCGTTGACGAGCACTTCGGCGGGCTTCAGGCGGCCGTTGTACTGGTAGCTCATGGCGTAGCCATAGGCCCCCGCGTTTTCGACAACGATGATGTCGCCGAGCGTAATGCCTTCGGGCAGCATGCGCTCCTTCACCCAGAAGTCCGTGTTTTCGCAGACTTGTCCGCAGAGGCCGACGGGCTTGCGCGCTTCGTCCTCACGTCCGTTCACATAGATATGGTGGTAGGCACCGTACATGGCGGGGCGGGCGAGCGTGTTCATGGAGACGTCCGTCCCGATGATCCGCTTGTAGGAGTTCTTGATGGAATGGACGGTTCCAACGACATAGCCTGCGTCACCGACGAAATAACGGGCAGGCTCCATCATGAGCCGCGGCGGCTTGAGGCCGTACTCGTTGAGCTTCTCCGTGAAGATTTCCGCGACGAGCTGCGCGGCCTTGTCGATGTCCAGCGGGCCGTCTTCATGCTTGTAGGGGATGCCGAGACCGCCGCCGAGATCGATGAATTCGAAATCTATGCCGAGCTCCTTTCCGACCTTTCCGATGTTGTCCATCAGAAGGCCCGTGATGAATTTGAAATATTCCGGATCGCGGATGCAGGAGCCGGGCATCATGTGGGCGCCGAAACGCTTGATGCCGGCCTCCTTGGCCATGCGGTAGGCGTCCATGATCTGGTCCGGATGGACGCCGAACTTGGCGTTCGGGCCGCCATTGCAGACAAAGTCGCCGACTTCGCACGCGCCGTAGCCAGGGTTGAGACGGAAGGAAAGGAATTCAGGCTTGCCGTATTTGAGAACGCGCGGGAGGATGGAGATGTCGTCCAGATTGAAGATGACGCCGGATTTGAGGCCCTGCTGGATATCGTCGTCAGACAGGAAGTTGCCGGAGAACATGACATTGTCACCGCCGAGCCCAAGTTTCTGCGCAAGAAGGATTTCGTTGATGGACGCCGCGTCGATGCCCGCGCCTTCCTGGCGGAGGATGTTGGCGACGGCGAGATTGTTGTTGGCCTTGATGGCGTAGAAGAAGCGGAAGTTCGGGTAGTATTTTTTGAAGGCGTTCAGCGCTCGGCGGAAATTGTCGCGGATGCGGTTTTCCTCATAGACGTAGGTGGGGGTGCCATAGGTCTGCGCGATGAGCGTGACAGGGACGTCTTCCAGATAGATTTGGCCGTTTTGGATTTTCATGGGATGCCTTTTGGTATGGGGAAATCAGATTTCGTGGACGAAGAGGCCGTCGCGGAGTTTCGGTTCGAACCAAGTGGATTTCGGCGGCATGATGGCGTTGTCATCCGCGATGTCCATCAATTGGTCAAGACTGGTCGGATACATGGAGAAGGCGACTTTTGCTTCGCCGGAAAGGACGCGTTTTTCGAGTTCGCCTGTGCCGCGGATGCCTCCGACAAAGTCGATTTTCTTGGACGTGCGCGGATCATCGATGCCGAGGATGGGGGAGAGGACGTCGTTCTGCAGGCGTGACACATCCAGCTTGTCAACGGGGCCGGCTGTCAGGGCGGTCGGTTTGAAGACGAGTTTCCACCATTTGCCTTGGAAGAACATGCAGGCCTGCCCCGCGTCGGACGGCTCGGCGTTGTCGCATGGGGCGATGGATTCGACGGCGTTCGTGATTTTCTGCAGGAACTGTTCGTCGGAGAGGCCGTTCAGATCGAAGACGACGCGGTTGTAGGCGAGAATCTTCAGCTGGCCGGCAGGGAAGATGACGGAGAGAAAATGGGCGGATTCGGGGGAATCCGTTCCGGCCGCCTTGAGGGTGGCCTGCGTGCGGGAGGCGGATGCCGCGCGGTGGTGTCCGTCCGCGATATACAGCAACGGCACGGCCGCGAACGCGCCTTGGAGGGCAAGCGTCAATTCATCGGCGACCCGCCAGCCTGTGTGGGAGATGCCGTCTTCGGCGGTGAAATCGAAGATCGGGACGGTCTTCATGGTCTTTTCGACGATGTCGTCAATGGCGGCGGAGTCTTTATAAGTAAGGAACACGGGGCCGGTCTGCGCACGGAGCGCCGTGATGTGACGCGTGCGGTCGTCCTCCTTCTCCTTGCGCGTCTTCTCATGCTTGCGGACGATGTTGTTGTCATAGTCGTCGACGGAGGCGGCGGCGACGACGCCTGTCTGGCGGCGGCCGTTCATGACGAGCGAATAGACATAGAAGGCCGGCCGCTTGTCCGTCGTAAGAACGGACGATTTCAAGGCCTGCCAGTTCTGGGCGGCCTTTTCATAAACGGCTGGTGCGTAGGGATCGACGGAGTCCGGCAGGTCGATTTCCGAACGTGTCACGCGAAGGAAGCTCACGGGATTGCCGGCCGCCATTTTGGCGGCTTCCGCGCGGTTCATCACGTCATAGGGGAGCGTTGCGACTCGCGGGGCGTTTTCTCCAAGGGCGGAGACGGATGCGAAGGGATATACGTTGGCCATGTTGAATCCAGATTGTTTGCTAAAGACGATGATAAAATGTCATTTGCAAATTATATAAGGTAATATGGGAAAGGCCATTTTTCAAATGACGACGGCTGATTTGAGCCATGAACCATAGGCCATAAGCATCGTGAGCCATAGGCTGTCCGCTCCGCCGCTGATGACGGGGGTCACGATTGGTATCGTTGTTCGCCGGGCATGATGCATTCGTCGTTCATCCGCAGAAGGGCGAGAGCCCACTGATGGAGCTGCTCCCAATTGTCCTTCGCGAGACGCGGAATGTCGCCGCCGAGGGCCATTTCCAATAGAATTTGGATTTGACGGGCGGTCTGCGGCGAGTCGTCGTAGTCGGAAAGCCAGCCGCCTTCGCGCAGATAGACGAGAATGACGCCAGTGATGACGGCGGCGGGCAGGGCGGACTGGGCCGCCAGACGTTCGAGCGCGATTCGGACGGATTCGAAAAAATAACGGCAATCGAGGCCGGACGGCATGTTAGCTAGACTGAATTGCGACAGCCAGCAAGCGGCGGAATAGCTGTCGAAGTGGCGCGCAAGGCCGCCGTAGTCGGCGATGATGGCGGTATCGTTGCATTTCTGCAGCTCGCGTTCCGTCTCCTGATAGGAGACATGGAGGAGACGGAAGAGCTCGAAGTCGAGCCCGCCTTTTTTCCCGCCGCCGACAGCGCCGAAGGCAATGAAAGACAGACGGCCTGACGGCGTCAGGCCGTTGACGATCAGCTTGCCTTCGCCGTAGCGCGTCGTCCGCAGGACGATGAAATCCGTTTCCTGTATCTCCTGTGGCATGACGTTGTGTTTCAGAAGGATGCAATGTCGTCCAGAAGCGAGGCGACGGCTGCTTCATCCGTGCAAAGCTTGAAAAGAAGGGCGTTCAGGGCTTCGATGTCCTGCAATGATGCGGTTTCCAGCGGCGTGTGGTTGCCTGTCGTGGGGATGAGAATCGGCAAGGCGGGAGCCGTGATGCCTTGCGACGGAAAGGCTCGTGCATCCGTTCCGCTGAAATTGTAGATTTCCGTCTGGAGCGGGACACCCCACGCCGCGCAATGGCGTTTCAAAGATTCGACGGTCTTCTGGCTGAGCAGAACGGATTTGTCCGATACGGTGAGAACAGGGCCGTTGCCGATCAGCACATTCTGTTCTTCTTCCTCATATGTCGCGTCCAGGCAGATGATTAAGTCAGGCTTGCAATGCGCTGCGAGAACGGAAGCGCCAAAGCCCGTGAACTCCTCTCCTGATGTCGCGGCGAGCATGACGCGGAGCTTTGGCGATTTGACGGCGGCGGCGATTTCGCACAACGCGAAACAGCCGAGGCGGTTGTCCAAAAACGGCGATTCGATGATTCCGTCATGGACGGATGGTTCGCAGGCGTAGCAGAGGCGGTCGCCGCGCATGAGCGGCGACTCTGCTACCAGCGGATATATTTTCATATCCTCTGGCTGGTTGTAAAGCGTCGCAGGTATTTTTTGCCCATCCGCCTGTTTGACGACAACAGCGGTTTCCGGTTCATCAAAATGCGGATAGCCGATGTTGATGGCGTTGACGGTCAGGTCTTTATTAACGGATTGGACGATGAATCCGGGCGAATCCATATGCGCGCAGACAAGAATCGTCTTGGCGTCGGCCGGAGCGCCGTCCGGTTCACGGACGGCGGTAACGGCATATCTTCCAAGAGATTGCGTTGTCCAGCCGGCCTCCTTCCATGTCTTCAGAAGGAGTTCGGCGACTTCGTCTTCATCACCAGGCGTGGCATGGCATTTCAGCAGGTCGAATAAAAGGGGCATGGTATTGGAAAGCATGGTCGTTCGTTCAGTTGGAGAAATTTAGTTTTCTTGGCAGGACGGTTTCGCTTTGCGCGGAAGTCGAATGAATGGACATGTTGTTGATGCATACGTTGCTGACAAGCCCCATGCAGATCAGAAGGGAGATGCTGCTGGAGCCGCCGTAGCTGATGAAGGGGGCGGTCAGCCCGGTCGTGGGGAAGAAGCCGCTGACGACGCCGATGTTGATCAGCGCCTGGAAGGGGATGAGGACGCCGATGCCTTGGCAGATCAGCATGCTGATGCGGTCGACGCACAGCTTGGAGATGCCGAAGAGGCTCAGCATGAACAATGTGTACAATACCATGACCACGAGAATTCCGAACAGTCCGAACTCCTCCCCGAGAATGGCGATGATGAAATCCGTATGCGCCTCCGGAAGGTAGTTGTTCTTCATGATGCTTTTCATGAAGCCACGGCCCAACATGCCGCCGCCGCCCAGAGCCATTTCTGACAGTTTGAGCTGGTATCTGGACGTCTTGTCAAGCTTGGCCTGCTCAGTCTGCGATTGCGGCTTGAGCCAGCCTTTGACACGTGCGCGCCGCATGTCGCTGGTCATCACCAGACAGATCGCGGCAACGGCGGCGATCACGCATAACAAGGTGAGATAGCGTGTTTTGACGCCTGCCAGGAACATGATGGCGCCGACCATCATGGCGGTGATGACCGTCTGGCTTAGGTCCTTTCCAAAAAAGATGGCGAGAAGGGCGTAGCCCGTCGGAACCATCGGTACGACGATTCCCTTGTAGAAGGAACGGATCGTCTCGTCGTCACGCGTGCCATAGTAGGAGGCAAGAAACAGAAGAATGGCGATTTTGACGAATTCCGACGGTTGGATGGAGACGCCCATGGGGAAGACCAGCCAGCGGAAACCGCCTTTGATGCCGCCACGCAACTTGCCGTTGACGATTTCTGACGGGCAGAGCGGCAGCTTCGTGGCGATCTCCGAGCCGCATACCTTGTCAATGAAACGCAGGATGAAAAGATATGTCAACGCGATACAGAGGGCGATGAGGAAAAGGTGCGAGTATTTGACGAGAAACGCCGGCGGAATGCGGGAGATGATGACGCCGCCGACAAGGCCGACGCCGATCCAGATCAATTGCCGGTTGAAAAAAAACATGCCGACGCTCGTGGAGGTCGTTGATGCGATCATGATGAGCCCGATGCTGATCAGCAGGACGGTGACCAGCAACAGCAGACCAGTGTAGATGAACAATGACTTGAGCATGTCGTCAATATCCCTTGTGTTTTCATTCCCTCTCTTCATTTTTCCCTCTCTTTGAAAATACTCTCTCGGACAAAACAATTCCTATAACATAACGAATGAAGTGGGCGAAAAATTAGCTTGCGACGCAAAAAAACTGGACTGGATGCCATAACTCCGCGCATCGCGATGAAAAAGTCGATTTTCAGGCGGTAGTTTACTTGCACAGATGCAAATGATTTGTAAGTTAATGATGATTTTGTGTTTTTTCTTTTTGGAGTATAAAAAACAAGTAAAGAAAATCAAGGGGTAACCGCTATGATGACTCAAGTTGAAATTGACGCCGCGTTGGCGAAACGTCCTGCTTGCAACTGGCGTTCCGAACCTCTGCTGGGTTCCGTTTACGGTCAGGAGGAAATCGATGCCGCTGTGAACGCCATTAAGGAATCAATGGATCCGAACGTCGGTTTCGGCTTCTCCGCGTCGCCGATTCCGGAATTCGAAGCGGCTTTCGCCGAATACGTCGGCACGAAATACGCGACGGCCGTGAACTCCGCAGGCCCTGGTATCGATATCGTGATGCGCGCTTTGAAATTGGAGCCGGGCGACGAAGTCATCGTCCCGCCGGTCAACTTCGGCGCGGCGCCTCTGGCCGTTTACGGCGCGGGCGGCAAGGTTGTCTGGGGCGAAGTCGATCCCAAGACCTATATGCTTGATCCGGAAGATGTTGAGAAGAAGATCACGCCGCGTACACGCGCCATCTTCCCTGTCCATATCCATGGTATGTGCGCCCCGATGGACAAATACATTGAAATCGCCGAACGCCATCCGCATCCGAAATACGGTCCGCCGAAAGTCATCGGCGACGCGGCTCGCGCATGCGGCGGCAGCTACAAGGGCGAGAAGATCGGCAAGTTGGGATGGGCGACCATTTTCTCCTTCCATACCATGAAGAACATGACGACGCTCGGCGAAGGCGGCATGATCGTGACGGATGATCCGTGGCTGAACGAATATGCGCATTCCGTGCGTATGTACGGCGGTGGCGTCGATGCATGGGGCACGTCCAACGTCATGACGAAAGTGCAGGCCGCGGTCGGTCTTGTCCAGTTGAGCAAGTTGGACAGCTTCATCGACGGCCGCCGCCGCGTCGCCTACGAACGCAATCGTCTGCTGGCGGGCGTCGAAGGCATCGAGCTTCCTTACGAACCGCTTGAATGCGTCCATACCTATTATTTGTATGCCATCACACTGAAGAAGGAATGGGCCGGCGAGAAGCGCGACGCGTTGATCAAGATGATGAATGACGAATACGGCGTGGGCTGCGTCGTCGCGAACGCGCCGCAGTATCTGAGCAGAAAGATGTTGGCGGACGCGTACGGTATGACGACGCCGAAGTCGGAAGAATATGCGAAACGCATGATGTGCGTGTCGCTACATCCGACGATGTCGTCCGACGACAACCGCTACATCTGCGCGGCGTTGATCACCTGCTTGAAGAAGCTCTGATTTTGAAGGCGGAACTATGCGCGTAACGTACAAACGGTTGTTTTTGAAGAAACGGTATCCGCTGGCGATCAGCCGCGGCGTGATAACGGGTTCGGAGAATCTGTTCGTCTGCGTCGAGGCGTTTGGGCGGACAGGCGTCGGCGAACTTGCGAGCACGACGACGGAGCAGGGCGAGAACTGCGACACGGGGCTTGCCGAACTGGAGCCGTTCGTGGCGGCGCTGTCGGACAGCCCGTCCATCGCGCAGGTCTGGAGCGAAGCCAGAGCACGCGGCATTCGGCCGCGGGCCTTGGCGGCTTTGGACATCGCGTTGTGGGATGCGTTTGGAAAAGCCTGCGGGCAGCCGTTGTGGCGTGTTTTCGGGCTTCCGCGCGAATCCCCTGCGACATCGTTGACGATCGGCATCAATCCGCCTGAAATCACAAAGGAACGCGTTCCGGAGATTCTGTCTCGTACAGGAGCTAAGTTCTTGAAAATCAAGCTTGGGTCGCCTGACGGGCTGGATGCGGACCGCGGCCATTTCATGGCGGCGAAAGAAGCCGCCGCGCCGTTCCATGCGGGACTGCGCGTCGATGCCAACGGCGGTTGGTCGCTCGAAAACGCGAAAGTCATGATGAAATGGCTGGCGGAGCAGGGCGTGGACTATGTCGAACAGCCGTTGGTGAAGGGCGCGGAAGACCAGTTGCCAGAACTGTTCAAAGACCGTCCGCTGCCGATCTACGTCGATGAATCGATATGGTATGCGTCGGATGTCCCGAAGTTGGCAGATCGCGTCGACGGCGTCAATCTGAAGCTGATGAAATGCGGCGGATTGACGGAGGCCTTGCGGATCGTGGCGGTGGCCCGTGCGCATGGCTTGGGCACGATGATCGGCTGCATGGGCGAATCGTCCGTCGATATTTCCGCCGGCGCGTCCATCGGGGCGTTGTTCGACCATATCGACTTGGATTCGCACTTCAACCTGTTGAACGATCCTGCGCGCGGCGCCGTCATGACGGACGGCGTTGTGCTGCCGACGGACGCCCCCGGACATGGTGCGTCGTTTATCTAACTATTTGGAATTAAACTTGTTGAAAGACAAGATGACAATCAATTAAGAAGAGGCATTACAAGACCAAGATGTTCACACCATCAACTCCAATCGTCATTTTCATGGAAGACTGCTACGGAGACATTCATGGCAAGATGTGCTATGACCTGCTCCGTTTCGCGGAAAATCCGATATTGGGAATCATCGACAGCACGAAGGCCGGCAAGCTGTCAAAGGATATCATGCCGCAGCTGCCGCGCGGCAACACGCCGATCATCAAAGACGTGGATGAGGCGGCGGCGTTGGGCGCGAAGGCGCTTGTCATCGGCATGGCGCCGTCCGGCGGATTGCTTCCAGATTTCTGGTATCCGATGCTGGACCGAGCGATTGAAATCGGTATGAGCATTGTGAACGGTCTGCATGTCAAGCTTGGATTGCGCTATCCGAATCTGAAGCCGGATCAGTGGGTATGGGATGTTCGCCAGGAGCCGAGCGGCCTCGGCATCGGCAAAGGCCGTGCGCATGAGCTGAACAACAAACGCATGCTGATTGTCGGAACGGACATGGCGAACGGCAAGATGACGGCCGGTCTGAAGGTCTTGGAAGCGGCGCGGAAGCGCGGTATCAAGGCCGACTTCCTCGCGACGGGCCAGATCGGCATCGTCCTGCGCGGCAAAGGCGTTCCGCTGGACGCCATCAAACTGGACTACGCCTGCGGCGCCATTGAGAAAGGCGTGCTGGAACTCGCTGACAATGAACTGATTATCATTGAAGGACAGGGCTCCGTCCTGCATCCCGGGAGCACGGCGACCATGCCGTTGCTGCGCGGTTCCTGTCCGACGCATCTGCTGTTGAACCACAAGTGCGGTCTCGATCATCTGCGTGATTTCACGTGGATCAAGTTCCCGCCGCTGAAGAAAGTCGCGCAGGTCTATGAAGATCTGGCGAGTGCCGGCGGCGCGCTTCCGCCCGCGAAAGTCTATGGCATTGCATTGAACACGCAAATGCTGACCGAACAGGAAGCGAAGGATGCCGTGAAACGTGCGGAAGACGAGACAGGCTTGCCCGCCAACGATCCTGTCCGCTTCGGTGCCGACAATCTCGTGCCGTAATTTCCTTTTCACGAGATAGATGCAGAAAACAGAAAGCCTTGCCGCGAATCGTTGGCAAGGCTTTTTGTCGCTTTTGATCAGATGATATGCAGAAATGCGACCTGTGTCGACCATTGGACTTTGTGGTTCAGCAGTTCCGCCCGGACGGCGTTGAAGAAATTGTCCACATCGTCTTCAGAACAGAGCTTGAGCAGACGGCTGCGGAAACTGCCGGGGGCGTTGTCGAACCAATGCTGCAATTGCGCGGACGAAATGATGATTTCTCGTGTAAAAGATTGTAACTCAACATTTTTTACGGAATGACCAGCGTCTTCGAAATAGGCCACCAGCGTTGTTTCATCCCAATTGACAAGCGGATCGTCTGGATTTCCATAGATGTCGTCCTCCGCCTGACGGATTCTCGGAAGCCATTCCTCCCCACGGTCTTGTAGAAGCGCCCCAAGCCGTTGCGTGTGGCGGGCGATGTTCTCCGCCAAGACAACGGCCGCCGATTTTTCATTCATCAGCTTGACGATATTTTGGACGGCGGCTTTTTTGTCCGTCGTGTTGGCGAGGAAGTTCCGTCCAATGATGAAATCGAAACGAACGTCCTTCCATTCGGATTTACCAAATGATTCCGCAAGCGTTTCAGGCTTGGAGACCAATAGGTTAGGGCGGCGCAATGAATTGAGATTGCTGGCTTGTTCAAGGAGAATGTCCGCATTCTGCTGATTCTTCACGATGCCCCAGACGCCGCCTTCGGGGGCTTTGCGGACGGCTTCCCAGAGGAAAGCCCCCGCATCCGCCGTTAAATCCAATACAAGATTATGGCGTTGAACAGGATGCATGGCAAAAAGGCGTTCGCGGATGGTTGCAAGCTGCGGGGCGAGATTGTCCGCGGCGCGTGCAAGCCATTTCTCCGTGTTTTTGTCCGTCGGGCTGAACGTGAGGATTTCCGGCGGGGCGAGCCGTGCATCATTTTCACGGATGGCGGCCAGCTGGAGCTCACGGCGGTCGCGGACGGTGTCCGCAAGCGTCGCTTCGTAGCCGATTGTGCCCGGCTCATAGAATATCTTGCCTTGCAACGAGTCGGGAAGATACTGCTGGGCTACCCAATGGTCGCGGTAGGCGTGTGGATACTGGTAGCCGACGCCGTGGCCGAAGCCCTCCTTGTCCCGCGACGCGTCGCGCAGATGGTTGGGGACTTCGTCCTCCCGCTCGGAGCCGACGACTTTCAACGCGTCGAAGAAACCCATGACGGAATTGGATTTCGGGGCGGTCGCGCAGTAGAGGGCGGCGTGGGCGAGCGGATAATGGCCTTCCGGAAGTCCGACGCGATCAAAGGCTTCCGCCGCGGCGATGACGAAGGGAAGGGCCTTCGGATCGGCCATGCCGATGTCCTCCGAGCAGAAAATCGTCATGCGGCGGAAGATGAAGCGTGGGTCTTCGCCAGCATAGACCATCTTCGCGAGCCAGTAGAACGTGGCGTCCGGATCGGAGCCGCGCATGGATTTGATGAAGGCGGAAATCGTGTCGAAATGGCAGTCGCCTTCGCGGTCATAGAGGACGGCGCGTTTCTGAATCGACTCTTCCGCAACGGCCATCGTGATATGGATGACTTTTTCATCGTCTTCAGGCGTCGTTTCGACGGCGAGCTCGAGGGCGTTGAGGGCGGCCCGCGCGTCGCCGTTGGCGACGTTCGCCAGATGGTCGAGGGCGTCGTCGTCGAACAGGATTTTCTTCGCTCCGAAGCCGCGGACTGGATCCTTGATGGCCTGCCGGATGATATCCTTGATGTTTTCGTTGTCGAGCGGTTTCAGTTGAAAAATGCGCGAACGCGACACAAGTGCCCTGTTGACAGTAAAATAGGGATTCTCCGTGGTTGCGCCGATGAGAATGACGGTGCCGTTTTCGACCCATGGGAGGAGGGCGTCCTGCTGCGCCTTGTTCCAGCGATGGACTTCATCGACGAAGAGGATGGTCCGTTGGCCCTGTTCGCCGAGGCGGGCCTGGGCGGCGGCGGTGATGTCCCGCAAGTCCGCGATGCCAGCCATGACGGCGTTCAGTGTGACAAACTGACTTTTCGTCGTGTTGGCGATGACGCTGGCGAGCGTCGTCTTGCCTGTTCCGGGCGGGCCGTAGAAGATGAGCGATGAAAGTTGATCCGCCTGGATGGCGCGTCGTAAGAGCCTGCCTGGAGCTAAGATGTGATCCTGTCCGATGTATTCGTCCAATGTCCGCGGCCGCATGCGGGCCGCGAGCGGTTGCTCTTCGCGGATCAGTTTTTCACGGGCATGGTCGAACAACGTTTTCATGACAATGGACTATTGGAGGACTTCCTTGATGGAAGGGAGGTTTTTATTAGCGGCTTCGGCCTCTTCCTTGGTGGCGCGGCGGAAGACGATGTTGTCGAAACGATAATGGCCGGACGGCCAGAAGGCGTAGGGCTTGATGAGAATGCGTTCCGGACGGAACTTCTTGATGGACGGCAACTTGAAGCCGACTTCGAAATGGCGCCACTGCTTGATCCGCGGATTGCGGCAGAAAAGCGTCTTGCGATAGACCTGCAGGTAGTCACCTTCGCGTGAGGCACGCTGGAGATCCTTCGAGCCGAACACGTCGCTGTAGCCGATGCCGTCTTTGTAGTGTTCATGGAACCATGTCGTGTCCTCTCCGGCGGTTTCCGCCGTGATTTTGCGGAAGCCTCGTATCAAGACAAGCGGCGCGAAGAGTTCGGTGCTCGGTTGGTCCGCCCAAACATCCGCCGATAGGATGAACCATGAGTCATCCGGTTTGATATCGATGGGAGCCGCATAGGCCCACGCGCCTTGATGCGCGCCAACCGTGTCATATTGACCGGAAGCATTGCTACGGCCTCTTTTTTCAAAGGCCTCTATGTCTGCGTCAATCAGCTTCTTGTCAATTGTCAGGACCGTTGTGTCCAGAAGGAGGCAGCGGCCTGGATTGCCGCTGTCTTTTTCCCAACGCGCGGTAAAGCCGTCGAAGGGGCTCCAATGTTTGGGCGTCTTGCCTTCGCCGTTTTCAAAAGCGCCGTTTTTGACAAGATTCTGCGGCTTTGCTTTCTTTTCAGGCTGTTTCTGTGCGGACAACGTGGCGGCGAGGCAAAACAGTATAATAAGGAATAATGGTCTATGGCGCATGTTTCTTTTTCCCCTAGAAAACTAGAAGGCTGGAAGCGTTGCTTTTCGTTATATGTTTTTGTTGCGCGGGCGGAACGCCCATTGCCCGACGGCGGGACGCCGTCGTTACTCCGTCTGCTGGCTGAACAATTTAGCATAGAATCCATGCTTTTCCAGCAGTTCATGATGAGTGCCCGGCGATCTTGTGGCAGCGCATGGCCATGGAGACGCGCTGCGACACCATGATGGCCGTCTTGCCGACGAGAATCTTGGCGAGCGTCTCCTGGATTTTCTGCTCCGTGTTGGCGTCCAAAGCGGACGTACAGTCATCCAAAATAAGCAGTTCGGGATTGGTGAGCAGGGCTCGTGCGAGGGAGAGGCGTTGCCGCTGTCCACCGGACAACGACGTGCCGCGCTGTCCGATGAGCGTTTCATATTGGACTTGCATCTCCAGAATGAAATCGTGCATCTGGGCGGCTTTGGCTGCGTCCATGATCTGCTTGTTGGTGGCGTTGGGATAGCCGTAGCAAATATTGTCGCGCATGGAGCCGGAGAAGATCTGCGCCTCCTGCGGAACGACGCCGACGGCATGGCGTAGCGATGCCATCTTGATGTTCCTGAGGTCAATGTCGTCGATCAATATCTGGCCTGTCGTTGGTTCATAGAGACGGGATAGAAGGTTGAGCAATGTTGTCTTGCCGGCGCCGGAAGCGCCCATGATGCAAAGCCATGTTCCGGCGGGAACGAAGAGATCGACGTCTTTGATGACGGGTTCGGGGATGATTTTCGGCGTTGCTTCGTCGCCATCTCCATCGCGGTCGCTGATGGGCGGCGGATAGGCGAAGGAGACATGCTTGATGGTCACGCCTTTCTTCAGGGGGGAGGGGAATTCGACGGCGTTGGGGGCGTCTTGGATTTCGACTGGACGATCGAGCACGGCGGTCACGCGGAGCAGGGCGATACGGAGGCGTTGCAGGACGAACGACAGCTGCGTGAATTCCAAGACGGGTTGGAAAAGCGTCATAGTTGTCGTGTGGATGAACATCATCTTGCCGAGCTGCATCTCCCCGTCCAGCACCATCTTGCCGCCGTAGAGGAAGATGGCGCAGCTGGAAAGCGTCGTGAGGACGCCGGCCTGGCGTCCGAGAGCCGCGGAGACTTTCTGCGTGTCCAATGAATCCCGCATGAAGCAGGCCGTAAGACGGTGGAAATTAAGGATTTCACCAGTCTCGCGGGCGTATGCCTGAATGACTTTCATGCCGTCAAGCTTCTGTGTGACCAGACCATACAGGCAGGCGTTCGTATGGCGGAGCTCCTGGTTGAGTTTTTTGATGATGGGACGGCGTTGGCGGTACATCCATGCGTAGATCGGCGTGATGGCGAGAGCCATGAGCGCCATTTGCGGGGCGTTGGTCAAGAGGACGACGCTGCCGCAGACGATCATGGCGATACAGTGGGTGGCGCTTGTGAATAGCCCCATCATTTCGGACTGGACGGCTATGACGTCTGACAGAATTCGCGACAACAGGCGGCCCGGACTCATGGATTGGTGGTAGGACATGGACAGTTCCAACACCTTGGCATGCATGTCTTCACGCATGTTTCCCGAAATGTTTTGTCCGACAATGATATGCTGACGTGTCGAAAGCCGTGCGAGAAAGTTCAGAATCGTCTGCGTGCCCATGTAGAAAATGGCGATGATGAACAGGCGGCGTCCCGCTCCGGGGGGACGTTTGGAGAAGGAGACGCCTTGGTCGATCTTCTGTCCCATGCTGATACGATGTTCATCCACATGGACTGGCCGTTCCATGGAGCCGCCGAAAATGGACTTCTTTGTCGTTTCGGCCGCTTTGTTGGCACCCGCCGATTTGATGACGAGAATCTCGTCGACGACGAGCCTCGAATAGAAGGACATGAGATAGACGGAGCAGGAGTTCGTGGCGATGAGGCAGATGCAGAGGAAGAGCGACCAGCGTTTTGGCCAGACATACTGGCGGATGAACCGCCAGTAGAGCGGCCAGTCCGTACCCGCTTCCGGACGCGGTTTCATGGGCGGTCGGAAGGGGTAGTTTCGCGTATGGTTGGATGGTCCGAACTTGAACATTTATATCACGGATGGTTGGTTTATTCTTCGATGACGCCTTTGCCCATGTGCTTGGTGTAAAGGTCGTGGTATCTGCCGTTTGGGATGGCCATGAGCTGGTCATGGGTTCCTTGTTCCTGAATGACGCCTTTGTCAAGGAGGATGATCTGGTCCGAATTCTTGATGGTGGAGAGGCGGTGTGCGACGACGAACGACGTGCGTCCGACGAGAACGCGGTCCATGGCCTTCTGGATGGCCTGTTCGGAGTCGGAGTCGAGGGAGGAGGTCGCCTCGTCCATGATGAGGATGGCGGGATTTGCACAGATGGCGCGCGCGATGTTGATGCGTTGCTTCTGCCCGACGGAGAGTTCGACGCCGAAATCGCCGACAAGCGTGTCGTAGCCTTTATCAAGTGTCATGATGAAGTCATGGATTTCAGCGACCTTCGCGGCGGCCTCGATCTCTTCGTCCGTGGCGGTTGGCCGTGAGAATCGGATATTTTCGCGGATGGAGACGGAGAAGAGAAGCGATTCCTGCAAGACGATGCCGAACTGCTTGCGGAAGGAATGGAGATCCAGTTTCTTGATGTTGACGCCGTCTATGAGCAGTTCGCCGCCCGTGATGTCGTAGAAACGAAGCAGGAGGTTGAGAATGGTCGATTTGCCGCATCCCGTGGGGCCGATGAGCGCGACGGTCTGGCCGGGCTCGACATGGATGGAGAAGTCGTTGATGACGGGTTTGCCTTCTTCATAATAGAATTGGACATGCTTGAAATCGACCTGTCCTTTGATCGGCATGACGACGGGATCCGGATCGTTGACGACTTCGGGCTTTTCGTCGAAGATTTCGAAAAGGCGTTCTGTTGCGATGGAAACCTGCTGGAGCTGCGAGATGAGCTGCGAGAAGCGGACGGCCGGTCCGAGCAGCTGCATGGCATAGGAGGTGAAAGCCGTGACGTCACCATAAGTCATGGATTCATTGAGAATCATGGCGCAGCCGAGGAAGTAGATCAGAGAACGTCCAAGGGCCTGGATCAGATTGACGTTCATCCAGAAGGTGTTGCCGGCGATGCCCAGTTGCTTGCCGTAGTAAAGCGAGGCGTCCGACTGCGTTTTGAACGTTTCGTTCTCACGCCCTTCCGCGCCGAATGTCTTGACGGCCATGTTGGCGACGAGGCGGTTCTGCACGCCGCCGGACATGCGGTCATAGGCGGAACGCTGGGAGCGGCTTGCGCGGATGATGGCCTTGATGGTGACGTTGTAGTTGACGACGAAGACGGCGACAATCAGCACCAGCAGGACGGCTAGGCGCCAGTTGATGGCGAATGTCGCGATGACGGCAAATGTCGCGACAACAAGATCGGAGATGATGCCGACACTCTGGCCAGTCAGCATGGACTGAACCGTGCCTGAATCGCCCATCAGACGATAGACGAGTTTACCGACGCTATGTTTGGAAAAGAAACGCAGGGAGAGACTGAGAAAATGGCGGTAGAGGGCGCAACGGATGTCGAACACGAAACGCTGCCCAAGATAGGCGATGGAGAGGCTCTGGATGAAGCCGCAGACGGTGGACACAAGCGGGATTCCGACCATCAGGCAGCCCATGCCGAAGAACAGATTGCGTTTGCCCTGCGTGAATACGTCATCGACCAGAGTACGCGTGACGAGCGGCGGGAACATGGCGATGATGGACAGCAGGGCCGTCAACGCGAAGAGTCCGAGCAACTGCACCTTGTAGGGATGCATGAAGACCAGGATCTTCTTGATGTTGCCTATCTTCCGTTTGTCTTTATCAGATTTGCCGTTGTCGGGAGGCATTGTGAAAAATGGCGTGCGGTGGATTACAGGTCAAGACCGAACAGATAGAACCAGAAGGAGGATTTGCCGTAGTAGATGCGTGCTTCGCAGGTGGTTCCCATCGTGACTTCATACGGGCCCGGATCGAAAGAACAGTATGCGACGCGGTAGGTGGTGTTGCCGTCGGCCTGGATGACGTTGCGCAGATACTGGACATGGCCGTAGAAGTAGTAGTTGCGGACGCCTTTCATGGAGGACAGTTCCGCGCGGTATCTCTGCCCGACGGCGACTTTGGCGGCGTAGCGTTCGTTGACGCGGAGCTTCAGTTCCATGTCGCCATGGAAGATTTCATAGATGACGGACGACGGCTGGAGGAGTTCGCCAGGCACGAACGTGTAGCGGACGACATGGCCGTCGATCGGTGCGCGGATGCGGCGTGTTTCGAGAACGGCCTCCAGGCGTTTGATACGCTCCTCCTGCGCCTCGACCTGCTTGTCGTAGGCGGCGAGTTCTTTCTTGAACTTCTCCTCGTCCCGTTTGATCAGATCTTCAAAAGGCTTGAAGTCCTTGTCCTTCAAGATCTTGAGGTTCAGTTCCGCCAATTGAACCCTGGCATGGTCCGTCTCCAGGTTGGAGGCGGCCTTCAGTCCTTTCTCGACGAGTTCCTTCGTCAGATTGTAGGTGGTCTGGGCGGTCTTGAGCTCGAGTTCGGCCTTGGCGATGTTCTCCTTGTTGAGGCGTTTCTCTTCGTCAAGCGTCACCGTGCGGCGGTCGATTTCGACCTGCATTTCGACGATTCGCTTGTCTTTGTTGGACTTGAGCTGCTGCAGGGTGGTTTGCGCTTCGGCGAGATTGGCCTCCTCGACTTCGGAGTTGAGTTCGACGAGCAGGTCGCCGGCCTTGACGGTGGCGCCGGTCTTGACGTGGATGGCTTTCACGACGCCGGAGACAGGCGGACGGACTTCCGCCCAGTCATATGTCGTGACATATCCGTTGGCAAGCGTATAGCGCGGGATTTTGATGAAAAAACCGATCAACGTCACCGCCAGGGCGACTTGGACGATGATGACGAACATGGTGGAGCGATGCCATTTCTGCTCGCGGACCGGAACCGGCGGCTTTTCGCCTTGTGTTGTGCGAAGATCACCCATGATAAGTTCTTTTCTTCAAAAATGTTTTGGTGAAGTCGTTGGGGAGGGGGGATGCGTTATTGCTGCGGTTTCTTCATGCGCAAGTAGTCTTTGGCGAGGGTGCGGATGCCTTCCGCCTCGTCGCCGTAGCGCTTGACGCACTGGTTGCATTCATAGCAGTTTGTTTCGTAGCAGTTGCGGTGGACGCGGGCGGGATACATCTTGCGGAACGCCTCGTAGCATTCGTCGCTGCAGAAGCAGTAGCGCTCCTGCGAATTGCCGAACGCGATGTGGACGAGATGGAAACCGTCCTTGTTGACATCCGCGTCTTTGCCGCACCATCCGCAGGGGATTTTGATCTGGTCGTTCATGACGCGGCGGCGCTGGCTGAGTTCGTCTTCGCTCCACTTGTATTCAATCCATGAATAGGAGCTGGCGGGGATTTTGGCGATGACGACTTCGCCGTTGGCGACGATGATTTCGTTATCCTTGCCGCGATAGGCATGCTCGCCTTCGACGATACCGTCGTTACCGTGCAGGTGGATGATGATCTTCCCGTATTTCGGGATGTCGTATGTGTTCCATCCGCATTCTTCGCAGATGTTCGCATACATGTTGTGGCGGAGGTGGCCGCCGCATTCAGGGCAGCGGCCCAGCTTGATCTTCTGGAGTTTGATGAAGGAATCCTGCGCTTGTTTCTGGACTTCCTTCTCCGCCTCCTTCTGGAGATGCTGCTCGTGCTCTTCATGCTGTTCGCCGAACAGCGCGAGATCCTGCTCCTGGGCTTCACGCTGCTCCTCCGAGAGGAGCAGGTCGTTCGTGGCGATCGGCTCCTTGTTGTCGGGAAGTTTCACCGGTTCGTTGTCGTCGTTTTTCTTGCTTCCGAAAATACCCATCAATGGCATGGTCTCACCTCGGCAATTCGTTATGGTTCAACAATATGTTATGGATTTGTCTGGTTATTCCTCGCCGTTGTATCCGACGGCGAAGAGGTAGTTCGTCTTGGCGCGGAGGAGGTCCGCGGCGGCGGATGTGCGGCGCTGCTGGAGGCTGGTGAGCTCCTTCTGCGCGTCCGTCACGTTGGAAGAGGTGCCTTCCCCGAGGCGGAACCGCTCCTGTTCGGCTTCGAGCGTCTTTTGGGAGGCTTCGATGCCTTTGGAGACGATGTCGATACGGGAAAGGGCGGTGCGGAAATTGTTGATGGCGTTCTGCCGCTGCACGTCGATTTCGATGGCGACGGAACGCATGTTCTCCTTCAGCTGCTGGACGCGCGCGTCAAAACGGGCCTGGCGTGCGCGCGGGCCGCGATAGTCAAGCGTGCGCCGCCAGATGATGGACGCGTCCGCGCCGACATGACGGTCCGTCGTGTATTTGAATGAACCGTCGAAGTGGTCGTGCATTTCACCCTGCCATGAGAGGCCCATGTTCAGGGTGATATCGTCTTTCTGCTCCTCCAAGGCGGAGGCGATCTGCGCGCGGGCGTATTCGAGATTGTTTTTGACCTGCAGATATGAACCGCGATTTTCGAGCGCCTCCTCCATGGTGATCTCCTCGAGCTTCTTCGTTTCGGATGCGATTTGGAAGAGAATCTCCGGGCCGTTTTTCAACGTGACCTGCCGATGGCCGCCGATCAGCGACGATAGCGTGATAAGGTTCAAATTGAAGCGGTTGCGGGCGACCTCTTCGTTTTCAAGACCGAGCTGCAGGTCCATCTGCGCATCGAAAATCTGGTATTCGGGGATGACTTTGAGTTTGTTGAGATCCTTCGCCTCGCTGACGAGACGTTCAAAACGAACGGTCGCCTCCTGGGTGACTTTGTAGGAGGAAAGGGATTCGTAGGCGGCGATGTAGGCGAGCGTGACATCACGCCTGAGCCGCTGTGCGACGTCCAGCAGGGAGCTGACGGCGGCGTTGTATTCCGCGAGGGCCATTTCGCGTTGGATGGAGAGGTTTTTGAAGCCGCGGTTGCGGAGGAGCGGCACGCGGATCTTGATGCCGAAAAGCGTCTGGGCGAGATAGTCGTATTTGTCCGGATCGTTGTAGACGCGTTGCGATGCTCCGACGGCGATGTAGTAGCCTGGCTCCATGGCCATGTCTATGCCGCCCTGCAGTTCGGTGGCGTTGTTGGTGAGGCTGGAATATCCGCTGGCGCCCGGTATGGAGCGTGTCCGGTCCGCCTGTCCGGCGGCGACGGTGAGGGCGGGATCGTAGAATTCCAGCAGTTCCTGGTGACGGAGGAGCATTTGCTCCGCCCGCCATCTGGCGGCCAGAAGATCCGGATTGTTCTTCGCGGCTTCGTTGAGAAGTTCGTCCAGTTCATGCGCGTCCATGGAACAGGCGGCGAGAACCATCAGCATGAGAAATGCGGCTGTGGTTCGAGAGAAGACGGTATGGAAGGCTGTACGCATGTTTGTGTCCATCAACTGTGGCGATTTTTGTTTTGATAAAATCTTGCAGTCCAATGTTTAACGCTAAAATGCGATGGATGTGACCCTAGTTTAAAGAAAAGCCCTCGGTCAGTTGTCTGACGTAGGGCTGTGACGTAACCATATATAATATAAACCCAAAGACGGTATAAACACGTTTTTCCAGACGTTTTTTGTTACTTTTTCTGTAGTTTTCGTTGGATTAAACGGTTAAAGCTAATGTGCGCGGCGTCTTCCGGCCATGATGGCGAAGAGGATGTCGCAGACGACAGCGGACGCGACGATGGCGGCCACGAAGAGGCCGCAGCCGCGGATGCTGCGCGTCCGCTCGAAGAGCCATCCGGTGGCGGCGCCGCCGATGACGGCGCCGATGGAGAGGGCCGCTTCGTGGATGGCCATGCGCAATGTGCGGTTGGTGCTGCCGGAGATACCGTGGAACATACTGTTCGTGTAGGCGTGCGCGCAGAGGATGCCGGACATGGAGATGAGCATCGTGATGGAGACGGAGTTTGACGCGAAGCCGAAAAGAAGCATATTGACGGCCAGCAGGAGATGCCCTGCGATCAGCTGCCAGTAGCGGAACTGCCAGAATGAGCAGAAGCCCATGGCCGTCATCATGATGGTCGCGAAGAGGGCGCGGAGGAGGATCAGATTGCCGATGTGCTGCCGCGAGAAGCCGAGCGACTGTTCCGCCATGAGCGGATAGGAATTGTAGAGGAAGCCGATGGCGAACCATGCGCAGACGAGGCCGTACCACGCAGGGAAGCGGATGGTCGGGCTGTGGTCTCCCAGCTGCTGCTGGGCGGCTGTTGACGATGTGGTTGTCGCCGCCGCCGTCGCGGTTTCGTCGTGTTGCAGCCGATAGCCGGCCGAGGCGACGTAAAGTCCGTTGACGGCGGTGAATGCGAGGCATGCATAGAGAGGGTAGACGCCGTTGAGGTCGCTGAGGAATCCCGCAAGGAAGGGGGCGACGATGGTTCCCGTGCTCCAGCTGAAGTTGAAGAAGGAAGTGGCGCGGGCCAGCTGCTTACCCTCCTGCCCGCTGGAGAGCCATCCCATGAGCTGCGGCCAGAAGAGCGAAATGGAGATGCCGATGCCCGTCTGCACGATGTACGCGATGGTCAGGGTCGGTGCTTTCAGCATCAGCCATAGTCCGATGAAAACGAAGCTGATGGCGAGAAGGATGCTTCTTAGCGGCGGGATTTTCTGGAGGAGCTTGCCGCCGAAGCTGCAGCACAACAGGTATGAAAGGGAGTAGAGCGAGCCGAAGAGGCTGGCCTGGAAGGTGTCGGCGCCGAATTTGTCATGGGCGTAGAAGACCAACGCGAAATTGAGGCAGTTGGTCGTGACGCCCATGACAAGCGCGGACGGGCAGACGATGGCGAGTTTGGTGACGCGCATGGCGACGGATTATTTCGCGGGGATTTCGTATCCGTATTCGTGCATGGCGGGCTCGAAGATGTCGTAGTAGTTCGTGCCCGTTTCGGGATTCTGGTCATCGAGTTTCCAGCGGCCGACGGCTTCCGGCTTCACGGGAATCTTCACGAGCTTGAAGCCGAGGAAGTCCTCAAGGCGTGCCAATGTCTCGTCCTGCTTGAGGACGAAATCCTCCAGACGGACTTCGATCCACTGCTCCGGCCTGGCGGTCGCCTTGACAAGATCGTATTGGTAGCGCCATGAATAGGCGCGCTTTTCGCGGACGTTGTCCGTTTCCGGATACGGGATGCCGAAGGTGTGCATGTCGTCCGTCACATGGCCGCCGATGATGCAGTCCCGCGGGTTGCGGATCCAGAAGATGTATTTCGCTTTCGGGAAGATCCGTGAAATCCACGGGAAGCAGAGCGTTGTCTCCGGAATCTTCCAGCCTTTGATCGGCGCGTCCGACGTGAGGACGGATTCCAGGAAGGTGAACAGCAACGACTTGAACTCTTTCGGAATTTCGGAGTTGAAGGCTTCCGACCAGTCCCAGTTGAGGCCGCCGTTCCATTTGACGTATTTTGCGAAGACACGGCATGCGTCGTACATGTCCTGCGGGGGGATGAGGTCCCAGGAGTCGTTGAGGGGCTGCCCCATGAAGACGCCGCTGGCGGCCAGCGTATTGGAGATGGCGCGTGTTCCGGAATGGCCGCGGCCGATGATGGTGATGAGTGTCATGATCTGAAACGGGTTGTGGGTGGCTGGAATCTGGAGTCAAAACACGAATGCAAACTAATAAATATAATGCCAAGATGAAATAAGGCCAGTTGGAAAGAGCGAAATCGGCGGTATATTTATGGGATGGCAACAAAAGTGACGGACGTCGTTTAGGGTAGGGCTTGCGAGTCCGTCATCATTATAAATGGAAAAGCGCGAGATGAAGAAAAAGATAGAGAAAGTGAAGGCAGTCGTGCCGAAAGTGAAGGCCGTTGTTCCGAAAGTCAAGAAGTTTCTCTTTGAGGATGTTTGGCTGGCGGATTTGACGGCCATTCCGTTCACCCAGAAACTTCGTGTCCATTTTACGCGTGTCGCCGTGACGGCGGTGAAGAGCTACAAACAGGACAAATGCGGCCTGCAGGCGTCTGCGTTGACGTATATTACGCTGGTATCGCTAGTTCCGATGATCGCCATCATGTTCTCCTTTACGAAGGGATTGGGCATGCAGCGGCTTTTGCTGGACAAGATCGGCATGGAGAAGGTCCATCTGGAGGTCGCGAACGCGGAGGGCGAGAATTTCGAGTTCCGTGTCCTGCAGCCGGTGAAGGACGAGGAGGGGAATATCAAGTCGCGGCCGGACGGTTTCGCCCATCTGATGCCGGAGCCAGTCCAAAAAGCGATGGTCGGGATACTTACGTATGCGGAACACACGAATTTCGCGGCCTTGGGATTGGTCGGTTCGTTCATGCTGCTGGTCAGTGTCATCACGTCGATCGCGAAACTGGAGGACTGTTTCAACAGAATATGGGGCGTGACGAAGCCGCGAAGTTTGCTGAAGAAGGTTTCGGAATATCTGATCGTGCTGATTCTGGCACCGCTTGTGTTCGTATTGGTGACCACCATGAACTCGATTCTGATGTCATCGACCGTTCTGGGCGCCTTCGACAGATTCGCGGGGGCCATCGCCGGCGTGATGGTCATGCTGATGCGTCTTGGCAGCTGTTTCCTTGTGCTGCTGATGTTCGCGTTCTTCTACATGTTCATGCCGCACACGAAGGTGAAGGCGTTGCCCGCGTTCATGGCGGGCATCGTGGCTGGCGCGATGTGGTTCGGCGTCCAGTGGGCGTATATCGGCCTGCAGGTGGGACTTGCGAAATTCAACAAGATCTACGGGACGTTCGCCGTCGTGCCGTTCTTTCTGGCTTGGCTCTATGCGAACTGGAGCATCATTTTGCTTGGCGGCGAGCTGAGCTACGCGATTCAGAACCATCGTCTGTTCCGCATTGTGAAGATGCCGGAGATGGTTCCCGCCGGAGCATGCATGTTGCTGGGGCAGTTGGTGATGTACGATTGCTGCAGGGCGTTTGACAGTGGGGAGGAAGGATGGAGCCCCGAAAAATTCGGCATGAAGCATGCCATTCCGCTTCACCAGTTGCAGTACGCCGTCGAGACGCTTGTTCGTGCGAAACTGCTGACGCCGATCGTGCATGACGATCCGGACAGCCGTTTCGTCCCGTCGCGCAGTTCGTCGCTGATGACGTTCGCGATGGTGGAGGAGGCGTTTCGGGAGAACCACAGCGTCGATGCGAAGGTGTATTTCAATCTGCTGCCGCATCATTCGCGGGATGATTTCAGGAAGCTGTATGACTTGTTCACAAAGGGCTTGGAGCACATGTCCTTCGCGACGGTGACGGCACCAGCGGCGGAAAAATGACAGGTGGCGTTTTGGAAAAGAATGTCTGGATTATATGTCTGACTCTAAGCCTGCTGACGTGCGCGGCGGAGACCAGGCGGCCTGTCGTGTTCGTGAGCATCGGGCCGCAGCTGGAGAGCGTGCGCCGCATCGGCGGCGGGGCCGTCGATGCACATGCGATGCTGCCGGCTGGCCTGAGTCCGGAGACGTATTCGCCTGGTGTTCGCCAGATGGCCGCGTTGGCGCGTGCGGATGCGTATGTCACGATCGGCGTGCCATTTGAGAAAATGGTCGTCGCGAAAATCCATGCGAATTTTCCAAATTTGAAGATCATCGACGGCAAGACGGGCATGGCGTTCAGGCGGATGGAAGGCGGCCATCATCATCATGGCGGTCATCATGACGATGACGATGACCATGACCACGACCACGACCACGACCATGATGAGGACGATCCGCATGTCTGGCTGAGCATCGAGAACATGAAATGCCATGCGCGAACAGTTGCCGCTGTTTTGGCGGAAGTTCTTCCGGAATCGGAACATGCGGCGATTGACGCTCGTGCGGCGGAATACCTGCGCGAACTGGACGCGCTGTCGGCGGAACTGACGGAGAAACTGTCTCCTTTGAAAGGGACGGAGGCGGTGGTCTATCATCCTGCGTTCGGATATTTTCTGGATGACCACGGCATCCGCCAGAAGGCGGTCGAACTGGAAGGCAAAGAGCCTGGCGCCAGATATTTAGGGTCTGTCATACGGGAAGCGCGACACGATGGTATCCGCGCGATTTTCGTGCAGCCGCAGTTCAATGCGAAGGCGGCGGAGGTCCTGTCGCATGAAATCGACGGAAAAGTCCTGCCGTTCGACCCGCTTCCGAACGATTACAGCGACGGGCTGCGCCGTCTGGCGGACGCCTTGCTGGAGGCGGAATCGTGCCGCAAAAAATAAAAAATGATTTTATGGACGGATGATTGCTTGAAAAATAAAAAAGGCAACTATACATTAAATTAAAGTTAATAAAATATTCTGTAGCAAAGTCAAAAAGTAGAGAAAAACAGCGAACCAAAGAGGAGCCAATTATGAAGAAGACTTTTACCTTGATTGAGCTGCTGGTCGTCATCGCCATCATCGCCATTCTGGCCGCCATGCTTTTGCCGGCGTTGCAGAAGGCTCGTGACAAGGCGTTCAACATCAGCTGCACGTCCAATCTGAAGCAGTTCGGCACGTCAACTGCGATGTACGCTGATGACAACAAAGCCCGCATCCCCCCGAACGAAATGGCCATGGGAGCCGAAAAATACAGCTGGGGCGATCTGCTCTACAACTATGTCGGCGACATGAAGACCTATGAATGCCCGTTGAGCGTCAATAGGATGGCGTGGAAGGACGATGTCGATCCCAAACGCTTCTATCGCTACAACGACACGTCGGACAAGAAGCGCTTCTCCTATGGCATCATGTGCAACTGGGCCAGCGGCGCGAATCCGGACGGTGCGGGCAGCATCACAGGCTCCCAGAACCATGCATTGATGGAAATCACGATGCCGTCTGGCGTCATGGTCATCGCGGATGCCGGCGGCGCGAGCCCTGAGTATATCGGCGGCGGCGGCGGTGGATGGACTATCGGCGAAGTCACCGGGCAGTTCGCGTCCAACGACATGAACCGCATCCATTATGTTGAAAAATATGCGAACAGCACATTTGCGGATGGACATGTGACGATGGTGAAGTTCGACGCCATCTACGGTTGCGGTTCCCTTTCCGCCTGCCCGATGCACTACGCGCGCTCCAAATAACCGTCTCTTTTAGAACATGTTAAATCAAGCCTCTAGAAAACGCGACGTTTCTCTAGAGGCTTTTGATGTCTAAAGGCAAAAAACGGCACCCGTATACAATATAATTAGATTAAGGAAAAAGAACAGTCTATGAAACTCACTCCAGAGACAGTCGTACTCATCAATTTCGGAAGAAATGACATCCAGAAACTGGCGCGCGGCATCCGCGACCGCGGCATCTACACGATGGTGATGCCGTATACGACGCCCGTCGAACGCCTGCAGGCGGAAAAGCCTGTCGGCCTGATTCTGTGCTACGACGGGACGCCCCGTGCGTCTCTGGACACGTTCAAGACGATCGGTCTGCCGACGACGGTTGTCGACGGCGATGCGGATATCACGGCATTGGTCGCATTCTGCAAGGATTCCTGCGGCTGCACATGCAGCTGGAAATTGGAGACGTTCATCGACGAAGCCGTGGCGGACATCCGTGCGCAGGTCGGCAACGAACGCGTCGTGCTCGGTTTGTCCGGCGGCGTCGATTCATCCGTCGTGGCGGCGTTGATCCACAAGGCGATCGGCGACCGTCTGACGTGCGTTTTCGTGAATCACGGCTTGCTCCGCAAGAACGAGCCGGAAATGGTTCAGGAAGTCTTCCAGCGGAATTTCAAGATGAATCTGAAATACATCGACGCGAGCGACCGCTTCTTGGATAAGCTGGCCGGCGTTGACGATCCGGAAAAGAAGCGCAAGATCATCGGCAAGGAGTTCATTGATGTGTTCGCCGAAGCCGCCCGTGAAATCAACGCCCCGTTCCTCGGGCAGGGCACGATCTATCCGGACATTTTGGAGAGCATCCCGCTGGACGGCAATCCGAAAGGCGTCATCAAGAGTCACCACAACGTCGGCGGCCTGCCGCCGGATTTGAAATTCAAACTGGTGGAGCCTGTCGAACGGCTGTTCAAGGATGAAGTCCGCAAGGTCGGCCGCATGCTCGGCCTGCCGTCGGAGATGATCGACCGCCATCCGTTCCCCGGCCCGTCGCTGGGCGTGCGCCATGTCGGACCGATCGCCCGCAACACGCTGGCGATGCTTCGTGAAGCGGATGCGATTGTGACGGAAGAACTTGTGAAGGCCGGATGGTATCACAAGACATGGCAGACATTCGCCATTTTCGTTCCTGTCCGTTCGACGGGCATCAAGAACGGCTGCCGCAGCTACGACAACGTCATCGCGATCCGTTCCATCAACAGCGTCGACGCCGTGACGGCGGAAATCGTCCGCCTGCCGTGGGAGCTCTTGGAGACGATGGCGAAGCGCATCACGTCGGAGGTCGACGGCATCAACCGTGTCGTCTACGACATCACGAGCAAGCCGCCGGCGACCATTGAATGGGAATGAGATAGATAGGCGTTAAGCAAAAAGGCTTCTTCTGCACGAAGGAGCCTTTTTTATTTGAAACTCTAGAAGCTCTAGAAACTCTAGAAGCTCTAGAAACTCTAGAAACTCTAGAAACTCTAGAAACTCTAGAAACTCTTATTCCGTCATCCGTTTCAGCCAGGCGATGACGGCGGGCTGCACCATTTCGTGGCCACCTTCGAAAATCGTCACGCGGACGTTGTCGGACTGCTTGCGGAAATGGATGGTCTTTGTTCCAAAGTCCGGATCCATGAACGGTTCGGGAAGATGCGCGGGGACTTTTTCAAATTCGGTCATCATGTCGATGTCGTTTTGCGCGATTCGGGCCTCCGGCAGGACAAGGGCGTTGAAGGCGTTAAGTGACTGGGAGATAGGCACGGAGCCTTGATGGCCGTCATGGATTCCGGCGGCGATTTCGATGCTCGGGACGGGATTGTTCGGCTGAAGATAAGTGAGGGCGGAGCGATGGACGGCGCTGGCCTCCGCGGCGGCGTCCGTCTGCGGATCGCCGCCGCAGGCCGTCTCGATATGATTGTTGTAGCCGTATTTGCGGAGCTTGCTTTCCGCATGCCACGCCTTGATGTCCGAAATGCCGCACCATGCGGACGTGCCTTTCCATAGTTCCGGATGGCGTCCCGTCATGAGCATGGTGTGGTAGCCGCCGCCGGAACTGCCTGTGCAGAAGGTATTTGAAACATCGGCATCCCATTCTTTCTGGACATATTTCACAACATCGACGATATCCTGCACGGCGGCGTCATGGCCGCAGGAGAGCGGCTCCCACGACGGGCCGCGGAAGTGCGGATGGACGAGATTCCAGTCGTTTTCAACGCACCATTGTTCGACGGCGGGGGAGTTCTGATGGCGGTAGCCCCAACTCCATGGATGGAGGATGACAAGCAGCGGGCGGTTGGGATTTTTGGCGGCGAGGCCGCGGGCGGGCTGCTGTGTCTGGTCGTAGGAAGCGGGATAGAGGAAATCTTCTGTGAGGAGTTCTGCCATGGTCGGTCGTGGATGGAAAGGGTGGTAATGGGATTGAAAAAATGACAAAAATAAAGTTTAATTGTGAAGAAGGATAAGTCAAGGCATTTGCCCTGTGAATATGAGATATTATCTTAAGGTATGGAGAGCGACAAAAACCGAGAGCAACCATGACCAACAAGACAGAGCATATCATTGACGACGACCGTTTGCAGGGTGTTTTGATTGACAGCGAAGCGATTCACACGAGAATTGTCTCGCTTGCGCAGGAGATAAAGGATGCGTATGCGGGGGAGAAGAGCGTCTGCCTGATGGGCGTGCTGAAAGGCGCGAGCATATTCGTGTCCGATCTGATCCGTGAATTGCGGAGCGTTGGCATGCGCGGCCTGCGGCTTGATTTCGTTCGGGCGAGCACCTACCAGTCCGGCATGAAAGGAGCGGGCGAGAAGACGCGGAAGGTGAAAATCAGTGGCATGACGTGCGACAACGTCGAAGGCTGTTCGATTCTGCTGGTCGATGATATTCTGGATCAAGGGTTTACGCTGTCCGCTCTGAAAGACCATTTCTTGAACGAACTGAAGGCGAAATCCGTGAAGACCTGCGTGTTTTTGGAAAAGAAGCTCGAATCGCCGTCGCCGGAGGTTCTGGAACTGCGGAAGCATTTCAAGGCGGACTTCAGGGGATTCGAAGTGAATGACAGATGGGTCGTCGGCTATGGATTGGATGTCGGCGAAGAGTTCCGCGACCTGCCGTACGTGGCGTTGGCGCGGGAGGAATGCTTCCGCTGAGAAGTATTCGTTGAGCGGAAAAGAAAAAGCCAGACTGCTAAACGGTTGCAGTCTGGCTTTTTATCTTATTATCTTCTGTCAGCGATTAGTAGCCGAGCATTCCGCGCGTGGCGTCAAGGCACATCTTGACGGCTTCGAGGGCGGGGATTTCGGGGCATTCGTATTCGATGACATACCATTCCGTGTTGCCCTTCGTCTGGCAGAAGTCGAAGATTTCCTTCCACGGGCAGTCGTCCTGTCCGATGATGGGCTTGAAGCCTTTGGCGGGATCCTTCGAATAGGGCTTCAGATGGATGGTCTGGCAGCGGCCCGGATACTTGTTGAGGGTGCCCATGATGTCGCAGCCGCCGGCGAGGCCGTTGCCTGTGTCGAGCTGCATGACGACGCGTTTGTCCGTGTTGCCCATGAAGATGTCCCACGGCGTCTTGCCGTCGACGGCGGCGAATTCGGCGGTGTGGTTGTGGTAGCCAGTGCGCATGCCGTAGAGGGCGAGCTTGTTGGCGATTTCGTTGAATTTCTTGGCGGTCGCGAGCCATTCATCGGCGGTCTTGGCGGGAACGCCGGGAATCATGATGTTGGGGTTGCCGACTGCCTGGTTCAGCTTGATCGTTTCATCGATTTTGGCATCCTGCACGCTGTCCCACGGGGTGTGCCATCCGCAGCAGACGAGTCCCGTCTCCTTCAGGAGGCCGGCGTAGAAATCCGCGCAGAACTGCGGGGCGCCCGCGAATTCGACGCCGTCGTAGCCCATGGCCTTGATGGCTTTCATGGTGGCCAGCGGATTTTCCGTGAATTCCTTTCTGACGGAGTACATTTCGAGGGCGACTGGAATGATGGTCATGATTGTTTCCTCTTTTTAATGTGGTTGCTGTATTACTATAAGGTATGAATCAAATGATTCGTTCCGTTGTTTCCGGATTGAACAGATGGGCCTTGTCCATCATGACGGCGAGATCAATCTTGTCGCCGACGGAGCATACGCGGTGCGGATCGACGCGGGCGATGAAGCCTGCGTCGCCCACCTTCATGTACAGGTAAGTCTCGGAGCCCATGGGCTCGATGACTTCTATGTCCGCGGCGATGGTCTGCGGATGCGACTGCGCCTCCGCGGAGGGCGAACCGACATGTTCGGGGCGGAGCCCGAAGGTGAGACGGCGGCCGACATGCGGCGCAACGGCGTTCGTCCATTCCTGCGGGACTTTCAGCGTGAAAGCGTCCGACTTGATGGACAGATTGCCGTTGTCGTCCTGTATTTCGACATCGAAGAAATTCATGGGCGGCGTGCCGATGAATCCCGCGACGAAAATGTTGTTCGGATTGTCGTAGAGTTCGGATGGCGTGGCGACCTGCTGGATGACACCGTCCTTCATGACGACGATGCGGTCGCCCATGGTCATGGCCTCCGTCTGGTCGTGCGTCACATATATCATTGTGGTGCGCAGTTTGTTGTGGAGACGTGAGATCTCCGTGCGCATCTGGACGCGCATCTTGGCGTCCAGATTGGAAAGCGGTTCGTCGAAGAGGAACACGGCGGGATTGCGGACGATGCAGCGGCCGACGGCGACGCGCTGGCGCTGTCCGCCGGACAGCGCCTTCGGACGGCGGTCAAGCAGATCCTGTATGCCGAGAATGTCCGCGGCTTCGCGGACGCGGCGGTCGATCTCCGCGTTTTTCTCACGGCGGTTCCGCCACCAGTTGATGAGCGGCGCGAAGGGGCCTTTGCGCTGTTTGTCATCCTCCGGCTGGTATTTCCGCATGCGGAGGCAGAAGGCCATGTTCTCATAGACGGTCTTGTCCGGATAGAGGGCGTAGTTCTGGAAGACCATGGCGATGTTGCGGTCTTTCGGGAGGACGTCGTTGACGATGCGGCCGCCGATTTTGATCGTGCCTTCGGAGATTTCCTCCAGACCGGCGACCATGCGGAGGGTGGTGGACTTGCCGCAACCGGACGGCCCGACCATGACGATGAACTCGCCGTCTTCAATGGTGAGATTGAAGTCCTTTACGGCACGGACATCGCCCGGATAGACTTTTCCAACATGTTCGAGAGTGACTTGGGCCATGGTGTTAATCTGCTGTTTTCACTGATTTCAAGTCGCGTGGCATGAATGCCTTCAAGGCGGCGACAACGCCAAGGGTGATGGCTCCGAGGACGACGATGACGGCGCCCGGCGAGAGTTTGAGCGGCTTCAGGAGGAGCCAATGGAGGGCGGATGCCAGAAGCATGGATATGCAGTCGAGAGCGTTGCCTGCGGCGAGATAGGCGCCGCGTTTGTCTTCGGGGCTGTACTGCTGGATTCCCGTGCTGAGCGGCAGCTGGTAGAAACCGCCGGTCACGCCGAGGGCGGCGGTGATGGCGAGAACGGGCACGACATGCGAACTGGTGAGTCCGAACGCGAGGGCGCATACGGCGAGCAGCAGGCCTGCGGGCAGTACGAAATGGAAGGCGATCTTCCCTCTGGAGAGGAAGCCCGCGGCGGCTGAGCCGATGCCGATGCCGAGGGCGACGGCGCCTTGCAGATAGCCGATCATCTGGTCGCCTTGCTTGAGATCGTCCTGCACGATGAAGGGGATGTTGGCCTGGAAGAGGGCTCCCAGAAACCAGAAATACGTGTTGCCGAGGAGGCAGAAGAGCAGGGCTTTGTTTTTGCGCATTTCGGCGAACGTGCGCAAATGTGGGGAGACTGGATCAAAGGTCGGTTTCGCGTTTGGCGAACCGGGCTTGGTGCGGGTGATGAGAAAACTGACGGCGAAGCCTGCGATCGCGATGGCGACGGGATAGAGAGCGGCCGTGCGGAAGGATGCCTTGTATGTGTCCGCCAGCTGGCTGCCCGCCCATCCGCCGAGGATGATCGCGAGGAATGTGAAGAGCTGCGTCGCGCCGTTGCCGCTGGAAAGGTTTTCCGGCGGGAGGGTTTCCGGAAGGAATCCGTATTTGGCGGGGCTGAAGAAGGCGCTCTGGGCCCCCATGCAGAAGAGGACCGCGAGAAGCGCGTAGACGGCGTTGAAATGGAAAAGGACGAGGCCGGTCGCCATGATGACGATTTCGGCGGCCTTTGTGGCGATCATGACGGACCGTTTGGAGAATCGGTCCGCCAGATAGCCTGCGAAGGCGGAGAACAGCAGATACGGCAGGATGAAGAGGGCGGAGGCGAGCGGGATGTAGTCCCGCTTGGCCTCCGGCGTCAAAACCGCCGCGGCGGCGCAGATGACAAGCATCTTGAAGATGTTGTCATTGAACGCCCCGAGGAACTGCGTCCCGATGAAGCCTGCGAATCCTGTGTTGGCAAGAGGCGATTTCTTCATGGATGCCGATGCTGCGCTCCGCTTTCGCGTAGATGGTGGATTAGCGTTCGCCGACGGCCTGCAGGCAGGCTGTCAGATGGCCCTTCGTCTCGGCCGCGATGGCGACGCAGGCGGGCAGCTCGTAGCCTTTGGCCTTCGTGCCGATGACTTCGAGATCGATCGGGCCGTCGTAGTTGTATTTGCGGAGGACGCGGATGTAGCCGAGCAGATCGATGTCGCCGCGGCCATTGGCCTGGTTGCAGGGTTCGCCTGGGCCTTGCTGGCGGCCTTTGCAGTCACGGATATGGACATGCTTGATGCGGGAGATGACGGCCGCGATGGCGTCGACAGGATTTTCGTTGGCGCGGTAGATGTGGGAGGGATCCATGTCCAGGCCGAAGTTCGGATGATTGACGGCTTCGAGCAGTTTGAGCGTCGTGGGCGTGTTCCAGATGGCGGCGCCGACGTGGGCCTTCGCGCAGAGGGTGACGCCGTATTTGGCGGCGAGATCCGCGAGTTTGCCAAGGCTGTCGACGGACTGCTGGAAGGTGGCTTCGTCACCCATTTTCCCGCCCGGGCCGCAGTTGACGACGGGGCAGCCGATTTCGGCGGCGGCCTGGAAGGCGAGCTTCATGATTTTCGGATCCTGGCTGGGCTGTTCCATGGCCTGCACGGGAAGGTCGTATTCTTTGATAAGTTTCTTGATGGCGGTGCAGCATTTGCGCCAATGGCTGTCGAGAACGAGATGTTCGCTCATGCCGCCGATGGCGGAGATTTCGATTGCGTCATAGCCGCAGACTTTCGTCCATTTGAAGGCGGTGTCCATGTCGAACGCGCCGAAGAGAACAGAGTTGACACCAATTTTCATAATCGTATGTCCTTATAGTATAATAATTTAATGGCATCCCCACGATTTTGCGGGGATGCCGGGTGGTTGTTACTGGTTGTTGGGGTCGGGCTTGACGAACGGCAGCGGATGCGGATTCACGAGGATGCCGCCGTGCTCGAAGGAGTCGATGGCCGCGAACGTGTATTCCAGCGTGGCGAGGGCGTCACGGCCGGAGGCGCGGAGCTTGTTCTTCGGGACGCCGTTCGTGACGTCTTCGAGGAAGCAGTGGATGCGGCGCGGGAAGGTGGTGCCGAAATCGGTCACGCCGTAGTCGGTGACGATGGCTTCGGGGGCTTTGCCGAGGCCCTGTCCGGCGGTGTAGTCCGGATTGCCCTGGCCGGGCTGGTAGATGAGTTTCTCGACGCAGTTTTCAATGGCGAAGGTGCCTTTCGTGCCGCCGACTTCGATGGACCACCAGCCGCCGTAGTAGTTCGTCGTGTCGCCGCGGGAGGAGAACATGTAGCCGATGGCGCCGTTTTCGAACTTGAGGTGGATGGAGTTGACGGAGACCATGGGGTCGGCCGTCTTGATGCGGTAGGACGGCTTGCTCATGAAGGACTGGATCTGGGCGACGTTGCCGCCGAAGTAGCGCATGATGGAGAACGGGTGGGCGAGGAACGCCTTGACGTGGAAGTAGGGGTAGCCTTCCATGTTGGCGCCGGCCGTGCGGGCGTAGGCCCATTCGGAGCCCGGGAAGCCCATGCGGAGGTGCAGGTAGATGATTTCGCCGATCTTGTCTTCGGCGATCAGTTTCTTGGCGTCGTCCGCGGGCTGTGTGAAGTAGTGGTTCAGGTTCACGCCGAGGTAGAGGTTGTTCTTGGCGGCGAGGGCGACCATCTGGCGGGCCTCCTCGACGTCGTTGGAGATGGGCTTTTCGCAGAGGACATGCTTGCCGGCCGAAAGGGCCTGCATGACGGGAACGCCGTGCCATCCGCCGTTTTCAGGACCGCCCGTGCAGACGTCGACGATGTCGAGCTGTTCGTTTGCGAGCATGTCGTCCAGGCTGTAGTACGCCTTGACCTGCAACTTGGCGGCCAGTTCATCCGCGCGTGATTTGACGACGTCGCAGACGGCCACGAGTTCGGCCAGCTCGTCGTTCTTGTGGGCTGTTGCATGGGTGGTACCAATGCCTCGGCAACCGACAACACCTACTCTCAATGCCATGGTGAAAACTCCTTGTTTTTCGTTGCTTTTGTTTCTGGGAACGGAATGTTTTTATGTCTAGTATGGAAAATTAACGTTTCAACTGGAAAATGCCAATTTTCAATGGCGTTTATATGGGAAAAAAGAGATTTTTGCAATTTTCGGCAATGTTGGACTGACTGCTCCGACGGCGGGACGCCGTCGGAGCTTTCTGTTCATTTGCGTTTTCTGACGGAGAAGCCGAAGGAGCCGACCTTCCGCCCGAGGGCGTGGTATTCGGAATGCGCGTAGGCGAGCAGATCCGCATGCTCCGTGTCAAGCTTGCCGCGGCGGTCCAGCAGGCTGTCCGCGATGGAGACGGCGACGATTTTCCCCAGAAACATGTCATGCGTTCCGAGCGGGATGGTTTTGACGACCTTGCATTCGATGTTCAGAGGGCAGTCCGCGATGATGGGGCATTTGACCTGCGTGGCGGGCAGCGGCGTGAGCCGTGTTTCCGCGAATTTATCGACGTCACGGCCGGATTTCATGCCGCACCAGTCCGTGATTTTCGCCTGCTGGGCGGTCGGTACGTTGACGACGAATTCCTGTGTGCGGCAGATGATTTCGTGGGAATAGCGTTCCTGCCGGACTGAGATGGACAGCATGGCGGGATCCGAGCAAATGGTTCCAGCCCATGCGACCGTGATGATGTTCGGGGCGTAGGGCGACTTGCCGCCGCCGCATGAAACGAGCACGACGGGCACGGGCATCAGCAAGGTGCCGGGCTTCCATACATGCTTGGGGAACAGTTGCTTCAGTTCGAATTCCGTCATGTCCGCCTTGGATCTGGCCTGATGTTCGGAGTCGTACTGGTAGGCGGAGGCCTGGCGGAAGATTTTTCTAGGGGAGCCGGATGATGGTTGTCTGGACATGGCGATTTTCCATTTTAGCGATTGAGTAAATAAAAAGTCATGGCATATGGAAATACTATATTTCATTTTGCGCTGAAAAATAGCAGAATGGACGCAATGAATTATATTATTTTAAAGTTTTTTTCTTCTTGGGAAGCAAAAAAAGAAAAATAGACAGGAAAAGGAAATGATGCTTGCAGGGCGTTTTGCCCGCGTGGCTGCGAATGCAAGGTGAAGCGATGCGGATATTGTTCATAGGCGACATAGTCGGGAAGGGGGGGCGTCAGGCTGTCAAGATGACGGTCCGTGAGCTGATGCGGGAGAACCGCTGTGATTTCTGCATCGCGAACGGCGAAAACATGGCCGGCGGCGGCGGTTTCACGAAATCGTGCCTGGCCGAGCTTGACGAAAGCGGCGTTGACGTCTTCACGTCCGGCGACCATGTATGGGATCAGAAGGAGTTTCCAGACGAGATCGAAAGCGTCGGCAACGTGTTGCGTCCTGCGAATTTCTCCGATGCGCAGCCCGGCCGCGGATACGGCGTGTTCGAGGCGCGGAACGGTGTGAAGGTCGGCGTGATATCGCTGATCGGGCGGACGTTCATCGGCGTTCCGTCGAACTGCCCGTTTACGAAGGCGGACGAACTTGTGGAGAAAATCCGTGTCGAAACGCCCGTGATCATCGTCGATTTCCATGCGGAGGCGACGAGCGAGAAGATCGCGATGGGCCGCTATCTGGCCGGGCGTGTGAGCGCCGTGCTCGGTACGCATACGCATGTGCCGACGGCGGACCAGCAGATTTTCGCGGGGGGGACGGCGTTCCAATGCGATGTCGGCATGGTGGGAGCGCGCGAATCGATTCTCGGGCGGGAGATCGAGCCTGTGCTGCATCGCTTCACGACCGGCATGCCGAGCCGTTTTCTTGTGAACGACAAGGGAATACGGCTGAATGGCACGGTTGTGACGGTCGGCGAGGACGGGAAGGCGACGGGAATCGAGCGAGTGACACGGGATTTGTTCTAACGGTGAAGGACGGGCTGGACGGAGGATGGAGACGAGGGATGTCAGTAGAGCAGTTGAATAAGGAAAATCAGTTATGCGTTGTCCAAAATGTGGAAAAGATTCGGATAAAGTTCTCGAGACACGTATGTCGAAGGATGCGGCGTCTGTTCGCCGCCGCCGCATGTGTCTGGAGTGTTCGTATCGTTTCACAACATATGAGA